>CADAOB010000026.1 GCA_902789445.1 uncultured Bacteroidia bacterium | reverse complement strand
CTTGCCGTGCTTGGTGGTGATCAGCACGACGCCGTTCGCGCCCTGCGCACCGTAGATGGCGGTCGCGGAAGCGTCCTTGAGGATTTCCATCGAAACGATGTCGGCCGGGTTGATGGTGGCCAGCGGGGAGATGGTCGAGACACGGCCGTTGCCCAGGCCGCCCAGACCGAAGTCGCCGCCGGAAGTGCCGCCGCCCTGGACGATCACACCGTCGATGACGTAGAGCGGTTCAGCGCCGGCATTGACCGTCGCCTGGCCGCGGACGCGGATGGACGAAGAAGAACCCGGGGCACCGGAGGTGGACACGGCGGTCACACCGGCGGCACGTCCCTGCAGGGACTGGTCCAGGTTGGTGATGATCGAGCCCCTGAGGTCCTCCTCCTTCATCGAGACGGAGGCGCCGGAGAGGTCGCTTCGTTTCATCGTACCGTAGCCCACGACGACCACTTCGTCGAGCAGCTCGGTATCGAGTTCCAGCAGGACATCAATGACCGAACGGTTCCCGACGGCAATCTCCTGCGTGGCATAGCCGATGGACGAGAATACGAGCGTCGCTCCGGCTTTTACCCGGATCTCATATTTGCCGTCCAAGTCTGTGACGGCACCGTTCTGGGTGCCTTTCTCCATGACACTGGCGCCGATGACCCCGTAGCCGGTATCGTCCTTGACGACACCCGTCACCCTGACTTGCGCGAACAGGGCGGCTCCGGTGGCAAACAGTGCCAGCATGAAGGTAAACAGCTTGCTTTTCATGCGATAGGTTTTGTTGATAATAAGTTAAAATGATTTTATGATTTCAAGGGTAGAATCCGTCACATAGACACCGTTCAGGCCCTGGGCCTCCTGGGCCGGGTCGCCGGTGTAATCGTCACCGCGTTCCCACTGCGAATGGGCGGGCTGCGCAAAACCGCTCCATCCCCAGAAGTTGACGCCGTCCAGCGTATGGTCCGCCACCTTGGCGAAAATGTGGGCGTAGTAGCGGTCGCGGCAGGTCGTCGCGGCCTCCCGGCTGTCGGAGAAGCCGTCGCGCGGGAAGCCGAACTCCTCCACCACCATCGGCAGGCCGTGCCTGCGGGCGACGGCCAGGTTCTCCTCAATATAGGCGTCGGTCTTGACCAGGGCGCTGTCCAGATCTGCCTCCAGACTGTCGGCCCGGACCCAGTTCCAGTTGTAAGGCCAGATATGGACCGTCATGTAATCGATGTTTTCGATGGCGTTTACGCGCTCCAGCAGGGCCGGATCCGCCTCACAGCCCATCAGGCCTTCGTTGCCGGTGGAAACCATGTGGTTGGGGTCGATCTCCTTGATCAGGCGGGCAGCCTCCGTAAGCCAGCCGATGAAGCCGTCGCGGACCGCCGGATCATCGGAGAAGCAGCGGGGCTCATTGCCGATCTGCCAGGCAAAGATGGCCGGATCGTCCCGATAAGGCTTGCCGGTGAGGGAATTCGTCCGGCCGACGATGGTGCGGACATGCTGGTAGAAGAGTTCCTGCGCCTCCCGGGAGGTCTGGAACTTTGCCATCTGCTGCATGAAGGGGCCGTATCCGTCGATCAGCGGGATCAGGGCCTTCTCCCCGGTCCCCCACTCCAGATACTGTCCGTAACCGCCCGACCATTCCCAGGAATTGTTCAGGTAGAGGACGGCGTGCATGTCGCGTTTCCCCAGTTCGACGAGGAAGCGGTCCAGGCCGCGCAGCAGCGTGTCATTGTACACGCCCGGCGCCGTCTGGAGCGAGGGATCCACGCGGGAAAAGACCCCGTCCGGACCGTCGCCGCCCACCAGGACCCGCAGGTTCTCCAGGCCGAGCGCCTTGAGCGTATCGAGTTCCCGGACGAGCCGGTCGAGATTCCCGCCCCGGCCTTCGGAAGCCAGGATCGGACCGTACCAGAAGTTGGTGCCGATAAAATAGTATGGATGTCCGTCGCGCACAAAATGCGCATTTTCCACCCGCACGAACGGCGAGCGGGTAGAACAAGATGCTGCCAGGACGAGCAGACCCGCCAGGGCAAGCCTGTAAAACGATTTCATAAGTTTGGCCAAAACGCTATTAATCCGTTACAAAGGTAGGCGGATTCTGTTTTGACAACAAATACAAAATTGACGAAATCTGATACTTTTTTATCTTGCTAGACAAACACGCGCGTCTTCTTGAAAAGGGTGCGGAAGTCCCGCGGGGTATAGCCGCGCTTGGCCTTGAAGATCCGGTTGAAATTCGACAGGTTGTTGAAACCGCAGCGGAAGCTGATCTCCGAGATGCTCTGGCTGGTATCGACCAGCATCCGGGCCGCATTGCCCAGCCGGACATCGATCAGGTAGTCCATCACGGTGCGTCCGGTATGCTGGCGGAAAAAACGGCTGAATGCGGAAGGCGCCATCCCCACCAGGCCGGCCAGCTTGTCCAGCTTGATATCCTCGGCATAATGCTCGGAAACATACTGCTTCACCTTCTTGACGCGCCGGCTTTCCGGATCGGGATTCGTACGGACGAACGAACTGCTGGCCAGCACGCGGGAGTCTTCCGCCAGGGAAAGTTCATAGAGGATCTTCAGGCATTGCAGATATTGTTCAAAAGGCTCTGATACTGAGGCAAGGCTGTCGATCAGCGAATAGACTTTCATGATGGTCTTCATGGAGAAAGTCAGGCCGTGCTCGGCGCGGGTGAACATCCGGCTGATGGAAGCGAACTGGCCCCGGTTGAGCGTTTCGCGGGAGAACAGTTCCGGGGAGAACTGGATGGTGATCTCGCGGATGTCGTTTTCCGTGCAGGTCCCCTGCTGCCAGCCATGTTCCAGGTCGATGCCGGCCACCAGCGTGAGCTCGTACGGACCGATGGTCTCGACACTGTCGCCGACCACCCGCCGGACACCCTGGCCGTTTTCGATGAAGTTCAATTCGAAATCCCGGTGCGAATGCAGCGGATAGAGGAATTCCGACTTGTGCCGCTCCACAATATAGAAGCAGTCCTTTTCCGAAAGCGGCGTGATTTCCCTGAAAATCGTACTCATCCAAACAAGTATCTTATTTTACAAAGGTATAAATAAACTATACAATTTCAACATATTTTGATACTATTTTTACAATTATGCTGTTTTTTCATAGAGTTTGCCTATCTTGTGAAAAATATCTGAACAGTATGCGGAAAGTTTTTCTTGCCATTCTCGCCCTTTGCAGCCTTCCGGCCGTCCTGACGGCCGTCACGCCCACGGTCATCGATATTCATACCGACCAGACCCAGCTCATCCTGACCGTCGACGCAGCCGGCAACCTGCGCACGCGGCACTACGGCGCACGCGTCGCCGATCCGGGCCGTTTCCTGGGCATGGATGCCCAGGCCGGGCGCCCCAACGGGGCCGGCCCGATGACGGTCCCGACCACCGGCGGCGTTTTCGTCGGCTCCCCCGCCCTCCACGTGCGCTATGCCGACGGCACCCATAACACGGAACTCTATTACACCGGGCACCAGTCCCGCAGCAAAGACGGCGTCACCACCACGGAAATCTCCCTGAAGGATCCCGTCACCGCCCTGCAGGTGAAACTGGTCTACGAAGCCTACGGGAAGGAAGACGTCATCCTCGCCCATACCGAAATCACAAACGGCGGGAAGAAGCCGGCAGAACTGCTCGACTACGCCTCTTCCGCGATGCACTTCGAGGCCGACCGCTACCTGCTCACCCACACCTGGGGCGGCTGGGCCAGCGAGATGCAGGTGGAGCGCGAACGGCTCGGCCACGACACCAAGGTCATCGAAAGCCGCCGCGGCGTGCAGGCCACCCAGCGGAACAATCCCTCCTTTATGCTGAGCCTGGGCACGGGCGAATTCAGCGAAACGGCCGGCGAGGTCGTCGCCGGCGCCCTGGCCTGGAGCGGCAACTTCCGCCTGACCTTCGACAACGACGACGCCGGACGCCTCCACGTACTGGCCGGCATCAGCCCGCACGCCGCCGCCTATCCGCTGCCTTCCGGCAAGACCTTCGTCACGCCCGACATGGTCTGGACCTGGTCCGGCGCCGGTGCCGGACAGGCCTCCCGCAACCTGCACCACTGGGCGCGCAACTGGGGCGTCTACCGCGGCGGACAGGTCCACCCCACCCTCCTCAACAGCTGGGAAGGCGCCTACTTCACCTTCACCACCGAGACGCTGCTGCGGATGATCGATGACGCGGCCGGCATGGGCCTGGAGATGTTCGTGCTCGACGACGGATGGTTCGCCAAAGACTATCCGCGCAACGGCGACAACGCCGGCCTCGGAGACTGGGAAGTCAACACCGACAAACTGCCGGAAGGCATCGACTACGTCGCTTCCTACGCCCACGACAAAGGGCTCAAGTTCGGCATCTGGATCGAGCCCGAGATGGTCAACCCCCAGTCGAACCTGGCGCACAACCATCCCGAATGGGTGGTCAAGAGCCCGGGGCGCGACATCTACCAGGAACGCAACCAATGGGTCCTCGACCTGTCGAACCCGGCCGTGCAGGACTTCGTGTACGGCATCTTCGACGGCGTGATGCAGCTCTCGAAAAACATCGATTATGTCAAATGGGACTGCAACCGCGTGATCCAGTCGTTCGGCAGCACCTACCTCGGCAAGGAGCAGGACCGTTTCTTCGTGGAATACACCCAGGGCCTCTACAACGTGATGCGGCGCATCCGCGCGAAATATCCCGACGTGCTGATCCAGTGCTGTTCTTCGGGCGGCGGGCGCGTGGATTACGGAGCCCTGCGCTGGTTCGACGAGATCTGGACCAGCGACAACACCGACGGCGACTGCCGCGCCTACATCCAGTACGCCACCAACCTCATCTACCCGCCGTTCATCATGGGCGCCCACGTTTCGGCCGTGCCCAACCACCAGAGCGGCAACGTCACGCCGCTGAAGTTCCGCTTCGACATGGCCTGCGCCGGCCGGCTCGGCCTGGAGCTCCAGCCGAAGCATTTCTCACAGCAGGAGCGGGCGCTGGCCGAACGCTGCATCGCCTCCTACTACCAGTACCGCGACCTGGTCTTCAACGGAGACCTGTACCGCCTTTCCTCGCCTTACGACAGCGACTATTATGCCCTGATGTACGTGTCGCCCGACAAGTCCCGCGCCGTAGTCTATACCTACTGCCTCCGCTACCAGAACCGCGAAGGATCGCAGCACGCTTTCCGGCTCGAAGGGCTCGATCCGGAGCGCAGCTACACGGTGAAGGAACTCAACGTGGACCGTTCCTGCTGGTGGGGCGACGGCGGCGTCTTCTCCGGATCCTTCCTGCAGAGCGGCGCGTTCAATCCCGACCTGCCCCAGAAATACAGTTCGGCCGTCTTCTACCTGGAAGCCGATGGAAATTGAAGCCCTCGAGAAGAAAGCCGCGGCCTACAGCCGCTTGTTCGGGCGCGAATCCATCTCGAATTCCAGCATACAGCCGCCGGTGAGTTCTTCGTGCGTCAGGTAGCGGCGACGCAAAGGCTGGCCGTTCAGCCGGATGCGACGGATGTAACGTTTGCTGTCGCTCACGCCCGGGGCCTTGATTTCCAGAGTCTTTCCACTTTCAAGCGTAACTTTCACATACGGAAGGTACGGCGCGCCGATGACATAGCGGTCGCTGCCCGGGGCCACGGGATAGAAGCCCATCGCCGAAAACACGTACCAGGCCGACATCTGCCCGCAGTCGTCGTTGCCGCCGAGGCCACGGATGTCGTTGCGGTACATCCGGTCGAGGATGGTCCGGATGCGGTCCTGGGTCTTCCAGGGCTGCGTAGTCCAGGCATAGAGGTACGGCACGTGGTGGCTGGGCTCGTTGCCGTGGACGTAGCCGCCGATCAGACAGTCAGCCGTGATGTCTTCGTTGTCGGCATAGTACCGCTCCGGCAGCTCCATCTCGAACAGGGCGTCCAGCCGTTCCCGGAATACTTTTTCACCGCCCATACAAGCCATCAGGCCTTCCGGATCCTGCGGGACGTGGAAGGAGAAATTCCACGAATTTCCTTCGATGAAACCCTCCCCGTAGGTCTGCAGCGGATCAAGGTCCGGCTTGAAACGGCCGTCCCGGTAGCGCGGCGTGGCGAAACCGCTGGCCGGATCGAAGGTGTTCCGGTAGTTGAGCGCCCGCCGGCCGAATTCCTCCGCGATGTCTTTCCGGCCCGTATAAAGGGCGGCCTGCGCGATGCACCAGTCGTCGTAGGCATATTCCAGCGTATTGGAGGCCGCAGTCGCATCGGCGTCGAAGGGCGCATAGCTGCAGCGGATGTAGTCCTGCAGCGTGGGCAGATACGGGCAGTTCGCCGTGGCCACCATTGCCGCGAGGGCCTCTTCCGGATTGATGGCGGCGCCTTTGACAAGGGCGTCCGCCACGACGCTGACCGCGTGATAGCCGGTCATACACCAGCCTTCATTGCCCTGCAAGCTCCAGACCGGCAGCATTCCGACGGGATTCTGCCGCCAGTGGGCCAGCATCGAGCGCACCATATCGGTGTTGCGGCCGGGCTTCAGCAGGCCGAGCAGGGGGTGCTCCGCCCGGTAGGTATCCCAAAGCGAAAAAATCGTGTAATTCGTAAAGCCTTCGGCCTGATGGACTCCCCCGTCAATGCCGCGGTAGCAGCCATCGACGTCCATATAAACAGACGGGTTGATCATCGTATGGTAGAGGGCCGTATAGAAACTGGCTTTCTGGTCGTCCGTCCCTTCGATTTCCACGACGCCCAGCTCCTTTTCCCAGGCCGCCGCCGTTTCCAGACGGATGGTGTCGAACGACTTTCCGGCCGCCTCCGCGGCCAGGTTCTTCTGCGCGCCTTCCGTCGAAACGCCCGATAAGGCCACCTTCACCTCGAGTTCGGGCGCCTCGGCGTCGAACTCAAAATAGGCCGTGACGTCGCGGCCGGCGATGTCGGGGAAATTGTGATGGAGGTCGAACTTGCGCCAGAAGCCGCGGTAGTCGGGCTGTCGGCGGTCGGCATAACCATAGTTGACGATGGGCTTGGAGAAGGAGATGGCGAAATAGGTCTGGTTGAAGCGGGCCCAGCCGTCGGTGATGCGGAAGCCCACGACGAGCGTGTCGCTCACGACGCGGAGGCTCGACCAGAGGACTTTGCCGTCGTAGTTGTAGATGCCGTGGAGCAGGTCCACCACCAGGCGCTGGGGGCTGCCTTTCGGGAAGGTGTACTGGTGGACGCCCACGCGCTGCGTGGCGGTAAGCCGCGCGCGGACGCCGCTGTCGGCGAGCGTGACTTCGTAGTAGCCGGGCTCCGCGTGCTCCGTGTCGTGGCTGAAGCGCTGGCGGTAGCCGGAATCCGGATCTTCTTTCGTACCGGGCGTCAGCTGCAGCGCGCCGGTCTGGGGCATGATCAGGATGTCGCCCAGGTCGGAGTGGCCCGTTCCGCTGAGATGGGTGTGGCTGAAGCCGACGATGGTGTTGTCCTCATACTGGTAGCCAGCGCAGTAAGCGTAGGCGCGCGGCTGGTACTTGCCGTTGATGTTGTGCGGGATGGTATCCGTGTCGGGTGAAAGTTGCACGGCGCCGAAGGGGGCGCAGGCACCCGGAAAGCAGTGCCCCATCCCCGCCGTTCCGATCATCGGGTTGACATAGCGCGAAACCTGGGCGGACAGCGTCGCTGCGGCCAGCAGGCCCCACAGCAATAATAGCAAAAAGCGTTTCATTCCACAAAGTTATCATTTTAATCGATAGAAAAAGCGTATCTTTGCAACAATGAATATTCATCTCTCTCTTTCCCCTGCCGTTCAGGCAGCCTTGCTCAATGGCGCACCGGTCGTCGCCCTCGAATCGACCATCATTTCACACGGCATGCCGTATCCTCAGAATGTGGAGACTGCGCTCCGCGTAGAGGAAACGGTCCGCCAGGCAGGGGCGATACCGGCCACGATTGCCGTCATCGGCGGCAAACTCAAAGCCGGCCTCACGGCGGATGAAATCGAATACCTGGGCAAGAAAGGTCCGGCCGTGACCAAGGCCTCGCGCCGCGACCTTCCGGTACTGGTCGCCCGCGGCGCCGACGGCGCCACGACCGTGGCGACGACGATGATCATCGCCCATCTGGCCGGAATCCCGGTCTTTGCCACCGGCGGTATCGGCGGCGTCCACCGCGGCGCCGAAGTGACGATGGATATTTCCGCCGACCTGGAAGAACTCGGCCGCACGCCGGTCATGGTCATCTGCGCCGGCGCGAAAGCCATCCTGGACCTGGGCCTGACGCTGGAATATCTGGAAACCAAAGGCGTCCCCGTCATCGGCTACCAGACCGAAGAACTTCCGGCCTTCTACACGCGGACCAGCGGCCTCAAAGTGGATTACCGGCTGGATTCGCCGGAAGAACTGGCAGCCGCCTTCCGCGCCCAGCAGGACATGGAACTGGGCGGCGGCATGCTCGTGACCAACCCCATCCCCGAAGCCTATTCCATGGACCCGCAGCGGATCAATGCCGCCATCGACACGGCCGTCGCCGACGCCCGCCGGCTGGGCATCCACGGAAAGGAAACCACCCCCTACCTCCTCGCCCGCGTCAAGGAACTCACCGGCGGCGACTCCCTCGCGGCCAACATCCAACTCGTCCTGAACAACGCCCGCCTCGCCGCCCGCACCGCCAAAGCCCTGGCCAGCCTCCGCTGACCTTTTCCCAAAAGACGGATGACGACTATTCGGGTTTTTTGAAAAGACTCGGTCCGGATGTCATAAAATTTTCGACCGGATCGCGGCCGGAGCCCCTATAATCGATAATCATTTCGAATACAGCCATATAGCGGCCGTTCTCATAAATCAGTAATTGCTCGTCAGGGACCTGTTCATTCAATCGGTTCAAAATGTCACACCGAAGCAACACTTCGTCCGCAGAATCCTCGGCCAGGAAACAAAACGCCGCTGAATCCCGGCGGCAGAAGTAATGCCGCGCAGGCACAAGAATCGTATATTCACCCAAATCAACCGCTCCCGTCAACTGGTGCATCACGGCTTCTTTGCTGGGCTCCTTTTCGGAAAGATTTCCCCATCGGTTTTCAAATACCGGACAATTACCATACACGGCATACTGTTCCTTAAATTCCGAAGCACGCATATTTGCTTGCAGATATTGCCAGGCATCCGCGATCTGCAGCCAGGTCTTTTCCAAAGCTGGATCGACCGAATCCGGGAATCGGCCATCGACCAGGACACTGGGAAGGATTTTCGCCAGACGCTTCTGCTGGCTGCGGATTCCGAAATCTTTCGCAGAAAAGCCTGGGATATAGGTAAGCAGCATGGTCACTACCGCCAGAATCAGCGCCATCGGCTGGAAGGTCCAGGGGCGTCGGCGGAGCAGCAAGAGCAGGAACAACGTCAGCAGGAGTACCAATGCCAATAGATAAACCCTTTGCGTAGTCAGCCCGTAATCCGAGATACGACGCACCATCCCGATCCACAGCAGGACCATCGGCGGAATGGCAACCAGTGTCAGGTGATCAAAAAACCAAGACACAGGCCGGTTGCCATAGTGGGTACGCAAGAGGAGGGTCAGCAGCGCAAGGGCTATGAATGCCGTTACCATATAAGCCACACCGCCGTCCGGCAGTTTCCATTGGAAAAGGATCAAAACCGCATAAGCATACAGGATAAGCGTATATATCAGCAGAGCAGGCGTCAGCAGTTTGTCGGTCAAGATGCCCATGAGACGGTATTCTTCCTCGTCCGGCACTTCTGAGACAAGGAGACAGCAAAGCAACGGGATTACGACAAAGCCGACGAACGAGGCAGGAGCCATGAACCAAATATCCGGCAAATGATCTTTCGAGAACAGCAGGTCAATCGTTCCCACGATCGCCTCGGCAAGCAGCAACAGCACGCCGCCCAGCAAAAAGGCGATCGCCAACTGTTTGACAACATGCAGGAGGTTTCCCGCGAAAGCCTCATCCTCCATTCTCCGGAAGCCAGCCACCAGCAGAATGGCGGCCAGCAGCCAGGCGATGCCGATCCCCCATTCGGATTCCGGACAGAATAGCATGACGGGAATCCACAGGAAATACGAAAGGAGATATGGCACCTTCCACTTGAGCTGATGGAAGGAATAGGTCAGTACATACAGCGGGAAAAAGGCCAGGAATGTCACATCGGACACTTCTTTGTACCGGCTATACAGAAACAAGATGAAATACGTTACGCCGAGGAGCGTCTCGACGGGGAATGTCGTAAAACTCCGGCGAAGCTGCCGGAAGACGGAACCTGTCTTTTCCAGGAGGGCACCCATTGACTTGCTGTTTTTTGACTACTTGATTTCGGTCAGTGCGCCGGTCACCGAATCGATGATGAAACCGCGGACGACGACGTCTTCGGGCACCAGCGGGTGGTGGACGATGACGGCCACGGTCCGGCGGACGGAGGCTTCCGTATCGTGGAAGCCTTCGAGCCACTCAGCCACGCCTTTGGCCTCCCATTCGGCGAGCGTCTCCTCGGAGATGCCGTGTTCGAGCATGTGCGGGCGGAAGGCGTCGTAGCTCATATGGCAGGCGCCACAGGTTGAATGATGCACCACCATCACTTCCCGGACGCCCAGTTCGTAGATGCCCACCAGCAGCGAACGGATGGCCGAATCCGTTTCCGACAGGATGAGTCCGCCGGCGTTCTTGATGATCTTGGCATCGCCGTTCTTGAGGCCCAAGGCCTTGGGAAGGAGTTCCGTAAGGCGCGTGTCCATACAGGTGAGCACGGCCAGTTTCCGGGCCGGATATTTGTCGGTGATGAAGGGCTCGTAGCCCTTGTCAGCCACGAATTGCCGGTTATATTGAAGGATGTCGTCGATCATAGTCTCTTTTTTGATCATTTCTACAAAGTTACTAGAAAAGTCATTATCTTCGCATTCTGCAAAAAAGATAATTTCCATGGCCAAAGTTTACGTTGCCTCCAGCTGGCGCAACCCCTATCAGCCCGATGTCGTCGCACGCTTGCGCGAAGCCGGGCACGAAGTCTATGATTTCCGCAATCCTGCCGAGAATCCCGGCGGATTCCACTGGGCGGATGTCGATGCACGGTGGCAGGAATGGACGGCCCGCGAGTACATCGGACATCTGGACCATCCTGTGGCGGAGAAGGGCTTTCAGGCGGACTTCCGGGCGATGGAATGGGCCGACGCCTGCGTCCTGGTGCTTCCCTGCGGCCGGAGCGCCCACACCGAAGCCGGCTGGTTCGCCGGAAAGGGTATCAAGACCGTGGTCTATATTCCTGAAAAGCAGGAGCCGGAACTGATGTACAAATTGTTCGATGCCGTCGTGGACAGCATCGACGGCATCCTCGACATCCTCGCCCGTTAAAAGAGGCGCAGGCAATCTATCTGGCCATGAAAGAGAATACCCGTACCCTGATCCTCCTCCACACCGCCGTCTTCCTCGCCGGCTGGACCGGGATCTTCGGCCGGATGATCTCGCTCAGCGGCCTGCCGCTGGTCTGGTACCGGATGCTGATCAGCATTGTCACGCTCGTCCTCGTGCTGGGGTCCATGGGGCGCCTGCACCGGGTCGGGCATCGGGACATGCGGCAGATTGCCGGCTGCGGCGTGCTGCTGGCCTTGCATTGGGTAGCCTTCTTCGCCAGCATCCAGACGGCGAACGTATCGATCGGCGTAGCCTGCATCGCCACTTCCTGCTTCTTCACCACCCTGTTCGAACCGCTGATCAAGCGGACGCGGGTTTCCTGGAAAGAGGTTCTCATCAGTTTCATTTCCATCGCCGGTGTCCTGCTGATCTTCAGCCTGGACGTCCGCTACCGGCTCGGCATCGCCCTCGGCCTGCTGTCGGCAGCCCTCTACTCCATCTTTGCCATCCTGAATGTCAAAGTAGCCGCGCGCACCGGGCAGGATACGCCCACCATGCTTCTCTGGGAACTGATCGGCGGGGCCTTGTTCCTGACCCTCTGTATTCCGCTTCAAGCCACCGTGCTGCCCGCCGAACCCATCCTGCCGGCGGGGGACGACTGGATCTGGCTCCTGCTGCTGGGCTCGGTCTTGACCGTAGTCCCCTTCCTCTTCCAGCTCCAGGCATTGCGGAAACTCTCGGCCTTCACCGTCAACCTGACCTACAACCTGGAACCCGTGTACAGCATCGCCCTGGCGGCACTCCTCTTCCACGAAACGCGCGAAGTCGGCTGGTCGTTCTGGCTCGGCCTGACGCTGATCGTCCTCTCCGTCATCCTCCAGAACCGCCGCGTAGCGCGCTAGTCCGCCAAGGAGCATCCCCGCTAACGACGAAGATACTGCTGACGGACGGATTCGGGGAATTTTTCAATTGCGTAGCGAAGCATCGTGCGGGGCATGGACTGATAACGGGGTTCTGCCCCGGACCCATCCGCCTGCAACCAGGCCTTGAGGGCATCTTCGTCACGCTTGCCGGCTTCGCGGAGGAGCCAGCCGACGGCTTTGTGAATCAAGTCGTGGGGATGGTGGAGCAGGATGTCGGCGATGGCGAAGGTGTCGTCGAGCTGTCCGTGGCGGATGAAAGTCATGGTGCTGACGATACCGATGCGCTGCTCCCAGATCGTTTTCCCGTCCCGGGCCAGTTCATAGAGCAGCCGCCGGTCCTTGTCCAGCAACCACGTGCCGAGCAGCGGATAACAGGACAGATCGACCAGGTCCCAGTTGTTGATGAATTCCGTATGGACAAGATAAAAATCGACACAATCCGCCTGCAAGACACCCGATCGGGGCGGGCAGGACAGCGTGCGCGGGCCTCTTTTTGCAGCAGAAAACAGCTGGACCAGCGTCAGCAACGCGGCCAGACGGATTTCGTGATATTCGCTTCGGATGCACTCTTCCAAATCGTCCAGCCCGACTTCGCGCCAACAGGACTTCACGACCCGGCGGGTCACCGGGACCTTGATGCCCAGGAACTGATCCCCTTCCCCATACTGTCCGGGGCCGGTCTTGAAGAAACGCGACAGGCCGGCCACCTGCGATGGGTCCGCCTGCCGGAGCATTTCTGCCAGCAAGCGATTCTTGCGCTGCAGATTCTCGCGCTGCTGGCTCTTGCGCTGCAACGGACACGCTTGATTATCAGAACGTTGCGTAAGCTGATCCCCCTCGTTTTGAGGGGGATCAACTTTCATAAACCCTTGATTATCTGATGCGTACATTGCAGCGAAAAAATCAGAGACAACGGCAGCGACAGCGGCAGCGCATCAACGGCAGCAACAACAGCAGCAGCCGTCGTCGTCTGAGGCGACGCTGCGATTCTCGAGCGCGGTGGCGATGGCTTCCTTCACCAGGGGCTCCATGACTTCATAGCCGGCGGGAACGGGATGGACTCCGTCATTGGAATAAGCGGAATTGAGTGCACGGGAAGGATCGGACACGACCATCGGGGTGTAATAGTCCACATAGGGAATTCCCTGCTCCTGCGCATAGGCGCGGATCCGGACATTGAGCGCCGCAATCTTGTCGACGGCATCGGTCAGCGCCGGACGCCAGGAGAAACGGGCGGCGGGCAGCACGGATGTCAAGACGACGGCAATCCCGTTTGCACGCGAGAGTTCGACCATGGAGATGATGTTCCCGAGCGTAAAATCCTCATCATAAGGACCCTGGTTTTCAGCCACATCATTGGTCCCGGCATTGATGACCACCGCCGCTGGATGGAGATCGATGACATCCTGCCGGAAACGGACCAGCATCTGCGCGGATACCTGGCCGCTGATGCCCCGGCCGACATAGCCGTTGGACGAGAAGAAATCAGGCCGCAAACGCAGCCACTCCTCCGTAATGGAATCGCCCATGAGCACCACCCGCGGCTGGCCGTCCACCGGCTCCGCGAGGGCCGCATTCGCAGCCGCAAACCGCTGCAAACCACCCCAATCCTGTGCATAAGAAAAACTGGTGGCCGAAATCAGCCCAAACGCCACAAGAAGTGTGGCACATAAACTTTTGATATTCATGACTTTGCTCATTATCGGTTGTGCGTCTTAAAGCATGCAATTTATTATAAAAATACTAATAATCAAACATTTATCTGCCACGAAACAACTCCTTCTTGCCTGTGAAGCCCCTTCACGGAGTTTTTGCGCGGTGGTTTGTGCGAATAGCCGTAGCGGATGTGAAGGGGCTTCACAGGCAAGGAATCAAGCCACTACGACCGTCGTGGAATTCTTGTCCTTGCCGAGCTTGACTTTCAGCTTGGCACCGGCGGGAACGCCTTCGATGATGACCTCCGAGACCGGATCCTCGACATAGCGCTGGATGGCACGCTTGAGCGGCCGGGCGCCGAACTTCGGGTCGTAACCCACGTCGGCGATGAACTTCTTGGCTGTCTTGTCGATGGAAAGCGAATAGCCCAATTCAGCCATCCGGCCATGCAGTTCCCGCAGTTCGATGTCGATGATCTGGTAGATATCCTCCTGCGACAGGGCGTTGAAATAGATCTGTTCGTCCAGGCGGTTGAGGAATTCCGGGGTAAATACCTTGCCGAGCGCCTTGTCGATCAAGGCGTTCTGAGAAGCCGTCCGGTCTTCGGTCCCCGTGGAGAAACCGATGCCGCGACCGAAATCTTTCAGTTCCCGGCTGCCGACGTTCGACGTCAGGATCAGGATCGTGTTCTTGAAATCGATGTAGCGGCCCGAACTGTCCGTCAGGCGGCCTTCGTCCAAGACCTGCAGCAGCAGGTTGAAGATGTCGGGATGGGCCTTTTCCACCTCGTCGAGCAGCACAACCGAATAAGGTTTGCGGCGGACCTGCTCGCTGAGCTGGCCGCCCTCATTGTAACCCACATAGCCCGGAGGCGCCCCGATGAGGCGGCTGGAGGAGAATTTCTCTCCGTATTCGCTCATATCGATCCGGATGATGCTGTCGGCCGAATCAAACATATACTCTGCTATCTTCTTGGCCAGATGTGTCTTGCCCACACCGGTCGGCCCCAGGAAGAGGAAGGTTCCGATGGGCTTGTTCGGGTCCTTGAGCCCGGCCCGGTTCCGCCGGATCGCCTTGACGACCTTCGACACCGCTTCGTCCTGCCCGACGACCACACCCCGCAGCACTTCTTCCATCTTCATCAGCCGCGTCCCCTCATTCTCGGCGACCTTGTAAACCGGAATGTTGGTCATCACCGAAACCACGCGGGCCACGGTATCCTCATCCACGGTCTGGTAGGCCTCCTCGTCCGCAGAAGCCGCCTGCACGGCTGCCGCCACCGCCTGTTCTTTCTCTTTTTCAAGTTGCCGAAGCTCGGCCGCCCGCTTGAAGTCGCCCGCCTTGACGGCGCTGCGCTTTTCGGCCCGGATGGGTTCCAGGTCGCTCTCCAGCCGGACGGCTTCGTCCGATCCCTTCATGTCGCCGATGTGGACCCGTGCACCCGCCTCGTCCAGCACGTCGATGGCCTTGTCCGGCAGGCAACGGTCTGAAATATAGCGCTGCGACAGCGTGATGCAGGCTTTGATGGCCGCGTCCGTATAGCGGACATGGTGGTATTCTTCATAGCGTCCCTTGATCCCATTGAGGATGGCCAGAGTCTGGGCATAGTCGGTCGGTTCCACCAGGATCTTCTGGAAACGGCGTTCCAGTGCCGCATCCTTTTCAATATGCTCGCGATATTCGTCGAGCGTCGTGGCGCCGATGCACTGGATCTGGCCGCGGGCCAGGGCCGGTTTGAGCAGGTTGGCCGCATCCAGCGAACCCGGCGTGCTGCCGGCCCCCACGATGGTGTGGAGTTCGTCGATAAACAGGATCAGGTCGGGATTCTTCTTGATCTCGGCGAGAATGGCCTTGACACGCTCTTCAAACTGGCCGCGGTATTTCGTACCGGCCACGAGCGATCCCATATCCAGTGAGATGATGCGTTTCGAGAGCAGCGAACGCGGCACGTCCTTCGACGCGATGCGCAGGGCCAGCCCTTCGACGACGGCGGATTTTCCGGATCCGGACTCGCCGATGAGCACCGGGTTGTTTTTCTTGCGGCGGCTCAGGATCTGGGCCAGCCGCTCGATCTCCGCCTCGCGGCCGACCACCGGATCGAGTTCCCCGCTCAGGGCGGCCCGGGTCATGTCGAAGCCATAGGATTCAACCAGTGACTTTTTGTCACCTCCCCGGCCGGGCGTGGCAGCAGCCGGTCCTGCCTCGTCAGCGGCGTCTTCGGACACGCCGCCGGCGTCGGACATCATGGCCTGTTCCATGATTTCCTGCAGTTTGGCAGGCAGCTTGTCGAGCGGGATATTGCTGTTTTCCAGGGCCGTCGTGCAGGCCCCGTGCCACTGCATCAGGATCCCGGCCATCAGCTGGGCGGGGGTGGCGGCGGCGCCGTACATCCGCTGGCAGGAGAGCAGGATCTCCTGCGACTTGTCGCTCAGCGAGATGGAACCGCGCTGTCCGAAGGGAATCGGGGCCGGAGCCGCAATCTTGTCCTCAATCTCCTTTTTCACCTTCCGGATATCCATGCCCAGGCTCTCGAGGATTTTCACGGCATCCGACTCGCGGAAACGCAGGATCCCGAGGAACAGATGGTCGGGCGTGGCTATATAACTGCCCAGCCGCGCCGCTTCTTCAAGCGCGTAGTTGAGCACGATTTTGATCTCATTCGAATAATTCCTTTCCATTCTTCTTATTTTCAATACGGGAGCTCCATCCAGCAAAAATAAAGCCAACGCCTCCCACTGCCGCAAAACTGACAAAATGCCCGTCAAGCGCAATAACTTTTGTAAATTTCAGTTATTCTTTGTATTTTTACACGATATTTTGGATAGAAACCGTAGAGAAAAATGGATTTTGAAGAGAACGTCGGTAGGATCATTCCTATCAACATAGAAAACGAGATGAAGTCGGCCTACATAGACTACTCGATGTCTGTGATCGTGGCCCGAGCATTACCTGATGTAAGAGACGGACTTAAGCCTGTGCACAGGCGGGTCCTCTTCGGTATGAGCAACCTGGGTGTCACCTACAGCGGCGGCGTAAAGAAGTCCGCCCGTATCGTGGGCGACGTCCTCGGTAAATATCACCCGCACGGCGACGCCAGCGTTTACGACGCCATGGCGCGCCTCGCCCAGCCCTGGAACCTGCGCTACCTGCTGGTCCACGGACAGGGCAACTTCGGTTCCATCGACGGCGACCCTGTGGCGGCCATGCGATACACCGAGGCCAAGCTCCAGAAGCTGGCCGAAGAGGTGCTGGCCGACCTGGACAAGGACACGGTCGATTTCAAGCCCAATTTCGACGAATCGCTCCAGGAGCCGACGGTCCTGCCGGCCAAGGCGCCGCTGCTGCTGATGAACGGCTCCAACGGCATCGCCGTGGGTATGGCCACCAACATGGCCCCGCACAACCTGTCGGAATGCTGTGACGCCATCTGCGCCTACATCGACAACCCCGACATCGACACGGACGGCCTGATGCAGTACATCAAGGGTCCGGACTTCCCCACCGGCGGCATCATCCAGGGCCTGCGCGGCATCCGCGACGCCTTCGAGACGGGCCGCGGCCGCATCGTCATCCGCTCCAAGACCAATATAGAGGTATCCTCGTCGGGCCGCGAGACCATCGTGGTGACCGAGATCCCCTACACCATCAACAAGCGCGAGCTCATCGAGCGCATCGCCGAACTGGTGGAGACCAAGAAACTGGAAGGCATCTCCTACATCAACGACGAGAGCGACCGCGACGGCATGCGCATCGTCATCAAGCTCAAGCAGGGTGCCCCCTCGAGCGTGGTGCTCAACAACCTGTTCAAGCTCACCCCGCTCCAGTCGAGTTTCTCGGTCAACAACATCGCCCTGGTGGATGGCCGGCCGAAGCAGCTCAACCTCAAGCAGCTGATCAAGTATTTCGTGCGTCACCGCCACGAGGTCGTGGTGCGCCGCACCCGCTTCGAACTCAACAAGGCCCTCAAGCGCGCCCATATCCTCGAAGGCCTGCTCAAGGCCCTCGACATCATCGACGAGATCATCGCCCTGATCCGCGCCTCCCGCAGCGTGGTCGACGCCCGCGACGGGCTGGTCGCCCAGTTCGGCTTCACCGTTGAACAGGCCGACGCCATCGTGGAAATGCGCCTGCGCCAGCTTACCGGACTGGAGCGTGACAAGCTGCAGGCCGAATACGACGAGCTCGAGAAACTGATCGCCTACTACCAGCAGGTTCTCGGCAGCGAGGAAATGCAGCTGGGCATCATCAAGGACGAACTCCGCGAACTGAAAGAGAAATACGGCGACCCGCGCCGCACCGAAATCGCCGCCTCGGCGGAAGATTTCAATCCGGAAGACTTCTATCCGAACGAGGACGTGGTGATCACCATCTCCCACTACGGATACATCAAGCGCACCAGCCTGACCGAGTACCGCTCGCAAAGCCGCGGCGGCATCGGCGCCAAGGGCAGCACGACCCGCGACGAAGACTTCATCGAACACATCTACGTCGCCAACATGCACAGCACGCTGATGCTCTTCACCCAGAGCGGCAAATGCTTCTGGCTCAAGGTCTATGACATTCCGGAAGGCGCCAAGGCCTCGAAGGGCCGCGCCATCCAGAACGTCCTCCCGCTCACGGTGGAAGACCGGATCCAGGCCTACCTCAACGTACAGGACCTCGACGACAAGGAATTCACGAACAGCCATTACGTGGTTCTGGCCACGGCGAACGGCACCATCAAGAAGACCCTGCTCGAAGCCTACTCCCGTCCGCGCGCCGGCGGCATCATCGCCGTCAACCTGCGCGAAGGCGACGCCCTGATCGGTGCCGCCCTGACCAGCGGCAAATGCGAAATCCTGCTGGCCGGCAACCAGGGCAAGTGCTGCCGCTTCGACGAAGAAGACGCCCGCGCCATCGGACGCAACTCCACCGGCGTGCGCGGCATCAACCTGGAAGAAGGCGACTTCGTGGTCGGCATGGTCTGCATCGACCCCGACGAACAGGCTGCCAAACCGCTTGATATTCTGGTCGTAAGCGAAAACGGCTTCGGCAAGCGCTCGGAGCTGGACGAGTACCGCAAGACCAACCGCGGCAGCAAAGGCGTGAAGACGATCAACATCACTGAAAAAACTGGCAAACTTATTGCATTGAAGGCTGTCAGCGACGATAACGACCTGATGATCATCAACAAGTCGGGCATCACGATCCGCATGCCGGCCGAAGAGATCCGCGTGGCGGGACGGGCAACCCAGGGTGTGAAGCTCATCAGCATCCGCGAAGGTGACAGCATCGCAGCCGTCTGCGTCGTAAGCAAGAATGAAGAAGAACCCGCCGCCGCACAGGAACCGCCGCAGACGGGCGAAACGGAAGAAACAAACAACGAAAACAATCAATAATCTAAACGCACAAGTTATGAAGAAAATTCTCATCGCACTGTCGCTCATCCTCTCGCTGACGATGGTCAGTGCACAGCCCAGAAACGCCGAAGCAGCGCAAAAGGCCGTCTCCAAGGCTGAAGCCGCTGCCGCCGATGCCAAGAAGGCCGCCAAACCGGCGACCTGGATCGCCCTGGCAAAAGCCTACACTGAAGCGTATGACCTGCCTTCCAAGAATATCCTGACGGGCACGCCCCAGCAGGAAGTCAAACTCTTCCTCAAGGAACAGCAGATTCTCAGCACCAGCGAAAAGAAAGGTGCAGAGGCTACCTACTCCGTGGATTCCTATGCCGACAAGGACCTTTACTACAATGACGGCGGCATCCTCGAGTTCTTCCTGGTCACCAAACCGGCCGTAGAAGGCGACCTCCTCGGCAAGGCCATCGATGCCCTCGAAAAAGCGAAAGCGGTTGACGCGAAAGATTCCAAGGCCAAGGAAATCACTGAAATGATGGACGCCATCCACGGCAAGCTCTCCAACGAGGCCCTTTCCGAATACCTCGCCGGCAACTTCGACAAAGCTGCCGACCTGTTCAAGAAGACCAGCGAATGCGCCCAGAACCCGCTGCTCGGCAAGACCGACTCCACCAATACCTACTACACCGCCCTCGTATCGAACATGGCCGGCAAGAAAGAGCAGGCGCTCGACTTCTACAAGAAATGCATCGATATGGGTTTCTACCAGGGCGGCTTTGTCTTCTCCAACATGGCAGAAGTCTATAAGAGCATGGGCGACAAGGATGCCTGCAAGGAAATCCTCGAAGAAGGGTTCGTGAAGTTCCCTGAGAACAGCAACATCCTCATCGGCCTGATCAACCACTACATCGACAACCAGGAAGACACCGGCAAACTCTTCGAACTGCTGCACTCCGCCCAGGAACTCGACCCGAAGAACGCCAGCCTCTTCTATGTGGAAGGCAACGTGTACAAACAGCTCGGTGACGTCGAAAACGCTGCCAAGATGTACACCAAATCCAGCGAAGTCGATCCGAACTACGTGTTCGGCCCGCTCGGACTGGGCATCCTCTACTACGACAAGGCCATCGACATCCAGACCAAGGCCAGCGAAGAGCTTGACGACAACAAGTACTACGCCCTCGTGAAGGAACTCGACGAGACCCTCGAGAAAGCGATCGACCCGTTCGAGGCCGCTTTCGCCAAGACGCAGGACAAAGAACTCCAGGGTGCTGTCGCTGAATACCTGAAGAACATCTACTTCCGTCTCCGCGACAAGAACCCGGAATACGAGGCCCTGTCGAAGAAGTACGAAGCTTTCTTAAAAGGTGAATAATTCGGACGCGCAGGCGCGCGGAAGAACCTTAAGCGACGCTCGGGAGCCGATGCTCTCGAGCGTCTTTTTTGCGCTCTCGAAGGCCACCGAAGGGGTGTTGTTGTTGGCGCTCAGATGGCAGAGATAGACATCGCGCAGCCCTTCGTGGCGGCTGCGGCGCAGCAGCGAAGCTGTCTGCTCGTTGGAAAGGTGACCGTGCTGGGTCAGGATACGGTGCTTGAGTTCGGGAGGATAGGTGCCGGTCATCAGCATATCCACGTCGTAATTCGACTCGACGACCAGATGGTCGGCCAGCGAGGCGTAATGCACGGCATCGTCGGTCACTTCACCCAGATCGGTCATCACGGTGAAGCGCTCGCCGTCCAGGACGAAATGATAGCCCACCGTCTGGGTGGCATCGTGCGGGACGACGAAGGGCGTGACGGAGAGGTTCTCCCCCACTTCGTTCGCTTCCCCTTCGGACAAGTAGCGGACACAGCCTTTCAGCCGGCCGGCCGTACAGAAATTGTGGCGGAGCGCACGATCCAGCGTCCGGGTCAGATAGACCGGCTTCTGGTAGCGTTCGGTAAAGGTTCCCAGGCTCTTGATATGGTCGAAATGGTCGTGCGTCACGAAGATGGCATCGACCGAATCGATGGAGATGTCGTGCTCCGCGAGCCGCTTCTTGATGGTCCGTGCCCCGATGCCGATGTCGATGAGGAAGGCTGTCTTATCGTCTCCGAAATAATAGCAGTTGCCATTGCTTCCGCTCGACAGGCTGAGGAACCGTACCATCGTAAACGCTATCTGTTTTTCTTGATGTTCTTGATCTCCCGGGGCTTGATGATTCCCTTCTCCGTGACGATGCCGGCTATCAGGGAAGCAGGCGTAATGTCGAAGGCCGGGTTGTAAACCTTGATGCCCTTGGGCGCCATCGGCTTGCTGTAGTACATGTCGGTCACTTCGAAAGCGGGGCGCTCTTCGATGACGATCTCGTCCCCGCTCGCGCAGTCCAGGTCCACGGTGCTGGTCGGGGCGAAGACATAGAGCGGCACTTTGTAGTACTTGGCCAGGATCGCCACCCCGCAGGTGCCGATCTTGTTGGCCACGTCGCCGTTGGCGGCCACGCGGTCGCAGCCCACGTAGACGAAGTCGATCTTTCGCTGCGCCATCAGGGTGGCGGCCATGATGCCGGCCTTGGTCAGTTCATAGGCCGTCAGGCGCGCTCCCTGCAGCAGCGGACGGGTCTCGTCGCAGAACACGCGGGGCGAATAGCCCTGCTGCTGTGCCTGGTAGATTGGCCCGAGCGCCGTGCCGAAACGCGAGACGGCCAGGTGTCCGGCGTTGCAGTGGGTCAGGATCCCGCAACCGGGATGCAGGAGCGAAAAGCCATATTCGCTGATGACTTCACACATCCGCACGTCTTCGGCTTTGATGGCGCGTGCTTCGGCGGTCAGGGAATTGCGGATGACTTCGATGGCGTGCTTCTCGTCGGCATTCTCAAGGCCCAGTTTCGTCGCGTAGAAACAGCGCTCCATCCGGTCCAGTGCCCACATGAGGTTCACGGCGGTCGGCCGGGAGATGTAGAGATAGTGCTTTACGCGCAGGAATTCCTTCTCCAGTGCCTGCAGCGACCGGGTCCGGTAGCGGTTGACGCACATGGCCAGGCCGAAGGCCGCCGCGATGCCGATGGCCGGCGCGCCGCGCACTTTCAGGCGCGTGATGGCGTAGAAGATCTGCTCGGCCGTGATCAGATGCAGGAATCGCTCCTGATTGGGAAGCTGCGTCTGGTCGAGAATCACCACTTCCCGCCCGTTCGCGCTCAATTCGACGGAGTCGTATGGGAAGAAGCTCTTCACGGTCAGAGGTTCTCAATCAGTTTGGTAAAGAGCTTGCACATGCGGTCGGCAGCGGCATCCGCCGCGCGGACCACGTCGTCGCCGTCGTTGAGCACCGTGCTCGTGTTGTCGATATTGGACACGTTGGTGATGACCGACATGCCGAATACCGGAATGCCGCAGTGACGGGCCACCAGCACTTCCGGCACGGTGGACATGCCCACGGCATCCGCACCGATCATCCGGTAAAAGCGCACTTCAGCCGGCGTTTCATAGGAAGGACCGGTATTGCCCAGATAAACGCCTTTCCGCACGGCAATCCGCGATCTTTTCGCGATCTTCTCGGCTTTCTCAATGAGGCCCAGGTCGTAGGCCGCGGTCATATCGGGGAAGCGCTCGCCGAATTCGGCGAAATTGGGGCCGATCAGCGGATTGGGCAGCAGGTTGATGTGGTCGCGGATGATCATCAGGTCGCCCACGTGGAAATCCTGGTTCAGGCCGCCGGCCGCGTTGGATACGAAAAGTGCCTTGATGCCCAGGGCGGCCATCACGCGGATCGGCAGGGTCACCTGTTCCATCGGGTAACCTTCGTAGTAATGGAACCGTCCCTGCATCGCGCAGACGTAGCGTCCGGCGAGTTTTCCGAAGATGAAATTGCCCTTGTGGCCGATGGCGGTCGATTTGGCGAAATTCGGAATCTTGCTGTAAGGGATCACGGCTTCGGCATCGATGGCGTCGCCCAGTTTGCCCAGGCCGCTGCCCAGCACGATGCCCACTTCGGGGGTCTTGCCGCCGATATTCTCCTTGATGAATTCGGCCGCTTCGCGGATCTTCTTGACTCTTCTGTCCATGGTATCTTACAATTGATTGATTTTTCTTGCAATGGCATCGGCCCGCGAGAGGATCTCCTCCTCGCCGGGGACTTTGCGCCCCTCCATCACGATGCGGCCGTCCACAATCGCCGTATCGAAACAGGAACTGTTGGCCGACAGGATGAGGTTGCCGATGAAATTGGTGCTCGGGATGAAGGCTTCATTGCGCGTATCGACCAGCACCAGGTCGGCCAGCGCGCCTTCGGCCACGCGGCCGGCGTCGATGCCCAGCGCGCGGGCGGCATTGACCGTAGCCACGTCCATCAACTCTCCCAACGGCATGGCGGAAGGATCCTCGCGCCAGGCTTTCTGGACCATCGCCATGGTCTTCATGCTCTCGCGGATGTCCAGGTTGTTGGAGGAAGCCGCGCCGTCGGTTCCGATGCAGACATTGGCGCCGGCATCGCGCAGCTCATTGTATTTGAAACGGTAGCCGGAGGCCAGCTTCAGGTTCGAATTGATGTTGTGCACCACGTTCGTATGGGTTCTTCCCAGCAGTTCGATGTCGTGGTCGTCCACCCAGAGGCTGTGGGCCAGGACGGTCTGCGGTCCCAGCAGGCCCAGGCGGTTGAAGTGCTGCGCGGGCGTCAGGCTCATCTTGACGATATCCTCCTGCGTCTCGGAAAGGGTTTCCGCGAGGTGGGCCGTGAAAACCAGTCCGTGCTCGTGCGCGAACATGCCGGCGCGGAGCATCGTCGCCTCGGAGGTCGTGTAGTCGGCATGCACCGCGACGCAGAACTGCAGGCGCTCCGGCCAGTTGCGGGAAGCCGCATACATCTGCTGGCATTCCCGATACTGCTGCTCGGCCTTGTCATGGTCGAAACTGTCGAGGAAATGATACGGGATGAAGGCACGGATGCCCATCTCCGCCGCCGCCCGTGCAATGGCCGGCGTATGCCAGTACATATCGAGGAAACAGGTCGTTCCGGTCTTGAGCATTTCCAGGATTGCCAGGCGCGTTCCCCAGTACACCGCCTCTTCGTCGAGACGCGCTTCGGCCTGCCAGACCCGTTCCAGCCAGTCCTGCAGGGGCTGGTCCTCGTAGCAGCTGCGCATGAGCGTCATCGCCGCGTGGGTATGCATGTTGATCAGGCCGGGAATCACCGCCTTCCCGCGGCCGTCGAGGACGCGGTCGGCCGGCGCTTCGATGGACGCGGCAATCCGCGCGATGCGGTTGCCCTCGATCAGGATATCGGTCTGCCGGCCATCCAGCTGTACGCTTTTAAGAAGAAGTGTGCCCATACTGAATCTGAGATAAATTGAGCAATTTTAATAAAAAAAAGCCATTTTTCCAAGAAACAAGGCTATCTTTGCAGAAAAGCAAACAAAAAAACAGCGCCTGATGTTCGAAAAAATCAAAACCTGGTACAAGGCCCAAAGCGACACCACCAAGGCTTTCATCTGGATCGGCCTGGTGGCCCTGATCGGCATCCTCCTCCGCTGGAACGCCGTGGTCGAAGGCGTCAAGCACGGCTTCGGGTTCTATAGCGGGAAATAGCTTGGAGAAAAAGCCGTTTTTTTCTATCTTTGCAAGGATGAAGCCCTTCAGACAGATAGTTTTTTTCACCGCCGTCGTGCTTGCCGGGGCGTTTTCCGCCGTTTCTGCGCAGGCGCAGGGCCCGCAGGATGCCAAGGCCGACACCGCCACGGTGGAGATTTCAGCACGGGAGCTGGCAGACCGGATGGTCGAGTATGCGGAGACGTTCCTGGGGACGCCCTACCGTTACGGGGCCAACGGGCCGAAACGTTTCGACTGTACGGGTTATACCCGCTACGTGTACGGGCATTTCGGCTACCACAACCTGAGCCGTTCGGCGAAAGACCAGGCGAAAGACGGACGCGAGGTGGACATTTTCGACCTGCGCAACCTGCAGAAGGGCGACATCCTGATCATCGGCAGCCGGCGCAACCCGAAGGTACCGGGCCATGCGGCCATCTTCATCGAACTCGACAGTACGGGGCGGGATCCGAAGTTCATCCATGCCTCCAACAGCGGGGTGCGCTACAGCACCGTCCTGACCGAACGCTATTATTCCAACCGCCTGCTGGGCGCCCGGCGCATCCTGCCGGACTTTGAAGACTACGAGGTCGAATTCGACAGCACCGCCGTTTACGGTTTTGACCCGGAAATCGGCGTCCACATCGCCCAGGACAGCCTGGTCCTGGCCGAAGGGGACCGTCGGATCGTGCTCTTTGAGAACGGGAAATGGGCCTATGTCACCCACGAAGGCACCCTGGTCCTGCCCGAGCAGGAAGGCCGCATCCTGCTGGCCGGCAACGGGAACTGGGCTCCGGTCCGCGAGGCGACGGTGACGGTACCCGGCTCCGTCCTGAAGCCCGAGGCACAAACTTCTGAAGCAGCCGATGCGAAAGCTGCGGCGGGTACCCCGACGAAACCGGCCACCGTACAGAAAACGGCAGCCGCCGGCGACACGACGGCCACCGCGGCGCCTGCGACGCCTGCGACGCCTTCGTCGCAGCCGGAAAAAGTCTATTACACCATCAAAAAGGGCGATACCCTCTCGAAGATCGCCAAACAGCACCACACAACGATCAACAAACTCTGCCAGCTCAACGGCATCACCGCCAAGACAATCCTCCGCGTCGGCCGCAAACTCCGCGTGAAATAGCCGATTGCGCTTGCCGGAACGGCCGGTGTTCGTTGGAGACGGTTGCTGCCTGTTGGAGGCAGCCGACGCTTCCGGAAGGCGGTACGCGTGAAAAACCCATGGCCGCCCGTGGCCATGTGAACGGGAGGGGCCCAAAGCCCTGGCTTTGGGAGGGATGGAGCGTAGCGGAAGGTTTTTCACGCGTATCGCCTTCTGGAAGCGCGTTCATCCCCGCCGGGCGAGGCCGCTGCGGGCCTGCCATCCTCACTGGGAGCCTGATTTGAGGATGGGGAGCGATTTTTCGGTCGGCCATCCTCATAATGGGCTGTTTTTGAGGATGGGAGGCCACCCGCAGGGCTCCGCCGCCGGGCCTGTGAAGTTTTTATTTTTTTGTATAAAAAATTGCTTTTTTGTAAGCCCAGTCCGGTAGATTATCGATTACTTTGCAACAAAAAGAAAAGTATCATTTGATAGAAAATTTACTATCTTTGCAAAGTGATTTTAAGATGAAGTATGCTGAAAATCACCGCAAACTCAAAAAGGCAGGATGCCTTATTGTGAGGAATGGGAAAAGGCACCCAATATGGAAAAGCCCTGTCACCGGACAACTGTTCGAGACAAGTTATCACGAATCCGAAGAAGCAAAACCCGGCACAAAGAAGGACATCGAAGAACGGTCCGGTGTAACACTTTGAACTAATAATCAAATACAATGGATATTACGGCATTAATCGAGCGAGGTGAAGATGGAAAGTACTCTATCTTCATAGAAAACAAAGACTTTCCTTATGGAATCATCGGCACGGGCGCGACGGTTCAGACAGCCATGGAAGATTTTGAAGAAGGACTTCAGGAAATGAAAGAATATGTTGAATCAACGGGAAGTTCTTTTCCGGAAATAAGCATTTCTTTCAAATATGACATTCCTTCGTTTTTGCAGGAATACGCCTATGCTTTCAGTTTGGCCGGATTGGAGAGAATCACTGGCGTCAACCAAAAACAACTGGGGCATTATATCAGTGGTTATCGGAAACCCTCCCCGCGGACCGCAAAAAAAATCGAATCAAAAATCCACGCCTTCGCCAGGGAACTCACGGCTGTGCGCTTTGCGTAAGGGCGCGGACCCGTTCGGCGAGGATCGGATGGGAGTATTCGGTGAAGACCACCAGCGGGTGCGGGGTCAGGTTGGCCAGGCTCTTGGCGCTCATCTTCTTCAGGGCTGAGGCTTCGGCGTGGCCCAGGCCATGGGTGGCGGCGAAGGCGTCGGCCTGTCGCTCGTGGCGGCGGGAGATGACATTGGTGACGATGTCCAGCAGCAGGCTCAGCGGCGTATAGATGAGCGAAAAGACGGCCAGGTTCACGTGGAAGGAGGCCGCCTGGCAGCCCGCAGCCGCAGCTAATTCTTCGCTTCCGATAAACAGGCTGAACAGCCAGAACATCAAAAGATTGGTTGCGAATCCTTCCAAGGAGGAAAGGATGATATGGCGATGTTTGTAATGCCCGATCTCGTGGGCCAGCACGCCGACGATCTCCTCGGTAGAAAGTTGCTCCATCAGCGTGTCATAGAGCACGACACGCTTCTTGCGGCCGAAGCCGGTGAAGTAGGCGTTCGACTTGCTGCTGCGCTTCGACGAGTCGATGACATAGATATTGTCGAGCCGGAAGTCCACCCGGGCGGCGAAGGCCTCGATGGCATCGCGGAGCTCGCCTTCCGGCAGCGGCGTCTGCTTGTTGAAGAGCGGGACGATGAGCTGCGAGTAGAAATACTGCATGAAGAGCGAGAAGAGCGTGACCGCGCCCCAGGCGATGAGCCAGAACCAGCGGGGCGCCAGGGTATAGATCCAGGCACAGAGCGCCAGGACGACACCCATAATGAGTATATTCATCAGCAAGCTCTTGACCGCATCGGCAGCGAAGAGCCCCGGCGTGGTCCGGTTGAAACCGAAGCGTTGCTCGATGACGAACGTCCGGTACAGGTCGAAGGGAATTGAAATCACCCAGGAAAGCAGATAGAAGATTCCCCAGAATACGAGTGCCTGCACGACGGGATGGCCGCTGACGGCGCGTGCAGCCGCGTCGAAGAGGCCGAAACCGCCGAACGCAAAGATGGCCAGGGTGACCAGCGTACTGACCAGGTCGGAAACCAGGGAGAACTTCCGGTTGGTCATCGCATAATCCTGCTGCTTCCGGTAGCGCGCCTCGTCGTAGAGACCCTGCAGCACGTCCGGAACCGGTCCGTGCGACGCCTTGATATTGAGCAGGGTCAGGACGGTCGACCAGACGAACTCCGCCAGCACGATGGCGATGACCAGCCAGTAGAGCGCCGTAGCCATCCCCCCTATGCCTGCTCCTGGTCGGATTCGACCGCCTGCCGGAACTGCGGGTAGCGCTCAGCGATCCGCAGCGCCTTGCCGTCCTTGTCGAGGAAGCAGTGGAGCGACCAGCCTTCAAACACGACTTTCCCGCCGCAATGCATCCGATAGCCGATCCTGAGCTTCAGCAATGACATCTCCTGAATATAGACTTCGACTTCAATCAAATCGTCGAAGGTGGTCGGAGACAAGAATTTGCCTTCCACTGCCATGACGGGTGACACATAGCCGTCCGCCTCAATGCGGGCGAAGCTGGCGCCGATTGCGTCGAGGTATGCCACGCGGGCTTCTTCCATGATGCGGATGTAGTTGGAATGATGGGTAACGCCCATCCGGTCGGTCTCGTAATAGTGGACCTTGTGCTTATAGACAAACATCGGTTTTTTCCGTTTTTTTCACCTGCAAAGATAGGCATTTTTGGAGAGTCGGAGAATAATCGTTAACTTTGGTAGAATTTAGCAAAAGACCTGAAAACCATGATGAGGGAAGAAACCGTCTTCGGACCGATCCACAGCCGCCGTCTCGGCCGCTCGCTCGGCATCAACCTGCTGCCCACCCGGGGCAAGATCTGCAATTTCGACTGCATCTACTGCGAATGCGGCTGGAACCGTGACGGGAAGGGCGATACCGTCCTCCCGACCGCGGCAAAAGTCCGCGCCGACCTGGAAAACAAACTGATCGAACTGATGATGGACGATACGCCCATCGATTCGATCACCTTCTCCGGAGACGGGGAACCGACCCTCAATCCGGAATTCCCGCGCATTATCGAAGACACGGTCTTCCTGCGCGACGCCTACTACCCGAAAGCGAAGGTCTCCGTCCTGTCCAACGCCACGCGCGCCCATGTGCCGGAAGTCTTTGAAGCCCTCCGGAAAGTGGACAATCCGATCCTGAAGATCGATGCCCCGACCGACGCCCTGGTAGCCAAGATCAACCAGCCCGCCCCGGGCTACAGCCTCGATCGCGTGATTGAGGCGCTCGAGCGCTTTGAGGGCAATTTCGTTCTCCAGACCATGTTCCTTAAAAGCAAGGATTTCGACTCTTCATCTAAAGAAGTTCTTGATGGTTGGATGCGCATCGTCCGCCAGCTGAAACCCCGCGAAATCATGGTCTATACCATCGACCGGCCCACCCCGGAAAAAGCCCTCGAAGCCTTCACGGTCGAGCAGATGAAAGCGCTCGTCCAGCCACTGATCGACGAAGGTTTCAACATTGACATCAAGGGTAAGGAATAGTTGAAATAAAATCTGCAAATAAATGAATACCAAGGAAAAATTTGTCATCACCGTCAGCCGTGAGCTCGGCTCCGGCGGACACACCATCGCCCGGAAACTGGCCGAGCGGCTCCAGGTCCGCCTCTGCGACAAGGAACTCATCAAGGAACTCTGCGAGAAATTCGACCTGACTTCCACCAGCATCGAGCGGCTCAAGGGCCAGAAGAAGCAGTGGCTGTCCGATTTCATCCGCTTCATCTTCCCTGCCCCCGCGCCCGCCGCCTCCGGCTTCGTCGGCGCGGAAAGGATCCGGGAGATCAAGAAGGAATTCGACCCCGAGGTCACGACCGACGACATTTTCCTGGCTGAGACCGAAATCCTGCGGGAACTGGCCCAGGAAGAATCGTGCGTCATTGCCGGCCGCTCGGGCTTCTTCGTGCTGAAAGACCATCCTAACAAACTGGACATCTTCATCACTGCCTCCCGGGAGCACCGTATCGCCCGCGTGATGGCCAGGCAGGATCTGAGCCGTGAACTGGCGGAAGAAGCCATCGACCAGGTGGACAAGTCGCGTGAGAACTACATCAAGCGCTTTGCCGGGGTCAGCCGCTACGATGCGCGCAATTATCATCTGTGCCTGAACGTAGACGGAATGACCGAAGACCAGGCCGTTGACGTAATCCTGACTTATCTCGGACTGGAATGATCGACATCCGCGAAGAAGCCGGACGCTGCCTGCTGTGCGAAAATGCCCCCTGCAGCGCCGTCTGCCGCAAAGGCGACCCGGCCCGTGGCGTACGCGCCATCCGTTTCGACAATCCCGCGCTCGCAGGAGCGTGGTTTTCTCCTTGCACGCAAGACGAGCTGGCCGCCGCCGAGCAGGCGTGCATCCACTACGACAGGCCCATCCGCCTGCGCGAAATAGCCGCCGCCCTGCCCCCGCAGGCAAGTGCGGAAAAAGCAGAAAAGCCGTCCCTGGCCATCCGTTTCTGCGGCATTCCCTGCGAGAATCCCTTCTTCCTGGCGTCTTCCGCCGTCTGCACCAATTACGAGATGGTGTCGGCCGCGCTGAAGGCGGGCTGGGCCGGGGTCTTTTACAAGACCATCTGCCGGCAGGACATCCACGAAGTATCTCCCCGCTTCGACGCAGTCCGCGACGGCCGCGGTCCCTTCATCGGCTTCCGCAACATGGAGCAATTGTCGGAAAATCCGATGGAGATGGATTTCGACATCCTACGCCGCCTGAAACGGAATTTCCCCGGCAAGGTGGTGGTCGCCTCCATCATGGGAGAGGCCGAGCAGGATTGGATCGAGCTGGCGCGAATGGCGGAAGATGCGGGCGTCGATGCCGTAGAACTCAATTTCTCCTGTCCGCAGATGCGTATGGCCGGCATGGGCAGCGACGTGGGACAGAGCGCCGAACTGGTGAGTTTCTACACCGCATTCGTCAAACGGTCCGTGAAGATTCCCGTCATTCCGAAGATGACGCCCAATATCGGATCGGTCGGTACGGTTGCGATGGGCGCCCTGCTGGCCGGTGCCGACGGCATTTCCGCCATCAATACCATCAAGTCGGTGACTCTCAGTGACACGTCCGCCGTCAATTCGCGGAAAGTCGTGTCGGGTTATTCGGGCAAGGCCATCAAGCCCATCGCCCTGCGCTTTATCCTGGAAATCACCAAGAACCCGCTGGTTGCCCTCCCCCAGGTCAGCGGGATCGGCGGCATCGAGACCTGGCGCGACGCCCTGGACTTCATCAGCCTGGGCTGCCGCAATGTGCAGGTCTGCACGGCCGTGATGCAATATGGATACAGGATCATCGACGACCTGGTCCTCGGACTCCGGAACTATCTGGCAGAAAAAGGGATCGACTCGCTGGAAACGCTGGTCGGCTGCGAACTTGACCGCTTCGTCCGGCCGCGAGACGAAAGTGTTCCCCCGCTTCAACCTGGACAAATGCATCGGATGCGGCCGCTGCTACATCTCCTGCCGCGACGGCGGACACCAGGCCATCCGTTTCGGCGCAGACCGGCGGCCCCAGCTGATCGGAACCAAATGCGTGGGATGCCACCTGTGCCGCCTTGTCTGCCCGATGGACGCCATCGGCCAGGCCCGGCGGATGCCCATCACGCAAAATCCGCTGTCGGCTTAGTCTGCAGCGCCCAGCGTGCAGCCCATGATATAATCGTTCATGTAGAACCCGTGCCCGATCGGGAAATCGCCTTCGCGGAGGATTTCCAGACCCAGGTGTTTATAGAAGTCCACCGCCGGGTTGTTGCGGTTCACGTGCAATTCGATGCGGCAGGGCCAGCCGTTGGCGGCCCCGCGCACAAAAGCGCAGATGTGTTCGTACATCAGGCGGCCGATGCGAAGCCCCCGGAATCCGGGCAGCAGATAGATCTTCTGCAATTCGAAAAGGAAGGCGCCGTCCGGCTGAAGGCCGCGCGGCTGCACGGACACATAGCCGCAGGGCTCGCCGTCGGACTGGGCGATGAAATAGACGTGGCCGTCCTGCCCCATCTGCCGCTGCAGGCTGGACTCAGAATACATCCATTCCATCATATAATCCATCTGTCCGGGGGAAAGAATGTCCCGGTACGTGTCGCGGAAGGCGACCTCCGCCAGCGACTGGATGAGCGGGATGTCGTCGGGCGAGGCCCGGCGGATTGCGATTTCGGCTTCGTTGGGACTGACCATCGTCATTGTATCTTGGTAAAATAAAAACCGGTTTCGGTGAATTCCTCCAGATTTCCGACATGTTCCCGGAGACGGTCCCGGTCGCGGTGGCAGGGATAGAGGAAAGAACTGCCGTCTCTGCGCAAAACCAGGATGACGGGATCACCGGCTTCATCCGGAAGGACCGTCCAGGTCGTTTCGAAAGAAGGTTCTTCCGGCGAAATGAATTTATAGATGCCCAGCTCGTCGTAAACGCCGCCCCGGGCGCCGACACTCACCGTCCCGTCGTCCCGGAAGATGAGCCGGGCCCCGTGCCGCTCCCGCCATTCGCCGAAGACCCAGGAATTTTCAAGGCGCCGTTCCTGCTGGCGCAGCTGCTCCACATACGCCGTCTCCCGCCGGGAGAGCTCGCTGCCGTCGGCATGGCGTGCCAGCACGGCCTCGCGCATCTGCTGCAATTCCTCCCTGGACTTGCCGCGAAGATCTCCCGCATCCAGCGGCCGTTCGCACCGGCAGGAAAGCAGGGAAAATGCGGTCAAAAGCAAAAGGGCAGAAAAGCGGAGACAGGAGAAAGCGCGCATAAGCAGTGAGTTTTGACTTGGCAAGATAGCAAAAATCCGTCAATTTCGTATATTTGTGACGTCATATTTTAAAGCGGATGAAAAAGAAAACCTTCTCCATATTGTTGCTGGCACTGCTTGCCGCCATCCCGGCGTTCGCCGTTTTCAACGAACGCAATTTCGCCAAGACCCTCAGCATCCTGCGCTCCGAACTCCATCAGGAGAACCAGAAGATCGAACACATGCGGGCCCGGCTCAACCAGAGCAACGAGGGCCAGCACCAGCGGCTGGTGGAGATGACCAAGCGTTGCAACGAGCTGGCGCTCATCCTCTACTCCCAGAACCAGGACTACACCTTCGACATGACCTATGCCCTGGACGAAGTCACCCGGCAGTATGAGGACTACACGAAGCAGCGGATGCCTTTCGACGAAATCGTCAGCCGGATGAACCTTGAGATCGAGCGCTATGAGCACCTGGCCGAGGCGCTCCGCCGTCTTCCGCCGATCCTGGGCAAGCTGGAAGTCGTGCCCGACAGCCTCTCGGCCGTCATGGACACGATCCTGCTTCACGAGCGTCTCCACAACCACAGCGACGGCTTCGACATTATCGGCCAGGCCTCCGGCGAAACGGCGGTCAGTCACCGGCACAGCCACGTCCACGAAGACGGAGCCCAGCACGACCACGCCCATCACGACCATCTGGGCGGCATCCTGCCCGGCGTCCACGACGAGGAAGAAGACGAGGACGAGCCCTTCTACCTGGACGAACAGGGACAGGCCGACCGCGACTCCTGTCTGGCCTATACGCTGAACCTGCTGGCGATGTACACCGAATTCCGCGACAAGATCGTGATGGACAACGACCACTACGAAGCGATGAGCAGCCGCCTGTCGGAAAGCTACAACTACGCCCGGGACCGTTACCGGCTCATCCAGAAGCATATATTCATCGACGGACAGGACAACTATTTCAAGGTACTCCGCAGACTGCCGCGCTACACGCAGCTGGCAGTCCAGGACACCCGCCGCAAATACGGTCTGGGGGATGCCAGTGAAGATGCCAACGCCCTCCGCCACAGCGAATGGCGCGGCCCGATGATCAACGGCTTCATTCTGTTCATCCTCTTCTACATCCTGCTGGCCACCCTGCTGAGCAATGTGGCCGTCCGCCTGCTCCGCGGCCGCGTTGCCTGGTTCAAGACGGAAGAATTCCGGCAGCGCAGTCCGATTGCCACGCTGCTGAGCGGCGTCGTGATTTTTGCCCTGACCGTCATGATCGCCTCGCTGTTCGTCAGGCAGAATTTCTTCAATGTCGCATCCGGCCTGCTGCTGATCTACGCCTGGCTGCTGGCCGCCATTCTGACATCCCTGCTGATCCGGATCCCGTCAGCCCACATCCGGCGCGTATCCCGGCTCTACCTGCCGGTCGCGCTGCTGGGCCTGATCGTCATCACCTTCCGTATCATCTTCATTCCGAACCGGCTGATCAACCTCATTTTCCCGCCGATCCTGCTGATCTTCACCATCTGGCAGTACATCCTCTGCAAACGGGGCAACCGGGAGAAAGAAGCCCGCGGTGACATGATGTACGCCTGGATCACCTTTGCCGTCATGCTCGTGACGACGGTCGTCGCCTGGGCCGGTTACGTGCTGCTGGCCATCCAGGTCTTCATCTGGTGGGTCTTCCAGCTGGCCGCCATCGAAACCATCACGGCCCTGTACCGGCTGCTGGAGCGCTACGAAGAGAAGCATCTCAAGAAACGGCTCTACGATTACAAGAAGGAACACCGGGTCTTCGATCCCAACCGCAAGGACTCCTATATCGCCGTCACTTGGATCACCGACTTTATCAAGCAGGCCGCCTTCCCCGTCTTGATGATCCTCTCCGTCCCGCTCTGCCTGTGGATGGCCTCCGACATCTTCGACTTGACGGAAGTCTGCAAAGAGCTCTTCTACAAGCCGTTCTTCAATCTGGTCAACAAGGATGGCAGCGCCATCCTTCACCTGTCGCTCTACAAGCTGGTGCTGGTGAGCACGCTGTTCTTCGTCTTCCGTTACCTGGCCTATCTGCTGAAAGCCTTCTACCGCAAGCTCACGTTCGAGAAACTGGCAGCGAAGGAAGGGAAAGCCTACATTCATGCCAACGAGATCAACTTCACCCTGTCGGACAACGTCATCGGCATCCTGGTCTGGGGCAGCTACATTGCGATGATCATCGTCCTGCTGAAGATTCCGATGGGCGCGCTCTCGATCGTGGCAGCCGGTCTGGCCACCGGTCTGGGTTTGGCGATGAAAGATATCCTCAACAACTTTATCTACGGCATCCAGCTCATGTCGGGCCGCCTGCGCGTGGGTGATTTCATCGAATGCGACGGCATCCGCGGCAAAGTGACTTCCATCAGCTACCAGACGACGCAGATCCAGACGTTGGAAGACACGCTGATCGCCTTTACAAACACCACGCTCTTCAACAAGAATTTCAAGAATCTGACCAGCAACAACGCCTACGAGTTCGTGAAAGTCACGGTCGGCGTCCGCTACGGTACGGACGTGGAGAAACTGCGCGCCATCCTGCTCGAAGGATTGCAGGCGCTGATGACCAAAGACAAATACGGACGGAACATCGTAGATCCCAAACGCGGCATCACCATCGCCTTCGACAATTTCGGCGCCAGCAGCGTCGATGTCGCCCTCAAGCAGTACGTGCTCGTGGAAGAGGAGATCGGCTACATTGCCCGGGCCAAGGAGTTGGTTTACAAGATCCTGAACGAGAACGGAATCGAGATTCCATTCCCGCAGCAGGACGTGTATATCAAATCGATAGAACGGTAAGGACGTTGATCAGCTCCGGATCGATGGGCTTGTCGATCTTGACAGCCTTGCTGATGGGCACATAGACCACCTGGTCGTTCTTGATGCCGATCATGATGTTGCGCTGTCCTTCCTTGAGGGCTTCGACGGCCGCTACGCCCAGGCGGGATGCCAGGATCCGGTCGTATGCCGACGGACGGCCGCCGCGCTGCAGATGGCCCAGAATGGTGACGCGAACATCGTACTGGGGATATTCCTTGCGGACGCGCTCGGCATAGTGCATCGCACCGCCGTCTTTCTTGCTCTCCGAAACCAGGACGATGGAACTGTTCTTGCTCTTGCGGATGCCCCGGCCGATGAACTGGGCCAGTTGGTCGATGTCCGTGCGGTCTTCGGGAATGATGGCTGCCTCCGCGCCGGCGGCAATGGCGCTGTTCTGCGCCAGGAAGCCGGCATCGCGTCCCATCACCTCAACGAAGAAGATGCGGTCGTGCGAGGTGGCGGTGTCGCGGATCTTGTCCACGCAGTCCACGATGGTATTGAGCGCCGTGTCGTAGCCGATGGTCGAATCGGTGCCGTAGAGGTCGTTGTCGATCGTGCCGGGCAGGCCGATGATCCGGATGTCGTGTTCCCGGGCCAGTTCCTGGGCGCCGGAGAGCGAGCCGTTGCCGCCGATGACAACCAGCGCGTCGATATGGTGCCGACGCAGGTTCTCATAGGCCTTGGCGCGCCCCTCTTCCGTCATGAATTCCTTACTGCGGGCGGTCTTGAGGATGGTGCCGCCCCGTTGGATGACGTTGCTCACCGATTCGCTGGTAAACTCTTTGATCTCTCCGTTGATCAGGCCTTCATAGCCCCGGTAGATGCCATAGACTTTCCAACCCGCAAAAATCGCGGAGCGGGTGACCGCACGGATGGCGGCATTCATGCCGGGGGAATCACCGCCGGAGGTCAGAACGCCGATAGACTGAATCGCTTTCATCGTTTCGCAGTTTTATTTCAACCAAGTCGCGAAGATAGAAAAAAATTCTTGTTCCAGGGCGTTTCAAAGTCTCTTCATGGGAATCTCCTTGACGGGTTCCGCCGGGAGCAGGACACGGTGGACCGGCCAGGTCTGCGGCTTGGCCCGTTTGAAGGAGGCCGTTGCCCGGATGTCCGTCGAAGAAGTGCCGAAGTGCAGCAGGTAGTTTCCGGCAGCGGTCTCCCAGGCCGAGGTCTCTTCGTTGAAGGAGGCCAGCGTGTACGGATCGATGGTCATCGTCACCGTCTCCGAGGCGCCCGGGGCAAGGGATTCCGTCTTGGCGAAAGCTTTCAGTTCGCAGACCGGCTTGACAAGCCCGCCGTCCGGCGCCGAGACATAAAGTTCGACGATTTCCTTGCCGGCGACCTTACCGGTATTGGTGACGGTGACCGTAGCCGTCACATTCCCGGCCTTATCGACTTTGACGGTCGGCTTCGAATAGGCGAACGTCGTGTAGCTCAGGCCATAGCCGAACGGATAGGACACCGGTACAGCGGCTGTGGCGAAATAGCGGTAGCCGACCCAGATACCTTCGGCGTAGTCCGTATAATCGATGTCTTTGACAGGCGCTTTCCCACTATTCGGGACCGAAGAGACGTTGCTCCGGCCGGCCCTGTCGAAATGGGACGGAAAGTTGGCTGAAGAAGGGATGTCGAAATAGGCCACCGGGAAGGTCATCGGCAGTTTTCCGGAAGGATTGACCGCGCCGCAGAGCACATCGGCCACGGCCAGGCCGCCCTCCTGCCCCGGCGTCCAGGCCAGCAGGATGGCGTCGGGAATGTGTTTCCAGGAAGCCGTCTCGATGACGCCGCCGATATTCAGGACGACCACCAGCTTCTTGCCGGCCTGGTGGCAGACGTCGGCCAGGTTTTGGAGCATTTCGCGTTCCTGCCCGGTCAGCGACCAGTCGCCGTCGGCCGCCATCCGGTCCGCACCTTCGCCGGCATTGCGGGAGATTGTCAGCACCGCGACATCACTGTCTGCCGCCTTGCGTTCAATCAGGGCGCGGGAAACTTCCACCTCCGGGATGACGGTCGAACCCAGCAGGACGCCGCCCCCGCCATTGACGCGGCGTTCCGCCTTCATATAGGCCAGATAGGACTGATACCAGTCTTCCAGGTCCTTGTCCACGGCCACACCGTGGGCCTTGAAGCCATCGGCGATACTGCGGACATAGGCTTTGTTCACATTGCCGGAGCCGGTGCCGCCGGCAATGAAATCGTATGCACCGATGCCGTAGAGCGCCACTTTCTTCACACCTTCCAGCGGCAGCACGCCCTTGTTTTCCAACAGGACCATGCCTTCCGGCGCCGCGGAACGGACTAGTTCCGCATGGGCTTTCAGATCGGGTTTGTTGCTGAACCTGTAGCCTTGGAAACGCGGCGTGCGGACGATGTACTCCAGCATCCGGCGCACATTCCGGTCAAGTTCCTCCTGCGAAATGCGGCCTTCTTTGACCCCGGCAACGATGCGGTCGATTTCGGACTGCGCGCCCGGTTCCATCAGGTCGTTGCCAGCCTTGACGGCATCGACCGTCCCGGCCTTGTTGCCCCAGTCGGTCATCACGATGCCGCCGAAGCCCCATTCGTCCCGCAGGACCGTGGTCAGCAATTCCTTGTTCTGCTGGGTAAAAGGACCGTTCAGCCGGTTGTACGAGGACATCACGGTCCAGGGATCCGCCTCGCGCACCGCGATTTCAAAGCCCTTGAGATAGAGCTCGCGCAGCGCCCGCACATTGACCCGGGAATCGCCGTGCAGGCGGTTGGTCTCCTGATTGTTGGCGGCGAAATGCTTGATGCTCACACCTACGCCGTTGCTTTGCACGCCCTTCACATAGGCGGCGGCCGTCCGGCCGGTCAGCAACGGATCTTCGGAGAAATACTCGAAGTTGCGGCCGCAGAGCGGATTGCGGTGCAGGTTCAGGCCGGGCGCCAGGAGGACGTCCACGCCGTACTCCTTGACCTCCTGCCCCATCGCGGTGGTCAGTTGCTCCACAAGAACCGGATTCCACATCGAGGCCATGACCGTACCGACCGGGAATCCTGTGCAATAGAAGGTCTTGTCCGTGCCTTCGCGGGTCGGGCTGATGCGCAGGCCGGCCGGGCCGTCGGCCAGGACGGTCAGCGGAATGCCGAGCCGGGGAATGGCGCGTGTCGTACCGGCAGCGCCCGGCACGGTATTCTGGTCGAATGCGGTGATTTCAGCCGCCGACATTTCGCTGCGGCGCGCACCCACCAGCAGCGTCGCCTTCTCCTCGAGGGTCATCGCCCGGAGAACTTCATCGATATTGTCAGCCTTCAGCTTCGGCTGGGCGGACAGGGATAACGTGCAAAGCACGGCAGTCATAAAGCACAGGATTTTTTTCATAATACCAAGAAATGAGGATTGACCATTTACGGGAATCTCCCGACCTTTGTCGTAGAAAATTTAAGTGTTTTGGTAAGTTTTTTTGGCAATACCCCTGTCCGTAAGCCGGCAGGGGTTTTTGTTTTCCGTTAACAAACTTACGCATAAATCGCCTGCTTTCCAAACAGATTTATTAACTTCGTAGCCGGAAAACAGAAAATCATGCGCATAAAAAGAATCGGGCTCGCCGCCGCCCTCTGCCTGCTCTGCCTCTCCTGCACGGACCGGCATTATTCGATCAACGGCCGATACACGGCCGATAACGGAACGGAAGTCTGGCTCATCGACCTGGAGGCCGGTGACACGCTGGGCGTGACCACGGTCCAGGACGGACAGTTCTCTTTCAAGGGAACAATCGATTCGCCCACCTATGCATACGTGGGCCGCGGCAAGGAGCGCGTCCGGTTCATCCTCGAACCGGGAACCGTCACGGCCGACATCGATGAGCGCACCGAGTCCGGAACGCCGATGGTGGACGCCTACAACGACTTCCACAGCCGTTTCTACGGCTACAGCCGTCTGCAGCGGGCCGAGAAGGCCGCGCTGGCCGACTCGGTCGTCCGGGCCAACCGCGACAATCTCGTCGGCGGCCTGGCCCTGGAAGACCTCGCCCACGTGGATACCGCCCGGTTCATGGCCGGCTACCGCCTGCTGGATCCGCAGATCCAACAGTTCTCCCTCGTCCGCAAGGCGTATGAAGCCATCCAGATCCAGAGCCGGACGGCAGTCGGACAAGCCTTTACCGACTATCTGGTTAGCGGCGGGAATCCCGATGGCAGCGACGTCCGTCTGTCGGACTATGTGGGCCGCGGCCGCTATATCCTGCTCGACCACTGGGCCTCCTGGTGCGGTCCCTGCAAGGCCGAAATGCCGCAGATCAAGAAGACCTGGGAAGCGTTCCACGGCGACCGCTTCGATGTGGTGAGCATCGCCGTCAGCGACAAGCGGGAAGACACGCTCGACGCCCTCTCGAAACTCGATATGCCCTGGCACCAGATCCTTGACGGTGGCAAGATCCCGCAGGAACTGTACGGCATCAACGCCATCCCCCACCTGATTCTTTTCGGTCCGGACGGGACCATCGTCGCCCGGGGCCTGCGCGGTGCGGAGATCTACGATACCGTAGCCGGACTCCTTTCCGAATAAGGTGCCGGCCGACCTGCGCAGGGATTGCGCCAAAAAGAAGGAACCTGCGTCCGACAATTATTGTACATTTGCGTCGTGAAAACAGACAAGGACATACGGATAGCCCTTCAGGAGCGCATCCTGCTGCTCGACGGGGCGATGGGCACGATGCTCCAGCGCCGGGGACTGAGCGGCAATTTCGATGCACTCAACCTGGATGAGCCGGAAATCGTGGCAAGCGTACACCGCGCCTACATCGCGGCCGGGGCGGACATCATCGAGACCAACACATTCAGTTCCAACCGCATCTCCCAGCAGGAATACGGACTCGCCGGCCAGGCGGCCGCCCTCGCAAGGGAAGGCGCCCGCATCGCCCGCCGGGAGGCAGATACCGCCCCGCGCCCGGTGTGGGTCGCCGGCAGCATCGGCCCGACATCCAAATCGCTGACACTCAGTACCGATGTAGCCAATGCCGCAGCCCGTTCCCTCTCGTTCGACGAGATGGCGGCGGTTTACCGCGAACAGGTCGGAGCCCTTGTCGAAGGCGGCGTCGACCTGCTGCTCGTCGAGACCTGTTTCGACGCGCTCAACGCGAAAGCCGTCCTCTATGCCGCGGCGCAGGTGGCACCCGGCTTCCCCGTCATCGTGTCGGTCTCGCCTGGCGACCGGAACGGACGCACGCTCACCGGCCAGACACTCGAAGCCTTCTATACAGCCATCCGGCATTATCCCCTCACTGCGTTCGGCCTCAACTGCTCGTTGGGTGCGGAAGAACTGATTCCGCTCATCGAAAGCGTGTCCCGATTCAGCGAAGTCCCCGTCATCTGCTATCCCAACGCCGGCCTGCCCAATGCGATGGGCCAGTATGACGAACGGCCGGAACAGATGGCCGTCGCCGTCCGCCGGATGGCGGAGGCCGGACACCTGAACATCGTCGGCGGCTGCTGCGGCACCACGCCGGACCACATCGCCGCCGAAAAGGCGGCTGTGGCGGGCATCGCGCCGCGTCCCTTGCCGCAAAAAAGCGCCTTGCTCCGCGTCAGCGGACTGGAAAACGTCGTACTCGACGTCAAGCACAACAATTTCACGCTCATCGGCGAACGGACCAACGTGGCCGGTTCCCGCAAATTCGCCCGCCTGATCGCCTCCGGCGACTACGACACCGCCCTCCAGGTGGCCGCCGGGCAGATTGCCGGCGGCGCCGCCGTCATCGACATCAATATGGACGACGCGATGCTGGACGGCCCGGCTGCGATGGAATGTTTCGTTCGCCAGATCCAGAACGACCCGGCGGTCGCCCGGGCCGCGCTGATGATCGACTCTTCCGACTGGAACTGCATCCTGGCCGGGCTCAAGAACGCCCAGGGCAAGTGCATCGTCAATTCCATCAGCCTGAAGGAAGGACAGGAACGTTTCCTGGAAAAGGCCCGCGAGATCCGCCGCCTCGGCGCTGCGATGGTGGTGATGGCCTTTGACGAAGAAGGACAGGCCACCACACTGGCCCGCAAGACCGCCGTCTGCGAACGCGCCTACCGGCTGCTGACGGAGGCCGGTATCCCGCCGGAGGAAATCATCTTCGACGTGAACGTACTCTCCGTCGGAACCGGCATCGCCGACCACGACCGCTACGGCATCGACTTCATCGAAGCCGTTCGCTGGATCAAGCAGAACCTGCCCGGTTCCTATACCTCAGGCGGCATCTCGAATCTCTCCTTCGCGTTCCGCGGAAACGAGCCGGTCCGTGCCGCGATGCACACGGTCTTCCTCTACCACGCCATCCGGGCCGGACTGGATATGGCCATTGTCAATCCCGCCCAACTGAAACCGTACGACACCATCGACCCCGCCCTGCGCCAGGCCGCGGAAGATGTGATCCTGGCCCGCGACGCGGAAGCCACGGAGCGGCTGACCGCCCTGGCCGCCAGTTATCTGGAGCAGAAAGAGCAGCCGTCGGCCGTGGAAGAGACGAGCCGTCTGTCTCCGGAGCAGCGGCTGCAGGCCGACCTGGTCGCCGGCAAGGCCGCCGACCTGCCGGGCGACGTCCTGCGCTGCCTGGAAAAACTCGGCACGGCCGTGCAGGTGATCGAAGGGCCGCTGATGGCCGGTATGGAGCAGGTCGGCGAACAGTTCGGCGCAGGAAAGATGTTCCTGCCCCAGGTGGTCAAGTCGGCCAAAGTAATGAAAGACGCCGTCGCCGTCCTCGAACCGTATATGGCGACGGACGACCCGGCCGCAGCCGGGCAGCCGGTCGTCATCCACGCCACCGTAAAGGGCGACGTCCACGACATCGGCAAGAACATCGTGGGCATCGTGCTGCGCTGCAACGGCTTCAATGTGATCGACCTGGGCGTGATGGTGGAAAAGGAACGCATCCTCGCGGAAGCACAACGGCACCACGCCGTCCTGATCGGCGTCAGCGGACTCATCACGCCGTCGCTTTTCCAGATGGAGGAGCTCTGCCGCGAAATGGCGGCGCGGGGACTGGATACGCCGCTGTTCATCGGCGGTGCGACCACTTCGGCCCTTCACACGGCCGTCAAACTTGCCCCCCTCTACCGGCACGTTTTCTACTCGGCCGACGCATCGTCCGAAGCCGTGATGGCGAAACGGCTCCTGAAAGACCGCGCCGCATTCGAAGCGGCCCAGTGGGCGGAGCAGGATCGGCTCCGCAGCCTCTACGCAAGCCGGCAGCAACAGGAAGAGCCGGCTGCGGCTCCCGTCGATTTCGCGAGGGATACCTATCTCCGGCCGGAAGATTACGATTTCAGCGACTTGAAGCCGGGTGAGATCGCCCTCCCGGACCTCCTTCCCTACTTCGACGACCGGGTCCTGCGGATGGCCTGGGGGCTCAAGGGCAATGACGCGCCGGAACTTGTCGCGGAAGCCCGCACGCTGCTGGCCCGATGCGTCGCGCGCCGCGAACTGGCCGTGCGCTATTCCATCCGCTTCTTCCAGGCACGCCGCGAGGGTGACACCCTGCTCCTCGACTCGGGCGACCGGCTGCCGATGCTCCGGCAGGAAAGCGCCCCGGGCCGTTCGCTCGCGGACTTTGCACCGGCTTCCGGCACCGGGCCGCTGGGCATCTTCGCCCTCAGCGTCCATGACAGGGAGCGTCATCCACAGGACTGCGCCTGCGAAGCCTGCCGCAGCGAATACGGGCAGATGATGCGCCGGGCCGTGAAAGTGACCCTCGCCGAAGCGGCATCCCGCTGGCTCGACACGCGGATCGCTGCCCGGATCCGGCGCAACGACGCCAAACTCGTCAAGCCGGCCGCCGGCTATGCCAGTTTCCCCGACCACAGCATCAAGCGGGACATCCTCCGCCTGCTGCCGGAGGCGGACAGCCTCGGCATCACCTTGACCGAAACCTGCGCGATGCAGCCCGCCGCGTCGATCTGCGGGCTGGTCATCGTCCATCCCGAAGCGGCCTATCCCGACATCCGGAGAATCAGCCGCAGCCAATACGACAACTACGCCGCCCGCCGCGGCTTTTCGGAAGGACAGGCACAACTTTTCCTCTCCCATCTGCTATGAAAATCACTGAAATGCTCCGGAACGGGTCCACCCCCTTCCCTTCCATCGAAATCGTCCCTCCGCCGACCGGGATCAGCAAGGATGAACTCCTCTCCGGCATCGCGCCTCTGATGGAATTCGCTCCGCGGTACATCAACGTGACCACGCACCGCGACGAAGTCCGCTACGAGCCGCAGCCCGACGGCAGTTACCGGCGCCGCATCGTCCGCAGCCGCGTAAGTGCCGTGGCGGTCTGCGCGGCCATCCAGTCGCACTACGACGTGGAAGTGGTCCCGCATCTGATCTGCGGCGGCACATCCGCACACGAGACGGAAATGCTGTTGCAGGATCTCCAATTCATGGGCATCGAAAATGTGATGGCCCTGCGCGGCGACTCGCTTACGGGAGAAAAGCGTTTCACGCCGGATCCGGCCGGCTTTGCACACGCCGACGAACTGGTGGCGGCCATCCGCCGTTTCGAGCAGGACAACGGCGCCTCGTTCTGCATTGGCGTAGGAGCCTATCCGGAAAAACATTTCGAGGCGGCCAACCTCGAAACCGACATCGAGAACCTGAAACGGAAAGTGGATGCCGGCGCCGACGTCATCATCACGCAGTTGTTCTTCGACAATGCCGTATTCTACCGCTTCGTCGACCGCTGCCGGCAGGCCGGCATCACCGTACCGGTCATTCCGGGGCTCAAACCCCTCTCCACGGCCCGGCAGGTCGCCCTTCTGCCGGAGAGTTTCTCGATCGACATCCCCGTGGAACTGACCGAGGCTGTCCGCCGTTGCGGAGACGACAAGGAGGCGGTTTACCGGCTGGGGACGGACTGGTGTATCGCCCAGTGCCGCGACCTGATCGCCCACGGCGTCCCCGCCGTCCACTTTTACACAATGGGAAAGACACGCAACATCACCGAAATCCTGCGCGCCTGTTTCTGATACTGCAGTTTCCCTGTTTTTTCGTATATTTGGCTTATGAAAAAACAAGGTATCCTTCTGCCCCTCCTGCTGCTGGCCGTCGCCTGTACGCAGACCCCTTCCGCTGAACAACGGGCCCAGGCACTGGTGTCCGGGCTGACCATCGAACAGAAAGCGTCGCTGATGCAGCATCCCTCGGCCCCCATTCCGGAGGCCGGCATTCCGGCCTACAACTGGTGGAACGAGGCCCTGCACGGCGTCGGACGCAACGGCAAAGCGACCGTATTTCCCCAGCCTGTCGGGATGGCCGCTTCGTTCGACGAAACGCTGCTGCATGAAGTTTTCACGGCCGTCAGCGACGAGGCCCGCGTGAAAAACCGGCAAGCCCGGGAAAGCGGCTTCGTGGACCAGTACCAGGGGCTGACCTTCTGGACGCCCAACATCAACATCTTCCGCGACCCCCGCTGGGGGCGCGGGATGGAAACCTACGGCGAGGATCCCTACCTGACCGGCCGGCTTGGAATGGCCGTCGTGCGCGGGCTCCAGGGGCCGGACGACGCGCCGGTGCGCAAGGCGCACGCCTGCGCCAAGCACTTCGCGGTCCATTCCGGTCCGGAATGGAACCGCCACAGCTTTGATGCGCGCGTCTCCGAGCGCGACCTGCGCGAAACCTATCTCCCTGCGTTCAAAGACCTGGTGACCCGCGCCGGAGTCGAGGAAGTGATGATTGCCTACAACCGTTTCCGCGGGGTTCCCTGCGGGGCGAACGACTATCTGATCAACACCATCCTGCGGGGTGAATGGGGCTACAAGGGACTGGTCGTCTCCGACTGCTGGGCCATCGCGGATTTCTACGAAGCGGGGCGGCACGGCTTCAGCGACAATGCCGTCGAAGCTACGGCCCTGGCCGTCCACACCGGCACCGACCTCAACTGCGGCAGTTCCTACCAGTCTATCCCCGAAGCCGTCCGCTCGGGCCGGCTGCTGGAGGCCGATGTGGACCGCAGTCTCGTCCGCCTGCTGGCCGCACGCTACCGGCTGGGAGAACTGGACAACGCACCTACGCCCTGGGACAAGCTGGAAGACGGCATCGTGGAAGGGCCCGGCCACCTGGCCCTGGCCCGCAAGATGGCGCAGGAGTCCATCGTCCTGCTCCAGAACGACGGCGACCTGCTGCCGCTCGATCCAGGCGTCCGCATTGCCCTGGTCGGGCCCAATTCCGACGACCGGGAGATGCTCTGGGGCAACTACAACGCCATTCCCGAGCAGACCGTCACGCTGGCCGATGCCCTGCGGGAGCGGATTCCGGACCTGCTCGTCCTGGGTGGCTGCCCGCTCGTGACGGCGGAAGCGGTCGATCCGGCGGCGGAAAAAGCGGTGCTCGACAGCCTGGCCGGCTACGACCTGGTGGTCTTCGCCGGCGGCATCTCGCCGCGGGTCGAAGGGGAAGAAATGAAGGTCGCCCTCCCCGGTTTCCGCGGCGGCGACCGAACCGATATCCAACTGCCGGAGGTCCAGCGGCATCTGCTCCAGACACTGCACGAGGCCGGCAAGAAAGTGGTGTTGGTCAATTTCTCCGGTTCCGCGGTCGGCCTCGTTCCCGAGACGGAAAGCTGCGATGCCATCCTGCAGGCCTGGTATCCGGGCGAAGAGGGCGGCAATGCGCTGGCGGACATTCTTTTCGGCGACGTCGTTCCTTCCGGGAAGTTGCCGGTGACCTTCTACCGCGACACCACGCAACTCCCCGACTACGAATCTTACGACATGCAGGGACGCACTTATCGTTATTTCACGGGTGAGCCGCTCTACGCCTTCGGCTACGGTCTCTCCTACACCCGTTTTTCCTACGGACAGGCCCGGGTGGAAGGCCGCCGGCTGATTGTCCCGGTCACCAATACGGGCGAACGGGACGGCGTCGAAGTGGTCCAGCTGTACGTCCGCCGTCCGGACGACGCAGAAGGTCCGCTGAAAAGCCTGCGCGGTTTCCAGCGACTGCCGATTCCTGCTGGAGCGACCGCCGAAGCCGTCTTCCCGCTCTCCGAAGAGACCTTCTTATACTGGTCGCCGGAGCAACGGGACCTCGTCCCGCTCTCCGGCGACTGGGAACTGCTCTACGGCGGCCGGTCCGACCAGTTGCAGGCTATTTCATACACATTTCATAGATAGCTTCGACGTCGGCTTGCTTGAGGGGTTTGAAGCCCTGGAGCGTACCGCCGCGGACAGCTTTGCGGGCCATCGTGGCGAAATGTTCACGGCCGATGCCCACCTCGGGCAGGGTCCGCTTGAGACCAAGCGTGTCGAAGAGGAACGTGCTCAGGCAGCCGATGGCTTTGTGGGCGATCTGCATGGGCGGCAAGGTCGGGTCGATGCCGAATACATTCACGCCGAACTGCACATACTTGGAGACCGTCGTTTCGTCCAGGCAGTATTCCATCCAGCGCGGGGTGAGGATGGCCAGACCCAGGCCGTGGGTGATGTCGTAGAAGGCCGACAATTCGTGCTCCATCGGATGGCATGACCAGGCGAGCTGCTTGCCGCCGTCGATGAAGCCGTTGATGGCCCAGCTCGAGGTCCACATCAGGTTGGCGCGGGCCTCGTAGTTGTCGGGCTCCTTGATGGCGACGGGCGCATATTTGATGACGGTCTTCATCAGGCCTTCCATAAAGCAGTCGAGCATATAGAGGTCCTGATCCATATTGAAATAGACTTCGAAGATATGCGAAAGGATGTCGGCGGAGCCGCATGCCGTCTGGTACGGGCTCACCGTGAAGGTGTTCGTCGGGTCGAGGAAGGAGGCCTTCGGCAGCAGTTTCGGATCCTGCCGGCCGAGTTTCTCGTTGGTCGACAGGTTGGTGATCACGCCGCCGCTGTCCATTTCGGAGCCGGTGGCCGAAAGGGTCAGGATGCTCACGATCGGCAGGGCCTTTTCC
>CADAOB010000025.1 GCA_902789445.1 uncultured Bacteroidia bacterium | reverse complement strand
ATCGAAAAACGCTATCTTTGCAGGACGATGCAAGACCCAGCTTTTGCCCGCACGCTCCTCGACTGGTACGACAAGTACGGCCGCGACCTTCCCTGGCGCCGTACAAAGGATCCGTATGCCATCTGGCTGAGCGAAATCATCCTCCAGCAGACCCGGATTGCGCAGGGGCTTGCCTACTGGCAGCGTTTCATGGAACGGTTCCCGGACGTGGAAAGCCTGGCGGCTGCCAGCGAAGACGAGGTGCTGCGGCTCTGGGAAGGGCTGGGCTATTACAGCCGGGGGCGCAACCTCCTCGCCGCGGCCCGGCAGATTGCCGCGCGCGGCTCCTTCCCGGACAGCGTGGCGGAAATCCGTGCCCTCAAAGGCGTCGGCGACTACACGGCCGCCGCCATCGGTTCGATTGCCTTCGGGCTGCCCGTAGCCGTGGTGGACGGCAATGTGTACCGGGTACTGGCCCGCTATTACGGCCTGGAGACACCCGTCGGGACGACGGCCGCGAAAAAGGAATTCACCGCCCTGGCCCAGTCGCTGCTGCCGGCGGAGCGCCCGGGCGATTTCAACCAGGCCATGATGGACTTCGGCGCGATGCAGTGCACACCGGCATCGCCCGCCTGTCTGACCTGTCCCCTCGCCGGAAACTGCGAAGCCCTCCGCAGCGGCCGGACGAACCTTCTGCCCGTCCGCAGCAAAACGTCCCCGGCACGCATCCGCCGGTTCCACTACGTCTATATCCGCTGGCAGGGCGAAACCGCCATCCGGCGGCGCGGCCCCGGCGATATCTGGCAAGGTCTCTGGGAGCCGTACCAGGAAGAAGATTCCGTTCCGGACTTCCCCGGGATGGAGTTGTTAAAGAAAGGCGTCCGGCACCAGCTCACGCACCAGACCCTGCTGGCCGATTTCTATCTGCTGGCCTGCGAAGCCAAGCCTGCCTTACCGGAAGGATACATCTGGATCCCGGAAGACAAACTCGACCAATACGCCAAACCCCGGCTCTTCGAGCTGCTGCTGGAAGAGCTCACGCCTCGTCTTCCTCGTAGTCGTAGTACTCCGGTTCCTGCCAGTAGCGGTCCAGATTGAAATCGTACGTCGGATAGTAGGCCTTGAAGACGGTGCTCAGGGCCTTGTAGAACAGGTCGATGGTCCCGTCGCTCCAGCGCCGGGCCCAGAAATAGAGATGGTTGAGGTCCCAGAAGGGATAGTAATCCCGGGGCGGTGCTGAGAGATTCATGCAGTTGGCGAAGACCGGGGCGGCGCTGATGCCGCCGCCGTTCGATGCCAGCAGATCCTTGAAGATGTCTTCGCGGACATAGCGGGGATCATCGGCATCATAACCCATATAATCCGGGAGCTTTTCGTCGTACAGCGCGTCGTGCAGCACCATCATCACGTGCATCTTGTCGTACAGGTACTCATCCACAAGCCCCTGGCTCATCTTCACGAAAGCCGCGTCGGCAACCACCTTTTCGGCCAGGTCCGCGAGATATTGGATGGCCTTGGGATTGTAGTGGCCGAACTGTTCCGGATTCTCCAAATCCCACACACCGTTCTCCGCATCGTGCGGTCCCGATACAAAGAGCGGGCAAGGCAGGAGTTTCTGCAGTCCTTCGAGTGAAATCAGGGAAGCCAGATGGCTGCCGGTCACCCGGATGCCGCAGTCCGGCCAATAGTCGAACTCGTCGGTCAGCGTATGACGGGTATTGTCGAGCTGCAGGGCGGCATCCCGGAAGAGTTGTACATTGTCGTCGCACGCACAAAGCATCAGCATGAAAGCCGATAGCAGAAAGAAGGATAAACGGTTCATAATCATTAAGGTTTTCTGCGACTAAGATACGAAAAAAAATCGCTATTTGGAACGGCGGAGGCGCAGGCTGTTGAGCACGACGCTCACGCTGCTGAATGCCATCAGGGCGGCTGCGGTCATCGGGCTGATGTGGACCGAAGGAACGACACCGGCAGCCAGCGGAATACAGACGACATTGTAGATAAACGCCCAGAACAGATTGCCGCGCAAGGTGCGCACCGTCCGGCGGGAAAGCCCGACGGCATCGTTCAGGGCCAGCAGGTCATCCCGCATGAGGGTCACCTGGGCCACTTCCATCGCCACATCAGTACCCCGCCCGATGGCGATGCTCACATCGGCCGAGGCCAGCGCCTGGGCGTCGTTGACACCGTCGCCGATCATGGCGACGGTATGTCCCTCCGACTGCAGCCGGCGCACGAGATCCTCCTTGTCCTGCGGCATCACGCGGCTCCGATAGTGTTCGATGCCGGCACGCGCAGCCCAATAGGCCGCAGCGTCGTCGCGGTCACCGCTCATCATCCACACGTCAATCCCCGAAGCGCGCAGCCGGCGGATGGCTTCCGCGGCATTGGGCTTGAGCGTTTCCCGCTGTTCAAAGGCCAGGTCGTCAGAGGCCTTGATTTCCAGGTTGGGAATGGTCAGCGTGCCGGTCTTGTCGGTAACCAGCGTATCGACCTTGTGCAGCTGCTCCAGCGCCGTGGCATCCTTGACCAGGATGCCGCGCTCGGCGGCGCAGCCGATGCCTACCATCAGGGCCATCGGCGTTGCCAGGCCCAGGGCGCACGGGCAGGCGATCACCAGCACCGAAACCGCGCAGACCAGCGCATGCTGCAGTTCGGCGCCGGCGAGCATCCACGCACAGAACGTCAGCACGGAAATACCCAGGACCGCCGGAACGAACACCAGCGCCACCCGGTCGACCAGCCGCTGGACGGGGGCCTTGCTCCCCTGCGCTTTCTGCACCATCCGGATGATCCCGGACAGGACCGTGTCGGCCCCGACCTGCTGAGCCCGCATCCGCAGGGAGCCTTCCTTGACGATCGTTCCGGCCAGCAGCCGGTCCCCTTTCGCCTTGGGGACGGCAACCGGTTCACCGGTGATCATGCTCTCATCTACCGCAGCGCTGCCGCCCCGCATCACGCCGTCCACGGGAATGGCCTCGCCGGAGCGGACTTCCAGCATGTCGCGGGGCTGCAGGAGGGCGATCGGCACTTCCGAAACCGTGTCGTCGTCGAGATTGATCAGATGGGCCGTCTTGGGCTGCAGGTCCATCAGGGCCCGGATCGAGGCGGCGGTTCCGTTCTTGGCCTTTTCTTCCAGCAGCCGGCCGGTGAGCACGAAACTGGTGATCATCGTCACCGAATCGAACCAGGTATGCGCAGATCCGCTGAAAGTCAGCCAAAGGCTGAAAAGAAAGGATATGCCGGTCGAAAGGGCGACCAGCGTGTCCATGTTGGCCGAACGGTGCTTCGCCTGTTGCAGGGCTGTCGCAAAGAAGCTGCGGCCACAGAATACGATGCAGGCCGCGGCGAGCAGCAGGCAGAGAAGATTTCCCACAAAGGGCCGGTCCCGGAAAAGACCGCCCATCGAAAACAGCATCACCAGGGCGGCGAAGACCCAGGAAAGCAGGGTCCTGCGCCGCAGATCGACAAAAGCGCGCCGCTGGACGTCCTCCACCCCGGCTCCGCCATCGATGACCAGTTGGTAGCCGGCCGCAGCCACTTCCCGGCGCAGATCCTCCGGGGTAACGACGGACGGGTCATATTCGACCGACGCCGTGCGGCCGGGCAGGGAGACGGAGACATCGACGACGCCGGGGGTCTTGCGCAGTTTCCGCTCCACATTGGCGGAACACGCCGCGCACATCATCCCGAGCACCGGGAAGATGCGGCTTTCGGTCATAGACTTGCTTCGAAGCCGCAGTCGGCTATCGTCTCGACAATCTCATCGGCCGACAGGACGGCAGGATCGTAATCGAGTTCCACACAAGCGTTTTCATGGCTGGCCTTCACGGAGGCTACACCTTCAAGCCGGCCCAGCTGCTTTTCAACCCTCGCCTCGCAGTGCGGGCATTTCATTCCGGATACTTGAATTGTCTGTTTCATTCCGTAAAGAGTCTATTTCGTTTCGGCGGCAATCACGTCGTTGAAGGTGCGGAAGCCGTAGCCGCGCGCCTTCAGCGTATCGATGATTTCGCCCAGATGGTTGTACGGACGCTCAACTTCCTGCTTTTCGGGATAATTCATGGCGTGGATCAGCAGGATGAGGCCGTTGAGGCCTTCACTTTCCTCCAGTTCCCACAGGCGGGCGAGCATCTGGTCGATGGATTTATAGGAAGGCATGTCCGGCGTGGTCCAGTCCAGTCCGAAAAGCGGGCCTTCCGAAGGATTGAGCAGCTTGTATCCCAGCGCTTCCATGTTCTGGCGCGATTCGACATTGCAGGATTCGTAGGGCGGAATCAGCCAGTAATACTGTTTCTTTTCCAGGCCGAAGCGGTTCAGCTGGGCCTCCATGCGGGCAAAATCCCCGGCCAGCGAATCGGCATCCACCAGCGTCCGGCCATTTTCGCAAAGGACCAGGTGGGCATACGAATGGGAGGAAAGATAGTGTCCTTCGCCGATGATCCGCCGGATGGCTTCCTCGTACTGCGGCTGCTCGAAGCAGACGCCGGTCGGGAAGAAAGATGCCTTCACCCCTTTTTCCTTTAAGGTATTGAGCACAGGCACGACGCCGTCGAAGTTTTCGAAGTAGCCGCTGTCGTTCTCACTGTAATGGGCAGTAAAGACCAGGTACACATTCTTTTCGTCGGGATTCACCCGCCGGACGATGCCGGTCTCGTCCTTGACGAAAACCGGGGCGGCTTTCTTGGCAGGCTTGCCGCAGCCCGTCAGCGACGGGAAGGCAACCAGCAGAACAGCCACAAAGGCAAAAAAGGATTTTTTCATAGATGCAGTTGTGATGATCCTACAAATTTAACATTTTTTCCTGACACCGCGCACCGGAATCGCGGCAAGCGGGTCCTCCGGCCAGGCATGCCGAGGATAGCGGCGACGCAGTTCCTTGCGGACCTCGAAATAGGTACCGCCCCAGAAACTGCGAAGGTCGGAGGTCAGTTGGACAGGTTTGAAACCGGGCGACAGCAGTTCCATCAGCACCGGCCGGCGGCCGTCATCCACACAGGGTGTATCGAGCAGGCCGAAACATTCCTGCAGGCGGACGCGGAGGACGGGCGCATCGGCACCTTGCCGGTATTCCAGGCGGATCCGGCTCCCGGTCGGAACCGTGACATGCGAAGGCGCAATGCGCTCGACAGCCTGCTGCTGCGCATAGGAGAGCTGGTTCCAGATGACGGATTCCAGGTCTATTTTCCGAAGTTGCGCCGCCGATGCCGCCGGCGCTGCCTGGAGCGGCAGCCACGCTTCCGGTCGCGCCAGCAGTGCATCGGTCGAGACATCCGGCAACTCCAGCTCCGGATGCCAGAGGGCGGCTGCAGCAATCCGGCGCTGCAGGTTTTCGACGGCATCCGAGAAGTCGAACAGGCTTCGGCCCTCCTTGCGGACAGCCGAACAGAGGACAGCCATCCCGGTCGCCGGATCGATTCCGGCAAGCGGCTTTTCGGCCAGGACATGGACGCCGATACGCCAGAGGCGACGGGCGACCAGGCCGCCCGCCCTGGTATCCCAGCGGACATCCTCGGTCGGACGGGCCAGCGCCTGCAGGTCTGCGGGAGCAACGGGTGCGGCCAGGAGGATCCGCCCGGACGAACCAGCCCGAACAAACACGCTGGCGACAGCCAGCCAGTCGCATCCGCTGAGCGCACTCTGCTCCGGCAGGAACACCAGGTCGCCGCCGGCCATGCAGAAACGGTTCCCGCCTTCTTTCCAGGGACATGCCACGCGTTCGGGATAGGCGGCAGCGAGCAGGGCGCCAAGCAGATAGGCATCGGACGGGGCATTGTCTTCCGGAACCCGGACCATTTCCCGGTATTGCGCCGCTATACGGGCAATCCGGCCCCAGGGACCGGGCCGGCCGCCGGCACGTGCGCGGCGAAGCGCTTCGATCCGGAGGCTGATGTCCGGATCCATTTCTTCGGAAAGCGGGTCTTTCTCTTCCAGCAGGGCCGCCAGATCGGCAGCCAGGGCCTGCTGGGCGGCATCGGAAGCCGTGAGCAGCATTTGCGCGACCCGGGGATGGCAGGGCAAGGCCGCCAGTTTCCGGCCCCGGGACGTGATCCGGCCGGCATCGTCAAGCGCATCCAGAGACTGCAGAAGCGTCCGGGCGGCGCGCAGGGCCGGTGCAGGCGGCGGCGTGAGCCATGGAAGCCGCTCGGGATGCGTCTCACCCCAGGCAGCCACTTGCAGGAGCAGCGGCGCAAGGTCCGCATCCAGTATCTCGGGCTGCCGCTGCGGCGCCATGCGGCTCTCCGCAGCCTTGGACCAGAGCCGGTAGCACACGCCGGGCGCCAGGCGGCCGGCACGGCCGCTGCGTTGGGCTGCCATATCCAGGCTGATGCGGATGGTCTCCAGGCGTTCCAGGGCGGTATGGGGATCGAAGACCGGACGTCGGCAATAGCCCGCATCGACCACGACACGGACCCCTTCGATCGTAAGCGAAGTTTCGGCAACCGGGGTGGCCAGGACGATTTTCCGGCTGCCGGCAGGGCTTGGAGCGATGGCACGGCGCTGCTCATCCAGCGTGAGCCGGCCGTAGAGCGGACGGATCTGCGTGTCGGACGCAAGGCCTTCGAGCGCTGCGGCACAACGGCGGATCTCAGCCTCGCCGGGCAGGAACGCCAGAATGTCGCCTTCCAGTTCCCGGTGAGCCTGGCGGACAGCCCGGACCGTCACATCGACAAGCTCCGCCGGGGAGTCTCCCAGATAGCGGATATCCACAGGGAACATTTTCCCGGCGCAGGAAATCAACTGTGCGCCCAGTTCCCGGCAGAGACCGGGTTCATCGAGCGTGGCCGACATCAGGAGCAAGCGGAGGTCCGGCCTGAGGACCGACTGGGATTCCCGGGCAAGCGCCAGGGCCAGGTCCGTCTGAAGGCTGCGTTCATGGAATTCGTCGAAAATGACGAGATCGACGCCGTCCAGTCCGGGATCTTCGACCAGCATCCGCGTCAGGATGCCTTCTGTCAACACCTCGATCCGCGTCCTGCGGCTGATTTTCTTTTCGAAACGGATGCGGTAGCCGACCGTCTCCCCCACCTCCTCGCCGAGCAGCGAAGCCATCCGTGCGGCAATCTGACGTGCCGCAATGCGGCGGGGCTCCAGCATCAGGATTTTTCCGGCACCGGCAGGGCGCGCGGCCAGGATCGCCAGCGGCAGCCAGGTGGATTTTCCCGAGCCCGGCGGCGCCGTCACAACGGTCACCGGGCTGGCGGAGAGTGAATCCACCACGGCCGCTGAAATCTTACTTACCGGCAAAGAAGCATCCATCCGTTCAGCAGGAATCCGCGATGCGTTGGTAGGCCAGACGCTCCGAACCGTCGGATACGTGGATGATACCGCAGTAAGAAAAGCCGTATTTCAGGAGATTGTGACGCATGATCGCATTGTCGCGGTGCGTATCGATGCGGATATTGGCGTCCCGGGAAAAACAGAAATCCATAATATCCCGGAAGATGCCGTGGACGGAGGGCAGACTGGCGATCCGGTGCACGACATGGTACGGGCGCAGGTCATCCAGCCAGGCCCCGTCCCGGATTTCGCGATAGGTCGGTTCCGGCGACGGAAGCAGGGCAAAATAGGCAACCACGTCACCCGCCTGTTCGAAGACGAATCCCCCGCCCCGCCGGATATCGGAAAGGATGGCTTCCAGCGGCGGATAATCCGGTCCCCACTGCCGGAGATTCCCGGATTCCCACATGATCTGCCGGGCCGCCTGCAGGACGGTCTGTATGGCCGGCACATCCGCCGTTGCCGCCGGTCGCAGGATTCTGTTTTCCATCAGTTCATCCCCCGCTCCTTCTTGATGGTTTCGTAGGCTTCCTGGATCTTGCGGAACTTCTCGGCCGCCGCTTTCTGGACCTCAGGTCCCAGGGTGGCCACTTTGTCCGGATGGTTCTTCATCGCCATCCGGCGGTAGGCGCTCCGGACTTCGTCATCGCTTGCAGACGGGGAGATTTCCAGAACGGCATAGGCGGAATCGCGGTCCTTGTAGAACATGGCGATGACCGAGGAAGCATCGGAAGAACTGAGCCGGATCGCCGAAGCGACGGATTCCAGGACATCTTTCTCCGAGCGGCTGACCTCGCCGTCCGCGGCGGCAAGCTGCACCAGGTAATGGAACAGCTGCAGCCGCTGGGAATAATTCATATAGCCGGCGATCTGGGCGCCGACCTCGTAGATATTGACCTGCTGCCGGTTCAGGCCGTCAAGGATCTGCATGGCCTGCGGAACGGCCGCTTCGCCGAAATTCTGCCGGATGAAGGCACGGACCTGGTCGAGTTCGGCCTGCCGGACCTGCCCGTCGGCCTTGATGACGGCCGACGAAAGCACCAGCAGGCTGACCATGAAGCTGTTGCGCTGCTCGTTTGGCGAATAGCCCGTACGCGGACCGTATCCGGTTCCGGTGGTGTTCCCACCGGAACCGGAAACGCGTTTGGCAACATCGATCTGGACATCAATGAAGCTGCCCGTCAGGAAGCCGAGCAGGGCTCCGATCGGCCCGAAGGCCACCCAGCCGAGAAAACCGGCGATCCACTTGGCTTTTCCCATCCGTTTATTTGACGTAGGTCAGCTCGTTGATGATGTTGGTGGCACCGCCGAACTTCTCGACCATCCACAGGACATAACGGATGTCCACACAGATGCAGCGCTGCAGTTCGGGTTCGAACATCACGTCGGAGCTCATGCTCTCCCAGTTGCCGTCGAAGGCCAGGCCGATGAGATTGCCCTTGGCATCCAGCACCGGAGAACCGGAGTTGCCGCCGGTGATGTCGTTGTTGGTCAGGAAGCAGGTATGCAACGTACCGTCGGCGTCGGCCCAGCGGCCGTAGTCGCCGGCTTCATAAAGTTCTTTCACCTTGGCCGGCACGATGAACTCCGGATTGGCGGGATCCTCTTTCTCCATCACACCTTTGAGCGTGGTGTAGTGCAGGTACTTCAGGCCGTCCTTGGGGGAATACGGCAGCACGTGGCCGTAGGTCAGGCGCATCGTGGAGTTGGCGTCGGGATACATGGCCTGGCCTTTCTGCCATTCCATCAGGGCGGCGGCGAACTGCTTGCGGGCCTTGTCGTAGGCGATGTTGTCTGCCTCTGTTCCGTAGGCGGAGCCATAGAGCGACATCAGTTTCTCGTTCACGCTGCGGACCAGGCCGCCGACCGGGTCGGCCGCAATCTGCTCCATCGTGGCGGCGTTGAGCTTATCATAAGAGGTGAACAGGCTGTTGTCGAAAAGGCGGTCCACATAGGCCGGGATATCCATCGTCGCGAAGTTTTCGCCGGGGATGTCCAGGTAATTCTCGGGCTTGGCGTTCTTGCGGTAAAATTCGAGCAGGGCCACAGCCTCCTTGCGGTCCAGCTGGGGCACATAGTCGCGGTAGAAACGCTGCAGCCGCTTCTTGGCGGAAGCGAGGGCTTCGGTGGAATCGGCGCCGTTCTTCACGTTGCGGTCCACGGCCGTCAACAGATTGGAATACGGCGTGGTGAGTTCGATCCGGTAAGGGGCTTCGGTCAGGAGCGACACGGCCAGTTCGCCGGCGGAAGTCTTGGCCACGCGGGCGGCGATGTCCTCGACGGGCGTTCCGTATTTGGCCTTGCGGGCGGGGTCGGCGGCAATCCAGGCGTTGAGGGCCGCCTCTTTCTGCTCTTCACGGCCGATGATGTCGAGGTTCTCGAAGGCCAGTTCCTCGCCCTGCCACTTCTTCCAGCCATTGGCGCTGCCGGCGTATTTGCTGGCATACTTCAGCTGGACGGACGGGTCGGCGCACATGGCCTCCCACATGATGTCCTGACGGACGGTGCGGGCGTCGATGGCCACGCGGTTGCGGGCGATCATCTGCTTGAGCTGGGCGGCCGTCTGGTAGCGCTGCGTGCGGCCCGGATAGCCCATGATCATCGCATAGTCGTTCTCCTGCGGGCCCTTGAGCGAGATCTTCAGGCTGTGGGCGGGCCGGTACGGCACGTTGTCGAGGCTGTATTCGGCCGGCATGTTGTCCTTGCCGGCATAGACGCGGAACATCGAGAAGTCGCAGGTGTGGCGGGGCCACATCCAGTTGTCGGTCTCACCGCCGAACTTGCCCATCGATGCCGGCGGCGCGCCGACGAAGCGCACATCCGTGTAGGTCCGGTAGATGATCAGGTAATAGACATTGTCATTGTAGAAGCCGGTCACCACGGCGCGGCAGCCGGGATTGTCCTTACGGGCGGCTTCGAGGATCTGGCCTCGGGCGGCGGCCTTGTCTTCGGCCGGTTCCATCACGTCGGTCACGTCCTTCATCGAAACCAGGAAGGTGACGCTCAGGCCGGGAACCGGGATCTCTTCGGCCCGCTCGTTGGCCCAGTAGCCGTCCATCAGGTAGTTGTGCTCGTCGGTGGAAAGGCCCTGGATGCTGCCGTAGCCGCAGTGGTGGTTGGTCACCAGCAGGCCCTGGTTGGAGATCATCTCTCCGGTGCAGCCGCCGCCGAACTGCACGATGGCGTCCTTGAGCGACGACTTGTTGATGTTGTAGATCTCCTGCGGGGTCAGCTTGCAGCCGGCCTCCCGGAGGTCTTTCTTGTTCATTTGCTGGATCAGCGGCAGCAGCCACATTCCTTCGTCAGCGGCGGCGCTCAGGGTGATGACCAGCGCGGCCAGTACGGCAAAGATTCGTTTCATCGGTATCAGGTTTTGGAATAATTACGGATTCTGGAGGGCCGGGTGCATATAGCTTTCCAGGAAAGAAGTGCGCTGCGCGTCCCAGGAAGGCTCCTGCCACATCGCGTGGCCGCAGGTCGGAACACAGAAGTAGCGCCTGGCATAGGTACCCAGGTTGTTGTAGATGGAGAAATTGGTATGCGGCGGGCAGGTGGCGTCCTGCAGGCCGAAGGCCATGTACACCGGGCAGTGGATGCGCGGTGCGAAATTCTTGACGTCGAAATACGAGAGCATCGTGAAGAGCGCTTCCCGGCCGATGCCTTCGGCATCCGCCTGCTCGAAGACCTCGTGCACCGGCCACCACACGATCTTCGCATAATCGGGATAATCGCCCAGGAACGGAACCGAGGGCGCGATGGCCTTGATGCGGGAATCCAGCGCGGCGGCGACGCAGGTCAACGCACCGCCCTGGCTCTCGCCGAAGGAGACGATGCGGCCGGTGTCGGCCTTTTCGAGCGAAGCGGCAAAGCGGACGGCCTGCACGGCATCGCAGAATGCCCCGCGGTAGTAGAAACTGTCGCGGGAGGCAAGGCCGCGGTCGATCCAGCGGTCCTGGCCGTTCTTGAAAATGCCCTGGTCACGCACGCTGACCAGGAAATCGATGCGGTCCGGCGAAGCAGACGGATCGAAATAGTACGGCTCGGCCCCATAGCCCATATACTGCACGCAGACCGGGTACTTCCCTTCCGCCACGGGGACAGACAGAATGCCGCCCGAAACGGCGCCGCCCCAGGCGGGATAGCGTACCTCGTAGCAGGTCCGGACCTCATTGGAATACGCCGGCACCAGGGTCAGCGTCGGCTGCAGGGGAATCCGGTCCAGTTCGGCCATCGTCTGCGCCCAGAAGGTGTCGAAATCCGGCTGCGGGTCGGGCGCGCTCACCACGGCATCCGGCCGCACGCCGATGTTCCAGCGGATGGAATCGCGCAGCCGTACCTGGTAGAAACCCGGTTCCAGGCGCCCCAGCCGGACCCGGATCGTACTGTCCGGGGCGACGGTGACATCTTTCGACAGGACGACCTGCGGTTCATCCGACATCAGGGAGCGATCCGTCACCAGGACGAAAGAAGCCGGCCCCGGGGCCGCATCCACTTTCGTCTGAAGCGTGTAGGGCGCTTTGCCGGTAAACAGCCAGCCCCGGTCGGGCACGGAAGTTCCGGTGGGACTTTCGATCTGCGGCCCGCAGGCGGCCAGCAGCGCGACAAGGGCGGAGAGGATGAAGAGGAGAGCGGATTTTCTCATGGGCGGGCAAATTGTTTCAAACTTCAAATATACGAAACTTTTGTCCGAAAGAAAACGTATCTTTGCCGGAAAGATGAAGCTTCTTGTCGAAGAACTGAGAGAAAAGCGGACGCTCGGCGATGCCGGTCTCATGGAACTGCTCACGAGCGATGATCCCTCCGCCGATGCTTGCCTTTTCGCCGCCGCCCGGGAAACCGCCGAGGCGCACTTCGGAAGGCAGGTCTTCCTGCGTGCCCTCATCGAATGGAGCAACATCTGCCGCAACGACTGCCTCTACTGCGGCATCCGGCGCAGCAATCCGGATGTACGGCGCTATTCCCTGTCCCGGGAAAGCATCCTCCGCTGCTGCGAGAATGCCTGGCGGCTCGGCCTGCGCACCTTTGTCCTGCAAGGCGGCGAGAATCCGCCGGCCGCGGAGAAACTGGCCGGCCTGGTTGCGGAAATCCGTGCATCCTGGCCCCAGGCCGCCATCACCCTTTCGCTCGGAGAGCTTCCGGCCGACACCTATGCCCGCCTCCGGCAGGCAGGCGCCGACCGTTATCTGCTGCGCCACGAAAGCGCAGATCCCGCGCATTACGCCCGGCTTCATCCGGCCGGCATGCGGCTGGAGAACCGCCTTGCCTGCCTTCGCACCCTGCGGGAACTGGGATATCAGACCGGCATGGGCATGATGGTGGGAAGCCCGTTCCAGACGACCGGCAACCTGCTCGCCGACATCCGCCTGCTGGAGCGTTTCCGTCCGGAGATGATCGGCATCGGGCCTTTCATCCCCCACCCCGCCACGCCGCTGGGCGCTTATCCGGCCGGCAGCAGCGAACGCACGCTCCGCCTCTATGCGATCCTGCGCCTGATGCATCCCGACGCCCTGATTCCCGCCACCACCGCCCTGTCCACCCTCCGCCCGGACGGACGGACCGCCGGGATCCTGGCCGGGGCCAATGTCATCATGCCCAATTTCACCCCCGCCGTCGAACGCGCCGAATACACCCTCTACGAGGGCAAGGCTTCGCTGGCGGTCGAAACGGCCGAAAACATCCGGAAAATCCACGAAGAACTGGCCGCCATCGGCCGGACCGTCAGTCCGTCCCGCGGCGATTATCAAGAAAACCTTTCTAAAGACACAGATAACCATGTATAATCCATCCTCCACCCACGCCGATGAATTCATCGACCATGCAGAAGTCCTCGAGACCCTCGACCTGGCCGCCCGCGAAAGCGGAAACCGGGCGCGCGTGCTCGAAATCCTGGAAAAAGCCGCCCGGTGCAAAGGCCTGAGCCACCGGGAAGCCGCAATCCTGATGGATTGCAACGACCCGGAAATGGAAGAGCGTCTCTATGCGCTCGCCGGCGAAATCAAGCACAAGTTCTACGGCAACCGCATCGTACTGTTCGCCCCGCTCTACCTGTCGAACTATTGCATCAACGGCTGCGTTTACTGTCCTTACCACGCGAAGAACCGCTCCATCCCGCGCAAGAAACTCACGCAGGAGGAGATTGCCGAGGAAGTGCGCGCCCTGATCCGGACCGGCCACAAGCGGCTGGCCGTGGAAGCCGGCGAGGATCCGGTCCACAATCCGCTGGAATACATCCTCGACTCGATCAAGACCATCTACTCCGTCCGCGAAGGCGGCAATTCCATCCGCCGTGTGAACGTCAACATCGCCGCGACCGATGTCGAATCCTACCGGCGCCTCAAGAACGCCGGCATCGGCACCTACATCCTCTTCCAGGAGACTTACAACCGGAAGAAATACGAAGAACTCCACCCCACCGGACCGAAGAGCGACTACGCCTGGCACACCGAAGCGATGGACCGGGCCCAGGAAGGCGGCTGCGACGACGTGGGCGTCGGCGTCCTCTTCGGGCTGGGCGGCTACCGCTACGAACTGACGGCCCTGCTGATGCACGCCGAGCACCTGGAAGCCCGTTTCGGGGTCGGGCCGCACACCATCAGCATGCCGCGCATCTGCCCGGCGGATGACGTTTCGCTCGACAGTTTCCCCGATGCGCTGCCCGATGCCATCTTCCGGAAAATCGTGGCTGTGCTCCGCGTCGCCGTGCCCTACACCGGCATGATCATCTCCACCCGCGAGTCCGCCCGGATGCGGGAGCAGCTTCTCCACTGCGGCGTCTCGCAGATCAGCGGCGGTTCGCGCACCAGCGTCGGCGGCTATACGACCGAGGAACGCCACGACGAGACGGCCCAGTTCGACGTATCGGACACCCGGCCGCTGGACGACGTGGTCCGCTGGCTGCTGGAGCAGAAGCACATACCCAGCTTCTGCACGGCCTGCTACCGCGAAGGCCGCACGGGCGACCGTTTCATGGCGCTGTGCAAGAGCGGAAAGATCAGTTATTGCTGCACGCCCAACGCCCTGATGACCCTCAAGGAATACCTGATGGATTACGCCTCGCCCCTGACCCGGGCGGCCGGCGAGAAAATGATTGCCGAAAGCCTCACCGACATCCCCGAAGGCCGCGTCCGCGACCTGACCGTCGAAAGGCTGAAAGCCATTGAAAACGGAAGCCGGGACTTCCGCTTCTGAGAAGCCTGTACGCATGGAACGCCTCCACATCGCCTTTTTCGGCGCGGTAAACAGCGGCAAATCGACGCTGGTCAACGCCATCGCGGGCCAGCAGGTCTCGCTGGTCAGCCCTGTACCCGGAACGACGACCGACCCGGTCCGCAAGGCCATCGAACTGCCGCTGGGCATCGGGCCCGCCGTCCTGATCGACACCGCCGGCCTCGACGATTCCTCCATCCTCGGAGCGGAACGCAGGAGGCGCACCCTTGCCATCCTCGACCAGACCGACATCGCCGTCATCGTGCGCCGGGAAACCGCTGCCGATGTCCCCGATATCGGGACATTGGCGGCACAGGCCGGCATCCCCGTCATCTGCTACACGCGCGGCGAGACCGTCGAATCGCTGCTTGCGCGCATCGCCGCCGCACGTCCCGCCGAAGTGAATCCCTACCTGACCGGCAATCTGGTACAGGAAGGCGATACGGTGCTGCTGGTGATGCCCCAGGACAGCGAAGCGCCGAAAGGCCGGATCATCCTGCCGCAGGTCCAGGTCCTGCGGGAACTGCTCGACCGCCGCTGCAATGCGCTTTGCTGCACCCCGGAGTCTCTGGCCGGTGCATCGGCCAGCCTCAGGGAGCGGCCCGCACTGGTCATCACCGACTCCCAGGTGTTCGGCCTCGTCGACCGGAGCATTCCGAAGGACTGGCCCCTCACCTCCTTCTCCATCCTGCTGGCTTCGGCAAAAGGAGATATCCGGACTTTCACGGAAGGGGCCCAGGCCATCGGCCGGCTGAACAGCCGTTCGCGGGTCCTGATCGCCGAAGCCTGCACCCACGTCCCCGACACCGAAGACATCGGACGGGTCAAAATACCCAACCTGCTGCGCAAGCGCGTCGCAGCGGGCTGCGGCACATCCGGCGACAGCCTCCTAGCCGGCCCCCGGATCGACATCGCCGCCGGCAACGACTTTCCGGAAGACCTGTCGCCTTACGACCTGATCATCCACTGCGGCGCCTGCGTGGCCAACCGCCAGACCGTACGGGCCCGGACGAGAAAGGCACGCCTCGCCGGCGTGCCTATCACCAATTACGGCATCGCCCTGGCTTATCTCCAGGGCATCCTGGAACGGGTCGTTATCCCCGGTCCTGCGCCCCGGAAGGAAGGGTGAGTTTGTAGAGCTTGACAGAGTTCTCAATGGTCTTTTCCTTGGCCTCATTGCCATAGCCTTCCACGTCCGCCACATTCTTCGGGCTGTGCGTCAGGCACAGCGCGCCGTTGATGCAGCCGCCGTCGCAGGCCATGCCCTCGAAGAAGTTGGCTGTCGCCTTGCCGAATTTCAATTTCATCAGATTGGCACGGCATTCATCGATGCCGTTCATCACCTGCGGCACGACGCCTTCGACCCCGTAGGAGGCCGCCACATCGGCAACGCCACGGGCCACGCCACCCGACTTGGCGAAGATACGGCCGTAGAAGGAGGCATTGTCGAGGCTGCTGTCCTCCAGGGCAGTCGTATCGATGTCCAGGGCATCGAAGAAGGCCTGCAGTTCCTCGAACGAGAGCACCGAATCGATGGCGCCGCCCGTCTTCGGGAGCCGGAATTCCATCTTCTTCGAACTGCAGGGACCGATAAAGACCACCTTGGCCGTCGGGTCCGAATGCTTGATCAGGCGGGCGGCCTCCACCATCGGGGAGACCGATGAAGAGACGTACTGGGTCAGCTCCGGGAAATTCTTCTCCAGGAAGGCCACGAACGAAGGGCAGCACGAGGTGGTCAGCATCCGTTTCTCCTTCCACTCGTTGACCTCGTGATAGAGGGTGATGTCGGCGCCGAGGGCCGCCTCCACCACCTGGTGGAAGCCGATCTTCTTGATGGCCGTGACCACCTGGGTCACCCGGCCGAAATGGAACTGGCTCACGATGGCCGGGGCGATGACCGCATAGACCCGGTATTTCTTACCGCCGTCGGACTTCTTGAGCATATCGATGATATCCGTCACGAACGACTTGTCGGTGATGGCCCCGAAAGGACAGCGATAGACGCAGGCGCCGCAAGCGATGCACTTGTCGTAATCGATCTTGGCCTTCCGTTCCTCATCCATCGAGATGGCCTTGACCTTGCAGCTCTTGATGCAGGGACGGTGGCGCGTGATGATGGCCTCATACGGGCATACCTGGCTGCATTTGCCGCACTCGATGCATTTGGAGCGGTCGATCACCGCATGTTTGTCCACAATGGAAATGGCATCGCGCGGGCAGACGTCCTTGCAGGCATGCATAAGGCATCCGCGGCAGGCGGAGGTGACGAGCATACCGTCGATGGGACATTCATCGCAGGCGATGTTGATCACCGCAATCGGGTTGGGATTGGAACGGTCGCCGCCCATGGCCATCAGCACCCGCTCTTCGGAGATCGCCCGCTCCTTGTAGATGCAGCATTGCATGCTCTCCTTGTTCCCGTCCGCAATCTCCTTTGCGATGGCGATCTGCGAGGACGCGAGGTCGCCGGCGAAGGCGTGGCGGATCACTTCCTTGAGAACCTTGTATTTGACGAGTTGTACGTTGGTATCGAATATCTTGTTGCTTACGCTCATAAGTAAAATGGATTAATCGTAATAAATCGTGACGGTCTTGCCCATGGCACGCAAGTTGGCGGCCAGGTGCTCCACGAGTTTGAGTTTGAGAGTCGTGTCGATCTCCAGCCCCTGGTGGGCCTTGTTGACGCTCTGCCCCACAAAGAAGGTAATGTCGGTCGCTTCCTCGAACAGGATTTCGGCCAGCAGGGAGGCCCCGTCCTTCTTGGGAAAGGTCTTCGGAGTCAGATCGCTCACGGACAGGTATTTTGAGGAAAGGTCCAGCAGGCGCCGCATGGTCAGGACCCCTTCCGTGACCAGGTCGATTCCCTCAATGAAGCCGATGGGCGGCACATCCTTGTCGGGAAAATCGAAGCTGGTCTCGAGGGTCTTGCCCAGGTTGCGGGCGACGATCATGGCCGTCGTCCCGCCGCAGACCACCTTCTTTCCGGGCTGGGCCAGGAAAGACGAGACGTAGTACCCGTCGCTTTCCCGGTCCACGGGCGGACCAACCATCAGGCTGACCGACAGCGGCTTGCGCAGCTTGATCGCAGCCACGGTCGTATCGTCGCCCGGTTTGTCCAGATACAGGTCATTGCAGGCGGAGGCCAGCAGGCAGCAGACGGCGCGGGCCGACATCTCGGGCCGGACGGTCCGGTCCAGGTGTTCCATGATCTGCTTTCTCGACCAGCCGAAATTGAGGATCTTGCCCAGGCCGGCGTGGACCGTACCGTCGGACATGACCAGGACCATGTCGTTTTCCTGCAGGGCCAGCGCACTCTTGTAAACCTTCTTCCCGCCGATCTCGACCTCGGTCCGGTCGAAGTCCATGCAGCGCCCGTCGTGGAAAAGGATGGCCTGGGGATTGTCGAATTCGATCAGGCTCCCCTCCCCGTGGCGGTTGATGTGGATGACGGAAAAGGTGGAATAGGCGATACCGCGCACCTTGCATACGGGAAGCGTCTGGAGCACCGTTTCGATGCTGTCGATCGGATCGATGTTGTCGGCGATCATCCGGCAGAGGATCTTCGAGGTCAGGGTCGAAAGGATGCTTGCCTTCACGCCGCTGCCCAGGCCGTCGGCCAGGACGAGGGTCGTCCAGTCCCCGTTGCGGCAAAGGTCCACCTGATCCCCGCACAACTCTTCACCGTACTTGTTGAGCGAAGAACAACCGTATTCGAGACAAAAATCCATGCGTTATTCCTCTTTTTTGTCTTCCTGCAGAATCTTCTTCAGATTGACCAGGGCCACCTTGGTTTCCGCGGTCGTCTCGCCCAGCAGGGATGCGATTTCCTGGGCGACTCGCATCTGCTTGGTAATCACGTCGTCGGCCGTGCGGATGGTCTTCTGGCGCACTTCGTCCAGCTGCTGGTTGTAGTTGACGATGCTGGTCACGTCTTTCAAGATTCCGAAAAGCACATGCTGGTCCGGGATCTTGGTAACGGTCAGTTTGACGTAGCGGTCCGTCCTGTCGATGAAGCGTTCGCTTTCGAAGATGTCGCCGTCCTCGCCCAGCGCGTGGATGAAATCGGCGGGGTCGAAGAAATCGGCCGCTTGCCTGCCCTTGAAATCGAGGTCATTGATTCCGAGCAGTTCCAGGGCCTTGTTGTTGATTTCGACGATATTCAGGTCGTTGCTGAGGACCACGATCCCCTCCGGGCTGTTGCGGATGATTTCGTAGGACATCGTCTCGGCCCGCTGCATCATATAGGGAAGGCAGACGTCGATGTCCGCATAGCCGTTGATGACAGCCCAGGCTTTTTCCCGGCAGGTATGATAGCCGCAGGAACCGCAGTTCCGCTCATCCTCGGGCCGGTATTTTCCGATCCGGTGCAGGACGTTCTCGATTTCCTGGTTGGAGACCGGACGGCCTTTTGTCCGCAGCCTCGGATAGTCTGCATCCAGGATCACATGCGTCTTGCCGGCATCGGGCGAGACGGGATAGATCTTTTTCTCATGGTCGACGTAGCGCCAGACCTCGCAGGCGGCGCGGATGGTGCCGCCGTCTTTCTTGATGCTGCAGGGGCCGCCGATGCAGCCGTCGTTGCAGATATTCATCTCTAGGAACACGTGATTGAGGTGCTCGATGTTCTCCAGGGCCTTGACGCAGCGGTCGATGCCGTCGATGGCCAGGTAGGAGTAGCCTTCGGGGCGTTTCTGGAAGGAATTGATGATGCCGCGGGAGACCGGATAGTTCTTGGCGAAGTTCGCGTGCCGGTCGCCTTCGTCCATCCGGACGTCCATGATGTCCGACAGGACGATGCCCTGTTCTTCGAAGAGCTCACGCAATTCGGTGAAGGTCAGCACGCCGGCCAGAAGACCGCTTTCCCGGGCTTCCTTCTTCTTGGCGATGCAGGGGCCGATGAAGACGATCTTGGCGCCGGGATATTGTTCCCGGAGCATCTTGGCGTGCGCGATCATCGGCGAGTCCACCTTGGCCAGATACTGCAGGGCGTTGGGATAATACTTCTGGATCAGCTGGCAGGCGGCCGGACAGGCCGAGGTGATGAAATTCTCATAGGCTCTGCTGTCCAGGAGTTCCTTGTACTTGCGGGTGACCGCTTCCGCCCCGACGGCGGTCTCCTCCGCATCGGAAAAGCCAAGCCGGGCAAGCGCCAGCTTGAAGGTGTTGAAATTGGAGATTCCGAAACTGGAGACGAAAGAAGGCGCGACGCTGGCGACCACCCTTTTCCCCGAGGCGATCAGCTGCATGACCTTTTCCGTTTCGCTGACGACGACCTTGGCGTGCTGGGGACAGACCTGGGTGCAGTGTCCGCAGAGGATGCAGCGGTCTTCCAGGATACGGGCTTCGCGGTCCTTGACGGCGATGGCCTTGACCATGCATTCGTGCAGGCACTTGAAGCAGTCGTCGCACTGAACGTTCTGGGAGAGCAGATATTCAGACATGTGCGGAGGCTATTTCTTGATATAGGGATAAATCTGGTTGAGGAAGAGTTCCTCGACATTCTCCTTGTTGACCTGATGGAAGAGGATGTCCCCGTTTTCCAGGTGTTCCACCGTCGGATTGTCGAGTCCCTCGGCTTTGACGGTAACCCCCTGGGCGCAGCAGCCCAGGCAGAAACTGGCCCTCAATTCGACGAGATCCTCCACGTCGCATTTCTTGATGACCTCTTTCATGGCCTCAATGACATCGTAGGACCCTTTCAGGTGGCAGGAACTGCCGACACAGACTTTCAAAATCATAGCAGGATAAGTTTTAATTTGCAAAAATACCCCAAAAAAAGGAATAATCAAAACGGACGCAAAAAACGAAGCGGCCGAAACAGTCCGGCCGCTTCCCTATGAACGGTTCGATGCAAGCCTATTCGCGGCCTGCGAACTCCTCGACGATCTTGCGGATGTCGGCCGGATTCAGGCGGCCGTACACCTTCTCGGCGATGGTGGCCACCGGCGCAAGGCCGCAGGCGCCCACGCAGCGCAGGCAGTCGAGCGAGAACTTGCCGTCGGGCGTGGTCTCCCCCACGTCGATGCCCAGCACGCGCTTGAATTCCTCCAGCAGCTTGTCCGCTCCGCGCACATAGCAGGCCGTGCCCAGGCAGACGGAAATCGGATACTTGCCCTTCGGGGTCATCGTGAAGAACGAGTAGAACGTCACCACGCCATAGACCTTCGAAGCGGGAATGCCGAGTTTCCTGGCGACGACGCGCTGCACCGGCTCGGGCAGATAGCCCAGGCGGGACTGGCACTCGTGCAGGATGGCGATGAGTTCACCCGGATTGTTGTCGAATTTGTCGCAGACCTCCTCCACCTGGCGGACGGCCTCGCAGGATAATTTCATCTCAGCCATAACACTACTGGATCTGTTTGTTGAAATAATGGGTGTGAAGCAGTTGCTCGGAGCGCTCGCCCAGCGGCTCGCCGAGGAAGTCTTCGTAGAGTTTGATGATGTCGGGATTCTTGTGGCTCAGGCGGACGGGCTTGCCTTCGTCTTCGCGGTAAATCGCGTCGGCCCGCGCCTTGAGAATCTCGATATGCCCGTGATGGTAGGGCTGTCCGGCACCGCCGATGCAGCCGCCCGGGCAGGCCATCACCTCCACGACATGGTAGTCCAGCTCGCCACTACGCAGCTTGTCCATCAGGATGCGGGCATTGCCCAGCGTATGGGCCACGCAGACCTTGAGCGGGAAGCCGTCCAGGTCGATGGTCGCCTCGCGGATGCCGTCCAGGCCGCGGACCTGGGTCAGCTCCAGCTTGGGAAGCTGCTTGCCCGTATAGACTTCATAGACGGTGCGGAGGGCCGCCTCCATCACGCCGCCGGTGGCACCGAAGATGGCGCCGGCGCCGGAGGATTCGCCGAGAGGAGAATCAAAGTCGCTGTCCGGGAGAGACTTGAAATCAATGTTGGAGCGCTTGATCAGGCGGGCAAGCTCACGGGTGGAGATGCTGTAGTCCACATCAGGATTACCGTCCACGGAGAACTCCTCCCTCTCGCACTCGTATTTCTTTGCAAGACAAGGCATTATGGACACGACGACGAGCTTTTCGCGAGGGATGCCCATCTTCTGGGCCCAGCAGGTCTTGGCGATGGCGCCAAACATCTGGGCAGGAGACTTCGCCGAGGAAGGATATTCCAGAAGGTCCGGATAATTGTGCTCGTAGAAATTGACCCAGGCCGGGCAGCAGGAGGTCATAATCGGAAGTTTGACGCTCTTGTCCCCTCCGAGGAAAGCCTTGAGGCGATGCAGGATTTCGGCACCCTCTTCCATAATGGTAAGGTCGGCGGCGAA
>CADAOB010000024.1 GCA_902789445.1 uncultured Bacteroidia bacterium | reverse complement strand
CCGCCTATATGGCGATCGATGAAGCCCTTGCGATGGTAAACAGCACCAACGACGCGCCGCCGGTCCCCTTGCATCTGCGCAATGCGCCGACCAAACTGATGAAAGACCTCGGCTACGGCAAGGAATACCGCTATGCGCATGATTATGAAGGCAACTTCGTCGATCAGGAATTCCTCCCCGAAGGGCTGCAGGGTCACAAATTCTACGAGCCGGGCAACAACGCCCGCGAGGCCGAAATCCGCCGCCGCCTCCAGGCGCTCTGGAAGAAATACAATTATTGATAATTCCCGGTTCATTGTTCTCCTGCGGGGAGTCTCTTTGAAACCGTCTCGCTACGCTCGACCCCTCCCAAGCTACGCTTGGGCCCCTCCCTCTTACAGTGCCGAGGGTGGCATGGGTTTCAAAGAGACTCCCCACAGGAGAACCGACCTGTACAGATTAATATCCGTATTTCTTACGATAAGCCAATATCAGCGTCGTTGACAAGATCAGGCAGCAGAGGTCGGCAGCATCGACGGCCAGCCAGATGCCATCGCCGCCCATCAGGGCCGGCAGCAGGAATACGAATCCCAGTTCGAAGACCAGATTGCGGATAAATGACACGATTGCCGACACTTTCCCGTTGCCCAGGCCGGTAAACCAGGCCGAGGTGAAAAGATTGATACCGGCGATGAAGAAACTGATCATATAGAGCCGGATGGCGTGTTTCGTGAGCGATGCCAGTTCCGGGTCATAACCGACGAAAAGTTTGGCGGCCGGTCCGGCTGACAGTTCGGAAACGATCGTCATAAGGGCGCCCAGGACCAGCAGCAAGACCATGGAATGCCGCAGCAGGCTCTTGAGTTCCGCCTTGTCCCCTGCCCCGTAATTGTAGCCGATGACCGGCGTGACCGTGATGTTGTAGCCGAAGAAGACGGCTGCGAAGATATAGCCGTAGTAGAGAAGCACCGAGTAGGCCGCGACCCCATTCTCCCCCATCATCCGCAGCAGTTGCAAGTTATAGCAGATAGCCAGCACATTGAAAGAGATATTGCCCACATACTCCGACAGGCCGTTGCTGCAGGCCCGCAGGATCGGTTCGCGTTCGAAAAAAGCGGGAACGAGCCGGAGTGAGCTGCGGTTGTGGCTGCTCGAAAAATACCAGAACGGATAGAATCCTCCCACGAAACAGGCCAGCATCGAAGCGGCAGCCGCACCAGCCAGCCCCCAACCGAAAACAACGATAAACAACGCGTCCAGCGTCATGTTGGCCACCGCACAGACAATCGACATGATGGTGCCCAGTTGCGGTTTCTCCGCCGTCATAAAGAAAGACTGGAAACACATCTGCAGCATGAAGCCCGGCAACCCCAGCGCACAGATCCGGCCGTAAATCACACACTGATGCACCATCTCCCCTTCCGCACCCAACAGCCGCGCCAGCGGCTCCATCAGCAAAAACAGCGGAATCATGAACAGGACAGCCAGATAGAGCGTAAAGCGGATCAGCATGCTGAAGATCTTGCTGGCCCGGAGGAGTTCCCCCTGCCCCATCGTCATCGACACCAAAGCGGAACCGCCAGTTCCGATCATCAGGCCGAGTGCGCCGACAATCATGATGGCCGGCCAGATGACGTTCAGCGCCGCAAAAGCCGTCGTCCCCACGAAATTAGAGACAAACAACCCGTCCACGACGCTGTAGATGCTGCCCACGAGCATCATCACGATGCTCGGAACCGACGAACGGATGAGCCTTCGGTATCCGAAATGACCGTCAAGCGCTATCTTCATGGTCCGAATTGTTACGGGCCGCAAAGATAGCGCTTTTCGGGAAATAAGCCGCGTTTACTTGCCTGCGGCGGGTTTGAAAGAAGGATTGAACTCCCGGATCAGGTCGTTGACGACCTGGATGGCATCCTTGCCGCCGGTGTCGCGCTGGATCTGCTTGTTTAACTGGTGGATCTCATAGGGATTGCTGGTCTCCTTGCCGATTCTGCCCAGTTTCTTGCTCATGTCCTGCCAGTACTCGATGTCGCCGGCGATCCTTTCGGCATCCTTAACATTGGTGGCATTCTTGAGTTCCTGCTTGAGTTTCGGGACAAGCATGTTGTCGATCTCCTTGGTGGATTCGCGGCATTTGGCCTGCAGTTTCGTCGTCTCGGTCATCCGGATATTTCCCTCGATGGTATTGACCTTCGATTCGAGCACCTTGCCGATGCTGGCGATGTCTTCGGCCTTCAGTTTTGTGTAATCCACATCTTTCTTCAGCAGCTCCGGCGTACTGTAGGCCTCGGGGTGCGCCGAGGTGGTCAGGTTCATTTCGGAAGCCTTGGCGCTTAGACCCTCATGCTGCTGCTTATAAACCGTGTTCATCGTCTTCTGAGCATCGTTCATGAATTCCCGGGGCGTCACTTTCTCTCCATTTTTCATAAACACGGGCTCTTTGCCGGTGCTTTTGGAAACCGGGGCCAGGTCGAGGTCCATGCTGGAAGAACCGGAACTTGACGAGTTGCGGAACTGCTTGAATTCGATGTCGCTCATGTCGTATCCCTGCTTGGCGAGCGATTCGGACATCTTGGGCGTCATCTCCCGGTAATTGGCCTGGACAGCCTGGTCGAAATGCGCCCGCTGCACGGGCGTCGCCTTGTATTTCATGTACCACTTGGCGTGATAGTCCGAATTCATCGAGGCCGCCAGCTGGTTGATCTGCTTCCGGGTGGCATCGAGCGTCGCCTGCGGGGTCTTCTTGTCCGCCAGCATCGTGACGTATTCGTTGTTCAGTTTCGTGAAGGATTTGACGGCATCTTCGGCCTCCAGCCGTTCCCGCTGGGTGCGCAGCATGTCAAGTTTTTGCTTGCCGGTGGTGGACATACCTTTGGTCAGGTTGAAATTCACGATGCCGTCGGGCAGGAAGGCGGATGCCGTCTTGGCGACGCCCGTAGCCGCGATTTCCATCCCTTTTCCGATGAGATAGTCGAAGCCGGCCTGCTTGGCGCCTTCCCACATCTTTTCATAGGTCGTTTTTCCCTCGTTCCCTTCCGCCGTATAGCCTTCGATGAACGAGGCGATGCCGCCCGTGACCGGGTGGAAATAACCGGCTGCGGAAGAGGCCGCCTTGCCGGGGCCGCCGGCAATATAGCCCGTCACACCGCCATAAATGGCGCCGACGGCGCGGGAACCCCAGATCGTGGCGGCTGTACCGACGCCATAGGCCCCGGCCAGCGCTTCGCCGGCCAGACCGACGGTAATGGAGCCGCAGGCCATGATGGCCGCGTTTGCTCCCGCTTCTTTCAGGTCTGCCCAGGCAACCTCGTCCTGGGCTTCGGCCTGGACTTTCAGTTCGTGGCCCAGAATCTGGTTGTTGAAGACATTGGCCAGTTTCCGGGCCTTCTCAATTTCGCCCGAAGCGAGTACACCGTCTTCATAGAACATCTTTTCGGCCCGCTCCCGCGCTTCGTCGCGGTCTTCTTCCGGCAGCAGATTGATCTGCCGGTCGATGATGGCGGCCGCCTTCTTGGTCTGGATATAGCGCTCAGCCTCCACTTTCGAATCGTGGATCATCTTGGCATTGGCATATTGCTCGAATTCGGTGCGCGTGTGGACGAACTGGCCGGTCTGCAGCTGGCGGATATTGTCGCGCTCGCTCTGGATATCGGAACGCTGGTACATGATACGTCGGTCGAAGTCCTCGATTTCCTGCTGGATCCACCTGCGCTCCTGGTCTGTCTTCGCTGCGCTGAGCCGGCTCATCGCATTGCGGCGGCTCTCCTCATCCCGGCGGATATTGTTTTCGATGAGTTTGATGTTCTCTTCCCGCCAGGCAATGGATTCCTGTTTGGACTGCTCTTCGTGGGCCAGCGAATCCTTGACCTGCTGCTTGCGGGCCGACGCCTGGTCGAAATAGGCCTGGGCATCGCCGCTTCCTTCCGCAGCTTCGGCATCGGCCTTGCTCTTCTTCCCGCCGCCCAGACGCAGTTTCGGCAATTTCTTGGCGTTGGCGGCTTCAATGACGGCTTGCTGCTTGAAAGCTTCCTCCAGGTCGTCAATCAGCTTGTGCGGGACGACTCCGTCATCTTTCCAGTCATATTGGTTGAATTTGTCCTCCATCGCCCATAGGAGCGCGGTCTTGAAGAAAACGCCGGCGCGGAGCACCCGCGCGCCGTAATGGCCGGCGTAGTCATGGTACTCCTGCTTGCGGGCCGCATAATTGGGATTCTTCTTGTCTTCGTCTGTCGGGTAGGAAATCTCGAATTGCCGCATCAGGTTCATCGTCATCATGGTGATGGCCATGACCGGCGGTTTCGGATAATAGGTCTGGAAGGTACCGTCCGATTTGAAGTCGGGCATCAGGTTCCCCTTGTCACTGAAGTACATCTGCTCGATCTTGACATTGCCGACGCCCTCGGGATCGTTTACTTCGTCCTTCACCGGGAGGCCGTCCTCCTTCAGTTCCAGGACAAAATAGCGGTCTTCTCCCTTGACTTTCACCTTCATCAGGTAGCGCATCATCGGCTCGGTAAGCGGATCCAGTCCTTCGACCTGGTGCTCCTTGTCGATGCGCGTGCCCATCCAGGTCTCGCCCAGGTAGATTTCCTTGGGCTTGAACACCCGGCGGTAGCGGTCGCGGGCGGCCTGGCGCGCCAGGAACGGGTTCGGCGGGTTGCCCAGGGCCTGGATGCGGTTCGCCAGTTCGTCCATCGCCGCCTCCAGCTGTTTCAGGGTACCTGTATAGAGCCGGGCCTGGAACATCGCGGAGCTGAAAGCCTCCTTGTCTTCCCAGCCCAGTGCTTCGGCCGCGTCGAAGGTGAGGAGCTCCACGTTCGACACGCTGTTCAGATAGCTCTCGCGGGCCACGATGAACTGGCTCAGCAGCGGCGTGAGTTTGTTCATGTAGTCGATGATCTCCTGCGTGGGATTGTCGAAAAGCGGCGCCCACATCTGCATGAATTTCTCGGCATCCTTCTCGCTCATCTCGCCGTAGATGATCCGGAGGCTCTCGAAGGCCACCGACACGGCCATATTGTATTCGATGGTCGAGATCTTGGAGATGTCCGGAAGCGGATCCGGGATGACGGCCTTGACGCCCGCAGGCAGTTTGACCGGCTCGGCAACGGCCTCTTCCCAGGGCGTACCCTCGGTTTTCTGGTTTTCCTTCGCATACGGGTCGTCGGCATTGAACTTGACCGACGCCAGCTTGAGGGAAGGCATTTTCAGGTTCAGTTTCTTCTTGTTCTGTGCCAGGACCGGGGCTGAAACCAGGGTCAGGCCCGCCAGCAGGAGGAAAATGTGATAAAGAAATCGCTTCATGGCTTGAAGTGGCGTTTATTTGAGATTGGGACAATGGGAACGGATGAAATCGAGGACGAAGTCGAAGTCTTCCCGCGGAACGTAGACTTGATTCTTCTCCAGTCGTTCGTTGACTTTGATCAGATGAAGTCTTGGGCGAGCGACCACGCGCCGCACGCGCTGGAAATCCGTGTAAGATTCCTGCTTGGAAGCGGCCAGCATGCCGCTGCCCGCAGCAGCGGCCCGTCTGGCCCTGATTCCGGCACCGGCTGCCAGCGCTCCAACTTTCTGCGCTTTGCGGAACTGCTCATCCACTTGTCTGTGGCGGATGCCCTTCTCATCCATTTCGAACTGGACGACGTATTTTCCGCCATAGATGGCCGCAAGTAGCAGGACGGCGAGAAAGGTCAGGACCGCAAGAATGGCCAGCACCAACAGCATCACCTTCCCCATCGCCAGGAATTCCCGGAATTCACCGTGAACAAGATGGAATAAAAAGCCGAAGACCAGCCAGCCGGCCAGAATGATATAGAAAAAGATTTTGAATACCGTCAGGAAAATGGTCGGATTGCTGACCATGTCCAACGCATAGATCCAGCGGTATTTCCCGTCATTATCGGTTTCCATCGTTTTAGTCGTTTGATTTTCAAAGTTAAACAATCGCCTGGACAAAAATAAGAAAGATGCCCGGCATTCGGACATCTTTCTAATCAAACAGGGTCTTGAAGGGCCTACCGGCGGGATTTGCGGTGGCGGCGCTTTTTGCTGCTCTTGCTGACGATCACGGCGGCAAGGACGGCGGCCAGGGCCAGGATGATATAGGTCATGCTGCTGGCGTTGTCGCCCTTGACGCGCGACCACATGGCCAGGAGTTTGTCGGTATCCTTGCCCCAGTCGTGCTCGAGGGCGCAGCGGTCGATGACGGCCTTGTCGGGATAGAGCACGGGGTTGACGTGGACGCTGTCGGCTTCGGCACCGAAGAAGTAGCTCAGGTCGATGGCGTCATATTCTTCATCGATCTGGGATTCCAGCACCTCGATGGCGCCGTTGGCAGACACATAGCCCGTTTCGTCCATATTGCGGATGGCGATATCCGGACGGCACATGAAGTCGATGAAGTAGGTCGCAGCCTTGACGTTCTTCGCGTACTTGGGAATCACCCAGCCGTCGAACCACACGTTGCTGCCTTCCTCCGGAACGATGTAATCGAGCGAAACGCCCACTTCGGCGGCCTCTTCGATGGCCCAGACGGCATCGCCGCTCCAGTTGAGCGAGACCACGCCGCGGCCCTTGGTCATCTGGTCCTTGCCGAAATCGGCTTCCCAGCCCAGCACGCCCGGCTTGACTCCTTTCAGGTAGCTCTCCACGGCGGCCAGCGAGGCGTCGGAGGAATCGTGCATCAGTTCCTGAAGCGTAACCTTGCCTTCTTTCAGCTCTTTCTGCTTGAGGTAGATGAGCACCGGCCCATACACGTCACGCGGTGCATCCTTGATCAGGATCTGCCCGGCGAACTTGGGGTTGCGGATGATGTCCCAGGTGCCGGCTTCTTCCGCCGTCACTTTCTGGGTGTTGTAGATGATGCCGGAGGTACCCCACATATACGGAACGGAGTAGTCGTTGGCGTCGATCGCGGGATTGATGTCGCGGAACATCTGGTGCATGAACGGCGAGCGGTTGTGGGCAATGTAGTTGATCTCGTCCGGGATGGAGGCGAAATCCAGCGGCAGGATCAGTCCTTCATTGAGCATACGCTCGATGATATAGTCGGAAGGACACACGACATCATAGTCCTCATGACCCTTCTCGATCTTCGAGAGCATCGTCTCGTTCACGTCAAAGGTCTGATAGACCACCTTGATGTCTTCGCCGGTCTGGGCCTTGTACCAGGCTTCGAATTCGGGAAGGACAGACTCGTCGATGTAGTCGGACCAGTTGTAGACTTTCAGGACCTGGTCGCGGTTTCCGCTGCACGACAGCAGGACGGCCGAAAGTGCCGCCAGAATCAGGAATTTCTTCATTTCTTTTCTATGGATGAGAGTTGTTTGGATTGACGGATGTTGATCACCAGCAGCACGATGAGGATGACGAGGAAAAGGATGCTCATCAGCGGCTTGAGCTCGGGCGTCAGGCCGCCTTTCCGGGCATCGGCATAAATGTAGGTGGACAGGGTGTCCAGGCCGATGGTGCCGCGGGTGAAGAAGGTCACGGCGAAATCGTCGAGACTCATGGTGAACGAGAGGATGAAGCCCGAGACCATGCCCGGCCGCAGGGCCGGAACCAGCACCTTGCGCAGGGCCTGCGCCGGCGTGGCGCCCAGGTCCAGGGCGGCTTCGTAGATATTGGGGTTCATCTGGCGGAGTTTCGGCATCACGTTGAGCACCACATACGGGGTGCAGAATGTGATGTGGGCCAGGATGACGGTCAGGTAACCCTGGGAGATCCCCAGGAATACGAAGAGCAGGAACAGCGACACACCGGTGATGATGTCCGGGTTGATCATCGGGATGTTGTTCAGGAAGGTCATCACGCCCCGTTTGCGGCCGTGCAGGTGGTAGATGCCGATGGCGGCGATGGTGCCCAGGATCGTGGCCACGACCGAGGCGGCCAGGGCGATCAGCAGCGTATTCTTGACGGCGGACAGCAGGCCGGAAGAGTTCTGCATGCTGCCGTTGAACAGGTTCTGGTAGAGCTGCGTCGAAAAGCCCGTCCAGTTGCCGAGCGACTTGGCTTCCGTGAACGAAAAGACCACGATGAAGACGATCGGCGCATAGAGGACGATCAGCAGGAGCCAGATATAGGCTTTGGCGAAGAAACGGTTTGCTTTCATCAGATGAGTCCTCCACTGGTTTCTTCCTGCTGGTCATTGCCCTGCAGGACGGTCGTGATGCCGATGATCAGCAGCATGATCAGCGAAAGCGCCGCGCCGTAGTTCCACATCGAGTTGTTGATATTCTCCTGGATGATCGTACCGAAGAGCTTGATCTTGTTGTTGGTCAGGAATTCGGAGATGGCAAAGGTGGAGACGGTCGGCATGAATACCATCATCACGCCGCTCCAGACACCGGGCATCGACAGCGGCAGGGTGACCTTGCGGAACACCTGGCCGGGCGTGGCGCCCAGGTCCTGCGCCGCCTCGGCGTAGGACTTGTCCATCTTCTTGAGCTGGTTGTAGATCGGGTAGATCATGAAGGGCAGGTAGTCGTAGCACATACCGAAGAGCAGCGTCCCCTTCCCCAGCGGTACGCCCGCCATGTTGAAGAGCTCCGCCGTCGCCAACGTGCGCATCAGGGCGTTGATCCACATCGGCAGGATGAACAGCACCACGGTCACGGCGCTCCTGTTGAGCTTGTTGTCCGCCAGGATGTAGGCCGCCGGGTAGCCGATCAGGATGCAGAGCAGCGTGTTCTCGATGGCCACTTCGATGGACAGGGCGAAGGTGCTGAGCGCATCCTTGTCGGTGAAGAACTTGGTGATGTTCTGCAGCGTAAAATGGCCGCTTCCGTCCTGCAGCGCGTAGATGACGATCATCACCAGCGGCAGCACTACGAAGAGTACCAGGAAAATGAAATAAGGCAGCGCCCAGGTCGAACGTTTATTCATTTCCCGCAGCCGCTTTGGAAAGTTGGATATCCTCGGGGAGGATCTTGATACCCACAAAGTCGCCTTTGTCCCAGATGTCGTTGGTGTCCACCCAGATGTTTTCGCCGGCGTCGGTCTTGACGGTCAGATGGTAGTGGTCGCCCATGTAGAGGATGAATTCCACGTTGCCCGTCAGGTCGGCGTCTTCTTCGTGATCGAGCAGGTCCACTTTCTCGAAGTGGATGGTGGCCACCACCTCGTCGCCGTCCTGGAAGCCTTCGGTGTTGCAGGTGAATTCGGTGTCCAGGAACTCGACCTTCCCCTCTCCCTTCACTTTGGCGGGATAGGTGTTGGCCAGGCGTTCCTTCTTCATTACCTGGATGTCATCCGGATCTATGTAAAGCATTACTTCACTACCTACCGGATACGGGTCGTAGTCCTGGATCATCAGTTCGTATCCCGTGTCGGTATCGACCCACATTTCGTAGTGGACGCCCTTGAAGGTGCACGAATTGACTTTGGCCTTGAACTGGCACTTGGCCGGATCGGTCGTGAAATAGATATCTTCGGGACGGACCACGACATCGACTTTGACGTTCTCGCCGAAGCCTTCGTCCACGCAGTCGAATTCGTGCTTGATGAAGGCCACGCGGCGGTCGCGGAGCATCCGTCCCTTGAGGATGTTGCTCTCGCCGATGAAGTCGGCCACGAAGCAGTTGACCGGTTCGTTGTAGATGTCGATGGGCGTGCCGATCTGCTGGATCTTGCCTTCGTTCATCACCACGATGGTATCGGAAAGCGTGAGGGCTTCCTCCTGGTCGTGGGTCACATAGATAAAGGTGATGCCCAGTTTCTTGTGCATTTCCTTGAGCTCGATCTGCATGTCTTTGCGCATCTTCAGGTCGAGTGCGGCCAGCGGCTCGTCCAGGAGTAGGACCTGCGGCTGGTTGATCAGGGCGCGGGCGATGGCCACGCGCTGCTGCTGGCCGCCGGAGAGCGACTCCACGTCGCGGTCTTCATAGTCCGACATGCTCACGAGCTTGAGCACGCGCTTGACCCGTTTCTCAATCTCGTCTTCCGGCACTTTCTGGAGCTTGAGGCCGAAGGCCACGTTGTCATAGACGTCCAGGTGCGGGAAAAGGGCGTAGCGCTGGAAAACGGTATTGAGCTTGCGCTTGTAGGGCGGCACGTCGTTGATGACCTTGCCCTCCATCGTGACGGTGCCTTCATCGGGCTTGCCGAATCCGGCGATCAGGCGGAGCGTCGTGGTCTTGCCGCAGCCCGAGGGGCCCAGGAAGGTGACGAACTCACCCCGCTTGACTTCGAGGGAAATGTCGTCGAGCACCTTCTTGTCGCCGAACGACTTGGAGATGTGCTCCAGGCGGATGATGATATCTTTTTCTTCAGCCATCTTCTGCTAGAAAAGTTGCAGGTTCAGCGCATACGTGATACCGACCGAGAAGCCGAGCATCTGCTCATAGCTGTCGTAGGAGGCCAGGCCGTGGACGCGGAGGTCCTTGCTTTCGCGCAGCGGATACCAGTAGGCGCCGGCGCCGGTGTAGAAGCGGTCTCCTTCCAGGATGAGTTCGTTTTCACCCTTGTCGAAACCGACTTTGGCAAAGAGGTCGAATTTCTCCGTGGGAGAAACCGTCGCCTTGAGGGAGGCGCCGCCGTAGGTCTTGGAAAGGTATCCGTCGAGGCCCATCGAGAAAGCGTCGCTGAAATCGACGTTCAGGCCCAGGGCACCGATCACACCCAGGCAGCAGCGGGAAGCCGAAGCCATCAGCGACACATTGTCGAAATCGTGCATGCCGAAGAGCGTGAAGGCATAGTCGTCGATCGATTTGCTGCCGAAGGGCTTCTCCATCAGCTGGTCGGAAGTGATTTCCAGCATGATTTTAGAGGTCTCTTCTTCGTCCATCCAGCCGAAACGGCCGCCCCACTGATAGACCTGGTAGTTGTTCCAGAGCGAGGAATTGATCTGCCAGTGCGAATCGTGGTCGTAGGTATCGACTTCAGAGGTGCCGAAATGAATGTAGTCCTTGCCCAGCGAGAGGAAGAAACCGCCGACATTGACCGTCAGGTACGCCCAGTCCACCCAGTTGTTGACATCCGCCCGCCAGGTATTGCGGTACAGGTCCTTCGTATCGTCGAACGAAGACGTGTAGGCAAACCAGTGATTGGCGACCGACCAGGAGAAATGGTCTCCCAGATTGCCGTCAAAATAGGTGTAGAAGGCCGTCGTCCCCAAATCGGCCGACCAGCTGTTGTCGCTGAAAGAATAGGCCGGATCGACATCGAGGCGGGGTACAACAAGCAACGTGCCCTCCGACTGCGCTTTTACATCTTGTGCAAACCATGCACACGAAAGCAGGAGGAAGGCAAACAAGACAAACATTCTTTTCATTTCGAGTATTTGTATTATTTGTGGTTAGACAGTGCCGGTTCCCAACGGAACGAGGCCCCGCCCCGTCACAGAATCGAGCGGGTCGAAGGCGCTGGCATAGCCGTTGGAAAAAAGAAAGTTCTTCATGGTCCGGTTTAACGGCGCAAAGATAGAAAAAAGATGTAACTTTGTACACCAAATTTTAAAGCAATGTTCCAGAAAATCATCCGGGGCTGTGTCAAGCTCGTACAACGTTTTCTCCCAGAACCCTTTATATTTGCCGTCATCCTCACGATCATCGCCTTTCTGGTGGCCATGCCGGTCTGCCGCCAGACCCCGCTCGAAGTCATCGAGCACTGGGGCGGCGGGGTCTGGTCGCTGCTGGCTTTTGCCATGCAGATGGCCCTCGTACTGGTGTGCGGTTCCGCCCTGGCGGCCGCCCCTTCCGTCAAGAAAGGGATCAGCGCGCTGGCCGGCCTGCCCAAGACCCCGGCCGGCGCCATTGCCCTGGTTACGGGTATCTCGGCCGTGGCCTGCTGGCTCAACTGGGGCTTCGGCCTGATCGTGGGCGTGATTTTCGCCAAGGAGATCGCCCGAAAATTGCGCGGGGTGGACTACCGCCTGCTGATCGCTTCGGCCTACAGCGGCTTCGTGGTCTGGCACGCCGGTATCTCGGGCTCGATTCCCCTGACGATGGCCACGCCGGGCTCCGGCCTGAAGGAGATCACGCGCGGGGCGCTCCAGAATCCCGTCCCCATCTCCCAGACCGTGCTCGACCCGCACAATATCATTATGGTAGTGCTGGTCATCGCGGCCCTGGTGCTGGTCAATTCGCTGATGCACCCAAAGGCCGGACAGGTCATTTCGGTCGATCCGCTGCTGCTGCAGGAAGAGCCGGAAAAGCCTGCTGTCAAGCCGGATACACCGGCTGAAAAGATGGAGAACAGCCGGCTGCTGAGCTGGATCATTGCCTTGCTGGGGCTTTCGTACGTGGTCATCAAGCTCTTTTTCCGGGGCGGGTCGCTCGACCTCAATACGGTGATCCTCATCTTCCTCTTCCTGGGCATCATCCTCCACAAGACCCCGCTGGCCTATGTGAATGCCTTCACCAAGTCGGCCTCCGGAGCGGCGGGCATCCTGCTGCAGTTCCCCTTCTACGCCGGTATCATGGGCATCCTGATGGGAACGGGCAAATCGGGTATCTGCCTGGGAACGGTCATCAGCGACGGCTTCATCAATATCTCCACGCCGACCTCCTACCCGCTGTTCACCTTCCTGTGCGCGGCCATCCTCAATATGTTCGTCCCTTCGGGCGGCGGGCACTGGGCCATCCAGGCGCCGATCATGTTCACGGCCGGCGCCGACCTGGGCGTGGATCCCGGCCTGACCGGCATGGCCATCGCCTGGGGCGATGCCTGGACCAACCTCATCCAGCCCTTCTGGGCGATTCCCGCCCTGGCCATCGCAAAACTCAATGCGAAGGATATCATGGGCTTCTGCCTGATCGACCTCTTCGTCTCCGGAGCCATTATATGCGCAGGATTGCTTGTCTGGGCCTGACGCTGGTCCTGCTGTTGGGTGCGGGATGCACCCGCGCACCCCAGCGCGGCGTTTCCCTGGATCTGGCCACGACCCGCCGCGCGCAGATCGATTCGCTGCGCTATGCGCTGTTTTTCCAGATTCCGGCCGACCGGCTCGCCCCGGTCGAGGCCGAGGAAACCATCACCCTCCACCTGGCAGAGCCCGGGCCGCTGGTACTCGATTTCCGGGAAGATCCGGCGCTGGTCAAGTCCATAAGCATTAATGGAGATAACATCAAGTTAAATGCTGTAAACGAGCATATTGTAATTCCAGAAAAACACACGGTATCCGGGGAAAACCAGCTGCGGCTCGTCTTTACGGCCGGCAATCAGTCGCTCAACCGCCGCGATGAATTCCTCTATACCCTGCTGGTTCCCGACCGCGCCCGGACCCTTTTCCCCTGCTTCGACCAGCCGGACCTGAAGGCCCGCTATACCTTGGCGCTGTCAGTTCCGGAAGGCTGGACCGCCGTCTCGAATACCTATATTGACAATGAGGAAACCGATGGCGCCGGCGGACGGCTCATCCGTTTTGCGGAAACCGAGCCGCTGAGCACCTACCTCTTCTCTTTCGTGGCGGGCAAGTTCGAGCGCAGCTTGGCCACACGCGACGGACGGACCATCTCGTTGTATCACCGCGAGACGGATCCGGCCAGGCTGGCCCAGCAGGACGAGATCTTCGGACTGGTCTTCGATGCGCTCGATTATATGGAAGAATACACCGGGATCCCCTATCCTTTCGCCAAATATGATTTCGTCGTCCTCCCCGACTTCCAGTACGGCGGCATGGAACACACCGGCGCCACGCTCTACAACGACCGGCGGATTTTCCTCGGCGAAGCGCCCACGACGGACGAGCTGCTTGACCGGGCCCAACTGATCGCCCACGAGACCGCCCACATGTGGTTCGGCGATTATGTGACCATGCGCTGGTTCGACGATGTGTGGACCAAAGAAGTCTTCGCCAATTGGTTTGCCGCCCAGATGGCCCGGCCCGCCTTCCCCGAAGTCAACCACCGGCTCGGCGACCTGAAGAGCTATTATGCGCCTGCCTACGCCGAAGACCGGACGGTCGGCGCCAACGCCATCCAGCGCCCGCTCGACAATCTGGACAATGCCGGGCTTATCTATGGCAACATCATCTACGACAAAGCGCCTGTGGTGATGGATTATCTGGCGCAGAAAATGGGCGCAGAAGCCTTTCGGAAGGGCTTGCAGGCATACCTCCGCACCTACGCTTATGCAAACGCCAGCTGGGATGACCTCGTGGCCATCCTGGACCGCGAGGCCGATTTCGACGTGGAGGCCTGGAGCCGGACCTGGATCAAGGAAGCGGGCATGCCGGAGATTGATTTCGCGCAGCGCACTTCCGACCGCTGGCTTCCCGAGGTGGATGGCGTCGTTTACGGCTGCTATCTCCTGGAAGAAGCGGATGCCGAATCCTGCTACGGCCAATATGCCCGGCTGGGTGATACGCAGCGGATGGAGATGCTGATGAATCTCTATGAGAATGTATGGCGCAAACGCATCGACCCCGCCCGCTTCGTCACCTGGGCAGCCGAAGCCCTTTATGGAGAGACCAATCCCCTGATTTTCGGCTCCCTGCTGGGATATGCCGCCGATGCCCTCCGCTTTGCCGGCGTACCGTTGCCGATCCTCGAGCAGACGCTCCATGCCATCGCCGCGGAGACGCAGCGGCCCCACGAGATGCGCCTGCAGGCATTCCGCACCCTGTCCCGCATCGCCGCCGCACCGGACCGCTGCGAAGAACTGCTCGAAATCTGGCAGCAGCAGCGCCCGCTGCCCGGCCTGACGCTGGGTGAAACGGATTATACCAATCTGGCCTACCAGCTGATGCTTCGATTCCCAGCGGAAGCCGACGCGATCCGCGCGGAGCAGCGCCGGCGGATCAGCCATCCCGACCGCTTGGAAACTTTCGATTTCGTGGCACGTGCCGCCGCACCGCAGCAGTCAGATCGCGAGACCTTCTTCCGCTCGCTCCTGCAGGCGGAGAACCGCCGCCCGGAGTCACGGGTGCTTGCGGCGCTCGACCTGCTCTGCCATCCGTTGCGCGCCGACGAGGGCGTCTTCTACATCCGGCCTGCGCTCGAGATCCTGCCGGAAATCCAGCGCACCGGGGACATCTTCTTCCCCGCTTCCTGGTGCAAGCGGATCCTGGGTCCGCAGACCGCGCCGGCGGCAAAAGAAGAAGTGGAAGCATTTCTCGCGTCACACGCGGATATGCATCCACTTCTCCAGACCAAGATCCGGCAGGCAGCCGGTTATCTGCTGCAATAGGCTATTTCACAGCAGCTACAATGTAGTCGCACACATCGCCGACCGTCTCGAAAGGGGCGGTCGTGCTGTCGAACTGCATGTTGAACTTGTGCTCTGCCGCCAGCGAGAGCAAGAGCATCGACAGGGAGTCGATGCCCAGGTCGCTGACCAGTTTGCTGTCAAAATCGACATTCGTCAGGTCGGTCTTGGGCTTGACGCCCTGGATGATCTCCTTGAGACCTTCGAATACACTTTCTTTCGTCATGACCGCCTACTGATTGCGTGCAACTTTCATACTGCCGGTCCGCTTGAAGTCTTCCTTGCGGACGGTGACCTTCAGGATGCGGTGCGTGCTCGGCAGACCGGCGTTGATCCGCGCCACGAGGTCCTGCATGTATTTCTCAACCTCCTCCCACGGCTTGCCGTCGAAGGCCGGCATCTGCGGCAGGATCTCGACGGCGATGACGTTGGTGCCGTTGAGCGTATCTTCCTTGACCATCGCGTCGCGGACGCAGGGATCGGCATAGAAGGGCTCTTCCAGGCTCTCCGGGCTGACGTTCTCGCCGTTGGACAGGATGATGAGGTTCTTGATGCGGCCGGTGATGTAGAGGAAACCCTCTTCGTCGAAACGCACCAGGTCGCCCGTCTTGAACCAGCCGTCTTCGGAGAAGGCTTCGGCGGTCTTTTCGGGATCCTTGTAGTAGCCGGAGAAGATGTTGTCGCCCTTGAGCCAGAGTTCGCCGTTCACGATCTTCGCTTCCTGGCCGGGATAGATCTTACCGATGGAGGTCGGCTTCTCAAGCGCATTGGCATTGGCCGAGGTCAGGTTGGCGGTCTCCGTCAGGCCGTAGCCGAAGCAGAATTCGACGCCCATCTTGGAGAAGATGTCCACCAGGCGCGGCGGCACATTGGCAGCGCCGGAGATGATCATCCGCAGGCTTCCGCCCAGGAACTGCGGGCCGTACATCTTGCAAAGGCCGGCCAGGATGTCGCAGATGCCCGGCACGATGATCAGGATCGTCGGTTTGATGACGGGCAGTTTGCCGATGGTGGCCTTCATGTCTTCGCAGGTATAGATCAGGTTGCCGGTATAGAAGCAGCCCATCGTTCCGGCGATCAGGCCGAAGACGTGGCTCAGCGGCAGCAGGGCGATGTAGCGGTGGACGCCGATGACCTTGCCGGGTTTGAAGATGGCGTTGTAGCAGCCGCGCATCAGGGCGCGATGGCTCAGCACGGCGCCTTTGGGGGCACCCGTCGTGCCGCCGGTGAAGAAAATGGCGGCAGGCTGATCGGGATCGACCTTCGCCACCGGTGCGGCGGTCTCGGCGATGCTGGAAGCCGGGCAGACTTTCACGCCCTGCAGCTTGGCGCAGAGCGGCGCGAATTCGTCGCGGACGAAAATGGCGGCGATGTCAAATTTGCGGCACGATCCGGCCACGGCCGGCTCCGGAAGTGCGGAAGGAAGATTCATCGCCACATAGCCGGCGCTGGTGACGGCCAGGAACAGTTCGATGGCGTCCTGGCTGTTGCGGTCGAAGATGGCGATGTGCGCACCTTTGGGCAGCCCCAGGCTCTCGATGAAAGCCCGGCGGCGGGCGATGCGCTCGCACATCTGCCTGTAAGTAAGCGTCTGATTCAGGTCGGAGATAGCGGGATTGTCGGCATATTTTTCGCCGATCCAAGCCACGAATTCGGCTACGGTCGGAATATATGACAACTGCCGGAGTTCCTCCGCAGGTATCATATCATAGAAATATTGGCTCATTCGGTTTCAGTATTTTTGGTAAAAAACCCCCAAATTTAGTAAAAATACCTAAATTTGTAGCGATAAACGCGAAAACCTGACATGAAAACCTCCATACGGGAAGTCAGCAGCCGCAAGGACCTGCGGACTTTCATCACCTTCCCTGAAAAGCTGTACAAAGATTGCGAGAACTGGGTCCCTTCCCTGATTTCCGATGAATTCGACACGCTGGGCGACAAGAACCCCGCATTGGAATTCTGCGAACGGGCCTATTTTCTGGCATATCAGGACCGAACCCTCGTCGGGCGTGTGGCCGCAATCATCAACCACAACGCCAACCGCGACTGGAAGGAAGAAGTGGTCCGTTTCGGCTGGATCGATTTCATCGAAGACCTCGACGTGGTAATCGCCCTGACCGACGCCGTCGCCGCCTGGGGCCGCGCCCGGGGTTGCACCAAAATCAAAGGACCGCTCGGCTTCAGCGATTTCGACAAGGAAGGCCTGCTGGTGGAAGGATATGAGTACCTCTCCCCTTTTACGGTCATCTACAATTATCCCTATTATGGCGAACTGCTCGAAAAAGCCGGATTCCGCAAGGACGTGGACTGGACGCAGAAGATCGTGGACATTCCCGACCAGATTCCTCCGCAGTTCCAATATACCGACCTGATCGAAAAACGCTTCGGCCTGCACCAGGTCACGGGAAGCTCGATGAAGGAGCTGGGCAAGCGCTACGGCCTGGAAATCTTCCACCTGGTCAACAAAGCCTTTGCCGAACTCTACGAGTTCACGCCTTTCTCCGACGCCCAGATCGAGGGCTATGTGAAAGCGTACCTGCCGATACTCAACAAAGATTTCATCTCCATCATCGTCGATGCCCAGGACAATGTGGCCGGCTTCGCTTTCTGCGTGCCGTCGCTTTCCAAAGCGATCCGCAAGGCTCGCGGACGGCTCTTCCCCTTCGGCTTCATCCACCTGCTGCGGGCGCTGCGGAAGAACGATTCGCTCGACGCCCTGATGATCGGCGTCCTGCCCGAATACCAGGGGAAAGGCGCCAGCCTGCTGATTTTCAAGCAGCTGCACGAGAGTTGCCTAAAATACGGCATCAAGCAGATGCTTGCCAATCCCCAGCTTGAAACCAATTACAAAGTCCAGTCGGTCTTCGATGACATCTATGTCACCCACGAATTCCAGCGCCGGCGCAGCTATGTCAAGGAAATCTGAGCGATGATGCAGTTCAATCGGAAGATGAAAATGGCGGACCTGGTGGAGCGCGACTTCCACCTGCTCGGCCTGCTGGCCCGTTTCGGCATCGAACAACGCTTCGGCGACCGCAGCGTGGAACAGATCTGCACGGAAGCCGGCGTCGATCCAGACACTTTTCTCCTGCTCTGTGAAGTCTATGCCTCCTACGATTTCCGGCCCACGCTGGATATGCTCCGCGAATGCCGGATCCAGGACATTCTCCGCTACCTGAACCAGTCGCACGACTACTATGTCAACCGTTCGCTGGTCGATCTGGACGCGGCGATTGACCGGCTCATCGCCCCCTGCACGCCAACCCAGCAGCAGGTCATCCGCCGCTTCTTCGCGGATTACCGGACGGAGTTGCAGCGGCATTTTGATTACGAGGAGAAATCCGTCATCCCCTATGTCCGAGGCCTGCTGATCGGCAATCGCAACACCAGCTTCACCATCGACCGTTTCGAAGAGAATCACGCCCAGATCCACGAGACGCTCTCCGACCTGAAGAACCTGATCATGAAATCGCTGCCCGATGTATGCGACAACGACCAGCGAATCGCCGTGCTGCTCTCCATCTACAACCTGCAGCAGGACCTGGACCATCACACCTGCATCGAAGACGACGTGCTGGTTCCCATGGTCCGCATGCTCGAGTCGCCGGGGCGCTACGCCGCCGGCGCCGCGCGCAACCACGCCGAAGACCGGCGCGAAGAACTCTCCGAGCGCGAAAAGGAAATCCTGGTCAGCGTAGCACAGGGCCTGCTCAACAAAGAGATTGCCGACAAGCACCATATCTCCATCAACACGGTCATCACGCACCGCAAGAACATCACCCGCAAGATCGGCATCAAGACCGTGGCGGGCCTTACGGCCTACGCCATCCTGAACAACCTGATCGACATCAATTCCATTGAATAAGCAAGCTATGAAAAAGACCCTCCTCGTGCTGGCGACGGCCCTGCTCGTCGTCGCCGGCTGCGGCAAGAAGCAGAAAGCCGCCGATCCTGCACCCGCTGCTCCGGCAGAAACGCTCGATATGAGCAAGTATGTCCCCTCCATTGAAATCGGCGCTCCCGCCCCTGCTTTCGAAGCGCCCGACGTGATGGGAAATCCCGTCCGCCTGAGCGATTATCTCGGAAAATATGTCGTCCTGGATTTCTGGGCTTCCTGGTGCAAGGACTGCCGGGCCGAGATGCCCGCCGTCAAGGAATTGTACGATGCTTACGCACCCCGCGGCATTGAATTCCTGGGTGTATCTTTCGACACGGACCTGCATGCGCTGATCGAATACGGCATGGAAGCCGACATCCCCTGGATGGTGGTCTGCAACCAGATCAAAACAAAAGAGAATCCAATCTACGCCGCGTACGGCCTGCATTGGATTCCCACGATGTTTCTGGTCAGCCCCGAGGGCAAGATTCTGGGTTACGCCTTCACGGCGGAAGATATGGAAGATCTGCTCGAGCGCACGCTTCCTGCCTAGACAAGCTGATGCATCGCCCAGGTATTGACCTGACCCCGGTCGACAATCGGTCTGAGCGCCAGTTCGGCGGTCGGACCGATTCTTTTTCGGAGCACGTCCATCTCCTGCAGCCGCGACGCATTGGCCGGGTCGTGGACAGGTGGCATCCCCGCTTCCTTGAGGATCAGGTTGCTGCGCGCCGAGATGGACAGTTCCAGATAATTCTGGACATAGCAGTACATGTCGAAGAAGGTCTCGGGATCGAAGCGCTCCTTGAGGGAAAGCAGATACTCCCCTGGCTTGGTCGTGGAAAATTCGCCGCGCTTGACCGCGCCCAGCAGGTTTATTTCGTTGTTGATGCCCGCATCGAGCCAGTCGTGCACGAACTTGCTGTTCTTCTTGAAGAGCGAGCGTTTGCTCAGCACGAAATAGACGATCAGCAGCGCCGTCAGCAAGAGCGGATTGATGGGCTCCAGCGCGTGGATGTAGTGGACCACGAAGGTCGCCAGGAAGGCGGCGATGCTTCCCAGGACCTTGGCATTGACGGAAGATCCGTACTTGCCCTGATGCACCATGATCAGCACCATTGCCAGCAGGGAGGTGCAGCCGATGTGCATCACGGCCGCCTCGAATCCCAGCAGGATGGTGTGGAAGAAATTGGCACCGCCATGGACGGTCAGGTACCGGATGCTCGAGACCAGGCCGAAACCGGCGCCGATGGCCGAACCGTAGATGGTGGCGTCGCCAAGAAGCCCGACCTTCTTGCGGGAAATGAGCAGGTAAACGATGATGCCCTTGCAACTCTCTTCCACGACCGACACCAGCAGGCGGCTCTCGCCGATGAACGGGATCTGGCAGATCAGCCACGCGGCCCCGTACATCACCATGCCCGCGCCGACGCACGAAAAGAGGGTGGACCACTTTGTCAGGGAAAATGAATCCATCACCAGCAGCAGGATGATGAACAGGGCCAGCGGAACGGCCGAAAGGAGATAAAGCCAGATCATAGTTCGTCACCCCCGGCTTGACCGGGGGTCTCGCTACTTCGTACCAAAGATACGGTCACCGGCGTCGCCGAGACCCGGAAGGATGTAGGCGTCGCTGTTGAGTTCCTCGTCGAGGGCAGCCACGTAGATATCCACGTCAGGATGCTCCTGCTGGAGCCGCTTGACGCCTTCGGGGGCGGCCACCAGGCACATCAGGCGGATGTGCGTGCAGCCGAGGTTCTTGAGCATCGTGATGGCATCGGCGGAACTGCCGCCGGTGGCCAGCATCGGGTCGGTTACGATGACCAGACGCTGGTCGATGTCGAAAGGCATCTTGCAGTAGTAGGACACGGGCTGATGCGTGGTTTCGTCGCGATAGAGGCCGATGTGGCCCACCTTGGCGACCGGAAGCAGCGTCAGCAGGCCGTCCACCATGCCCAGGCCGGCGCGGAGAATCGGAACGATGGCCAGTTTCTTGCCGGAGATGACGCGGGCCGTCATCTTCTTCATCGGCGTCTCGATTTCGATGTTTTCCAGCGGCAGGTCACGGGTGATCTCGTAGCCCATCAGGAGTGAAATCTCCTTCAGGAGCTCGCGGAAATCCTTGGATCCGGTGCGTACGTCCCGCATAATGCTCAGCTTATGCTGGACCATCGGGTGGTCGATAATATGAAGTCTGCTCATAATCTGTGGTATTATGGTTTTGGTTTGTTATTTGGTTTCTCCGTACATAATCACGCGCGTCAGGTTGCCCTGCTTGAGAATGTCAGCGATGGCCTTGCGGACGTCTTCGGTCGTGATGGAATCCAGGACCTTCTCGTAGTCGGTCACCTCGTCGATGCCGAAGCGGTTCCAGTAGTACATTTCGCCCGACCAGTAGCCGTTCTGGTTCAGGTTGTCCTGATAGGTCTTGTGCATATAGTCCTTCACCTTCTTCAGATTGGTCTCCGAAGGACCGTTCTGGGCGAATTCGTCGAGCAGTTCCTCAATGCGCTTGTTCAGGCGTTCGTAGTTTTCGGGGCTGGTCTGATAGATGATCTGCAGATAGGCATCGGTATCCTTGGGACGCGTGTTCAGGCCGCCGGCCGTGCTTACGCCATACGTGCCCCCTTCCTTCTCGCGGATCTCCTCGGTGTAGATGATGTCGAGGATCTGGTGGGCGATATCCAGGGTCAGGCTGTTTTTCAGATTATTCTTGCCCTTGCCGGTCTCCATATAAACCACGACGGCCATCGGAATTTCCATTTCCTTGGCAAAGACCTTGTCCTGCCTGCCCTTCGTGAAGCCCATGCCTGCTTCGCGGGATTTCTCTTTCTTGCCTTGTGCGGGCAGCGAGCCGATATATTGGGCGATCAGCGGCAGCATCGTCTGTTCGTCGATGGCTCCCGTAAAGATGAAGTTGAAGTCGGCAGCATTGGCGAATCGCTCCTTCGCAACCTGCATAATGCGCGCATAATCCACCTGGTCCACTTCGGCGGCCTTCATCGGGGTCACGCGGGGGTTGTTGTTGTAGAGGGCGCGGGTCAGGGTATCCTGGAGCGCTGTCATCGGCTGCTTCTCGGCGTTGAGAAGCTGGGTGCGCGTCCTGTTCTGCCAGGATTTGAAAGCATCCGCATCGGTGCGCTGGGCGGTGAAGTACAGGTAAGCCAGCTGGAGCATCGTTTCAAAATCCTTCGGCGTCGAATTGCCCCGCAGGCCTTCCTCATAGAGATTGATATAAGGATTGACAGCCACCTGCTTGCCGGCGAGCGCCTTGGTCAGGGCCGTGGCGCTGAAATTGCCCACGCCGCCTTCGGTGAACAGGCCGATGTTCTTCAGGCTGAGGGATTCGCTTTCCGGATAGAGCGAAAGGCCGCCCTGGCTGTAGGCACGCAGGACGATCTGGTCCTTGTTGAAGTCGGTGGGTTTGACATACACCGTCGCGCCGTTGGAAAGCTTGTACATCGTATATCCGAACTTGTCGGCCTTGCTCTTGACG
>CADAOB010000023.1 GCA_902789445.1 uncultured Bacteroidia bacterium | reverse complement strand
TAAAGTAATACTTGTCAATGAAGTACATTTGTAAAATGCGGCACTCTCAATTGCAGTAACTGAATTAGGTATGGTAACTCTTGTCAATGAAGTACAACCAGAAAAAGCAGACCACCCAATCTCATTGACAGAATTAGGGATTGTAATACTTGTCAATGAAGTACAACCTGAAAAAGCATTCCGCCCAATCTCAGTGACAGAATTAGGGATTGAAATGCTTGTTAATGAAGTACAAAAAGAAAAAGCACTATCACCAATTATAGTGACAGAATTAGGGATTGTAATGCTTGTCAATGAAGTGCAACAAGAAAAAGCAGACCACCCAATCTCAGTGACAGAATTAGGTATCGTAACACTTGTCAATGATCTACAACCATAAAAAGTATGTCCCCCCATTACAGTGACAGAATTAGGGATTGTAACGCTTTTTAATAAATCACAACCTGCAAAAGCATATTCCCCAATTACAGTGACAGAATTAGGGATTGTAATGCTTTTTAATGATTCACAACCTCCAAAAGTATGTTCCCCAATAACAGTGACAGAATTAGGGATTGTAACGCTTTTTAATAAATCACGACCTTCAAAAGCTCTATCACCAATAGTAGTAACGGTGTATTTCGTCCCTGCATACTCTATTTGGGGCGGAATAATAATTTGAGATGGAATACCAACAATTGCTGTGCGAATGCTAACACCGACCACAACGGCAGTGTTATTATTTGAAATGTTAAATTTGAGTGCTCCAATTGTGAAAGCAACCGGGTCAATCGCAGTTATAGAATCACTAATTGTGATGCTAGCCAATGAAGTACAACCCGCAAAAGCAGACTTCCCAATCTTGGTGACAGACTCTGGTATTGTAATAGCTGCTAGCGAAGTACAATCCCTAAAAGCCGACTCCCCAATTTTGGTGACAGACTCTGGTATTGTAATAGCTGCTAGCGAAGTACAATCCCTAAAAGCCGACTCCCCAATCTCAGTGACAGAATTAGGTATTGAAATACTTTTTAATGACGTGCAACCACAAAAAGTATATTTTCCGATCGTAGTGACAGAATTAGGTACTGCTATACTCTCTAAGGAAGTACATTCTTCAAAAGCGCCATTAATAAAAGAACCTTCGATGTAACCAATTCTGGTGATTGAATTAGGTAATAAAGTAATACTTGTCAATGAAGTACATTTGTAAAATGCGGCACTCTCAATTGCAGTAACTGAATTAGGTATGGTAACTCTTGTCAATGAAGTACAACCTGAAAAAGCATACCCCCCAATCTCAGTGACAGAATTAGGGATTGTAATACTTGTCAATGAAGTACAACCTGAAAAAGCAGACTCCCCAATCTTAGTGACAGAATTAGGGATTGTAATGCTTTTTAATGATTCACTACCCTTAAAACAGCTATACTCAATTGCAATAATGGTGTATTTCGCTCCCGCGAATTGAATTTGAGGCGGAATGACGACAACTGCATCAGAAATGTTTTTTACACCGGCTACCGAGGCGTTACCGTCATTGTAAAGAGTATATTTTAGCGCTCCAATTGTGACAGTTGGATTATTTGCATTTCCAATGACAAAGACAAAACAAAAGAGAATGACCAATGCGATCTTTAAAGTCGTTTTTCTTGTTTTCATACGATGAGAGGTTTGTTTTTAGGAGTTATCCATTTCGGATTCTTTTCAAAGAGCTTCTTGTATTTTGACATACAATTCTCGTATTTCTAGCCTGAGTGTATGGAGCAAGGCTGCACTTTCTTTTTTAAATTAATTGGTAATATGATCAAGCTTCGAGTCATTGCTTATTGTCTTCTGAACTTGAACGCATTTCGTGTATCTTTTGAGCGGAATGCATCCCACCCATAGTACATTGTCATCGTGTTGAAATCCATTATATATGGATAAGCGATGTCCCCATAACGGATTATCCCATCACCATAGCCATCATCCCAAAATGTATATTTCGCTGATGATCCATCTTGCTGCTCAATTGCAGAGCCATCTGATTTAAGGACGATGGTTGTATACACCCCACTTTGAGCCACAGTCATATCGACACGATAAGTTCCTACGGGAGAAAATCCGCTCGTGGGAGAAGAGCCACTTTTGCAAGAAACAGCAAGAAGTGCAAACGCAAGAAAAAGAAATGATTTCGTGAAAGTCTTCATGTTTTATTGTCTTTTATATTAGGAATGATATTCTTCTACAAGATCTGCAGCATGAGCATCTTCATATCCCTGTCGTATGTGTTAAGCCATTAATTGCGTCAAGGAAATGATTCGTAGCGTTTCTTATGGAACATGATCAGTTGGCATAGTTGACATATTGAATAAAAGCACTCTTATAACAATATATTAGAACAATGAATCTATTCATAATAACTCATCTTCAAACGTTTTTTGGATCAACTCAAAGATTTGTTCGCGGTTATAATCTCTGATAAGAAAACAAATCGAATCCGCAAGTTTGTTGTATAACTCTTCCATAAAAGAATCGTCTTGAGGATCGAGTTCACCCTTGTCTTTCAGGTCTTTGGCTATTTCTAAGTAGCTCTCCAATAGTTTTTTCGTTTCCATTTTGAAAAATAACACGGCACGACTCCAGTGCCGTTTTATAACAAAAAAGAAAGTGTGGAGCCCTGCTTATTTGACTGGAGGCTCTGGTACGACCTAGAAACGAATAAGCAATACCCCACACCCGTATGGTGAGCGGCGCAGAATGCGCCGGCAGTTTCCCATACAAGGGTGATGAGTGATGTGCTGTCCTCGTTTCTTGAAATTTACCAGATTTCCAGTCAAGGATGAAGCATACACTTTCATCTATATGTCAATCGATTCCGGGGAATCGACCTTACAAATATAGACAATTCTTTTCTTTTCTCAAAAAAGAATCTTCGTCACGCGTGCGGGGTATTGCCGCGATTGTCTTTATTCGCAATTGCGAAGTTAGGAAAAAAGGGGGACGTGAGCAGCATCCATTCCGTCCATTTCAAAAATCTTTCAACGTCATATTATGGCAAAGCAAAACACAATGACGGTCAAAGACCTAAGCGTAAGGACGCTCAAGAAGGATGGTGTTGATTACATCTGCATTACGGATATTGCACGGCAGAAGAATGCCGTCGAACCCAAGGACGTTGTCAAAAACTGGATGCGTCAAAAAAATACGCTCGAATACCTCGGATTATGGGAACGATTGAACAATCCTTTGTTTAAAGGGGTCGAATTCGACTCCCTTTTGAACGAGGCAGGCAGTAATTCATTCACGATGAGTCCGACACGGTGGGTCGATTTGGCCTCTGCTACAGGGAGCCTGACCAAAAATAGCACTGGAGGAGGAGCATAATTTGCCGCATAATCATTAAATTTGCAAACAAATACAAGAGACGAACGATGGTTTTCTCCGCTCAGATCCAGGAACAGTTTGCGCAGGCCTTCGGCCAGCCGCTGCGCTATCCGGGCGATTATGAGGCGCTTGCAGAAGATGTGTGCGAAAAGACTGGGCAGCCGGTCTCGGTCAATACGCTGAAAAGGCTTTTCGGCGTGATCGGGCCGGAGGTTGAACCGCGCCGCTCGACGCTCGATATCCTCGCACAATATCTCGGTGGTACGGATTGGCAAAGCTATATGGACCGACTCTCCGGAGCCGGCAATTCCGATTTCGAAACGGATCCGCGCAACGTGGATGGAACACAATTGCCGGTCGGCGCTCACGTATCCTTCCGCTACCTGCCTGACCGCTTTGTCGCACTGGAGCATTTGGGCGATGGCCTGTACCGGGTCCTGCGTTCGGAGAACAGCAAACTGCAGTCCGGCGACGTCATCACAGTGCGGAATTTTTGCCCTGGCTATCCCCTGACAGCTGATTCCGTCATCCGGAAAGGAGAGAACCTGGGAACATTGGTGGCCGGCAAAATAGCAGGACTGAACGATCTACAAATCAAGGAACATGGAGAACTCTGAATTCATCCGCCCGGCGCAGACAGCCGAATCGTTGCAACTCACAGCGGTATCCAGCGGAGCCACCTGTGAAACCTTCAAGTATCAGCAGTGGAACAAATGGTTCCTGCTCAAACGGCTGAAACCATCATTGCGCAACGACCCCGCCGCGATCGCCGCTTTTGAAAAAGAATTCGACCTGGGCATCCATTTGGACCATCCGGGCATAGCCCGCTATTTTGACAAGGGAACGGACGGCGAAGGCATTTTCCTGGTGGAAGAGTATATCGACGGTGAAACACTTGCGGATTTCGTAAAGAATGCCGCTCCCCTGCCCCCGGCGGAGGTACGCCGCATTTTCGGCGAGATGGCCGACGCGGTGTCCTACCTGCATAGCATGGGCATCGTCCACGCAGACCTCAAGCCCGACAATGTCATGATCACACGCCAGGGACATCATCCCAAACTCATTGACCTCGGTTTCTCCGGACAGTATTCCTATCAAACATTGAACGGAAAAGATACGGATACGCGGTCCGATGTGCTGGCGCTTGGAAGGATCCTGTCCGTCCTTTCTACTGGCCGGTTCCAGAACGTCGTGCGGAAGGCGACCGATGAAAACCCTGACCGGCGCTATCCCACCCCGGAGTCAATGGTACGGGCTTTGAACCGGAAAGCGGGAAGACAACTGGCGCTGGCGGCGGCATTGCTCCTGCTGGGATTGGCCATCGCCTACCCGACCTGGCGGATGAAGACGATGCCTGCTCCTCCGCTCACCGCGGTTCGCGACACGCTGTATATCAAGGATACCCTGGTCATCCGGGATACCATCGTCTCCGTTCAGACGGCAGCTGATTCCAATCCGCTCGAAACGCAGTTCCTTCAGGCATTCCGCAAGAAAAGCAAACAACTTTGGGATCCCTTCTTTGCTTCGTTCGAAAGCATTGATGAAGAGAATTTTACATACCTTCAGCCACAATACCAGAAACGCTTCGAGGAATTCATGGAACTGCAAAAAGAGATCGTGAAGGAATGGACGGCAAAGTATCCTGCCAAGGCGGCTGATTTCGAAAGATTATCCAACGAGGAATTCGCCAAAATCGCCAACAACAACCGTTTCCTCTCCGAGACGGCCCGCTGGCAGAAAAAAGTCCGTGCGGCGCAAGGGCTGGATTAGCCCAAACCGTCCTGCCTACATCGTCCCCCCACCGATGAAGGCACGCAACAGCGACGTGGCGGGGACTTCCTTGTCGGAGACGGGGGTGAAATAGTGGATGAATTTCAGGAGGCGGTGCGCTTCGCTGTATTCGGGGCAGTTCTTGGGGACGGTGCGCAGGATGAGCTCGGCGTGGGCGCGGAGCACGGCGAATTCCACCAGGTATGCGGAGTTGAACATCACGTCGGCATTTTCCTGATACGGGTAGATCCACTGCTCTTCCGCGCGGCGCACGTTGGGCCACTGGTTGATGGTCTCGCGGGCGGAGAAAGCGCCTTTGTTGTAGTCGCGGATGATGCGGCGAAGCAGGCGGTTGTCGCTGGTAGGCACCCAGTTGTGGTCGTCAAGCGCGATGCTGGTGAGCGTGGAGATGAATATCTTGAAGGTGCTCTCTGCGGGCACCTGCGGAATCAGCTGGGGATTGAGTGCGTGGATGCCTTCGATCAGCAGCACGCGGCCCGGCTTCATCTGCAGGTGCTTGCCGTTGTATTCGCGGCGGCCCGTCACAAAATTGAATTCGGGCATATCCACCACCTCCCCGCGCAGCAGCCGGAGCACATCCTGTTCCAGGGCACGGTGGTCCACGGTCTCGAAGTTGTCGAAGTCATAGCTGCCGTCCGGCAGTTTCGGGGTCTCGATGCGGTTGACGAAATAGTCGTCGGTCGAGAAGGAGATCGGCCTGAGGCCGCAGGCTTTGAGCTGGACGCTCAGGCGCCGCGTGACCGTGGTCTTGCCGCTGCTCGAAGGACCTGTGATCAGCACGATCCGCACCGGATGCACCGGGTCGTTGTAGCGGCGTTCGATCTCTTCTGCGATCTGGACGAGTTTCTTTTCCTGCAGGGCCTCGGAGATCTGGATCAGGTCGGAGGCGCCGCCTTCCTGGCAAGCGTGGTTCACGTCGCCCACATTGCGCAGGTTCATGATGCGGTTCCATTTGAGATCTTCGGAGAACACTTCGAAGGTCTTGGGCTGGTCCACGAAGGGCGAGAGCACGTCGGGATTGTAGCGATCCGGTACGCGCAGCAGGATGCCACCATGATAGAGCACGATGTCCCATACTTTCAGATAGCCTGACGACGGAACCAGGCGGCCGTAATAATAGTCCACCGTGTCCCCCAATTTATAGTAATCCACATACGGCTGGCCGCTGGTCTCCAACAGCCGCACCTTGTCTTCATAGCCGTGCTCGCGGAAAATCGCGATGGCTTCTTCCAGCCGGACTTCCCGGCGGTGGAAGGGCAGGTTCTGCCCGATGATCTCCTGCATCCGCGCTTTGATCCTGGCCACGTCCGCCTCGGTCGGCTGGCTCCCGTCGGTCTTGTGGAGCTCGCAGAAATAGCCGTTCGAGATGGGATGCTTGATTTCCATCTGGGCCTTCGGGCAGATGTCCTGCGTGGCCTTGCAGAGCAGGAAACAGAGCGAACGGCAATAGACCCGGCGTGCGCTGCTGTCGCGCAGGTCGAGGAACTCGATGTCGCGGTTGTTGTACACGCGGAAACGCAGTCCCTGCGACACATTGTTTACCTTGGCGGAAACAATGGGGTACGGGCGCTCGAATTCGAATTCGGGCAGCATGTCCTCGAGGGTCGTGCCTTCGTTGAACTGTTTGTAGGTGCGGGTGTTTTTGCAGTAGATCTTGAGCATGGCTTTGGTTTAATTTCGGCAGACAAAAGGAAGACGTTAACTTTGCGAATTTAAGAAATTCCACGCAAATATCCGCATTTACACGCGATTATTTGTATTTTTGAGCCGATGATTGCGACGATTCCTTTCCTCGAGAGCCGTTTCAAAGCGTTTAACCACGCCTGCTTCGCTGATTCGCTCGCGCCGGTTCCGCTCCGGCTGAGCCGCGCCGTTCGCAGCCTGGGCGCCTGTACCTACAAAAAACGCCGGCTCCTGTTCGGGAAAGTCGAATACTACGATTTCTGCATCCGGATCAGCACACAATACGATCTTCCCGAAAGTGAGCTGGAAGACATCCTGCTCCACGAGATGATCCACTATGAAATCCTGTCGAAGCAGCAGCAGGACTCGTCGGCACACGGCCGCCTTTTCCGAGCGCGGATGAAGGCCATCAACGAACAGTTCGGCCGTCACATCGCCATTACCCACCGCGGCGCGCTGCAGCGGACGAGCGCCGCCACGCAGAAGCCGGTCTGGCGGGTCGTCGCCCGCGTCCGGCTCCATGACGGCCGCATCGGAATCAAGGTCCTGCCGCGCATCGCCCAGCGGCTGAAGGCCTACCGCAGCGGCCTGCTCCATTCCCGCGAAGTGGCCGTCGTCGAATTCTTCTGGAGCGACGACCCGTACTTCGCCCGCTTCCCGAAATCCTCCGCCCTGAACCTCTTCTTCCCCGCCGACCCCGACTTCGACCAGAACCTGGCCACCGCCCGCCCGATTGACCTCTGACCCCACTCCCCGCTCCCGCCATCATCCGCCATGCGACCATAGGTTTTCGACTCGATATCTGACGCGACTTCCGAAAAACGGCGTCCCATCCTCAAAAATGGCTCAAAATGAGGATGGGAAGCCCAAAAACGGCTCAAAATGAGGATGGGAAAGGCGTAGCGACGAAGGGTATATGCTTGGAAACCTTAGCCACCCTCGGCTATTAGAGGGAGGGGCCCACCGCTAGCGGTGGGAGGGGTCTCGCCTTGGCGAGACGGTTTCCACGCATATACCCTTCGGAGCGCAGCCTGCCGGGCATGACGCAAGACTGCGTCTTCCCGCCGGGGGTGAAGCGGGATTTACAACGGCCGGATGGTGAAATGGAAACGATATTCGCCGAACGGGAGCCGGTGCTCCGGGAGCGGCAGCTCGCTCCAGCTGTTGATGCAGCCCAGACCCATCTGTTTGTAATCCAGCAGGAGATTGGTCACGTCATCCTCCTTGAGAAGCTCCGAATGCCGGTTGTGCTTGAAATCCCCGTCATCGAGCGTCTCGATCGAATAATGCAGGACCGAAGCCGAGAACGGCTCTTCCGCCTGGAACTCGAAACCCTTCCCCCGCTGATCCGTAATCCGCAGCCAGCGGATATCCGTATGGTTGCCCGTTTCCTGCGGACGGATGTAGGGATAGAACTGCTCCGACACCGTCTGGCTCCACTTCCCGAGGAACGAAGCCGAGCAACGGTCCTGATAGTTCTCGAAAGGCCCGCGGCCATAGAACTCCAGATTCTCGAACGACTTGGGCATCGGAATCTGGACGCCGAAACGGAACAGGTCCGGCAGATTGCGGTCCGTCCCCGGAATCAGCCGCTCCGTGATTTCCATCGCGCCCTGGTCGTTGATCCGGTATTCCATCTGGACACGCGCGTCCGAACCGGCAATCCTGTACTCGAGGACAATGACCTGCAGCTTGTTCTTGTCGAACTGCGACAGGCTGTAGTATTCCAGCTTCGGTTTCCGCCAGAACGCCATCTTCGTCTGGGACGAGGCACCGAAGTCGTTGTCGGTCGGCGCCCGCCAGAAGTTCGGCCGGATGGTCTCCCCGCTCTTGAGCAGATTCACCCCGCCCACCTGGTAGCGGATCACCGAGCCGTCGTCCACCGAGAAATCGATCTCGAAATTGGGACCGCTCACCGTGAACTGGTGCGCCACGCTGTTGCGGATCTTCGGCCGGGCGGCGCTCTTGAGCGGCTTCATCGTCCAGTTGAACTCGCTCAGGACGATCTGCTGACGCGCCACGACGAAATCTTCCGGAAGCAAGCCTTCGTCATCGTCCAGGCAATAACTGAGATTGAGCAGCCATTCCGCCGAATTATCGACGTCGCCATAAGGAATTTCCACGACACGGCGCCCCTGCGGAGCCACATTCACGTCTTCCAGCGTACCCGATGCCTGCAAGTCTCCGTTGCGCAGCAGTTCCCAGCGCAGCTCCACGTCCGACAGGTCGCGGAAGAAGCGTTCGTTGTAGATTTCCACCTGACCGGGCGCAACGAGCGACGACCAGATATCCTGATAGTAATACTGAACTTCATAGGCATGCGGATTGAACTGGCGGTCGGGACCGAGGATGCCGTTGTCGCAGAAGTTCTGGTCGACGCCCGAATCCGAGCGGTTGAAGTCGCCGGCGTAGGCATAGTAGGATTTGCCCCGGCTGTTCCGCCAGTGGATCGACTGGTCGGCAAAGTCCCAGATGAAGCCGCCCTGCAGCTTGGGCAGCGTGCGGATCAGGTCCCAGTATTCCTTGAACCCGCCCTCGGAATTGCCCATCGCGTGCGCATACTCGCACTGGATGAGCGGCTTGGTCTTCGACGGATCCGCGCTGTATTTCTTCGTATATTCCTGGCTGGCATACATCGGGCAGAAGATGTCGGTCTTGCCGTCGTATTCCGCGCGTTCATACTGGATGGGCCGGGACGGGTCCAGGGCCCGCACCAGGTCGTAGGCAGCCTCGAAGGAAGGGCCGTAGCCGGCCTCGTTGCCAAGCGACCAGATAATGATGCTGGGATGGTTGAAATTGCGCTGCACGTGGCGCTGGTTCCGATCCAGATGCGCCTGCAGGTAGGCCGTGTCGCGTGCCAGCGTGGCCGCGCCGTAACCCATGCCGTGCGACTCGATGTTCGCCTCGGCTACCATATAGAGACCGTAGCGGTCGCAGAGCTCATACCAATACGGATCGTCCGGGTAGTGGCAGGTCCGAACGGCGTTGATGTTGAGTTGCTTCATCCGCTGGATATCCTGCTCCATCCGCTCATACGAGAGGACATAGCCTCCGTCGGGATCCAGTTCGTGGCGGTTGACGCCCTTGATCAGGATGCGTTTGCCGTTGACCAGCAGGTCGGAACCTTTGATCTCCACCTTGCGGAAACCGGTGTTGAAATGCAGCGTCTGCAGGCATTTCTTGCCTTCATACAGGCGGACGTCGAGCCGGTAGAGATAGGGATCTTCCGCGCTCCACTTGTGCGGATTCTCCACGAAAAAGCGGCCGACGACGAAAGAACCGACTGCATTCACCGGATCGGCGACTTCCTGGCCCTCGGCATTGTAGAGGCGCATTTCCACGCGGGTCTTCCGGTAATCGGAGACCGTGGCATTGACCGTCAGCGTGCCGTCACGATAGGTCGCGTCGAGGTCGGGCGTAATGGATACGTCATTGATATGCTTCAGGGGACGGGTATAGATGAAATTCTCGCGCGCCAGGCCGGAGAAACGGAAGAAGTCCTGGTCTTCGAGATAGGTGCCGTCGCACCAGCGGAAGATCTGGAAGGCGATCAGGTTGCGTTTGCCCGGCTGCAGGAATTCCGTCAGGTCGAATTCGCACTCCAGCTTGCTGTCTTCGCTGTAACCCACAAATTTCCCGTTGACCCACAGATAGATGCAGGAAGTGACCGAGCCGAAGTGGATGATCATCTGCTGTCCTTTCCATTCTGCCGGGATCTGGATGTACTTTCGGTAGGAGCCCACGTGGTTGTTCTCGGTCGGCGGAACGGGCGGCGTGTTCTTGTAGCGGCCGTTCCAGGCGTAGCCGATGTTCACATACACCGGGTCGCCGAAGCCGTTCAGTTCCCACAAGCCGGGAATGTTCATCCGGCTCCAGGCTTTTTCGACATAGTCGGTCCGCCAGAAATCGACGGGGCGCTGGTTCGCACTGCGCACCCAGTTGAAATGCCATTCCCCGCCCAGCGGGACAATCTGGGACTCATCGGCCCGGAAGGTGCTGTGCATCGGAAGACGGTTGATCGAATTGACTTGGGGGTCCTGCCATTCCGTGAAAGTCTGGGCGAAGCCTGTGGCGGCGGCCAGCAGAAGCAGGCAAACAGAAAGAAGCATTTTTCTCATAAGCATCGTATCTGCATACAAAATTAGCATCTTTTTGCTAACTTTACCTCTCCATCTGAAAGAAAATATGACGGAAGAACTCAACCTTGTAAAGGACCTGGCCATCATCCTGATTGCGGCGGGCCTGTTCACCATCATCTCCAAAGCCCTGAAGCAGCCGCTGATACTGGGCTATATCATCGCCGGTTTCATCGTCGGTCCGCACCTGGGGCTGTTCGGCATTTCGAGCAAGGAATCCGTGGAACAATGGTCGGAGATCGGCATCATCTTCCTGCTCTTCGCCCTGGGACTCGAGTTCAGCTTCAAGAAACTGCTCAAGGTCGGCAGCAGCGCCCTGATCACGGCCGGTTGCGTCTGTGTGGGCATGTTCGTCACGGGCAACATCGTGGGACACGCCCTGGGCTGGAGTTCGATGGAATCCATTTTCCTCGGCGGCCTGATGTCCATGTCCTCGACAACCATCATCATCAAGGCATACACCGACCTGGGGCTCAAGAACAAGGCCTATTCCACCCTGGTGTTCGGCACGCTCGTGGTCGAAGACCTGATCGCCGTGGTCCTGATGGTGCTGCTCACCACCATCGCCACGGCCAACCAGTTTGCCGGCGGCGAGATGCTGATGGGGCTGGCCAAACTCCTCTTCTTCCTGATCCTGTGGTTCCTCGTGGGCATCTACGTCATCCCCTCTTTCTTGAAATGGGCCCGGAAATACCTGACCGACGAGATCCTGCTGCTGGTGGCCATCGGCCTGTGTTTCGGCATGGTCACGCTGGCCAGCTTCGCGGGTTTCTCCTCGGCGTTGGGAGCCTTCGTAATGGGTTCCATCCTATCGGAAACGATTGAGGACGAGCATATCAGCAAACTGGTGACCGGCATCAAGGATCTGTTCGGGGCCATCTTTTTCGTGTCGGTCGGTATGATGGTCGATCCGCAGGTCATCGCGCAGCACTGGCTGCCGATCCTGATCCTGACCATCGTGACCGTCATCGGAATGACCCTGTTCGGTTCGCTGGGCGCCCTGGTGGCGGGACGCGGCCTGAACACGGCCGTGCATACCGGTTTCAGCCTGGCGCAGCTGGGCGAGTTCTCCTTCATCATCGCGGGACTGGGCGTCAGCCTGGGCGTGATGCGGGGCTTCATCTACCCGGTCATCATCGCCGTGTCGGTCATCACGACTTTCACCACGCCTTATATGATCAAAGCAGCCACGCCCGTCTGTAATTTCCTCTACAAGAAACTGCCGGTCAAGCTGCTGGCCAAACTCGATCCTTCGCCCGACGCTTCGGCAAAAGCCAGCGAGGCCGAGCAGAGCGAGTGGCGGCACCTGCTCAAGAGCTACGCACTGCGCGTCTTGCTCTACGGCGTGATCCTGATCGCCATTTTCCTGGGCTCGCGCCTCTACCTGGACAAATTGCTGTCCGGCCTGCTGCCGGATGCGACAGCGGGCTTGCGCAATGCCATCAATCTGGCTGTCACGCTGCTGGTCATGTCGCCCTTCCTCTATGGCCTGGCCGTCAACGGCGGAGACATCAAGCGGTCCGCCGTCCAGCTGATGAAAGAAAAGGACAGCAACAAATGGCCGGTGCTGGCCCTGATCTTCCTGCGCATCTTCGCCGCCATCGCCTTTGTGATTGCTACCGTGCTGATGCACTATTCCCTCTCCTACTGGAGCCTGCTGCTGATCGTCCTGGCCGGCGTCGCCTTCTTTATCCTCGCCCGCCGCTCCGTCCACCAGTTCACCGGACTGGAAGAGCGCTTCATCACCAACCTGAACCAGAAGGAAGAATACGAGCGCAAACGCGCGCCCATCGCCGCCGGTGTCCGCGCCAAGATGAAGGGACACGATGTGGCCGCGGAAAATGTCATCATTTCCCCCAACTCCGAATATGCGGGCCGCCAGCTCAAGAACATTCCGTTCCGCCAGAAATACGGCATCAACATCGCCAAAGTCATCCGCGGCAGCCGCCGGATCCTGGTGCCCTCTCCCGAAGAATACATCTACCCTTACGATGAAGTGCTGGCCATCGGCACGAAAGAGGAAGTCAAGCGCTTTGTGGAAGACATGACCGCCGAAGCCCTCAGCAATCCCGTTTCCTACGAAACCGACGACTTCGTACTCGACAGTTTCGAATTGCAGAAAGGCTGCTATCTCGACGGCAAGGTGCTGCGTGAGACCAATATGCGGCAGAAAGGCTGCATGGTGGTCGGTGTGGAGCGCGACGGGCTCTCGCTGATGAGTCCCAAGCCGGACTTCCGCTTCCAGGCCGGCGATTTCGTCTGGCTGGCCGGCGAACGGGTCGAATGTGAAAAGATGGTGCTTGTCAATGGATATCAGGAAGCTTAACTACCGGGCCGGCTGGCTCGTGGCCGACTATCTGAACGAGACGCCGCAGGCCATCACGCCCGCCTTGATGGCGGAGGTATTTCCCGAAGGCTGCTCGGAGCCGGCAGCGGAAGAGCACATCTATGCGGCCTTGCTGGGCGGATTCATGGGCCTGGATCCCGATGCTTCGGAGGAAGACGGGCTCATCGTCGAACGCTATCTTCGCCCCGGCCTGCAGCGGCTGGACCCTGCCCGCTGGGCGTCGGACCCCTATTATCGCAACATCCGGATCGGCGCGGCTTCCAGCGGCGCCTGGGAACTGGCCTGGCAGCGTTACGAACCGTACGAACTCTTCCTGCGGGACGACCTGATCCTGACCGACGACCTGCGGCAGATTCCCGCCATCGGTTATTTCCCATCAGCATTCAGTTATCCTTCCGTGCTCCAGGACGGCCGCGAATGGATGTCCATCAAGCCCAGCGAAATCCAGAGTTCCCAGGCAGCCATCGACGCCGCCTTCGGCCGGGTCGTCACTTTCGGGTTGGGGCTCGGCTATTTTGCTTATATGGCTGCCCGCAAGGCTGACGTCGCATCCGTCACCGTGGTCGAGCGCGACGAAGCGGTTATCCGACTCTTTCGCGAACAGATTCTCCCTCAGATTCCAGAGAAAGATAAAATCACTGTCATACAGGATGATGCTTTTGATTACCTCGAGCATCGGATGAAGCCAGGATCCGTCGATTTCGTCTTCATGGACATCTGGCACGACATCGCCGACGGAACAGATCTCTACCTCCGGGCCAAGCCCTTCGAGGCCCGTTTTCCGAATACCCGTTTCACCTATTGGATCGAACGCTCGCTCCGCTGCGCGCTCATCGACCGGCTCGAACAGATATCTGCCAAACGATGAATACCGTCTTTCCCTCCTCCCGACTGGGGCGCGTCATCCGGCTTGCGGCACTGATATGCTGTATGCATCTCCCGATCGTCGCGGAAGCGCAGTATCTGGAGGAGAACCCAGGCCGACGCGTTTTCGTTGAAGACGAAATTCTCCGGCTGGTTCCACCGGCTGCCGGCCTGGGGCTCGGGCTGTTGGGCGTGGAGGCCGACCATGGTTTCAAAGAACGTCTGGCCGTCACAGCCACTTCCGGCCTCTTTGTCGTCGGCAGCGTTTATGGACTGAAGCACCTTGTCGCACGCGAACGCCCCGACGGCAGCGACCTGCATTCCTTCCCCTCCGGCCATGCGGCCATCGCCTTCTGGGGCGCAGAGATCGTCCGCGAAGAATACGGCTGGAGTTGGGGGCTGGGTGCCTACGCCGTAGCCGGCGGCGTCGCCGCCCTTCGTCTGGTCCACGAGCAGCATTTGGCCACCGATGTCCTGGCCGGAGCCGCCATCGGCATCCTGGGCGCCCGCATCGGATACTGGCTCCTCCCCTGGGAGCAGCGCCTCTTCGGCTGGACCTCCGCGGCGCACCAGACCGTCATCGCCCCAACCTACAGCCCCCGCGCCGGCGCCGTCCAGCTGACTTTTTCCCGCCGTTTCTAAAAAAAACGCGCTTCTCAACAATCTGATTACAAACGATTTATAAACATCTTTCTGTTCCAACCGGAACAGAAAGACGGAGGGGAGCATTTTTCTACCGCTATCCTCGAAGGTCAATAGACGAATGGATCAGACAGAAAGATGTTCGATCAGAATCTTCAGGCCGATGGCGATCAGGATGATGCCGCCGAGAATCTCGGCCCCATTATGGAAGCGGTCTCCGACCTTCTTGCCCAACAGGAGTCCGGCGACGGAGAAAAGGCCGGTCGTGACCCCGATGATGGCTACCGAAGACCAGATCGGAGTCCGCAGGAAGGCAAACGAAACCCCGACGGCCAGGGCATCGATGCTCGTGGCCACCGCCAGCAGCAGCATCGTACGGAAAGCGAACGGCCGGTCGGCCGGCTTTTCACTGCCACGCTGCCGCGCCGCATCCGTCGCTTCTGCCGCCTCGTCGCGGGAACTTTGTAACGCTTCCCGGATCATATTGCCGCCGATAAAAGCCAGCAGCGCGAAAGCGATCCAGTGGTCGATCTTTTCCACCAGATCCGCAAAACTGACTCCCAGATAGTAGCCGATGACCGGCATGAGCGCCTGGAAACCGCCGAACCACAGGGCGACGGAAAGCACACCCCGCCAGGAAATCTTCTGCACGGAAAGCCCCTTCCCGACCGACACCGCAAAGGCATCCATCGAGACACCGACGGCCAGCAGGAGTATTTCCCAGAACGACATGCTAGCGCACGATGAACAGATAAGCGAAATAGGCGATCTGCAGCAGGACCAGCGTGATACCCTCAAAGCGGTCGAGGCTGTTCCGTTTGCCCGTCCAGGAGAAGAGGACTAGGCTCAGCGCGCAGGCGAACAGGGCGGCATAATCGACAGTCGTGATATTGCCCATGCCCAGCGGCGTAATCAACGCCGAACCGCCGAGGATCAACAAGATATTGAATGTGTTTGAACCCAATACGTTGCCGAGTGCAAGCTGGCCTTTTCCCTTTGCGGCCGCGATGCAACTGGTAGCCAGTTCCGGGAGCGACGTGCCGGCAGCCAGGACGGTAATGGCGATGAACTTGTCGCTCAGGCCGGCCATGCGGGCGATCACCTGTGCATGATCCACGAACAGGCGGCCGCCGAAGACAAGGGCGACAAGACCGCCGACGATATACAGGATGGCCCGCAGGAGATTCATCGGCTTGGCGGTCTCTGCAGCTGGATCGGCTCCGGCCGCTTCTTCCGCGCGGTTTTCCTTATCGTGCCGGAAAGAAGAAATCATGTACCAGATGAAGCATGCCAGGAAAAGGGCGCCTTCAACCCGGCTGAGACCGTCTTCTCCGATACCGAAGAGGCGGTTCTTCAGACCGCAGAGAATGAGGACCACGGTAATACCGATATTGACCGGAATGTCCCGACGGAGATTGCCGCGCGTGATGGCCACCGGCGCGATAATCGCCGAGATGCCGAGGATCAGGGCCGTATTGAAGATATTGGACCCGACGATGTTGCCCACGGCCATGTCGGCATTGTGCTCGACCGCCGATATGAAGCTGACGACCATTTCCGGCGCCGAAGTGCCGATGGCGACAATGGTCAGACCGATGACAAATTCACTGACGCCCCAGCGTCGGGCCAGTCCGGAAGCACCGTCCACCAGGGCTTCCGCCCCGATGAGGACCAGCGCCAGGCCGGCAACCAATAAAAGAATCTCTATCGCCATAATCTGCGTTTTTTATTTTCGGCGCGAAGTTACAAAAACGATTTAATTTCCAAGCACCTGTTTCTTCATCCTTTCGCTGCAACGGACACAATTGAGAATCAGCCGTTTGTAAATATTGATCCCCCTCGAAAAGAGGGGGATCAACAGATGTAAATACCTGATTATGAGCTGCGTCCGTTGCAGCGGGAGGAGGGGCCGGCGGGCGCGGGATGTCCCCGGCCTCGACATCCTGCACCGGGCAGGCGGCCTCACCTTACGAAAGGACCAGCTTGCCGTCGCGGAAGGTCGCGGTGATCGCGCTGTCGCGGCTCAAGGAGCCGTCCAGCAGTTTCTTGGCGAGCTCGTCGATCAGCTCACGCTGCAGGACCCGCTTGACAGGACGGGCACCGTAAGCCGGATCGTAACCCTTGGTACTCAGGTAGTCGATGAAGTCTTCGGTGAAGTCGATCGTGATGCCCATCGAGGCCATCTTCTCCTTCAGCTGGCCGATCTGCAGCAGGACAATCTGCCGGATGTCCGAAGGTGTCAACTCGTGGAACGTGATGATCTCGTCGATCCGGTTGATGAACTCCGGACGGAAACTCTCCTTGACCAGTTCCGGACGAAGGTTCGAGGTCATGATCAGGATCGTATTCTTGAAATCCACGGTCCGTCCCTTGTTGTCGGTCAGACGGCCGTCGTCGAGCACCTGCAACAGGATGTTGAACACATCGGGATGCGCCTTTTCGATCTCGTCGAGCAGGATGACCGAGTACGGCTTCCGCCGGACAGCCTCCGTAAGCTGGCCGCCTTCATCGTAGCCGACATATCCCGGAGGCGCGCCGACCAGCCGGCTGACGGTATGCCGTTCCTGATATTCGCTCATGTCGATCCGGGTCATCATGTTCTCGTCGTTGAACAGATACTCCGCCAGCGCTTTCGCCAGTTCCGTCTTGCCGACGCCCGTTGTGCCCAGGAAGAGGAAACTTCCGATCGGCCGCTTCTCGTTCTGCAGGCCGGCCCGGCTCCGCCGGACGGCGTTGGATACCGCCTCGATGGCCTCGTTCTGCCCGATCACCCGCTTGTGGAGCACTTCTTCGATATGGAGCAGCTTCTCGCGTTCGCTCTGGAGCATCTTGTTGACCGGAATGCCCGTCCATTTGGCCACGACCTCCGCGATGTCCTCGTCGGTAACGGCCTCGTTCATGATCGGGTCGGGATTCTCGGCCTTCTTTTTCTCAAGCGCCTCGATCTGCTTCTGGGCATCGGCGATCTTGCCGTAGCGCAGTTCCGCCACACGGCCGTAGTCGCCGCGCCTTTCGGCCGCGTCGGCCTCGATGCGGTATTCCTCGATGGCCTGCCGGTTTTCCTGGATGGCCTTGAGAATACCCTTTTCGCTGTCCCATTGTTTGTTCAGCTTGTCGCGTTCCACGCGCGCCTTGTCCAGGTCTTCCTGGATGGTCTTCAGTTTCGGGGACTCCCCTTCCCGCTTGACGGCTTCTTTCTCGATCTCCAGCTGCTTGATCCGGCGGTTGAGCTCGTCGATGCACTCCGGCACGGAATTCATTTCCAGCCGCAGCTTCGATGCGGCTTCATCCACAAGGTCGATAGCCTTGTCGGGCAGGAAACGGTTGGTAATGTAACGGTGTGAGAGTTCGACGGCCGCGATGATGGCGTCGTCTTCGATCCGCACCTTGTGGTGGTTCTCGTATTTCTCTTTCAGGCCACGCAGGATGGAGATCGATTCGGCCACGGTCGGCTCGTCCACCATCACCATCTGGAACCGGCGCTCCAGCGCCTTGTCGGTCTCGAAATACTTCTGGTATTCGTCGAGGGTCGTCGAGCCGATGGCCCGCAGTTCACCCCGCGCCAGGGCCGGCTTCAGGATATTGGCCGCGTCCATCGCGCCGCTCGAACGGCCGGCGCCTACCAGCGTATGGATCTCATCGATAAAGAGGATGATCTGTCCGTCGCTCTCGGTCACGGCCTTGACGACGCCTTTGAGTCGTTCCTCGAATTCGCCCTGGTATTTTGCGCCTGCAATCAGCGCACCCATGTCCAGGGAATAGATTTCCTTGCTTTTCAGGTTCTCCGGGACATCGCCGTTGATGATCCGCTGCGCGATGCCTTCGGAAATGGCGGTCTTGCCGACGCCCGGCTCACCGACCAGGATCGGATTGTTCTTGGTCCGGCGGCTCAGAATCTGCAACACCCGCCGGATCTCCTCGTCCCGGCCGATGACCGGATCGAGCTTGCCGCTGCGCGCACGCTCATTCAGGTTGATAGCGTACTTGCCCAGCAGCTCCAGGTTTTCTTTGTTGTTGTTATTCATATTCAAGCCTCCTTTTTTCTTTTTCAACGATTCGCAGGGAATCCGTTCAAAAAAACGACCAATCCCGCAAAAGTGACATTTTGTCAGTATTGGAATTCTCAATCCCTTTTCTTAAATTTGTGGATTGAATGAACCGCGACAAGCAGAAACATACAACAGAAACAAATACAATCAACCCACGCTTATGAAAAAAATCTTTCTTTTTGCAGCCGCGCTGATCAGCTTTGCGGCCGTGGCACAGCCCCAGGGACCGATGCCCAAACCGGAAGACAAAGGTGAAGGCTTCCAGTTCACCGTCGTGAAGGAAAACCCGATCACTTCGGTCAAGAACCAGGCCAGCTCCGGAACCTGCTGGTGCTTCTCCGCCCTTTCGTTCATCGAATCCGAGGTCATCCGCACCAACAAACTGAAAGAAGCCGACTATCCCGACCTCTCCGAGATGTTCGTCGTCTCCAACGCATACGCCGACAAGGCCAAGAAATACATCCGCGTGGACGGCCATCTCAATTATGAGCAGGGCAGCTCCTTCGGCGACGTGATCTACGTGCTCCGCGACCACGGCATCGTTCCCGACGAAGTGATGCCGGGCCTGAACTACGGCACCGACCGCCACCAGCACGGTGAACTGATCGCCGGCCTGAAAGGCTACATGCAGGGCATCCTGAAGAACCCCAACCGCAAGCTTTCCACGGCCTGGTTCCCCGGCCTGCAGGGCATCCTCGCCGCTTACCTGGGCCCCATCCCCGAGACCTTCACCTACAAGGGAAAGACCTATACCCCGAAGAGCTACTTCGAATCCCTGAACATCGACCTGAGCAACTACATGGACTTCACCTCCTGGACGCACCTCTCCTATTATGAGAAGCATCCGGTGGAAGTGGCCGACAACTGGCGCTGGGAGCAGGCCTGGAACATTCCCCTCGACGACATGATGGCCATCATCGACAATGCCATCGAGAACGGGTACACCGTGGCCTGGGCCTCCGACGTGAGCGAGCAGGGCTTCACCCGCAACGGCATCGGCCTGGTACCCGACATGGACGCCATCAAGAAACAGGCTGAAGAAGCCGGTTCCGACCAGGCCCACTGGCTCGGCATCACCGCCCCGGGCGCCCGCCCGAACTTCGACAAGCCCGTCCCGGAACTGACCATCACCCCGGAACTCCGCCAGCAGGGCTATGAGGAGAAGAACACGACCGACGACCACGGCATGCACCTGTTCGGCATCGCCAAGGACCAGAACGGCAAGAAGTACTACATGATCAAGAACTCCTGGGGCGACAACAGCAAATACAAAGGTGTCTGGTACGTCTCCGAGGCCTATGTCCGCTACAAGACCATGGATTTCATGGTCCACAAGGACGCCATCCCGAAAGACATCAAGAAGAAACTCGGCATCAAATAAGCCATGAAACGCATCTTTACCCTCACGCTGGCGGCTTTGCTCGGCATCGCCGCCTTCGCCCAGACGCAGACCATCTACCAGTTCACGCCGGTCAATGACATCAAGGTCACGTCGGTCAAGAACCAGGCCCGCACGGGCACCTGCTGGTGCTTTGCCACGGTCTCCTTCCTCGAAGCGGAACTGCTCCGCCAGGGCAAAGGGGAATACGACCTCTCCGAAATGTTCGTGGTGCGCAACAATTACACCGACCGCATCTTCGACAACTACCTGCGCCGCGGCCGCGGCAACATCGGACCCGGTTCGATCTCGCACATGGCCACCAAGGCCATCGCCAAATACGGTATCGTACCTGAAAGCGTGTACAGCGGTATCAACTACGACTCCCCCACGCACAACCACGGCGAACTGACGGCCTACCTGAAAGGCATCGCCGAAGTCTCCGTTGAGCGCAAGGAACTCACCCCGCAGTACCATCAGCTGATGAAGAGCCTCTTCGACATCTATCTGGGCGAAGTCCCCGAGACTTTCCAGTATAATGGCAAGACCTACACCCCGCAGAGTTTCGCCAAGATGCTCGGCCTGGATGACATGAGCGACTACATCGAGATCACCAGCTTCAGCCACCATCCGTTCTACCAGCGCGTTCCGCTCGAGATTCCCGACAACTGGGACCACGAGCTCCTGTGGAACGTCCCGCTCGACGACTTCATGGCCATCATCGACAACGCCCTGACCAACGGCTACACCGTGGCCTGGGACGGCGACCTGACCAGCGGCGAGTTCAACCACAACCGCGGCATCGCCATCTGCCCGAAGCCGGAAGATTTCGAAGAAGCCATCAAGCTGGAGAAAGTCTATCCCGACCGCGTCGTCACGCAGGAAGTCCGCCAGAAGGATTTCGAGACCTTCCGGACGGTCGATGACCACCTGATGCACCTGACCGGCCTGTTCAAGGACCAGAACGGCAACTACTTCTACAAGACGAAGAATTCCTGGGGAGAAGGCCGCAATCCGGAGATGAAGGGTTATCTCTACATGTCCCGCGCCTACATCATGATGCGCGGTGTCGGCATCATGGTCCACAAGGACGCCATTCCGAAGGATATCCGCAAGAAGATGGGCCTCTGATGAAGAAGCACATCCCGAATCTGCTCACCCTGTGCAACCTGCTTTCAGGTTGCGCAGGGGTTGTTTTTGCGGTGCGGGGGAACTTTTCCGCCGTACTGGTCACCCTCGTCATCTCGGAGTTTTTCGATTTCTTCGACGGTTTCTCCGCCCGGGCGCTCGGCGCGTATTCCGAGATCGGCAAGCAGCTCGATTCGCTGGCCGACCTGATCAGTTTCGGCCTGGCTCCCGCAACATGCCTTTCCTCCTGGTATGGCATCGCCCATCCCGAAATCCCGCTGCTGCGCTGGTTCCCCTTCCTGCTGGCCGCCGCCTCCGCACTCCGCTTGGCCAAATTCAACATTGACACGCGGCAGAGCACCAGTTTCCTGGGACTGGCCACGTCGGGCTGCGCCCTGCTGCTCACGCCGCTGGCCGTCTATTCGTTCTATACGGAAGGATTCCTGCACATCCTGATGGGAACGGTCTGGTTCATACCGGTCCTGACGGTTCTCTTCTCCTTCCTGCTGGTGTGCGAATGGCCGATGTTCTCGCTCAAGAAGATGACGGGACAGCTCAAAGCCTTCATCGTCGGCAGCGTCGTCCTGGTCATTGCCTGCGTAATCCGGGAAATCAAAGGTCCCTGGTACGTGACCGTCAGCCTGAGTATCTTCCTGATTCTCGTCTATTACCTGGTGCTGAACATCGCTGCGTCCTTCAAACGGCAATAAGCCGTTGCGTCTCGGCCCAGATGCGGGCATCCAATTCGGGATCAAGATAACGTCCGGGAATCTCCCGATCCCCTTTCCCGACGAAATAACGATTGTGCTTCTCCGATGCGAGCGCACGCAAGGCCGGCTGGACGCCGGCCTTCGGCGTCTTGCAGAAAGGCTTGAACAAAGCGTCGGCCAGCGGATCGAACCAATGGCCCAGGTCGATCATGCCGGATGCGACGATTCCGGGATCGGCCAGGTTCACGTGCAGCGCAGGATTGCGCCGGGCCAGTTCCAGCGAAAAGGACAGCAGCGCCCGCTTGGCGCGGGCATAAGTACCCAATTGACTGAAATCCCGTTCCGCAGGTCGAAGGGCCTCTTCCGTCAGTCTGACGAAACGGCAAGTCAGCGATACCATATTGACCACGCGGGCATCGGCCGGCATTTTCGGCAGGAGGAGATTCGTCAGGAGCCAAGGCCCGAAATAATTGACGGAGAATGTGTTTTCAAATCCATCTCCAGTAAGGCTGTAGCATTTTGAAATTACGCCGGCATTGTTGAACAAGCCCGTGACAGAGCCCGGCACAATACCTTCGGCGAAGGCCCGGACCGAATCCAACGAGGCCAGGTCAAGCGCACGGACCGTGATGTCGGCCGAAGGAATCCGCGCCGCGACAGTCGCCCGGACGGCCTCGGCTTTTTCCAGATTCCGGCAGGCCATCAGGACCGGCAGGTTCTGCGACGCGAGCGCCTCGACGGCTGCTGCGCCCATGCTGCCCGTAGCGCCGGTGACAATGATGCGTCCGTTCATTTCCATCGCGCCTCTGCCCGTTCCACTTCACGCCGCAGCTTTTCCGGCAGGTCGGCAACGCAGCGATTGCATTTCATCTCCAGGGTGTACATCCGCCCGATGCAATAGTTCGAATGTCCGCAGGGGCTGCGGTCGATTTCGCCACTGCGCAGCTTGTTGACGAATTCCGTGTCGTTCACCAGCGCCCGGGCGACCTGCAGGCCCTGGAAGCCGGCGTCCAATACCGCTTCCATTTTCTGCCGCGATACGAGGCCGCCCACATAGATCAGCGGCAGTTTCACGGCCGCGCGGAATTTCTTCGCATCCTCCAGGAAATAGCCTTCGGTGTACGGAACGGTCGGAATCATCTGACGCCCGACCAGATGGAGCATTGCCTTGAGCCACCAGAATTTACGCCTGTCCATATAATAGGCCAGCGTCCGGATTGGCATTGCGCCGCGCATGACCTCCATCGGTGCCTTGCTCACGAAACCGGCCGAAAGCACGATGGCATGGACGCCCAACCGCTCCAGTTCCCGGGCCACTTCCAGACATTCCGCCTCCTGCATGCCGCGCCGGAATCCGTCGTGCATGTTCATCTTCACGATGACGCCCAGGTCGTTGCCGGCAGCTTCCAGAACCCGCCGGATCACCCGCTGCATCAGACGCATCCGGTTTTCCAGCGAACCGCCGTATTCGTCGCGGCGATGATTGGTATAAGGCGAGAGGAACTGGCTGATCAGATAGCCGTGCCCCGCATGGATTTCCACGCAGTCGAAGCCGGCTTCGCGGGCCAGATTCACCGCATGGCCGAAATCTTCCACCAGCGCGTCGATCTCCGCCACGCGCAAACCACGCACGAAAGTCGGCGAATAGAGATTGAAGCCGCTGGAAGCGCCCACAGGCATACAGCCGCAGGTCGCCCGGTGCGTCATGTTGCCGCAGTGCCCCAGCTGGATAGAGCATTTGGCGCCGGCGGCATGCACCGCATCGGTAATGCGTTTGAGGCCGGGCACGATCGCTTCCCGCATCCAGAGCTGGCCGTCGAAAGACAGACCGCTCCGGTTGACGGAAGCATAAGCCAGCGTGGTCATCCCCACCCCGCCCCGCGCGAACCCCTCGTGGAACGCGATGAGCTCGT
>CADAOB010000022.1 GCA_902789445.1 uncultured Bacteroidia bacterium | reverse complement strand
TAACCTATCATCGAATAGTTTTTTCATAGGTTAAGTTTTTAGGTTAAAAGGAAAAAGGCGACCCGCTGTCCAGCGAGCCGCCCTTTTTCTTTTCAGGCCCCGTACGGCTCCGTTGCGCTGGTTTTTCGTTCCGCTCGCAGAGAAAATGCTCGCGGCCCGGCCTGGACATCTGAGCTGCCATCCTCAAATAGGCCCCCTTTTGAGGATGGCGGCCGAAAAAAATGCTCGCCATCCTCAAAAATACCTGATTTTGAGGATGGCGGGGGGGTACTGCCAGCGAGGGATGCGGCGGCAACGGAGGCCGTCGGCGTCAGACGAACTGTTCGATGACGCTGCGGGCTTCGGCGATTTTGGCTTCAAGGAGTTTGAGGCTGGTGGCCTCGCAGAGGAAGCGGAGATAGGGTTCGGTGTTGGACGGGCGGACGTTGAACCACCAGTTCTTGAACTCTACGCGATAGCCGTCGAAGTCGTAGAAAGCCGTGTGCTTTTCGGCATCCATGAAATGCTGCTTGACGGCATCCATCGCAGCCTGCTTGTTTTCCACGCGGAAATTGATCTCGCCGGAATTCTCGTAATGCTTGATCCGGGCGATCATCTCGGAGAAGCGGATGCCTTCGCGTTTGAGCCGCGCCACGATGTTCAGGACCAGGATGGCAGCCAGCAGGCCGCTGTCGCTGTAGAAGAAATCGCGGAAATAGTAGTGTCCGGCCACTTCCCCGCCCCAGACACCGCCGAGTTCGCGCAGCCGCGGCGCAGCAAAGGCGCGTCCGACCTTCCACATGGCGATCTGGGCGCCCAGCGGCTCCAGGAATTCGGCCACGGACTTGGAACTGCGGATGTCTTCCAGCACGATGCCCACCTCGCCGCGTTCCTTGATGAAGTATTCGCCCAGGAGCGCGATGATCAGGTCGGGGGCGATAAAACTGCCGGTCTCGTCGATGAACATCACGCGGTCGGCGTCGCCGTCATAGATGACGCCCACGTCGCATTTCTGGGCGATGACCAGTTTCTGGAGGTCCACCACGTTTTCCGGCTGGAAGGGATTGGCCTCGTGGTTGGGGAAACTGCCGTCGAGGGTATCGTACAGGTAGATGGGCTGTTCGCCGAAGAGTTGGTGCACGAAGACCGAGGCCATGCCGTTGGAACAGTCCATGCCGATCTTCAGGTTGGAGAAATCCTTCTTGAAACCATTGAGGAATTCAACGTATTCCTGCCGGACATCGAAGTCGCGGACGGTACCAGGGACTTCGGCGGGCGGCGTGGGCCGCTCTTCGAGGATCCACCGCTCGATGGTGCTCAGGCCGGAGTCGTAACCGACGGGGAGCGCCAGCGCACGGGAAACTTTCAAACCGTTGTCTTCCTTTGGATTATGGGAGGCCGTGATCTGGATGGAGGCCTTGAAGCCGTGGCGGGCCGTCACATAATAGACGAAGGGGGTGGTGCTCAGGCCCAGGTCCCACACCTCGGCGCCGGCATCGATCAGGCCGCGAAGGACCGCGTCGTGGAGCGCCGGCGAGGAAAGACGCATGTCGCGTCCCAGCAGCACCCGGCGGGTGTCCAGCAGTTCGGGGAGGAAATACGCCACCTTGTAGGCCAGGTCGGTCGTCAGGTCCGTCCCGAAGTGGCCGCGGATGTCATAGGCATGAAAAGCTTTGAGTTTCATGATGTTTATTTTTTGTCTGTCTTTACACGATAGCGGGTGCGGACATTGCCGCGGCTGATGTTCATCAGCTTGCCGGTGAGCATCTTGCGGCGGATGGGCGAGGCGTGGTCCGTGAACAGGACACCGTCGAGATGGTCCATCTCATGCTGGATCATGCGGGCGGCGAATCCGCTGAATTCCTCTTCGACCTCTTCGAAGGCGGGATTGACGTAGCGGACCCGGATGGTCTCGGGACGCGTGATGTCGGCATCGATGTTGGGAATGCTCAGGCAGCCTTCTTCGTAGGAGCAGGTCTTCTCGCTCTCGAAGGTGAAACGGGGATTGATCATCTCCCGGTGGAAGCCCTTGAGTTCGGGGTAGCGGTCGGTCAGGTCGTTGCCGTCCACGACCAGGATCCGTTTGGAGACGCCCACCTGCGGGGCGGCCAGGCCGCAGCCGTCGGCGTGGTGCATCGTTTCGATCATGTCGGCGATAAACTGCGTGAGCCACGCTTTGTCGGAGAGATCGTCTTCCTGCGCGGGGGTGCGCAGGACCTGGGAACCATATAAGTAGATCGGTAGTATCATTGTGCTTGCTTTGTTCTGTCAAGATAGGTTTGCAGGATGAGCGCGGCGCTCACTTTGTCCACGGCGGACTTGTCGCGGCGGGCCATCTTCCGGACGCCGCCGTCGATCATCGCCCGGTGCGCCAGGACGGAGGTGAAACGCTCGTCTTCGAGCGTGACAGGCACCTGTGGGAAATGCTTCCTGAGCAGGTTGAGGAACTGGTCCACGTCGCGCGCGGCTTCGGACGGCCTGTTGTCCAGATTCATCGGATAGCCTACGACGAAACGCTCGACCGGCTGGTTTTCGGCATAATTTTTCAGATAATCTATTATCTTTGCGGACGGGACAGTATCCAGTGCGGATGCGAAGATCCGAAGCGGGTCGCTTACGGCGACGCCGACCCGTTTCCTTCCATAATCGATGCCGATGATCCTGTCCATAATTTTGCAAAGTTAACGAAATCTATGGCAAAAAAAGAAAGAAAGTTGGACAGGCACCAGTGGATTTCCCTCGCGGCCGGGGTTCTGGTCGTGATGCTGCTGACCTACCTGCTCATCGCCCATACCCCGCTGCGACGCACCATTCCGGGCTATCCGTCCCGGGAGACCCAGCAGGCCGCACTCGAGAATTTCCAGAAAGTCGATTCCCTTGAAAAAGTCATCGGCCTGTGGGCTTTCCAGGTGGCCAACATCCAGCGCATCGCCACCGGACGGGAGCCTTTGCCGCTGGATTCGCTGCGCCTGGCCGATCCCGAAGCCGCTACGGACGAAAGTCAGTCGGCCGCCTTTGAGACCAGCGATTCGCTCCTGCGGGCCCAGGTCGAAAAGCTGGACGCGGAGCGCCTGGCCGATCCGGGGCCGTCCCGGATCGAGGCCCTGGAGAAAGTCAAGTTCACCCGGCCGCTCAAGGGAAGCGTCAAAGAGGCGTTCAGCCGGACCGGGAGCCATCCCTATATAGAAGTGACCGCGCCCTCGGGCACACAGGTAAGCGCCATCCTCGACGGCATCATCGTCTCGGCCGACTGGAGCCAGATGGAGGGCTGTACACTCAAGATGCAGCACGATGGCGACCTGACCTCCTTCTACCGCCACGCGGGCAAACTGCTCAAGAGCGTCGGCGAGCGGGTTAAAGCCGGAACGCCCATCGCCGTGGTCGGCGAGACCGGCGAGTTGTCCCAGGCCCACATCCTGCTCGAACTCCGCTACAAGAACCAGAGCATCGACCCCGCCCTTTACATCCAATTCTGATGAAAGAAGAAACAGCAAAAAGACATATCGCCATCCTCGGCTCTACCGGATCGATCGGTACCCAGGCCCTGGACGTCATCGGGCAGCATCCCGACCTCTTCGAAGTGGAACTGCTCACGGCCAACAACAACAGCCGCCTGCTCATCGAACAGGCCCGGCGCTTCAATCCGGCCAGCGTGGTCATCTGCAACGAGGACCGTTACGAAGAGATCTTCGAGGCCCTCGACCCGCTCGACATCAAGGTATTCACGGGCATCGACTCCATCTGCGACCTGCTCAGGAGCCCGTCCATCGACATCGTGCTCACCGCCATGGTCGGTTTCAGCGGCCTCCGCCCGACCATTGCTGCCATCCGCGCAGGCAAAGCCATCGCCCTGGCCAACAAAGAGACGCTCGTGGCCGCCGGCAGCCTGGTCATACCGCTGGCCCGCAGCTGCGGCGCCCCGATCCTGCCCGTCGATTCGGAACATTCCGCCATCTTCCAGTGCCTGCAGGGCGAACACGCCCGGCTGGAAAAGATCCTGCTCACGGGCTCCGGCGGTCCGTTCCTCCACAGCAGCAAGGCGGAACTGGCCGCAGCCACCCGCCAGCAGGCCCTGAACCATCCCCGCTGGAAAATGGGCGCCAAAGTCACCATCGATTCGGCCAGCCTGATGAACAAAGGACTGGAACTGATCGAAGCGCGCTGGCTCTTCGGCGTGGATCCCGCCGACATCGAAGTGGTCATCCACCCGCAGTCCATCATCCATTCGATGGTGCAATTTTCCGACGGCTGCGTGATGGCCCAGCTGAGCCAGCCCGACATGCGGCTGCCCATCCAGTACGCCCTCTCCTACCCGCAGCGCATCGACCTCAATACCAGCCGCCTCGACTTTGCCGCGCTCGCGCAGCTCAGCTTCGAAAAACCCGACCTGGACCGCTTCCCCTGCCTGCAGCTGGCCTACGATGCCCTGGAAAAAGGCGGCAACGCCACCTGCATCCTGAACGGCGCCAACGAAGTGGCCGTGGCCGCCTTCCTGGAAGACCGCATCCGCTTCACCGACATCCCGGCGGTCATCGCGCAGACCCTCGAACGCTGCCAATTTGTCGCCGAACCCGATCTTGATGCGATTTATAGCACGGATTTTGAAGCGAAACGGCTCGCTGCAGAATTGATAGAACGAAAATACTGATGGTAGTACTGCTCAAGATCATCCAGGTCATCCTGGCCCTTTCCCTGCTCGTGCTTTTCCACGAGTTCGGTCACTATAGCTTCGCCAAACTCTTCAAGACCCGGGTAGAGAAATTCTACCTGTTCTTCAACCCGAGAATATCGCTGCTGAAATTCAAGCGCTTCGGCGGGAAATGGCACTGCAAGGCCTTTTCTTCCAACGACGACCCGGCCTGGGACGCCCATCCGGAACACACGGAGTACGGCATCGGCTGGCTGCCTTTCGGCGGATATTGCAAGATTGCCGGCATGATCGACGAATCGATGGACACCGAAGCGATGAAACTGCCGCCGCAGCCCTATGAGTTCCGCACGAAGAAAGCCTGGCAGCGTTTCTTCATCATGTTCGGCGGCGTACTGTTCAACTTCATCCTGGCCATCATCCTCTATGCAGCCATCCTGGGAACCTGGGGTGAAGAGTTCCTGCGCAACGAAGATGCCGTTTACGGCGTGGCCGTCAACGACCTGTCCGCCGAAATCGGCTTCCGCGACGGCGACCGGATCCTGGCCTTCGACGGTGTGCCGGTCGAGAATTTCAGCAACCTCCAGGTGGATCTGGTGCGCTCCCAGGCCCGCGAAGCCACGGTCCTGCGCAACGGCGATACCCTGACCCTGCCCATCGACCCGGCTTATCTCCCGGCGATGCTCAACACGCCGGGTATGTTCGACCTGGCCTTCCCCTTCGTCGTGAAGGAAATCCCGGCCGAATCGCCCAATGCCGCCGCCGGCCTGGCCGCGGGCGACGCCTTTGAAGGGATCGACGGCAAGCCGATGTTCATCGTCCAGCAGATCCAGAAAGAACTGCAGCAGCACCGTTCCGAATCCGTCACGGCTTCGGTCCGGCGCGGGGACACCCGGCTGGAGATTCCGCTCCAGGTGGACACGGCCGGCCACGTCGGCGTCCTGCTCGACACCGAACTGAGCAAGTTCTTCAACGTGACCACCCGCGAATACAGCCTGCTGACCGCCCTGCCCGCCGGCGCCCGCAAGACCTGGACCACCATCAAGGGCTACGTGCAGGAACTCGGCCTGATCTTCTCCCCCAAGACCCAGGCCTACAAGTCCGTGGGCAGCTTCATCGCCATCGGGCGCATCTTCCCCGACACCTGGGACTGGTACCGCTTCTGGTCGCTTTGCGCCCTGCTCTCCATCATGCTGGGCGTGATGAACCTCCTGCCGATTCCCGCCCTGGACGGCGGACACATCCTGTTCCTGATCTTCGAGATGCTCACGGGCCGGAAACCGTCCGACAAATTCATGGTCGTGGCCGAGTGGATCGGCATGGTGCTCCTGCTGATGCTCATGGTCCTGGCCTTCGGCAACGATATCCGGAGTCTTTTCTGACAAACTAAGAATTAAAGAGATATGAAACGCTACATCATCCTTCTGGCGCTGCTTCCGGGCCTGGTGCTCCTGACCGGTTCCTGCGCGAAAGAAAAGCAGAAACAACTCCTTCCCGGCATCAGCGGCAAGGCCGGTGAAGTGGAGATTGTCTCCACCAAGGCCCTCTGGGAATCGGAGGTGGGCGGGGCCATCCGCACCGTCCTGCAGGCGGAGTATCCCTACACGCCGCAGAAAGAGAGCAAATACCGCATCTACAACGTGCCCCCGGAGGGTTTTGTCAACGTATTCCGTTTCCACCGCAACATCCTCTACGTCCACATTGCCGACACCTGCACGCAGAAGCTGACCATCAACAAGAACGTTTGGGCCGAGCCCCAGACGATGATCACGGTCTTCGCGCCGGACGAAGCCTCCGCGGCGGAACTGATCCTGGCCAAGAACGAAAAAATCTGCGAAACCTTCGAAGATGCGGAGCGGGAGCGGGTCATCATCAACGCCAAGGCGTTCCCGAACGAGGGGCTTTCATCCCTCGTTCGCAACCAGTTCGGCGGCAGCCCCTGGTTCCCTTCGTCCTATTCGATGAAGAAGCGCACCGACAATTTCGTGTGGATTTCCTACGAGACCACCTATACCACCCAGGGCATCTTCATCTACCGCTTCCCCTACACAGGTCCGGAGCAGTTCACCATGGAAGCCCTGGTGGCCAAGCGCAACGAAGTGACCAAGGAGAACGTGCCCGGTCCGACGGAAGGCAGCTACATGATCATCAACCCCGTCCTGACGCCCGGCTATTGGGAGAAGACCTACCGGGGCCGCACGTTCACGGAAATCCGATCGCTCTGGGAAACCCAGAACGATTTTATGGGCGGCCCGTTCATCAGCGACGCCTTCCGCAGCGCTGACGGCAAGGATGTGATTGTGATCGAGGGATTTGTGTATGCTCCCAAATACGACAAGCGCGACTATCTGCGCCAGCTGGAAGCCATCATTTATTCCTGGCACTAACAGGATTCTTACGGAAAAAAGAAGAAAAAATTTGTAGTTGAAAAAATAATTTCTATCTTTGCGCTCCCAATCTGAAAAGACTGGGTAGTCGGCGGGTTCGTCTATCGGCTAGGACGAGAGATTTTCATTCTCTAAAGAGGAGTTCGACTCTCCTACCCGCTACCAAAATATAAAAATGTAAGTAATGGCAAATCACGCATCAGCAGACAAGCGTTTCCGCCAAAGCGAGAAACGCAGAGTGCATAACAAGTATTATGCACGTACGACAAGAAACGCCATCAAGGCGATCCGCAACACCACCGACAAGGCAGCCGCCGAGGCTTCGATGCCGAAAGTGTTCGCCATGATCGACAAACTGGCCAAAATCAACGTTATCCACAAGAACAAAGCGGCCAACCTGAAGAGCGGAATCGCAGTTTACGTGAACAAGCTCGCATAAATTGCTTTTTTGTCGAGAGAATCTGAAAAAACTTTCCAACCTTTGTTGGAAAGTTTTTTTATTTCCCGACAATCATGGACAAAAGCATCAAAACTTGGAATGAGGAGGAGCGGCCGCGGGAGAAGCTGATGCTGCATGGCGCCGCCGCCCTGACGAACACGGAACTGTTGGCCATCCTGCTGGGCTCCGGCACCCGCCGGAAAAGCGCAGTGGATCTGGCCCGCGAACTGACAACGCACTGCAACGGACGGCTGGATGCGCTCGCCCGGCACGGCGCCGGCGAAATGATGGCCCTGGATGGGATCGGCCCCGCCAAGGCCACGACCATCCTGGCCTGTTTCGAACTCGCGCGCCGGCTCGCCGCTGAGATCCCGGAAGAAATGTGCACGATCCGCAACGCCGCAACCGTAGCCCGGATGATGAGGCCTTTCCTGAGCGACCTGACGCACGAGGAATGCTGGGTACTCTACCTCAACCGGGGCGGCAAACTCATCGGAAAGGAACGGATCAGCGTGGGCGGCACGGGGTCCACCATCATGGACATCAAAATCATCGTCAAAAAAGCGGTCGAACGGCTCGCCAGCGGCCTGATCCTGATCCACAACCATCCTTCAGGAAATCCGCAGCCCGGCGAGCAGGACCGGCGCCAGACCGAAGCCCTCAGGAAAGCCGCCGCCGTCTTCGACATCACGCTGCTCGACCACGTGATCATCGGCCGGCGGAAGTATTTCAGCTTTTCCGACGAGGTGGCTAGCTGCTACTGAGCCCGAGTTTTTCGAGCAGGGCCTCCGGCTGCGGATCGCGGCCGCGGAAATCCCGGTACAGCACATCGGCATCCACGCTGCCGCCGCGCGAGAGCAGGGTTTTGCGGAAATGCTCCGCCGCCTCGCGGCTGAAGATGCCCCGCTCCTTGAAATAGGCGAAGGCGTCGGCTTCCAGCACTTCCGCCCATTTGTAAGAATAGTATCCGGCCGCATAACCACCCGAGAAGATGTGGTTGAACGAGGGAGAGAATACGATGCCGGGTACCTGCGGCAGGACGGCCGACGGGCGCAGGCGCTCCTGTTCGAACGCCACGATATCGCCCTCCGGCGCGGCCGAAAGGGTGTGCCAGGCCATATCGGTGATGCCGAACTGGAGCTGCCGGACCTGGGCGTAACCCGCCAGGAAATTGCGGGCGGCGACGATCCGGTCGATGTATTCCTGCGGAATGACCTCACCGGACTGCCAGTGGCGCGCGAAGGTCCGGAGGAATTCGGGTTCATAGGCCCAGTTTTCCATCAGCTGGGAAGGCAGTTCCACGAAATCCCGCACCACATTGGTTCCCGTCAGGGACTGGTAGCGGCCTTCCGCCAGCATCCCGTGAAGGCCGTGGCCGAATTCGTGGAGCAGGGTCGTCACTTCGTTGAATGTGAGCAGTGAGGGCGTATCGGCCGTGGGTTTGGTGAAATTGGTCACGATGGAAACCAGCGGCCGCTGCTCCACGCCGTCGCGGCAGGAAAGCTCACGGAAAGAGGTCATCCACGCGCCGCCGCGCTTGCTGCTGCGCGGAAAATAGTCGAGGTAGAGCAAGGCCATGAAGCGCCCCGCCTCGCTGCGGACCTCGAAAACCCGCACGTCGGGATGATAGACCGGCAGGTCTTTGCGTTCCGTGAAGCCCAGCCCGTAGAGCCGCCCCGCCAGGTCGAAGACCGCCGCCTGCACGGCATCGAGCCGGAAGTAAGGTTTGAGCAGTTCGTCGTCAAGGCTGTAGCGCTCTTTCTGCAACTTTTCAGACCAGAAACTGAAATCCCAGGGCATCAGGGCGCCCTCGAAGCCGTGGGCGTGCGCATATTCCGTCACCTGGGCGACCTCCCGGCGGGCCGCCGGCAGGGAAGGCGCCAGCAGCTCGTCGATAAATGCGTTCACCTTGCCGGGAGACTTGGCCATCCGCTCTTCGAGCGCATAATCGGCATAGGTCGGATAACCCAGCAGCTGTGCCTTCTCGGTCCGGAGCGCGACAATCCGGCGGATATTTTCCGTATTGTCATTCTCCCCGCCGATGCACTTGCTGTTGTAGGCGCGCCAGATGCGCTCGCGCAGGTCGCCCCGTTCGCTGAATTTCAGGAACGGGCCGTAGCTGGGCTGATTGAGGGTGAAGGTCCAGCCCGTCTCGCCGCGCCCGGCGGCCTCGGCCGCCGCCATCTCCCGGACGAAGCCGGGCAGACCGGCCAGGTCCGCCTCTTCGGTCAGGTGCAGCGTGAAAGCATTGGTGGCAGCCAGGACATTCTGGCCGAATTTGAGCGTAGCGAGGGACAGCTCTTCCGACAGCTTCGCGAAGCGTTCTTTCTTGTCGGCCGGAAGATTTGCGCCGTGCCGGGCGAACGATTTCCAGGTGTCCTCCAGTAGTTTGGCAGCCTCGGTGTCGAGCTGCAGGTCGTCGCGCTGCTGCCAGACGGCCTTGACGCGGGCGAACAGTTTCTCGTCGAGCAGGACCGACATGTTGTGCTGGGTCAGCAGCGGAGAGACTTCTTCGGCGATGCCGTCCATCTCATCGTCGGTGCAGGCTTCCGTCAGGTTGAAGAAAATGCCCGCAATGCGGTCGAGGTCTTCGCCGCTGCGCTCCAGTGCCTCGATCGTATTGGCGAAGGAGGGTGCTTCGGGATTGTCGGTAATGGCCCGGATCTGCGCACGGGCCCGGTCGATGGCCTGGCGGAAAGCGGGCAGGTAGTCGGATTTCTGTATCTGGTCGAAGGCCGGGGCGCCGAACGGAAGCGGCGATGCGGCCAGCAGCGGATTGGCTCGATTCTCTTTCATAGCCCAAAATTACACATTATTCCGGTATCCGCTGCAGCTGATGTGGACAATTCCGGCCCGGTCCACCGTATAGGCGCAGTCGTAGCACCAATAGGTACGGGGGCCGGGGAAACGGCGGCGCGAGGCCGTATAGACGGCGAAGTTGAAATCCTGCGCGGCCAGTTCCGCGGCGGGAATGTCCGGACGGCCGAGGCGCAGCTGCTGCAACAGCAAGCGCCAGTTGGCCGCCAGGATACGGTTGACCGTACGCAGTTCCTTTTCCTGCGCCCGCCGCTGCTGGTTGTGGAAATCGCAGCGGCAGCTGTCGCTGCAGAAGCGTTTGTCGCTGCGCCCCTGGAAGGATGCGCCGCACTGGGGGCAGAGTCGTGCCATCGTGTCTTTTTTAGGACAAAGATAAGCGGCGGGGGCCTCGAAAAAAAACTCGGAAGAGCGATTTACGATTTTTCGACAAAATGCGGGGAAATCGGTTTTTTCGGCAGGTCTGGCCAGGCGTGTGTGAAACGGATATAAACGTTTATAATCGTTTAGCGGCTGGATACGGCCTTTTTCATGTATTTACTTTGCGGGCAGAACCAAACAACACAAAAGCATTATGATCGAGACTGAATTTCTGAACAGAGTGGAATTGCGGGGACGTGTGGGTCACGATCCGCGCATCACCAATGTGGGAGAATCCCAGGTCGCCCGTTTCTCGCTGGCGACGAACGAAGCCTTCCGGGGCAAAAACGGCGAACTGCGCGAGGAGGTCACCTGGCATAACATCACCGCCTGGGCCGGCCGGAACATCATGGATTTCAAAGACATCCGGAAAGGGTTGTTCGTAGCGCTGACCGGTCGCCTGCGCAACACCCGCTTCACGGGGAACGACGGCAACGAACGCTATATCGTAGAGATCGTCGCCGGCAAACTGGAGCCTTTTGCCACCGCGGCACGCGACTGATGCGGATGTGCCGGACGACCCGGCAGGAGAAAGAAGCCCGGGCCATCTGTCGCAGTCTGCCAAAAAATACGTATTTTTGCCTTTGTAATGAAACAAGACTGAAAGACGATGGCTCGAGCATTCTATCTTTACAATACCCTTTCGCATCAGAAGGAACTTTTCAAGCCGGTCCACCCGGGCATGGTGGGCATGTATGTCTGCGGACCCACGGTCTATGGCGACGCCCATCTGGGACACGCCCGGCCGGGCATCACCTACGACGTGCTTTTCCGCCTCTTCCGGAAACTGGGCTACAAAGTCCGCTACGTGCGCAACATCACCGACGTCGGGCACCTGGAAAACGATGCCGACACCGGCGAGGACAAGATAGCCAAGAAAGCCCGGCTGGAGCAGCTGGAGCCCATGGAGGTCGTACAGACCTACACCCTCCGCTACCACGATGCGATGCGCCGCCTGAACGTGCTCCCGCCGTCGATCGAGCCCCGCGCTTCCGGCCACATCATCGAGCAGATCGCCCTGGTGAAGAAGATCCTCGAGGCCGGCTACGCCTACGAGAGCAACGGCTCCATCTATTTCGACGTGGCCAAGTACGACCAGCAGCACCACTACGGGATCCTCTCCGGCCGCAACCTGGAAGATACCCGCGAAGGCACCCGCAACCTCGACGGCCAGGACGACAAGCACTCCCCGCTCGACTTCGCCCTTTGGAAAAAGGCGTCCCCCGAGCATATCATGCACTGGCCCTCACCCTGGAGCGAAGGCTTCCCGGGCTGGCATCTGGAATGCTCGGCCATGAGCGAGAAATACCTGGGCGAGGTGTTCGACATCCACGGCGGCGGCATGGACCTGATGTTCCCGCACCACGAATGCGAACTGGCGCAGAACACCGCTTCCCGCGGCCAGGGCGGCGTCCATTACTGGATGCACAACAACATGATCACCATCAAGGGGCAGAAAATGGGCAAGTCGCTGGGCAATTTCATCACGCTGGACGAACTGTTCACCGGCAACAACCAGGTTCTCGACCAGGCCTACAGCCCGATGACCGTCCGTTTCTTCATCCTCCAGGCCCACTACCGCAGTCCGCTCGACTTCAGCAACGAAGCCCTGCAGGCCGCCGAGAAGGGGTACAAACGGATGATGCAGGCGGCCAAGGATGTCAAAAACCTGCCCGTAACGGCCGGTGCCCCCGCCAACGCCGAAATCGGCGGCCTGACGGAGCGTGTCTATGAAGCCCTCTGCGACGACCTGAACACGCCGATCGCCCTGTCCGTACTCTTCGATGCCGTCCGCCTGGTCAACAGCGTCAAGGACACGTCGCTGAAAATCGATGCGGCCGACAAACAGACGCTCGAAAGCCTCTTCACCGAGGTTCTGCAGGACGTCCTCGGCCTGCAGGACGAGACCACCGACGCAGCTTCCGGGAAGCTGGTCGATGGTCTCATCGGCATGATTGTCGAGCAGCGGCGCCAGGCCAAGGCCGCCAAAGACTGGGCGACCAGCGACCGGATCCGGGATGAACTCAAGGCCCTCGGTGTCCAGATCAAGGATACCAAGGACGGTTGCGAGTGGACGATCGAGTAAGCGGCGCGCTTACCAGACGAATTCGATGACTTTCTTGATGTCCGGATGCAGGCTGTTTGCCACCGGACAGGTCTTGGCTGCGTTCTCGATCAGCTTTTTCTCCTTGTCGGAATAGCTGCTGCCCTCCGGCAGCTTGATTTCCAGATGGAGTTCCGCCACGCGGCGCGGATTGGCCGCCATCACTTTTTCCGTCGTGATGGTGGTTCCGTCGATCGAGAAACCGTAGGTGCGGGCCGTCATGCCGATGATCGTAAGCATGCAGCAGCCCAGCGAGGTGGCAAAGAGATCCGTCGGGGAGAAGCAGGAGCCGTCGCCGTTGTTGTCCTTGGGTGCGACGGTCTGGATCCTGGCACCTGAGTCGAGGTGCTCGGCTTCGCAGCGGAGACCGCCCAGGTAGGTGGTTTTCATTTTGGTCATGGTGGTAAAAGTCTTTAAAGTTCTTTGCGCAGCCGCGCAATCGGGATGTTGAGTTGCTCGCGGTATTTGGCCACGGTGCGGCGCGCCACTTTGTAGCCCTTGTCGCCGAGCACTTTCACCAGTTCCTCGTCGGTGAGCGGCTTGCGTTTGTCTTCTTCTTCGATGCTGGTGGTCAGGATGGTCTTGATCTCGCGGGTCGAGACTTCCTCGCCGTCGTTGGCGACCAGGCCCTCGGAGAAGAAAAATTTCAGGGAATAGATGCCGAAGTGGGTCTGGACATACTTGCTGCTGACCACGCGGGAGATGGTCGAGATGTCGAGCCCCGTCTTCTCGGCGATATTGCGCAGGACCATCGGCTTAAGCCGGGTCTCGTCGCCGTCGATGAAGAAGTCGTGCTGGTAGTCGATGATGGCGTTCATCGTGTTCTGGAGCGTGTTGTGCCGCTGCTTGATGGCCTCGATGAACCATTTGGCCGAGTCGAGTTTCTGCTTGACGAAAGTCGCAGCCTCTTTCTTTTCGCGCGTGGCGCTGTTGGCCGCTTCCATCAGGACGTCCGCATACCGTTTGTTGACCTTCAGTTCCGGGACGGAAAAACGCGGCATCGACATCACCGGTTCACCGTCCTTGAGCTCGACCAGGAAATCGGGCACGACCTGCTGCACCTGTTCGGTGTAGGAATCGTCGATCTGGCCGCCGGGACGCGGATTGAGGCGCACGATTTCGGCGACGGCTTCCTTGAGTTGTTCTTCGGAGATGCCGAGTTTCGCCATGATCTTGCTGTAGTGCTTTTTGGTGAACTCGACAAAAAAGTCCCGCAGGATCCGGGTGGCCAGCTGGACCGGTTCCGTCTGTTTCTTGGGTGCAAGCTGGAGCAGCAGGCATTCGCACAGGTCGCGGGCACCCACGCCCACCGGGTCGAATTCCTGGACAATCTTCAGCAGGCGTTCCACTTCCTCCTCGTCCGTCTCGATGCCCAGCCGGAACGAGATGTCGTCGGCGAGGGATTCCATGTCGCGCCGCAGATAGCCGTCGTCGTCGATCATCCCGATGATGAACAGGGCGATCTGCCGCTCGCGCTCGTCGATCTTGCAGTAGCCGAGCTGGGCTTCCAGGCTCTGGTGGAAGCTTTCGCGGACGGAGAAGGTATTGTACTGGGGCTTGAGGTCCTTGCCCTGGTTGTTGACGTAGAGTTTGTACGACGGCGTCGGGTCGCTGCCGCTGTATTCGCTCAGCGAGACGTTCTTCTTTTCCTCACCTTCCAGGGAATCGTCCACCACTTCCTCGAGAACAGGATTCTCTTCCAGCTCCTTCTGGATCCGCTGCTCCAGCTCGGGCGCCGGGAGCTCGATCAGCTTGATGGTCTGGATCTGCAGCGGCGAGAGCCGCTGGGTCTGCTTGAGTTGTTGGGTCTGCTTGAGCATCTCAGAAATTCGGGTAGTTGATTTGCTCCTTGACGACGAAGACGTAAGGGTAGGCGCCGCTGCTGGTCAGGCGGCTGGCGAAGCGCTGGGCGTCGGCCCGCGTCCGGAAATCGCCAACCGTCACCTTGAAGTAGGGACTCACGTGGCTGCGGTAGGCCCGGATGCCGGGATAGCGTTCCATGAAACCGGCGGCGATGGCTTCCGATTTGGCCCGGGCCGTGCGGTCGCTGTCAAAGAAGATGCGGACGCGGTAGCCCTGCATCTTGGTATTGCTGTTGGAGACGATATGGCGCGAAAGTGCGTTGCGAAGTTCCTGGGACTGGTTGACCGTAGCGCTGCCGCTCCCCTTCTGGCCGATGAGCGAGAAGATGTCGGCGCCCAGGATGGTGCTGTCCACGGCCGATTGGGCAAAAGCCGCGCCCTGGATAAGCAGGAGGCCCGCCAGGAGGGCAAGGATATTCTTTTTCATTCTTTTTCTTTTTTGTCGTTCTGTCCAAGCAGGTTCCCGAGTTCCGCCAGGGGAATCCGTTCCTTGGTAATCCGTTTTTTAAGGGACCCGCGACGGAGGGTCAGGTCGATGTCGGCCGTGTAATCGGCCAGGTCGGTGCTGAAACCGCCGCCCAGCAGGGCGAGCGGGCGGGTGAAGCGTGCGTCCAGCGGAAGGGAGACGGTCGCTTCGCTCCGGGGTTCGACGCTGACGCTTTCCCGCATTGTCAGGTAAGCGAAGGGATTGACCTCAACGCCCTGATACAGGACCGCTTCCAGCGACTCCAGCGTGTAGCGGGACCCGGAAGGATTGGCAACGTCCACATCCAGCGTCAGTTCGGCCGTCACGCCGTCCGCGCCGAAAGACAGGCCGCCGACCTGGTTGAGCCGGTAGGACTTGATGACAGGCGTAGCCGAGGGACTGCAGGAGGCCAGCACCAGGACGGACGCAAGGAGGATAAGGATGCGCTTCATTTTCAAAATCCGATTCATCATACAAAGATATAAAAACTTATCTTTGCAGCGAAATCCAAGCGCTATGAAAGTTTATATCGAAACCTACGGCTGCCAGATGAACGTCAACGACAGCGAAGTGGTGCTATCCATTCTCCAGCAGGCAGGCTATACGCGCTGCCAGCGGATGGAAGAGGCCGACCTGATCCTGATCAACACCTGCTCGGTGCGCGACAATGCAGAGCAGCGCGTCCTGGGCCGGCTCGACGTTTTCCGCCAGGAGAAGAAGCGCCGCAAAGGCGTCATCGTCGGCATCCTGGGCTGCATGGCCGAACGCCTGAAGGAAAAACTGCTGGAAAACGCCGCCGTCGATATTGTCGCCGGCCCCGACGCCTACCGCGACCTGCCGCGCCTGGCGGCCGCCGTCGCCGTGGACGGAAAGCAGATCAACACGCTGCTCTCCCACGAAGAGACCTACGCGGACATCGCACCGGTCCGGATGGACCGCGAAGGCGTCACGGCCTTCATTTCGATCATGCGCGGCTGCAACAACGTGTGCTCCTACTGCATCGTGCCTTTCGTGCGGGGCGCCGAGCGCAGCCGCGATCCGCAGAGCATCCTCCGCGAGGCGCAGACCCTCATCGCGGAAGGCTACAAGGAGATCAATCTGCTGGGGCAGAACGTGGATTCGTATCGCTGGCGCGATCCGGAGGATCCGGCCCGCTGCGTGGATTTCGCTTCGCTGCTCGAACAGGTCGCCCGGCTCGATGCGGGGATCCGCATCCGCTTTGCCACGTCCCATCCCAAGGACATGGGCGACAGCGTCCTGCACGTCATGGCACGCTACCCCAACATCTGCCGGCACATCCACCTGCCCGTCCAGTCGGGCAGCGACACGATGCTGGAGAAGATGAACCGCAAATACACCCGCGCCCACTACCTGGAGCGGATCGCCCATATCCGCGAGATCCTGCCCGACTGCGCCGTCACGACCGACGTGATCGCCGGTTTCAGCGGCGAAACGGATGAGGACCATGCCCTGACGATGTCCCTCTTCCGCGAAGTCCGTTACGACAGCGCATTCATGTTCCAGTATTCGGAGCGCCCGGGTACGCGGGCATCCCGCCACTACCCCGACGATGTGCCCGCCGCCGTCAAGACGGCGCGCCTCAACGAGATCATCGCGCTGCAGAATGAGATTTCGCTCGAAAGCAACCAGCGTTGCGTCGGCCGGCGCTACGAAGTCCTGATCGAGGGTCCTTCCAAGCGGGATGCCGCGGAGTTGATGGGACGGACGTCCCAGAACAAAACCTGTGTCTTCCCCGCAGAAGGCCATAAGGCCGGGGAATACGTCACCGTGGAGGTGCTTTCCTGCACCTCCGCCACGCTGCGCTGCAAGATTGCCTAGCTAGTCTTTGGCTCCGAAAGCCAGGTCTCCGGCATCGCCCAGTCCCGGGACGATGTAGGAGTGGTTGGTGAGTTCCTCGTCGATGGCGCCCACCCAGAAGGTGACGCGCTTGTGCGGCAGGTTCTTCGAGAGGTTTTCCACGCCGTCGCGGGATGCCACCGGGCAGACGATGTGCGTGTGCAGGGGTTCCCCGCATGCGACCAGGCTCTGGTAGGTCATCAGCATGGAGGCGCCGGAAGCCAGCATCGCGTCGGCGATCACCAGTGTCTTGCCTTCCAGCGGCGGGCAGCTCTGGTATTCGATCTGCATGTCACATTCGTTGCCTTTCCCGTACTTGCGGTAGGCGGCTACGAAGGCGTTCTGCGCGAAATCGAAGCAGTTGAGCAGGCCCTGGTGGACGGGCAGGCCGGCGCGCAGGATGGTGGCCAGCACCAGCGGCTCGGCAATCACCCGGGTCGTGGCGATGCCCAGGGGCGTCTCCACCTCCAGGCTCTGGTAACGGAGTGTCTTGCTGATTTCGTATGCGAAGATTTCCCCGATGCGTTCGAGGTTCCTGCGGAAACGCAGGCTGTCCTTCTGGACTTCCCGGTCGCGGATCTGCGCGAGATAGTGGCCCAGCAGGGAATCGGTTTCTCCGAGCTGAATGATCTTCATAGGTTGTCAGGCTTTTTTACAGCCTAAAGTTAGTAATTTTTTGCCGAACTTGATATCGTCCCTGCAGATATTGCCAGCAATTCTAGGGCCAGCCCGTAATAGACGGCGTCACCGGGGAGCGCGAGGAACTTGGCCGCCAGCATCGCGGCTACGCCTACCGGCATGGCCAGCAGGATGCGGCGCGGGGCGAATCGGCCCGGCAGCCACAAGGCGAAAGAGAGCGGGAACAGGAGCGATACCGCCCGCAGGCCCAGGGAGAGGAATCCCAGGTCGTTGATAAACGTATTGTTGCAAAGCAGCGCCACCACGACCGCCACGAGCAGCACCCCGGCAATGGACAGGCGGATCTGCGCCAATTGCGAAAGACGCGGCGCGTTCCGGCGCAGATTGCCATAGACATCCCGCACCAGGATCGTCGCGACGCCCAGCAGCAGGCCGCTGCCGCAGCCCAGGATGTTGATCAGCAGCGTTCCGAGCATCAGGCCGCCCAGCCAGGCGGGCAGGTGGCGCAGGATAAAGGCCGGAAACGCCTGGGCCGCACTCTCGATGATGCCGACGCCCTCGGGCAAGACTTCGCCGGCCTGCTGCATCGCCGCCCACTCGTCAGCGGTGACATAATGCCCCCGCATATAAATGCCGACCATCGTGCAGGCGGCCCCGATGATGGGCAGGCAGATCGCGCAGATCAGCGCCCCGCGCCGGGCGTGGGTGGTCGAGGATGCAGACCAGATGCACTGCGCATAGGTCTGGGTCGATACGACGCCCAGCATGAGCGACAGGCAGCCGCCCAGGTCCTTCATCACCCCGCGGGCCACCAGGCTGCCATAGCGCTGATGGATGCTCTCCACATCCGTCAGCTGGTTGAAGTCCCGCAGCACGGACGACTGGTAGATGCCGGCCACGCTCCCGCGCAATCCGGCAAAGCCGCCGGCGATATGCCACACGATGATGCCGGCAGCCAGGGAACTGAAATAGAGCAGCACCAGCTTGACGATGCCGCTGAATCCGGCGCTGCGGATGCCGCCGAACAGGACGAACAACATGATGAGCACCGCCCCGGCAACCGACGCCCAGAGCATCGGAAAGCTGAAGAGACTGCTGATCATGGCGCCCGACGAAAGGACCTGCGACACGATGCTGATGAAGATGCCCACCATGCACAGGAGCGAGCCCACCGTCTCGGCTTTCCGCCCGTACTCCCGCCGGACAACTTCGAGCAGGGTGCTGCAGCCGCTGCGCCGCAGCGGACCGGCATAGACATAGCCCAGCAGCAGCGACCCGATTCCGGCGCCCAGGGTGAACCACCAGGCGGACAGTCCGTAGCAGAAGGCCAGCTGCGCCGTGCCGATGGTCGATTGGCCGCCGGCCATCGTGCCCAGCAGCGCACCGCCCACCAGCCAGGTTCCCGAGGTCCCGCCGGTGATGAAACTGCCGGCATCCTTGACCCGGCGGCCCGACCACCAGCTCACCACGAGCAGTAGCCCTACGGTAAGCACCACACCCAGTATATGGATTGTAGAAATCATTAAACACAAAAGAGACTCACTTTCGTAAGTCTCTCATTTTCAGGTAGCGGGACCCAGGATTGAACTGGGGACCTCATGATTATGAATCATGCGCTCTAACCAGCTGAGCTATCCCGCCTTATTATACTGGGGCATTGCCCCAGACCCCTCGCTCCGGCCTTGCTATTCCGCAGGCTAACCCTGCCCGGCCTCCGCTAGCGGCTGATGCCGCTTGATAATTTGTTGAGGTAGACGGATTCGAACCGCCACTAAGAGGACCAGAATCTCTTGTGCTGCCATTACACCATACCTCAGTTTCGGGGCGCTGCCCCAGACCCCTCGATTGGGACTGCAAAGGTAGAAAAAGTATTTGGGTTTGCAACAAAAACTTGGTTTTTTTTCGCGGATTTTTTTGCAGAAGGCTATTTGACCAGCCGGAAGGGATTGCTGGCCACTTCGCCATTGAGCATCCACTCCCGCTTGCAGGTGATCTCCCACTCCCCGCCCGACTTCTTCTCAATCTTGTGGTCCGAGCAATGGTAATGGATGATCTCGCGCGTGCCATCCCGCCATTGGAGTTCAATGTCCTCGTCCATATCCTCCGCCCCGTCGAGCTCGCCAAACACCAGGAAATGACACAGTTCCTTCTGGTCTTTGGAGAAGTAGAGCGTATCATGGGCCAGCCTCAGCCCACGCATGCGCGGCATATAGTATTTGGTACTGACAGCCGCGTAGGGATCGTCCTCGATCCCCTGTACGTCGTATTGCTTGCCGCGGAAGACCAGGGTCGCACCCTCGAAATAATTGTTTGCGTGTTCCGGATCGAGCAGGTCATTCCCCTGGCTGTCCTGGACGGTGACAATCAGATTGACCGGATACCAGTCCACGATGGGATAGTCCGGGTCGAAGGAATCCATACGGTTGCATCCGGCTGAAAGCAGCAGGACGAGACTGAATACAAAAAGAAAGAGGTGACGTTTCATATTCTTGTTTTTCCTATAAGATGCAGCTTGTCCGGAAATGTTGCGTCTGCTATGGCGTTTTTTTCACGATGTGGCGCTCGATGACTTTCCCTCCCTCGAACAGTTCGAAGCAGTCGGTCCCGTCGGGGAGGATCCGGCGGGCGAACGTGCAGTTGCGATGCTCGCGGACGGCTTGTTTGATCGCGGCGAGGGCTTCTTCTCCCGTAGGATAGTGAAAGACCAGCGCATCGGGATCGGCAGCAGGCCTTGCCGCGGCATCCCGGGCGGCAGCCATCCGCTCATCGTATTCCCTGTCCCACTGCCGGTAGTATTCCAGGTTCGGGTCTTCGAAGAGCGAGAGTTGCAGATCCGTCTCGTGGGTGAGCTTCGACACGCCGAGACCGACTTGCCGGAGCGGCGTGACACCGTCCCAGAGGGTCGCGACCAGCCGTCGCGCTTCATTCAGGATGAGGGCCGTCACGTCGGTCGGCCGGGGCAGCTGGCTCTGCCGCTGGGCGACCGAGAAATCGCGGTATTTGATGAAAATCGAAACACAGCCTGCCTTGAAACGGTCGCGCCGGATACGGTGGGCCACGATGCACGCCACGTTGAACATTGCCCGGTCCAGTTCCTTTGGCGTGGTAATGTCCTGCGCAAAGGTCCGCTCCGCACTATAGCTCTTCGCTTCCTGGAAATCCGTTTCGACGGGGCTGTCGTCCACGCCGTTGGCCGAGGCGTGCAGCTGCTGGGCGGCACGGATGCCCACCAGCCGGGCCAGTGCACCGGTCTGGATGCGTGCCAGGTCGCCGATGGTGTTGATGCCATAGGCCACGAGGCGCTCTTCGGTGCGCTTGCCCACCCAGAGCAGGTCGCGCACGCCCAGCGGCCACATTTTCGCCGGGACCTCCTCGGTCCAGAGGGTGTGCACTTTGTCGGGTTTCTCGAAATCGGAGGCCATCTTGGCCAGCAGCTTGTTCGGTCCGATGCCCACATTGACGGTAAAGCCCAGTTCGCTGCGGATGCGGTTCTTGAGTTCGGTAGCCACAGCCACCGGCTCCTGCCGGCCCAGGTGCAGGCTCATGTCGAGGAAGCATTCGTCGATCGAAAACTTCTGGAGGACTGGGGAATATGCCCGGCAGATGGCCGTAAAACGCTCGGAACAGCTCTTGTACCAGGCCCAGTCGCCCCGCACAATCACCAGGCCGGGGCAGGTGCGCAGCGCCATCGAGATGGGCTGGGCCGTCTTGATGCCCAGTTTCTTGGCCGGCATCGATGCGGCGGTGACGATGCTGCGCCGGTCGGACGGGTCGCCCGAGACGACCGAGGGCACAAGGCGGAGGTCAGACCCGCCTTCGCGGACCTGCTTGACAGCGCTCCAGGACAGGAAAGCCGAATTGACGTCGATGTGGAAGATGACGCGCTTCATTCCGGCCGGGCGCCTTGCTGCAGGGTTTTCTTGTAGATGTCTTCGATCACCAGGCCGCAGAGCGTCATCCCGAAGATGGCGGTGATATGGGCCGTGGTCCCGTTGATCTGGGCCTTGCGGCCGTCCCATTCACTGTTGGAAGCGTCGGCGGCCAGGGCACCGCCCCGGTTCGGCAGCACCTCCTCATCGTACACGCAGCGGAACTTATGGCCGGGATAGGTATGGTTCTGTTTGAATTTCTTGCGGATGGCGGCACCCAGCGGACAGCCGCGCACATTCCAGAACTCGGCCACCTTCACGCCCTGCGGATTGACTTTCAGGGCGGCGCCCATCGAAGAGAAGAACACGGCCGGCGTGCGGGTGCCCCGCAGGATGAGGTCGGATTTCTCCTTGAGGCTGTCGATGGCATCGATGATATAGTCGTAGCTTTCCAACTCGAACGAATCGGCCGTCTCAGCGCTGTAAACCTGTCGCAGCGCCGTGATCTCGGCCTTCGGATTGATCTCCAGCAGCCGGTCGCGCAGCACCTCTACTTTCACCTGCCCGACCGTACGGGTGGTGGCCATCAGCTGGCGGTTGATATTGCTCTCGCTCACGCAGTCGGAATCGACGAGGGTAATGTGCGTGACGCCGGAGCGCACGAGTCCCTCGGCGCACCAGCTGCCGACACCGCCCACGCCGAAGAGGATGACGCGCGCCCGTCCGAGGGCGTCCATGACGTCATTTCCCATCAGCAGGGCCGTACGGCCGTAGATCGGATCTTGCGAAGATGCGTACATAGTCAAAAATGAGGATGGTCCTATCCGACGACAAAGATAACGAATCTTCGCTGCAACCGACCCCACGCCCGTCAGCTTTTGGTGCTGCGGCGGGCGGAGCTTCTGCCGCGCCCTTCTGGCGCTGCGGCGGGCGCGCCCGCCGCGTCTGCTTCCCGCCATTTTGCGCTGCAACGGACACAATTGATACTCAGACGTTTACAGAAGTTGACCCCCTCATTTTTTGAGGGGGTCAGTTTCAGTAAGTCGCTGAATGACTGATGTGTACATTGCAGCGCCAAAAGGCGGGCAGAAGCCACTGAGCAGGAGCGGGCGCCAGCGGGGCAGCCGCTACTGTGCGGGGCGGCCGCTACTGCGCGGAGCGGATAGCTTGCCGCCAGGTCTCACCGGTGATTACCGGCGGATGGTGCGGCCGCGGGGCGCGCACCCGGGCGGAGCGCCAGGGACCGGGGCGCGACGCAGCCGCCGCGGCCGTCGGCGCCGCCGTCGTGCGGTTGACGGCATCATACGCCACGAAATCTTCGTACGTGCCGTTCCAGCTGCTGCCGTATGCCAGTTTGTGGATCCGATACCAGATGGTGTAGCGCGAAGGCGCGTTGAAGCCGCCCTGGTTGTCGTTCATGATGCTGTTTTCCGAAGGACGCCAGACACCATACTGGTAGGTAAAGCCGCCTTCGTACAGGCCGACCTCATTCTTGTAGCGGTCGTCGGAGAGGAACTTCGCCCATTTCACCTGGACGGGATCGGAGGTGATGTCCACATTGGAATACCACAGATGCGCAGAATGGTTCCGGATCAGCTCCTGGTCGCCCATCGAGACGCTCCCGGAATAGTGGTATTCATCGGCCAGCTTGGCGAATCCGTGCCCGCCGGATTCATGCCGGAGCACCTTGCCGGTTTCCTTGAAGGAAGCATCGGTTTTCGTGAAATACGTCACGGCCGGTCCGCAGGCGTAGTCACGGCCCGTCCAGCTTTCCGGCTCGAAGAAGTGGCAGGTACCGCAAACGCGGACCGTGCCGGACAGATCCTGGTTTCCGCAAACGACCACCAGGACTTCGTCCATCCGTGTGTCGCTTCCGACAGCCTCGCGGGCCAGTTTGAAACATTTCGCATTGTTCCCGCCGATGAAAGTGCCGTTGCCCATGTAAGTCCCGAGACTGCGGCCACCCCGCTCGTAACCTTCCGTTGCGGATACGGTGGTGACAAAATAAATGTTGAACAGCTCCCGGAACGATTTGTACGGCTCGATGGCGAAATACTGCTCGGCACAGGCTGTCATGTCGCGCAGATAGGTGCCGTCTGCAACCTGGCGGTCCGAGTAGGCGTCACCCATGAAAACGATGTCGATTCCATTCCCTTTGGACGCTTTCTGATAGACCGTCACCTCGCCTTCCCGGGAATAATCGGTGGACAGATAGAAGTCCGGCTTCGGCAGATCGGTGTAGTCAAAGGGCTTCATGACGTTCCAATACTTCTCCCACTGGGTGTCTTCGGTATAAAAGCGGAGGGCCTGGGAAGGAACGTAGATGGTCAGTTTGGGATTCGCGGTGTCTTCGATCACACGGCAGGCCGGCGGGAGAATACCCCGGCAATAAACCGATTCCAATTCCTGGGAGTACTGGAAAGGATTCGAGCCGATGGAAGCCAGGTTGGCCGACAGGGTCACGGTCTTGAGTGCCGGGCTGAATGAAAAGGCATAATCGCCGATGGAGGTCACCTGGTCCCCCATCGTGACGGAACGAAGCGTCGGCCTGCTTTGAAAGAGTTGGTCGCCCAAGGCGGTTACTTCGCCGGGCACCACATAATCCGCGTCAATGGCAGGAACCAGGTATCGCAGCGTGCCGTCCATCACAAAGCCCTTGTGATCCGACGTCGTATGACTGCCATAGACGGCTTCCATCTGGATTTTCGCAGCCATAGAAGGCATAATTCTCGATGCCCTGGATTCCCTCCGGGATCTCGTAGGATTCATCGTCCCGGCCCGCAAAATGGAACAAGAGCATCGGAATCATGGAATTGGCATCGAAGAGGAACTTGCGGTCGCTTGAGATGTAATGGCTGTCCCCCAACAGATTCTTCAAGTTCTTGCAACTGACGAAGGCGTGGTGATCCATCGCCTTCACGGAAGCAGGAATGGTAACCGATTCGAGGCTCGATTCACTGAAAGCACCGCGTTCCAGGTCGGTCACGCCTTCGGGGATGACCACGGTTTTCAGTTCTTGCGTCAAAGTAAAAGCCTCCTCTGCAATCCGTACGACGCCCGACGGAATCTCATAGGAAGAAAGCCCCGCCGGGGCGAATGCCACCAGCGCGCCGTCGAGGATGACGCAGCGTCCGTCCGCCGAGACATGATGCCCGGTCAGGCGTTCCAGCGCCAGTTTGTGGGGAGAAATGAACGCATTCGTGCGTTTCAGGGAGGCGGGAATCCGGAATTCCTTGATGCCGGTCGCATCCCAGAAAAAATGGTTGCCGATCGTTTCCACGCAATCCGGGATCAGGAGGCCGGTCAGGCGGGCGCATTGCTGCGGGTCAGACGAAATGACATCGAGGCTGGTCAGCGGGCCGCTGAAACGGAGGACGCCCATCCCCTTGCTGTAGGTGTTGGATGCGAGCGTGCAGGAGCCCTGGTTGTTTACCAGGGAAAGCGGCTTGTTGTCTTGGGTCGTGTACCAGATCTCATGGCTCGGCGGCAGTTCGCCTTCGGGGAGGCCGCCCTTGACCACTGTGACGGCGCAGCTTGCGCTCTTGCCGCCGGCTGAAGCCGTGACGGTGGCCGTGCCGATCCCGATGCCTTTCACCGTGCCGGCACTGACGGAAACGACATTGGCATCCGAGCTGGTCCAGGATACGCTCTTGTTCGTTGCATTGCTGGGCGAGACCGTAGCCGACAGGGTGACGGTCTCGCCGATCATGAGTTCGGCGGTACTTTGGTTCAGCGAAACCGACGAGACCGCAACCTCAGCCGGTGTCGGGGGAGTCGGCGTAGGCGTTGGCTTCGGTGCAGGCGTGGGCTCCTCTCCGCAGCTCGCTACCAGCATCAGAAAGGCTAATGTCAGGAATCGGGTGATGGTTCGCATAGTCGTATTCTTGAGATCTTCGACAAAGATAACGAATTATAGACAGATGTCTAAAAAAATCCCGTCACCCGTTAGTGACGGGATGACGGGATGTAAATGATTTTGGTTTTCACGCCAATCGTCCATTATTCAATCAGTCTGAGACGGGACGGATCAGTAAGCCTTCGTAACGGTCATAGTAGAATTGATCAGCTCCTTTTTCTATTATAGATCCATCATACAAGTAAAAACTCAGCACCGGTGCCGCCAGCGACCTGAAATTGCCGAGGGAGGAAGACCAGTAAAGGCCTTTGCTATCTTCCCATGTATCATTTGCCTCCATTCGGCCTGCAGCGGGAAGGAAGATGCTTTTTCCATTCGTACCAGTCACGACCATACCGGCGACGCCTGTTTCACTGTAATCAGATGACCAGGTCCAGGTACAATTGGACACCAGCCAACCGAATTCCGCGGCCGTGGGCATACGCCAAGTTCCACCCCAATTTTGTCGGGCTACGTCATCAGCTAAATCCAGCGTTGTCTTGCCGTCTCCTATGAACGTATCTCCCTCATACCAACTACCCTCTTTTACGTTATCAGCAAACGTGTACTTGGTGAGACTCAACCCATTGTTTTCACTATAGGATGGATCCCGGTGTACGTAATTCGTCCAATAGTATTCATTCTTCGGAGCAATCTCGCCCCAGGCATAGTAACTGCCGGGCTTCTCGGGGCTGTTTGCACCGACATTCGTCGTGGCCCACTTCAAACCATTGCCCAAATCCACATATTCGTGGCCATTGATGGAAGTAATTTCCGGATCGTTGTCACAGATGACAGCGCGGACGGGCATTCCGTAGTAGCGGTAGTTGCTTACCCTTGATCGTTGTGCGTTGTAGAAATCAAGGTTATACGACATATACGAGACATAGATGGTCGAAGACCAGTAGTACCCGTGTGAGCCAACCTCTTTGGATTCCGTATTAATCTTGTAGCCAGCGGCGGGAAGGAAGATGGAGTTGCCCTCATAACCGGATATTTTGGAGGTAATAACTGTGCCGGCTACGCCGGTTCCATTGTAATCATCCGTCCATTCCCAGGTGAAGTTGCCCCAATTTCGAAGTTTAGTCCACTCCTCGTCAGTAGGCAAACGCCAGCCGTCGCCCCACTTCTGGCGGGCAACATCATCGGAATACTCGTAATCCCTCAGGGATGTCTTACCGTCAGCATCGTTGTATTTGGTAACGTATTGCCAACTGGATTGGCCTTCCTGCATGTACTTGTAGGTGGCCCAGCTGAAAACAGTCTTCGTCTCGATCTCAGCCCAGGCGAAGTAGTCGCCATACTCTTCAGGACTGTTGGCACCAATGTTCATCGTGGCCCACTTCAAGCCATCGCCCATCTCCACATAGGCAATGGTGGGGGCTACTGCCGTGGCCTGCCAGACGGTCTCGTCGCTGATATTGCCGATACCGATGTACTTGGAATCGCTGACCGTCCTGATGCCGGCATCCCGCGTATAAATCACGCCGGCGGTTTCGTCTTTGATGGAGAACTGGTAATCCACGGCGGACCCCACGGCTTCCGCTTTCAGGATACCGGAGAAGCTGACGATTTTATTTTCCGGATCGACGTATCCAGTGATGGCTTCTCCCCAATCGGCTGTTTGGATTCGTGCTTTACCTGAGAATAAGCCAGTGGTGACAATCGGTCTCACATAGTCTTGAAAGAGCGTATATACATGCGTGTCGTCGAAACCGGAGATGTCGAAGTGGATGTATCGCTCACCATCAGACAACACGAGGTCATCGGTGGGCGCTTTCAAGTCGAGCGTACCGCTGAGCCCCTCCGCGCCGTAAGAATAATCAACGTCTTCGGACAGAAAGAGAATGCCCTCATACCAAGGGTCGAATTCGAATATTCCTTTCGATGAAGAAATAGTGGTCTGGCTGCCATACGGCAGATAAACCGCCGCCATCGTGCCGGAATCGCCCAGGTCGTCGACCGAAAGTTCATTCTTCGGGGTCGGCGTCCAGTTCCGGGTGGTGCCGTCGTATTTCAGTTCGAGGTACTTCGGGGCGGCGACGCCGTTGAAGAACACGAATACCACATCGCCGTCGGCCCACGCGTCTTTGATTGTCGCCTTGGTGCCGGGACCTTTGTCAAAGGCATCGGTCCGGTTGACGGTCAAAGCAATCTTGAATTCCTTCGTTCCTTCTTCGAGGACGCCGGTCTCATCCACGGCATTGATGCCGTCACAAGCTGCAAGTGCGAAAAGTGCACTGATGATCACAAATAACTTTTTCATGATGTCCTTCTTTTTTACCAGTCTTCTTTTCCACCAGAGTAGGTATCACCATTCGGGTTGTCGCCAATCATCCCGGTCGGGCTGGTGACAGTGATTCCAGCGTCAGCGATACTGCCGCTCAATTTCAGTTCGATGACCTCCGACTGCGGAGATTCGTACACAGCTTTGACTTCGTTTTTCATACGTTATTGAGATTGGTTAATACGATTTGCAGCTTCAAACAATCAAAATTACGTTTTGGACGGCAGCGGTCCTAGCGAAGGGTTGTAGAGTTTTTGAAAACTCTACGCTTTTGTGGTCTACAGAAAAGTCTACAGAAAAAGTCTACAACTGGTTTACTTGCTGTTTTTGAGGGATTTCCGGTATTCCTGCGGTGAACAGCCAGTGATGCGCTGGAAACAGCGGTAGAAGTGTGCGCGGTCGTTGAAGCCGGAGAGGGTGGCGATGCGGGAGATGGGAAGCGCGGGCTGTCCGGCCAGCAACCGCTGGGCTTCCTGAATCCGGAGCCGGAGCCGCCAACTGCGGAAATCTTCGCCGGTGGTCTGCTGGATATAATCTTTCAGCGCCTGGTAATACCAGCCCATTTCCTGGGCGATGTCGCCGACAGACTTGGTGCTGTCCAGATAGCCTTTCGCTTGGATCCAAGCATCTATCTTTTCCCGCAACCGATTGTCGTTCTGCGATTTAATACCAACCCCCACAGACCTGCCCGCTTCCGCCTCCTGCATAACGGCGCGTTCGACGATCGGAGCGAAGCGTTGATAATTGATAAAGAAGACGCCGATGATCAGGAAAACGGCCGTAAAAAGCAGAGTGATGATACTGTCTGACAGCAGATTACCGAAGATCAAGGCCAGCGAGGCGATGCCCGTTCCCAGCGCCAGCCAGAACGTGCCGTTGATCCAGTGAAGCTGGCCGACGAGGTCATCTTCTTCATAAAAAGACTGCATCTGTTCCTTAAACTGGCGGTAGCTGCGCAGGAAGAGGCGGGTGTACAGGGCGATCTGCACCAGATAGGCGGCCAGCATCACGGCGAAACAGATACGGAAGACGGGCTCGGGCGCCCGCAGGCGCAGGATGAACAGCAGGACGCCCAAGGGTACGATGACGGCCAGCTGCAGCAGGATATTCTTCCACGTGACGACCTGGGGGCGGATGAAAGAAAGCACCGTCATGGTGACAAACAGGGCCATCAGGGAGCCGATAAAGATGACGAGCGTGCTCGTCAGGCCGCCCGTTTCGAGGCCGGACGGCTCGCCCAGCAGGATTTCGGCCACACCCAGGATTCCGAAGACCCCGAAGGCCCCGGCAAGGAACCACCGGGCGCGGTTGTATTTCTCGAAGCCTTCCAGGTCGCGGACCTGCAGGCCCGTCAGGATCAAGGCCAGCGTCAGGGCAACGATCGCGGAGATCAAGGATGTGAGAAGATAGAATCCTGCGTACATGATGGCGGCATTTATCAGCACAAATATACAGAAATCCAAGAATATTTCGTATCTTGCAAAGAATTAAAAACCGCATTGCAATGAAATGGCTCCACAATTTACTCAAGGGCTTGTCGCTGACAGCGGTACTTTTCGTTGTCCAGGCCTGCTACGGTACGCCGCCCGGCTATCCGGAAGACTATGACTTCCCCGAAGAAGAGGTCATCCAGCCCACCGTCGAAACCCCGGAAGCCGCCGCCACGGAGGCCGGAACGCCCGAAACGGAAGACCCTGAAGCCGTCAAGGCCGAATAATGCTCCGCGACACGCTTTTCCGGCTGTTCCGGGCCAACGAGACGAAGGTACACGAACTGAACTATCTGTTCTGGGAGTGCACCACGCGCTGCAATCTTCACTGCCGCCACTGCGGCAGTGACTGTATGGCGGCGAGTGAAGACATCGATATGCCGCTGGAAGACTTTCTGCGGGCGCTCGACACCATTCCGGTGAAGGAGCGCCCGCCGGAGTTTACGGTCGTCCTGACGGGCGGCGAGCCCCTGTTGCGGCCCGACATCGCCGAGGTCGGCCGGGCCATCCGGCAGCGCGGCGTGCGCTGGAGCATGGTCTCCAACGGCTGGTTCTACGACGAGGCCATGCACCGCAAACTGATGGGCGCCGGGATGGGCGCCCTGACCATCAGCCTCGACGGGCTGGATGAGAACCACGACTGGATGCGGGGCCGCAGCGGTGCATATCCGCGGGCCGAACGGGCCATCGCCCTAGCGGCGGCCGAACCCCGGCTCAATTTCGACGTGGTCAGCTGCATCAACCGGCGCAGCATCACCCAGCTCGATGCGCTGTACGAGAAACTGGTTTCCCTCGGCGTCCGGCAGTGGCGCATCTTCACCATCATTCCCATCGGCCGGGCCAAGGACGACCCGGACATGCATCTGGGCGATGCGCAGTTCAAGCAACTGATGGATTTTATCCAGGCCAAACGCGAAGCGGCCGCTGCCGTGAAGGAGGGTCCGCGTCCGATGAACGTGACCTTCAGCTGCGAAGGCTATCTGGGCCGTTACGAGTGGAAGGTACGGTCGCATCCGTTTTTCTGCCGGGCCGGCATCAACATCGCCTCCGTCCTGATCGATGGCCGCATCTGCGGCTGCCCGAACATCGACCGGGATGCTTTTTCGCAGGGGAATATCTACCAGAACAGCCTCTGGGAAGTGTGGCAGCAGCGCTTCCGACCCTTCCGCGACCGCAGCTGGGCCCGGAAGGGCCGCTGTGCCGAATGCCCGGTCTGGCGCGACTGCCTGGGAAACGGCATGCACAACTGGCACGGCGACTGCCGCGAAGTGATCAATTGCCATTATCGGAAGACACTGTAATCGGATTTTTTGTATATTTGAAGGTTGATATCCCTGAAAACCATGAAAAAGACTTTTCTTGCCCTGCTGATCGCTTCCCTGATGCTCTCCGGATGCAGCATCCTGGCCAGCGGCCTGTCCAACATGGATCCGACGGCCCTCGCCACGGCAGCCAATACCGCCATGACGGCCCTGACCATTTCCGATGAACAGATCGCGCAGCTCAGCGCCCAGTCCGTCGCCTACATGGACTCGGTCAACAAGATCGACAAAGGTGCCTACGATGCCCGCCTGCGGAAACTCATGTCGAAAGTCAAGACGGTCGACGGTGTTCCCATCAACCTCAAAGTGTACAGGACCAATGAGGTCAATGCCTTCGCCTGCGGCGACGGCTCCATCCGGGTGTATTCTGGCCTGATGGACGTGATGGACGATTCCGAACTGATGGCCGTCATCGGCCACGAGATCGGCCACGTGCTCCACAAGGACACGAAGAACGCGATGAAGAAGACCTACATGGCCTATGCGGCCCGCATCGCCCTGGGATCGACCGGCAGCGTGCTGGGGTCGCTTTCCACCAGCGTCCTGGGCGACATCGCCCAGTCGTACCTCAACGCCCAGTATTCCCAGAAACAGGAGTTCGCGGCAGACGAGAATGGATTCAAGTTCTCCATCGAGCAGGGGTACAGTCCCTACAGCATGTACAACTCCCTGGTCAAACTGATGAAGATCAACGGGGAAGCCGGCTCCAAGCCTTCCGGCGCGATGGCCGCCTTCTCCTCCCACCCCGCCACGGAGGAACGTGCCGCCCGCATGAAAGCCGCCGCCGAGGCTTACGGGAAATAAGGCCGAAGCACACTGTTGGCAACATTTTTGTACCTTTGTTGCCAGCAAAACATAAAATCCTAAGAAGATGAAACGAATCCTTTGCTCTTTCATGCTCATCCTGAGCCTTTCCGCCCTGGTCTGTGCTTGCGACCCGACCCAGCAGAACGGCGAGGAGACGACGACCGGTTCCCTCTATGGAACCTGGCAACTGGACACCCTGACCATCGAAGCCTCCGCTTCCGTCATCGGCAACGGAAGCCTGAATACTTCTGTTATCGACTTCACCAAGACGACGCCTTGTTACCTGAACGTGACAGAAGCCCTGGCAACGGCACGGATGGGTTGGGACGTCGAAATGACCACCTTCGTTTACGACGCGACCCAGATGAAGCTCAAATTCAACGACGGTCTCTCGGTCTCGGACGACGGCAAGGCGATGGTCCTCGTCGGAACGTACGACATCAGGGTGCTGACGCCCACCCGGCTGGTGCTCCGTCAGCCGGATTTCAACATCGACATCCCCGGCCTCTTCTCTTCGCACCAGACGGCCATCTACACCTTCCACCGGACGAAGGACAACTAAACAAAAAGATTCCACAAAAAAAGATCCCGAATTCGGGATCTTTTTTTTTGTAGCCGCGTCAAGCCTTTCTCATTTCAGGCCACGGTTCTCGAGCAGGCCGTCAACCAGGGGATCCCGTCCGCGGAAGTTGCGGTACATGACCATACCCTTGTCAATACCGCCCGGGGTAAGGACATACTGGCGGAAACGCTGGGCAACTTCCTGGTTGAAGATGTCACCCGTTTCCTTGAAGGCCTGGAAGGCGTCGCAGTCCAGCACTTCGGCCCAGATGTAGCTGTAGTAGCCGGCGCTGTAACCGCCACCGATGCTGTGGCTGAAATTGGTCACGCTGTAACGCGGCAGGATCTGCTTGGGAATGCCGCGTTCGGCCAGCTTCTTCGCCTGGAATTCCATCACATTGAAGTTCGCCGGGATGCTCGTCAGCACGTGCAGGTCCATGTCCACATAGGAGGCGGCCAGGTACTCGACCGTGGCGAAGCCCTGTCCGTACTTGCCGCTGGCCTCGATCTTGTCGATGAGTTCCTGGGGCATCACCTCACCCGTCTTGTAGTGTTTCGCATAGACTTTCAGCACCTCGGGCTCAAAGGCCCAGTGCTCGTTGATCTGGGAAGGCAGTTCCACGAAGTCACGCTCGGTACCCGAAACGCCGCTGTAGTGCACGTTGCGGAAGAAGGAGTGCAGGGCGTGGCCGAATTCATGGAACATGGTCTCCACGTTGTCGAGGGTCTGGAGGGCCGGCTTGTCGGCGGAGGGAAGGGTCATGTTGCAGACATTGGTCACGATGGGCTGGACGCGCTGCGCGCCGTCGTAGCTCTGGCCGCGGAATGCACCGCACCAGGCACCGGCACCCTTGCCGTCACGCGGGAAATAGTCGCTGTAGAAGATGGCAATCACATTGCCGTCGCGGTCGATCACGTCCCAGGACTTGGCGGTCGCCTCGTACCGCGGATAGTCTTCGGTGCGCTCGTTGAAGGAGAGGCCGTAGAGCTTGTTCGCCACGTAGAAGATGCCCTGCTGCACTTGGTTGATCTCCAGGTACTCGGAGACCAGCGCCTCGTCGATGTCGAATTTGGCTTTCTTGGCCTTGTCGAGGTAGTACATGTAGTCCCAGGGCTGCGGTTCGCCTTTGACCTTGTCTTTCTTCATCATCGCCTTGATGTCGGCGATCTCTTCGTTCGCCTTCTTCACGGCCGGAGCCCAGATCTGGTCGAGGAGGGCATACACGTTGGTGGCGTTCTCAGCCATGCGGTCCTTGAGCGACATGGCAGCAAAGTCGCTGTAACCCATGATGTTGGCGCGTTTAAGACGCAGTTCGATGATGCGGGCGGCGATGGCCTTGTTGTCATATTCGTCACCGTGGTTGCAACGGTTGTTGTACATTTCGTACACCTGTTTGCGCAGATTGCGGTTCTTGCAGTACTGCAGCACGGGATTGCAGCTGGGGCGCTGCATGTTGAAGCTGTACTTGCCTTTCTGTCCGATGCGCTCGGCCAGGGCGGCGGCGCGGTCGATGTTGTCCTGCGGCAGGCCTTCGAGGTCTTTCACGTTATCGACCGTCACATAGGTGTTGTTGGTGTCGTGCATCAGGTTCTGGCTGAACTGGAGCTGCAGCTTGGAGAGTTCGAGGTTGATGGCCGAGATCTCTTTCTGCTTGGCCTCATCCAGCAGGGCGCCGCTGTTGACATAGCCGTCGTAGGTCTTCTGGAGCAGGCGCTTCTGCTCTTTGTTCAGATTGTATTTGGCCTGATGGTCATAGACATATTTGACCTTTTCGAAAAGTTTCTTGTTCATCCGCATCTCGTTGCTGTGGGCCGAGGTCAGCGGATTCATCTCGCGGGCGAAGGCCTGGAGGGCGGGCGTGGAGCTGGCGCTGTTGAGCGAACCCCAGACGGAGCTGGTCCGGGACATCAGCTTGCCGGCCTTGTCGAGGGCCACGATCACATTCTCGAAATTGGGTTCATCGGGGCAGTCCACGATGGCCTGGATCTCTTTCTTATGGGCTTCCATGCCTTTGAGCATGCCTTCCCGGAAGTTGTCGATGGTCAGGATCTCGAACGGCGGGATCTCGTAAGGCGTCTTGTAGCGTTTCTGCAAGAGCGGATTCTGCGCGTCAGCCGGGCTCCAGAGAGCCATTGCGAGCGCTGCGATGAGCATCAGTTTTTTCATATAACGGTATTGTGGGTTTATATTCGTCATTCCCGGCTTGGCCGGGAATCTCCTACAAATATAACAAGAAGAATCGGTTTTTCCGCCCGGCCGTGCACTTTTGTCGGATAATTGCTACATTTGTGCTACTATGACACTTGAACAACAAATCCAGGAAGACATCAAGGCCGCGATGAAGGCCCACGATGCCGTAGCGATGGCCGCCGTGCGCGCTGTCAAGAACGAAATCCTCCTTTTCAAAACCGCCGAAGGCGGCTCGAAAGAGGTCACGGACGCCGATGTCCTGAAGATGATCCAGAAACTCATCAAGCAGCGCAAGGAGACCGCGCAGGTCTATACCGACAACGGCCGCCAGGAACTGGCCGACAACGAACTGGCCGAAGCCGCCGTAATGGAGCGTTATCTGCCGAAGCAACTCTCGCCGGAGGAACTCGAAGCCCGCATCCGCGAGATCGTCGCCGAGGTGGGCGCCACGTCCATCAAGGACATGGGCAAGGTGATGGGCATCGCCTCCAAACGCCTGGCCGGCGTGGCCGACGGCCGCGCCATCTCCGCCGCCGTCAAAGCCCTGCTGAACTGAGATCCCGCCCCTTCTACGCATTCTGTGGCCAAGCCTCTCAGCCGCTTATGAAAAAGACATTCCTTCCCCTGGTTTTCATCGCCACCTGCCTGCTTGCGGCCTGCCAGGACAACGATGCGGAAAGCATCCGCCTCGCGGAGGCCCGTCATGCGGCGCAGGTCGAAGCGCTCATGCAGCAGCTTTCCATCCGTGAGAAAGTGGCCCAGCTATTCGTCATGGAAATCAGCCGCGAGCCCTCGGAAGAGACGATGGCCCGGCAGGATTCCCTCGTACGGGAATACGGCGTGGGCGGCGCGATCATCATGCGCGGGCCCATCGCGCCGTTCATCGAACGGATGAACCAACTGCAGGGTATGGCCCGGCTTCCGCTGCTCGTGGCAACCGATGCCGAGTGGGGTGCGGCCATGCGCTTCGCAGAGTACCTCCCCTATCCGCGCCAGCGTCTCCTCGGCCGGCTAGAAGGACGGCGGGGTGAACGGCTGATCTACCAGATGGGCCGCAATGTCGGCCGCGAACTCCGCGACCTGAACATCTACGTCAACTACGCGCCCGTGGCCGACGCCGCCCTGGATCCGTATGACAAATCCGACGGCCAGCGCTCTTTCAGCTGCGACCCCGAGCTGGTCGGCCGTTACAGTACCGCCTATATGAAAGGGATGCAGGACGAAGGCATTTTCGCCTGCGCCAAGCACTATCCCGGCCATGGCAGCACCACCGTCGATTCCCATTATGAGATGCCGGTCGTGCTCTACGACCGTGCCCGGCTTGACAGCGTCGGACTGGCACCGTTCCGCAAACTCATCGACGAGGGCATCGCCATGATCATGGTGGCGCACATGAGCATCCCCGCCATCGACTCGACCGGCGTCCCGATGTCCATCTCCGCACCTTGTATGAAAGGGCTGCTGCGGGAAGAACAAGGTTTCCGCGGTTTGGTCATCACCGACGCGGTCGGGATGCAGGGCGTCGCAGCCGGGCGCACACCGCTGGAAGTCAATACGGCGGTTTACCGCGCCGGCAGCGACATGATCCTGATGCCCGACGAGGAGATGCGTTCCATCGACGCCATCGCCGACTCGGTCTCCACCGGTGTCTGGCCGATGGAAGAACTCGACGCCAAAGTCCGCAAGGTATTGGAAATGAAAGCCCGCGCCGGATTTTTCGACGAAGGCTATTCGCCGGTCGTGACGGATCTTGACCGCAAGATCGCCGAAGCCCGCCAGCGCGATTCCACGCTGCAGCTCCGTATCGCCCGCGCCCTGGCCCGCTCCCGCCAGCCGGAAATCGAGCCCATCGGCGGCGACCGGACACTGGTGCTCGACAAGGGCGAACAGCAAAAGAAATAAGCGGCCCCGGTCCGCTGTCCCCCCTCCTTTGCGCTGCAACGGACACATCAGTCAATCAGCGACTTACGAAAAGTGACCCCCTCGTTTTTTGAGGGGGTCACTTTCTATAAACACCTGATTACCAGCTGTGTCCGTTGCAGCGCAAAAGTAGCCGGGGCGCAGGCTGGACGCCGGGCAGCGCGGCGGCGCAACGCAGCGCAGCGCGGCGGCGCAACGCAGCGCAGCGCGGCGGGGTTATTGACGCTTGTCGATGATTTTGGCGGTCGGGTAGTCGGCCTTGTTGAAGGTGACATCCTTTTCAGAGACGCCGTAGGACAAGTCGCGCAGCGTAATCGTGACGCCTTTCATCTTGGCGGAAATGCTCACGGGATAGTACGTGCCCTTGGCCACGACGAGGTTCATCGTCCTGGGATCGTCCTTGTCCGTATTGGTCTTGGATTTCCGGCACAAGAGGTTCCAGACGCTGGACGTCTCACTCTTGATGCTGACATCATAGCCGGCGGTAATGCCGGAGAACATCGCCAGGTCATCCGCGCCCGAAGACTGTTTGTCCTTCTCCTTTTCTTCAGCCGTCACGTTTTCGACGGTAACCTCGTTTTTCTCGGAGTCATAGGTCCATTTCGTCGTACCATCGTTCCAGTAAATGACCTTTTTGTCTTTCATACTACCCTCTGCCCGGAATTTGTCGCCCAGCATGCGGGTGGTTGTGGACAGAGTCCCGATAATGGGCATCTTGATGTCCATCGTCATCACGAGACCGTCATTCTCGTGTGCATCCATCGCCGCTTCCATCCGGGAAATAATCTCTTCCGGGGTCTGGGCAAAGGCCGCGACCGCTACGATCAGCGAAGCCAGCAATCCAATCAATCTCTTCATATCATAAGGTTTTTAAGGTGGTTATTTCCGGACTGTCTGTCCGATCATGAAGCAGACAGCGGCAATTACCATGCCGTTGATGGACGGGAAACCCCATTTGACGAGGTTGGCGACCACCGCGCCCAGCACCACGCCCGCCACGGCGAACCAGTCCACCTGCCTCTCCGGAACGGTGTCTTCGCGATAGGCCTTGCGGTTCAGGAAATAGTGGAGGATGAGGATGATACCCACCGGCGGAAGCGTGCAGTTGAGCACGTTGAGGAAACCGACGAAATTCCAGTAGAGCCAGACCGCCGTCACCGTACCCAGGACGCCCGAAGCGATGACCATTGCCTTTTTGCTCAGACCGGTGATATTGCCCAGGCCCAGGCCTGCCGAATAGAGCGCATTGTCGTTGGTGGTCCAGATATTGAGGCCGAGCACCAGGACGGCCAGATAGAAGAGATTGAGGTTCAGCATCACCTCGAAGATATCGTTTCCGCCCACATAGATGCTGGAGACCGCACCAAAGAGGAACATCAGCGAGTTGCCGATGAAGAACGCTATGACGGTCGTCCAGAGACCGACGCGGGCACTCTTGGCAAAGCGGGTGAAATTGGGTGTCGCCGTACCGCCCGAGACGAAGCTGCCCACCACAAGGCCCGCACCGGCTATCACGCCCAGGTTCTTGGTCCCCTGCGAGAACTGCTCGACCAGGCCCATGTCGCCCCGCCGGATGGCGAGGATCATCGCCAGGGTGCCCAGGATGGCCACCGCAGGCACCGCGATGTAGCTGATCAGCGTGAGGCTCCGGATGCCATAGTAGGCGCTGGCCGTCATCAGGATACCGGCGAAGGCCACCAGGAGGTAGCCCTCCAGGGGCATGTGGTCGGGCGTGACCTCAAGGCCCATCAGTTCCTTGGCCACCGGGATGGCGAACATCGCCAGACCGACGCCGAACCAGCCGATCTGCGTGAAAGAGATCATGGCACTCGGGAGCCAGCTGCCCTTGGTCCCGAAACTCCGGCGGGCCAGCATGTCGAGTGAAAGCCCGCTCTCGGCGCCGATGAAGCCCAGGGAGCCGGTATAGGCCGCCAGGATCAGGCCGCCCAGCAGCAAGGCCCAGACAAAGTCCCACCAGTCCAGGCCGGCCGACAGTTGCTGGCCTACCCACATACTTGCCGAGAAGAAGGTGAAGCCCAGCATCACCATAAACATGCTCAGGTTCGATTTCCGCCCGGCACGGTCCACCGCACGGTCGGTGTAGTCAACGTCAGTTGTTTTCATATTGCGCTTGAAGGTTTTTGATCGATTCAATACGGCGGCTCGCCAGGGCGCGCAGGTCGAAGTCTTGCGCGAGCAGCGCCTGCTCACCGTCCCAGAGCGGGCCCAGGCCATCCAGTCCGCGCAGGTGCGTCACATCGAGCCAGTCTTCGAAATCCAGCGGACCGGCGTATCCGAGTTTCTCCTCCACCAGGGCCCGGACGTCGATGCAGTCCGCCCGTTCGCGGATGCCTTCCCAGTATTCGAGCACCTCGTCGAAATGCACCGGAATCTCATAGCGGCGCGCACCGCCATCGTAGATGATGCATTTTTCCAGCAGCGCATCGGGACGGTCCACGATGTAGCGGCGGAATTCCGGGGTAATGACGCCGTCTTTCCAGCCGAAATCGATGTCCGGCACGTTGATGCCGCTCACGCCTTTGTCTTCATATACGGAGAAGGCCCCTTCGTAGAAGAAGCAGTCGATGCCTTCGAAGCCGTCGAACAGGGCGTTCATCTTGGCGGAGAGTTCTTCCAGCAGGCGGAAAGCCCGGGTGCCGCCGATCGTGAAGAAAAGAATCCGGCGCAGACTGCCGCCATCCAGCAGGAAACGCCGGATCAGATGTTCGAAGCAGTAGCGGAAGGTGTCGCCGGTGGCCAGGATGTCGCCGATGGCCAGCACCCGGCCGCGGCCGGGGCGGATTTTTTCGTACTTGATCTCCAGTCCCTCGATGACGTGGTTGCGGATGACGCGCTCGCAGGAGACGAAATGCATGTCGTGCACGCGGATGCCGCAGCGGAAGGCGGCTTCCTCCAGCGGATAGTTCAGGCCGCCGCGCAGGATGGTGAAGATATCAAGGTCACCGCCCAGGCCATTTTCCGTCAAATGGTGCAGGGCGGCGACAGTTTCATCGAGAAGGGCGGTGTAACAGGGATAGCCGACTGTCTCCGGGGAGGCGAGCAGCTGCCGGCTCCCGGGGCCGCTCAGCAGGTAATAACAGTTGTGCAGCGCCGGAGCGTGCAGTTCGTAAAGACTTATGTCACCCGGCAGGCTTGCCCGCTGCAAGTGCGTGCCGTCCAATGTTGTATCCATGGAGATCCCGATCAGAGTTAACCGGGATACAAAGATAGCTATTTTTTGCCGAACGGGTGCAAGAAAGCACAAAAATGCGCCCCGACCGGTGCACTAAACCAATCGGGGCGCAAAAATGCGGATTTGGGCTCCCGGAAACTACCAGGCCAGTGCGCTGGCGCCGAGGATGGCGGCATCGGAGTCCTTGAGCGAGGAATAGAGAACCTTGATCCGGCCTTTCCAGATCTGGAGCTGGTTTTCCTCCATCGCGGCCACCATGTCATCGTGGAAGAACTTCTTGGCCCTGGCCAGGCCGCCGAAGAGGACGATGGCTTCGGGCGCGCTGAATTTCACGAAGTCGGCCAGCGAGCGGCCGAGGATCTGGCCGGTGGTCCGGAAGACCTCCAGCGCGATCTCGTCGCCCTGCTCGGCAGCGTCGAACACGTCTTTCGAAGAGACTTTCTCGGGATCGATGCTGCGCAGCGGGCTGGGTTTGTCGGGATTGGCGAAGAGCAGCTTCTGCGCCGTGCGGCGGACACCCATCGCGCTGCAATAGGTCTCCAGGCAGCCTTTGAGGCCGCAGTTGCACTGACGGCCGTCGCGGACAGCGATGGTGTGGCCCAGTTCGCCGGCGAAGCCGTCGTGGCCATAGACCACCTGGCCGTTGATGACGATGCCGCTGCCGACACCCGTCCCGAGGGTGATCATGATGAAATTCTTCATGCCGCGGGCCACGCCGTAGGCCATCTCGCCCATCGCCGCCGCATTGGCGTCGTTGGTGACGGTCACGGGCAGGCCGGTGAAACTCCGCACGAGGGCGGCCAGGTCGATGACGGTCGGCTTGCCTTCGTTGTCGTAGCTCCACTTGAGGTTCGGGGCATACTCGATCGTACCTTTATAGTAATTGCCGTTCGGGGCGCCGATGCCGATTCCCTTGACCCTGCCGGCCTCGGTCGTCTCGGCGATCAGGCCCTTGATGGCCTTGGTCAGCTCGTTGATGTAGTCGATGAGTTCTTCCTGCAGCGAGGAGATGACGGTCTGGGCGATGATCTCGCCGTCCTTGTTGACGACGCCGAGTTTGGTGCTCTGCCCGCCGACGTCGATGCCGATTACGAGTTCTTTTTCCATCTTATTCAACGGGGATGTCCTTGTTCACGTTCTTGGAGCCGGAGACGGCGTAGTAGATCAGGTAAGCCAGGCAGGCGACCAGCAGCCAGTAGCTCTGGATGGAACCCACCTTGTCGGCGATCGCGTTCTGGATGAACGGGATGATGCCGCCGCCGCAGACCAGCGTCATGAAGATGCCGGAAGCGGCCGCCGTGTATTTGCCGAGGCCTTCCGCGGAGAGGTTGAAGATGGCACCCCACATCACGGACGTGCACAGGCCGCAGAGGGTCAGGAAGCCCAGGCTCCACGGCACGGTGTACTTGCCCAGCGTGATCGTGGCGCTCTCGGGGATGAACATCGCCAGCAGGATGAAGAGGATGGCGGCCGAAGCGGTATAGAGCAGCATCTTCTTGCTGGAGACCTTGCCACCGATGGATCCGCCGATCAGACGGCCGATCAGCATGCAGAACCAGTAGGCGCCGATGAAGGTGCCGGCGACGGCCGGACCTACCGACGACAGGCCGGAGAAGTGGACGTTGGCGGTATTCGGAATACCGACCTCGATGCCCACATAGAAGAAGATGGCGATGGCGCCAAGTACGAAGTGACGGAAGCTCAGCGGACTGTGCGGGTCTTTCTTCGCTTTGCCGGAAAGACGGGCCGCCTTTTCCTCGGCCGTTTCCATGTGCGGCTCCGGAATCTTGGTGAGCAGGATCACCACGAAGGCGATGGCGAAGATCACCATGGCGATGACCATCACGGGCGCAGCCTTGGCCACGGTGGCGTCCTGGATGGAACCGCCCACGAGCCAGCCGACGAGCATCGGGGCGATGGTGCCGCCGATGGAGTTGCAGGAACCGCCCCACTGGATGAGCTGGTTGCCGCGGTTGCCGCCGCCGCCCAGGGTGTTCAGCATCGGGTTGACCACGATGTTGAGCATACACATCGAGAAGCCGGCCACAAAGGCGCCCATCACATAGACGAAGAAACTCTCGGCATAGCCGGAGAGGAACTGGATGCCCACGCCGATGAAGCCGACGATGACGGCGGCCAGGGCCGTGAACTTGTAGCCTTTCCGGCGGAGGATCAGACCGGCCGGGATGCCCATGCAGGCATAGGCGATGAAATTGGCGAGGGTGCCGAGCTGGCTGAGGGCCTTGCTGGCGCCGAACTGGTTGGTGACCACCACGCCCATCGAACCGGCCAGGTTCGTGACGAAGGCGATCATGAAGAAGAGGGCGAACATCACGACGATAGCCGGCGTGAAGTTCTGCTGTTTCGTTGCCGTTGTTGCCATAAGCAGATCGGATTAACGGGTACCACCGAGGACTTTACCGAGGATGCTGCCGAGGATGCCGCCGCCCGTCTTCTGGGCCTGCGCCCGGCCGCCGCCCTTGAGGGTGAGGATGATGTCGTTGAAATCGACGTCACCGTCGCCGTCCTGGTCTTTGAGGATACCCGAGAGCTTGCCCATGATGGTGGGAATCAGGCCGGAGAGGGCGCCGTTGAGGGTGCTTCCCAGGTTGAGGTTCTTCAGGATGTTGTTGGAGAAAAGGTTGCCGGCCAGGGCCGTGATGGGGCTGGAAGCAGCCTGCGCCTTTCCGGTGAGCAGGTTCTTGATCTGGTCGATGCCGCCCGGTTTGGTCACGGTCTGGGAGAGACTGCCGAAGATGGAGTCGGTCAAGCCGTTGAGAACCGTGTTCTTCTGCTGCTCAGGGATCTGGATGCCGCCCGTCTGGGCGCTGACCTGCGATTTGATGAGGTCCAGGATTGAAAGTGCCATAGTGTTTTGTATTGATTAAAAATTTTGTTGCCAAATCAGGCTACTAAGTTAGAAAAAAATCTCCAATCTGATGCCAGGTATTCAAATTTGCACCAGTGCCGGAAAATACTTATATTTGTAGATTGATTCAAACTTCTGAAAGACCCGAATCCAAGATGGCAACACTAACCGGACGCATCTCCCAGATCATCGGCCCCGTGGTCGATGTCCATTTCAACCTGTCGGAAGAGCAGCAGACGCGGCTTCCGTCCATCCACGAAGCCCTGCAGGTCATCCGCAAGGACGGAACCCCGCTCACGATCGAAGTCCAGCAGCACCTGGGCGAGGACACGGTCCGCACCGTGGCGATGGACTCCACCGACGGCCTGCGCCGGGGCATGCGGGTACGCTGCACCGGTTCCACCATCACGATGCCCGTCGGCGCACAGATCCGCGGCCGCGTGATGAACGTGACCGGCGGCACCATCGACGGTATGCAGGAACTCGACCGCGAAGGAGCCCTTCCCATCCACCGGGAACCGCCCAAGTTTGGGCATCAAGGTCATCGACCTGCTGGAGCCCTACCTCAAGGGCGGCAAGATCGGCCTGTTCGGCGGCGCCGGCGTCGGCAAGACGGTGCTCATCAAGGAACTGATCAACAACATCGCCAAGAAGCACAACGGCTTCTCGGTCTTCGCCGGCGTGGGCGAACGTACCCGCGAAGGCAACGACCTGCTGCGCGAGATGATCGAATCGGGCGTCATCCGCTACGGAAAGGATTTCGAAAAGAGCATGGAAGAGGGCCACTGGGACCTCTCGAAAGTCGATCCGGAAGAACTGAAGAAGTCGCAGGTGGCGATGGTCTTCGGCCAGATGAACGAACCGCCGGGAGCCCGCTCCTCGGTCGCGCTCTCGGGCCTGACGCTCGCCGAGTCATTCCGCGACAGCGGCAAAGCCGGCGACCCGAAGGACATCCTGCTGTTTATCGACAATATCTTCCGCTTTACCCAGGCGGGCTCCGAAGTGTCCGCCCTGCTGGGCCGTATGCCGTCGGCCGTGGGCTACCAGCCCACCCTGGCCACGGAGATGGGCCGGATGCAGGAGCGCATCACCTCGACCAAGAACGGATCCATCACCTCGGTCCAGGCCGTGTACGTGCCGGCCGACGACCTGACGGACCCCGCTCCGGCCACCACCTTCTCGCACCTGGACGCCACCACGGTGCTCAGCCGCAAGATCGCCGAGCTGGGCATCTATCCGGCCGTCGATCCGCTCGACAGCACCTCCCGCATCCTCGACCCGAACATCGTGGGTGAAGCGCACTACAACACCGCCCAGCGCGTGAAGCAGGTCCTCCAGCGCAACAAGGAGCTGCAGGACATCATCAACATCCTGGGCATGGATGAACTCTCCGACGAAGACAAGCTCACCGTCAGCCGCGCCCGCCGCATCCAGCGTTTCCTCTCGCAGCCCTTCCACGTGGCCGAGCAGTTCACCGGCGTCCCGGGCGTGATGGTCTCGATCGAAGATACCATCAAGGGTTTCAACATGATCATGGACGGCGAGGTGGACCATCTGCCCGAACAGGCGTTCCTCAACGTGGGAACCATCGAAGAAGCCATCGCCAAGGGTGAGCAGCTGCTCGCACAGGCCGGTAAATGACAAGGATGCCCATGCTGACGCTCAAGATCATATCGCCCGAACGCGAAGTACTCTCCGAAAAAGTGGACCTGGTGGAACTGCCGGGGTCGCAGGGGCGCTTCGAAGTGCTCCGTGACCACGCGCCGCTGGTATCCTCGCTCGACGAGGGCGTCATCCGCTACGTCATCGGCAATCAAAGCCACGAGATTCCCAGCCAGGCGGGTTTCGTGGAAGTACGCAACAATGTTGTGACGGTATGCATCGGATAAACAAACTATTCTCCACGATCGCAGTGTTCCTGCTGATGCTGCTGCCTGCGGCTGCTTCCGCAGCGGACGGGCATGCCGCCTCCGAACCGGGCGAGCTCGATATGAAGAACTATATCTTCGGGCACATCGGCGACGCCTACGACTGGCACATCACGACAATCAACGGGCACCACGTCTCCATCCCCCTGCCCTGCATCGTCATTGACGGCGGACTCCACGTGTTCTCCTCCCACAAGATGGCCGAACACGGCTACACGCTCAACGAGAACGGCAAGCTCGTCAATGCCGCCACGGGGAAACGGCCGCTGGACATATCCATCACCAAAAACGTCTGCAGCCTGATCCTGAGCAGCATCCTGCTGGTGACGCTGATCCTGCTCACCGCCCGCTGGTACAAGCGGCACAATGTTATGAAGGAAGCCCCGCGCGGCCTGCCCGGCCTGATGGAGATGCTCATTACGATGGTGACCGACGACATCATCAAGGAAGGCGTAGGCAAGGACTGGGAAAAATACGCGCCCTATCTCCTGACGGCCTTCTTCTTCATCTTCCTCAACAACCTGCTGGGCATCGTGCCCTTCTTCCCCGGCGGAGCCAACCTCACGGGCAACATTGCCGTGACGCTCTTCCTGGCCGTCTGCACGTTCCTGGCCGTGAATCTTTTCGGAAACAAACACTACTATAAGGATATTTTCTGGCCCGAAGTACCCACCTGGCTCAAGGTGCCCATTCCGCTGATGCCCCTGATCGAAGTCATCGGCATGTTCACCAAACCGTTCTCGCTGATGGTCCGACTCTTCGCCAACATCCTGGCCGGCCACATCATGCTGCTGGGCGTGGTGGCGGTGGTCTTCCTTACGGCCAAGCTGGGACCGGTCCTCAACGGTTCGATGAGCGTGATCGCCGTGCTCTTCGGGGTGTTCATGGACATCCTCGAACTGCTGGTGGCCTTCATCCAGGCTTATGTCTTCACGATGCTTTCGAGCGTCTTCATCGGCCTCTCGCGCCAGGAACCCGAACATGAAACCAAACAAATAGAAACAACTAAATAAACCAAAGACCTATGTTAGCTATCATCTTACAAGCCGTCGCAGGTGCGGCGTTCGGAAAATTCGGTGCCGCCATCGGCGCCGGCATCGCAGCCATCGCAGCCGCCATCGGTATCGGCAAAATCGGTAAGTCCGCCCTGGAAAGCTCCGCCCGCCAGCCGGAAGCGGCCGGCGGCATGCGTACCACCGCCATCATCATCGCGGCCCTGATCGAAGGCGCCTGCCTGTTCGCCATCCTCGTCTGCCTGCTGGGCATCATCGGCTAATCCGTCACAGCGTATGTCGCTCATCACACCGGATTTCGGCCTCCTTTTCTGGATGACGCTGATCTTCGCCATCGTGTTCTTCATCCTGGCGAAGTTCGGATTCCCGATGATTACGGGAATGGTCAAGAAACGCTCCGAGAGCATCGAAAAATCGCTCAAGGAAGCCGAAGCCGCCCGCAATGAAGTGAAGAAACTCGCCCGGGAACAGAAAAAGCTGATCGACCAGACCCGCAAGGAACAGGCCCGGATCCTCAACGAAGCGGCTACCGCCGGGGACAAGATCATCGCTGACGCCCGCGAGCAGGCCCGTGTGCAGACGGCCGCCATGATCGAGCAGGCCCGGGAAGACATCCGCATCGAAACGGGAACCGCCCGGCGCCAGCTCGCCGACGAGGTGACCAACCTCTCGGTCGAAGTGGCCGAAAAACTGCTCCGCGGCCATCTCAACTCCACGGAGCGGCAGAGCGAACTGATTGACCGGATGATCGAGGAAGCCCGCCGCAACCACCAGAACGTGAACTGAGCTGAAGAAAGATGAATGCCGGACTGATTGCATCCCGCTACGCGAACGCACTGATGCGCTTCGCCCAGGAAAAGCAGATGGAAGACCGCCTCTATGAAGAGGCCGGGGCCATCCGCCATGCGCTCGGCAACGACCAGCAGCTTACAGCCTGCATCGCCGCCGCTTCAGAGCCGATGCAGAAGTTCCTCACCCTGGTCATCCGCAACAAACGCGTGGAATTCCTGCCGGAGATCCTGCGCGTCTTCCGCGTGTATTACCGCAAGGAAAAAGGCATTACCCAGGCACTGCTCACTACGGCGGCGGAAGAGCCGCAACTGGCCGGCAAGCTCCGGACGCTGATGCAGGCCCAGGGCTTCACCCAGGTGGACTTCAAGACCGAGGTGGATCCCGGGCTGATCGGCGGCTTCATCCTCCAGGTCGAGGACAAGCGCCTCGACGCCTCGATCGCCACACAACTGCGCACCATTCGCAAGGAATGGGAAGAACAAAACAGAAAAATCCGCAACAATGGTTGACAATCTGAAAGCAAGTGAAATCTCCGAAGTGCTGCTCAAGCAGCTGCACGACATCAACATCGACGCAAAATACGACGAAGTCGGACAAGTGCTCCAGGTCCACGACGGCGTGGTTCGGCTCTATGGCCTGACCAATGCCGAGGCCGGCGAACTGATCGAGTTCGACAGCGGCGTGATGGCCGTGGTGATGAACCTCGAGGCCGACAATGTCGGCGCCGTGCTGCTGGGCTCCACCGAAAAGGTGAAGGAAGGGATGACGGCGCGCCGCACCGGTCATATCGCCTCCATCCGGGTGGGTGAAAAGATGGTCGGACGCGTGGTCAATCCGCTCGGCCAGCCCATCGACGGACAGGGCGAAATCGTCGGCGAACTCACCGAGATGCCGCTCGAACGCAAGGCGCCCGGCGTGATCTTCCGCCAGCCGGTGAACGAGCCCCTGCAGACCGGCCTGAAGGCTGTCGATGCGATGATCCCCATCGGTCGGGGCCAGCGCGAGCTGATCATCGGTGACCGCCAGACCGGCAAGACTGCCATCGCCATCGATACGATCATCAACCAGCGTGCGAACTTCGAGGCGGGGAAACCCGTCTATTGCATCTATGTAGCCATCGGCCAGAAAGGTTCGACCGTGGCCAGCATCGTGAACACCCTCCGGGAGAAAGGGGCGATGGACTACACCATCGTGGTGGCCGCCACAGCCGCCGAACCGGCGGCGCTCCAATACTACGCGCCGTTCGCCGGCGCTGCCATCGGCGAATATTTCCGCGACACGGGACGCCACGCCCTGGTGGTCTATGACGACCTCTCCAAACAGGCCGTGGCCTACCGCGAAGTATCCCTGATCCTGCGCCGCCCTTCCGGCCGCGAAGCCTATCCGGGCGACATTTTCTACCTGCACTCCCGCCTGCTGGAGCGCGCCGCCAGGATCATCGACCAGGAGGAAGTGGCCGAGCAGATGAACGACCTGCCGGAAAGCCTCAAGGGCAAGGTCCGCGGCGGCGGTTCGCTGACCGCCCTGCCGATCATCGAAACCCAGGCCGGCGACGTGTCGGCCTACATCCCCACCAACGTGATCTCCATCACCGACGGCCAGATCTTCCTGGAGACCGACCTGTTCAACCAGGGATTCCGTCCGGCCATCAACGTGGGTATCAGCGTGTCGCGTGTGGGCGGCAGCGCCCAGGTCAAGAGTATGAAGAAGGTGGCCGGTACCTTGAAGATCGACCAGGCCCAGTACCGCGAGCTGGAGTCCTTCACCAAGTTCTCCAGCGACATGGATACCGTCACCAGCCTGACCATCGACAAGGGACGCAAGAACAACGTGCTGCTCATCCAGCCGCAGTACAGCCCGATGCCCGTGGGTGAACAGGTCGCCATCCTCTACTGCGGCACGAACGCCCTGATGAAAGACATTCCTCTGTCGAAAGTGCCTGATTTCCAGAGACAATTTCTGGCAGAAATGCGTGCGGAGCACCGCGCCGACGTGCTGGATCCGCTGGGCAAGGGCAAAATCGACAAGGTCATCACCGATACCATCGAGCGCGTCGCCGCCGACATCGTCACGGCCCTCAACAACGCATAGCCATGGCCTCGCTCAAGGAGACAAAGACCCGGATTGCTTCGGTCAAAAGCACTTTGCAGATTACCGCTGCGATGAAAATGGTCGCGGCCGCCAAGTTGCACCGGGCCCAGCAGGCCATCGGGAACATGGTCCCTTACCAGCAGAAACTGCAGGAAATCCTGGAGGACGTGCTCTCCGACAGCAGCGTACGTGCCGCGCTGGACTCTCCCCTGCTGACGGCCGGCAGCAGCCGCCGCGTAGCCCTGGTAGCCTTCTCGTCCAACAGTTCCCTCTGCGGCGGCTTCAACACCACGGCCGTCAAGTCCCTGCTGGGCGAAATGGAAACGCTCCAGGAAGAGGGACTTACGCTCGCAGACATCGATTTCTATCCGGTCGGACGCAAGGTTGCCGAAGCTGGACGGAAAATCGGTCTGGCCGCTGCGCAAGACGCCTCGCACCTGCTTGACAAACCGTCCTACGAGCCCGCCGCCGGATTGGCCCGGACATTGGTCGAGCAGTTCGAGCAGGGCCGTGTCGGACGCATCGTCCTGCTCTACAACCACTACAAGTCCAACGCATCGCAGCCGCCCGTCCGCGAGACCTATCTTCCGCTGGCCCTGCCCGAAATCGGAGAGACAGCCGGAACGGAAGACCTCATCGTCGAACCGGGCAAGAAAGAGGTGCTGGAGTCGCTTCTCCCCAAAGTGCTCCGGCTCAAGATATACACCGTCCTGATGGACAGTTACGCCGCCGAGCAGGCAGCCCGCACCGTGGCCATGCAGATGGCCAGCGACAATGCCGACGAACTGCTCGAGCAGCTTACGCTCGAATACAACAAACGCCGCCAGCAGGCTATCACGAGCGAACTGCTCGACATTGTAGGCGGCAGCCTGGCATAAGCCCCGCGTCATTCCCGGCTTGACCGGGAATCTGAAAACGAAACATATAAAAAAATACTACCATGAAAAAAATTTTCTTTTCCCTCCTCGTCCTGGTGATCGTCGCTTCCTGCGGCAAGGACACCACGACGCTGAAAGGCAAAATCGCCGACGGCGCCACTTTCCCCGAGAACACGCTCATCTACCTGATTGACGGCCGCGACGTCATCGATTCCACCGCCGTGGTCAACGGCACCTTCTCGTTCAAGGTACCGGCCGACCCGCAGAAACAGTATGTCCTCTGCACCAACTACCGCGACCGTTCGCCCCGCGACCGTTCCTGGATCTGCCCCGTCATCCCTGAGAAAGGTACGTTCAACCTGACCTTCGGCCCCGAGCAGAAAGACTGCGCCCTCGAAGGATCGGCCCTGAACAAAGCGTACAAGGACTTCAGCGAGAAGACTGACGAACTGTTCGACGAATACCGTGAGAAAGCCTCTGCCCTCCCGGAAGAAGCCGAAGCTGAAGCCGAAAAGATGTACGAAGAGACGATGGCCAAGGTCAAGGACCTGAGCATGGACGCCATCAAGAACAATCCGGACAACTTCATCGCCCGCGCCGGCCTGATGAACGTGATCTACGACCTCTCGCTCGATGAGCTGAAGGACATCCTCGGCAAATCGGCGTTCCTGGCGAACGACGAAGCGATCAGCAGCATCGTTTCCGGCAAGGAAGCCGAAGTTGCCACGGCCGAAGGCAAGCCGTTCGTGGACTTTTCGGGCAAGAGCCCGGAAGGCGCCGATGTCAAGCTGTCCGACTATGTAGGCAAGGGCAAATGGGTGCTCACCGATTTCTGGGCATCCTGGTGCGGTCCCTGCATGGGCGAGATCCCCAACATCAAGAAGGTTTACGATGCGTTTGAAGGCAAGGATTTCATGGTCCTTGGCGTGGCCGTCTGGGACGGTGACAACACCGCAAGCGCCGAGCGCATGAAAGAGAAGGAGATGAAGTGGACGCAGATCTTCGTGGGTGAAGACAAGACCCCGACCGACAAATACGGCATCCTCGGCATCCCGACGATGATTCTCTTCGCACCCGACGGAACCATCTACAAACGCGGCGAAGTGCTCCGCGGCGAATCGATGTACACGACCGTGGCCGAAGCCCTCGGTAAATAATCCTGCACCATGAAACGTTTTCTGGCAGTGATGGCCTGCGCGCTTGCCCTGGTCGGATGTACCGACTACCGGGCCTATTACAACAGCGTGCTGGAGGAGATCTCCAGTGAACGCTACAACGGACGCAGCGTCTATGGCGACGGCGACGTCCGGGCCGCCAAATATCTCATCGACCAGCTTGCCTCCTTCGAGGGCATCGTGCCCTGCGAGGCGGCCGGTCCCGAGGACCAGTCCGTCCGCCCGTATCTCAAGAGCCTGGTGGAACCGGGTGACGAGGGCCGCTGGAACTTGGTTGAAGGCAAGGAGAAGTATCTCCCGTACCTGCAGCATTTCCAGTTCCCGATGAACGTGATGCGGGGCGCGATGTCGCTCTCCGTGGACGGCGTATCTTATGCCCCGACCTTCGACTATACCGTCAAGGAGTTTTCTCCGGCCTGCCACGGCTTCTTCAAAGTCACGTACCTCGATGAAGAGGCCTACCGGCGGGAAGGTTTCATGGAACACCTCAGCAGCGGCCTGTACCGCGACCAGTTCGTGGTCATCGACTGGAACCGCTACCTGGAAACGGTGCGTCCCGATCCATTCGACAAGTACAAACCCTGGCTCACGGAACTTGAGAACATCGGCGGCATCATCCTCCGGCAGGAGGAGCAGTTCCCCTATTTCAAGGCCCGCACCTACTACCAGGGCAAGTGCCCCGTCCTGTTCGTGAACAAGTCCTTCCCGGACGACGCCCGCGAAATCGAGCTGCATCTCGACGCCGAAATGCTCCCGACCCGCGACGCCCACAACGTCGTGGCCTGGCTGCCCGGCACCGACCCCTCCTGCGACACCTATTATACCTTCATCGCGCACTACGACCATCTGGGTTATATGGGTGCCGACCAGGTATTCCCGGGCGCGAACGACAACGGATCGGGCTCCGCGATGGTGGTGACGCTGGCCAAGTATTTCAGCAAGCACCGGCCGCGCCACGGCATCCAGTTCATCCTGGTCGATGCCGAAGAGGAGAATCTGCTGGGTTCTTTCTTCTACTGCGAGAATCCGCGCCGGCCGCTTGACAAAATCGAATATCTGATCGACCTGGACATGGTGGCTGACGACAGCGACCATCTGGCTACGCAGATCACGCCGGGCGGCGAAGCCGGCCTGGAGCGCTTCCGCCAGATCAACGCCGCATCGAAGGCACCCTTCGACCTGGTCATGGAGGAGATGAACGACGACAGCGACCACTTCTCCTTCGCCCAGAAAGGCGTCCCGGGCATCTACTTCGAGACGATCGGTTCGATCATCCAGCACTACCACACCCCGCGCGACACCTACCAGAACACCCGCGACGAAAACTTTGACCGTCTGTTCGATATGATCGTACGCTTCGTGGAAGAATAGCGACGCTTTAAGGAATCCGTGTCCCGTGGAATTCACGGGCCTTTGTAACGGCCGCCAGATCGGAAAGATTGGCGGCCGTTATTCCGCTTCCGGGCATAATGACAAGCGACGGAACCCGGCCGACCATCGCAGCGAGCAGGTCGCGGCCTTCCCAGGCCGTCGGTTTCCGGCCGGAACTGAGCAGCCGGGCGCAGCCGAGGGCGGCAATCTCGTCGAGGGCCGTGAAGGGATCGCTGGTACTGACGTCGAAGGCACGGTGGAAGGTGACGGGGAGCGGACGGGCGGCGGCGACCAGCCGCCGCATCGCCGGAAGGTCGATGGCGCCTTCCGGCGTCAACGCTCCGACGACAATGCCGGCTGCACCCACCGACTTGCAAAAGGCGATATCGTCCATCATCTGCTGCAACGCCGCTTCGTCATACACGAAGTCTGCCAATGAAAACCCCCCTCTGATGTCTGTTCCCGTCGTTTCGGGATGTTCCCTCCAGGGACCATGCCACCCTCGGCACTGTAAGAGGGAGGGGCCCAAGCTCGCTTGGGAGGGGTCGCGCGGAGCGCGACGTCCCGGGAGGGAACATCCCGGAACGACGGGCCGTATAAGCACATTGACGGGAATCGTAAGAGACGCGACAACCTCGCGGATGAGGTCGCGGGGCGGAGTCACGCCGCCGACGGAAAGGTCGGCGCAGAGTTCGATGCGGCCGGCGCCGCGGGACTGGGCCGAGAGGGCTTCGTCGAGGGTGGTGCAGCAGGTTTCGAGGAGGAGAGATGCCCGGTCGGGGCCGGGCATGACGTCACGGTCGGAGCCGGGAATGACGGGATCGTCCGGACGGGGATTGCAGTCGGCGTAGGACCAGAGGTAATCGTCATCCCCCTTGGGATAGCGGTTGCTGAAACCGGGTACGATCATAACTGTGGAAGGATACGTTTGATATCTTCGGCCAGCGAGGTGTTGTAACCCTGGGAGAAATAGACGATGCGGCCGAAGCTGTCGCAGATCGTGACGACGGGCTTTTGGCGGGATTCGCTCTTGCAGCCGGCGCAGAGCATCTCCAGGATGGAACCGTCCTCATCTTTTTCAAGCAGCACCGGCCTGCCCCATTCTTTCAGTACCAGCGCGAGCGCTTCCAATTGCCGCTTCGCATGGACCGACGGCTCGTCGCGTTCACCCAGGACGGCCAGCAGGTAGAAGCCGCGGCCGGTCTGCGGCAGGAAACGGTCGGCATCCATCGTGCCCAGCACCGAGATCCGGTTTTCCGCGCTGCGCATCACCAGCGGCACCTCCGTGTCAGCGTCGGCTGGTACCGGGAAGAATTCCGCGTGGGAAAGGACACTGCCGTCGGCCAGGCGCGTGCCGGAAGTCAGCATATAATAACCCGCGTCGAGCGACAGCGGAAAGACTTTCGTCCAGGGGTTGTGGTCGGAATCTTCGTCAAAAGTCAAGAGCTTTGCCGTTCCGTCTTCAATCCGGGCAAGCGTGAAATGATGGTAGTACTCCGGATCACCGCCGCCTTCCAGCGAGACCGCGAGCCGGCCCCGGGGTTGTGCTACCAGCTGTGTACCGCCGGTGAGTGCATCCAGTTCCGCTTCCAGCCCCATGGCCCGGCATAAGGCTACGAAGAAGATATCCCGGTTCCGGGCATCGGCCTTCCGGCTCCGCCAGACATCGATGGGCGCCATCCGCAGTTCCTGCGGGTTGCGTTCCGTGTCCAGCTCGATGTTCTTCTCCACCCAGGCGGCCACTTCCTCGCGGGAAGACAACGACAGCGCATCGCCCAGTTCCGCGAAGAAGGGTTTGAGCGGCTCCAGCTCCACCCGCGGGCAATCGCGCAGCGGACGGAAGGGGCCATCGATATGTGCGTAAGCATCTTCCAGTACCTCCGCAGTCACGTCGCCCGTATCCTTGGCGGAAAGCGAGGCAAGGAGCGCCCGCGCCGCAGGGTCATCGTGCGCCGCAAGAAAAGCGCCGGTCACGGCCGTATTCCCTTTGGGACGAGCCTCCCGGAAAGCATCTTCGAAGCGGAGCCGCTCCGCGTTGCGGGCCACCTCCGCCTCGGTCGCGCCGGAGGGCAGCGGGTTCTCAGCAGGTGGAACGATGTCCAGGTCCAGGCTGAACGCCTCACCAATCCTGTGGCCGAGCGTCACGGATACAGCCTCGCCGTCGATCACGGCCAGGCCGAAACGATCGTCCTTTGAAGCCCAGGCCACCATGTCGCCGCAGCCCATGTCAAGGGCAGCCTGACCGTTCCGGTCGGTCTGGTAAGCAGCCACCGTATAGTATTCGCCGTAATTATAGATCTTGAACTCCACACGGGCCCCGGCCACCGGCTTGCCGGCCGCATCCACGACCGTCACGACGCTGCGCCGGGCCGGCACATAGCCGCAGATGACATTGATTTCCGTATAGCAGGGGGTCCGCCGGATAACGTCTTCATCGCCGTGATAGTCACCGAATACTTTCGTATGCAGGATCAGCGCACGGGACACGGGGCCGGTAAACCAGGCCATATTGAGCCGGGGCTCCGGTTCGCAGGCGCCCATGAATTGCCATTTCCCGTCCACATAGACCTCCACCCAGGCGTGGTTGTCGTCGGTGTGGGCCCAGCGCGGCGTATAGACCTGCCGGGCGGGAATGCCCGCCGCCCGCAGCGCCGCCACGGCCAGCACCGATTCCTCACCGCAGCGTCCCACGCCGCGCCGGATGGTCTGTAGCGGCGACGAGGTCCGGCCATCCGACGGTTGATATGTCGCCATCTCGTGACACCAGTGGTTGATTTCCAAGGCCGCTTCTTCCAGGGTCATCCCCTGTACGCGGGCGCAGAGCGTATCGGCATACAAGGTCCGGAAATCGTCGAGCGGCTCGTTGTTGACCCGCAGCGGCAGCACAAAGTGCCGGAATTCCCGCTCGGGAATGTCCCAATTCATTTTTTCCCTGACTTCCAGTGTTTTCTCTACATTGGTCAGCCAGAAGTCCAGCGGATGCGCCGCCAGGTCAGGATGCGGCATCGAGGCATAGAGGAAATTGACATACGCGTCCGCCTCGCTGCGCGGCTCGCTCGAACAGGCAGTCAGAAACAGGACGGCCGGCAACAGCACGGCCAGGAATCGGGAACATTTCATTGTCACGGCAATTGAGGAATAATACGGGTCAAGTCTTGTGCAAGGGAAGCGTCGTCCCCCTGCGAGGCATACAGGATACGGCCCCATCCGTCACAGACGAAGACCATTGGAAGTTCACGGGAAGGCAGCCGGGCACCCGTTGCAAACATCCCGATGATGTCGGTGTCCGCGGCGCCGAAGGTCAGTTGCGGACGCCCCCAGGCCTCCAGCAGCGGGCGTACCTTTTCAAGTTGTTCCAGGCAAGGCTGGTTTGCGGTGTCCCGGTCGTCCAGGATCTTCAGCAGATAGAATCCCCGGCCGGTCTGCGGCAGGAAACGCCCGGGGCCGAACAGGCCCAGCACGAAAGGCTGCTCGCCCGGATCGCGCATCCGCAAGTTTACCTGATTGGATTCACCGGATACAACATTGAAAAAGGTCACTTGGGCAAGAATGCCGAAATCGGACAAGCGCAAGCCGGAGCTGAGCATATAATAGCCTTCTTTCAAGGTAATGGGGAACACCGACGCCCAGTCATTGTGATCATCTTCTTCGCCGACCGGCACGCGGCGGGTCGTCCCGTCTTCAATCCGGGAAATCGTAAAATGATGGTAGTATTCCGGCGAAATATCGCCTTCCAGAACGGCTGTCACCGTTCCGGCGGGCAGACCGTCGCCCGGCTCCATCCATTCAAATTCCGCCTCGATGCCCATGGCCCGGCACAAAGCGACCCGGAAGATCTCGCGGCTGCGGAGATCGGCCTGGCGGACCTTCCAGACATCCGCCGGCGCCATCCGGACGCCTTGGGGATTGTACCAGGAAATGAGCCGGATGTTCTGCTCCACCCATTTTTCGACCGCCTCGCGGCTGTCCAGCCGGAGGCCGGATGAAGCCAGCAGGGAGAAATATGGCTTGAACGCCTCCTCTTCGATGACGGGACAGTCCCGGAGCGGATTGAATGTCCCATCGATATGGGCATAGGCATCCTCCAGCACGTCAAGCGGCATATCATTCCGGTCTTTTTCCGTCAGGAAAGCAAGCAGCGCCCGTGCCTTGTCATCATCGTGTGCGGCCAGAAAGGCCGACAAGACCGCAGCATTGCCGTGGGGACGGGCATCCCGGATGGCATTGTCCGCCTCATTCCGGCGGGCCACGGCCGCATATTCTTCCGCCGTCCCGGGTTTTGGAAGCGGGCGGTCGGGGGCCGGGGCGATATCGAAGGACATACTGAACGAATCTCCCAGCTTGTGATCCAGGGTGACCACCGTCTTTTCCCCTTCGATTTTGGCAAGTCCGAAACGCTCGCCTTTCGAAGCCCATACCAGCAGGTCGCCGTAGCCAGTCTCAAAGACCACCTGCCCACGCAGGTTGCTGATCAGGGTATGCGCTGTCACGAATTCCCCGTAATTGAAGACTTTGCACTCCACGCGCGCACCCCGCACGGCACGGCCGTCCGGATCAACGACTTTCACGCAGCTCCGGCGCTGCGGTGCATAATTGGGCGTGACATTGATCTTGGTGTTGCAGTCCGTCCGCGCCATCACGCGCTCCGGGCCGCTGTACCTTCCGGGGATATTGGAGAAAACATAATGCGTCCGGGCGACCACTTCGTTGAACCAGGCGATATCCAGATACGGATCCGGCTCACAGGCGCCCAGGAAATGCCAGCCTTCACCGGTCCAGGCCTCCACCCAGGCATGGATCCCGTCGATATGCGCCCAGCGCTGGGTAAAGGCCAGGCGCGCCGGAATACCGGCTGCCCGAAGCGCAGAAACAACCAGCACCGACTCCTCCGAACAGCGGGCGCCGCCCTGACAAATGACTTGCAGCGGCGACTGCGTGCGTCCCTGGGTTTTCCGGTAAGTGGCATGCTGCAGGCACCAGTGATTGATTTCCTGTACGGCATCCGTCATCGACAAGCCCTCGACGAGCGTACAGAGCGAGTCGGCATACCTCGTCCGGAAATCGTCAAGGGCTTCGTTGCTCACGCGCAGGGGAAGCACGAAATGACGGAACAGCTTTTCAGATACGCCCCAGTTCATCCGCTGGCGCACCTCGACGGCCTTGGCCGCATTCGCCTCCCAGAAACTGCGGTCATACGCAGCCTTGTCGGCCGGCGACAGCGTTTTTTCAAGGACATCGGCATAGTGTGCAGCCCCGCCACCGCTGCAAGAGCCCAGCAGCAGCACAGCCGCCAGCGCGGCCATCAGCGCAGACTTCCGTGCGGACTTCCGCGTCTGCAATGTACGCATCAGTAAATGAGCGACTTGCGGAAGTTGACCCCCTCTGAAAAGCATACCATCAGTTTTCATAAAGCGTTGACTATCTGTTGTGTACATTGCAGCGGAAAAGGGTTATTTCAGGGTGATTTCGTCGATGAAGAGGTGGGCTTGGCCACCGGCGCCGGCGTGCCAGGCAGGCAGCGTGCCGAAATTCCTTGCCAGCACCTTGACATAACGGGCTTCCGTATTGAGCGGCTGCGCGATTTCCAGAATCCGGCGGGCGTAATCCTGCGGATCGACGTCATGGCTCTGGCGGCCCTGTTTCTGGAAGGTCTTGCCGTCGCGCGAGGTATAGAATTCCACCCAGAGCGGCAGCAGGATCCACGCACGGGTATCCTGCAGGAAGCCCGCGCTGACCTTGGACAGATGTTTCACGGATCCGAGGTCGATGACCGCCTCGAAATCGCAGCCCTGATAGCCTTGCCAGCCGCCGAGCCGGTAATTGTCCGATCCCCGGATTCCGTCGATCAGGCCCCGGTCGCCGCCGGCGGTGTAGAGCGTGCTGTAAGGATGCGTGATGCGGACCGTGTAGCCGCTGTTTTCGATGCGATAAAGGGTGGTATGCGACGTAAAACTGCGCTTTCCGTCCCGGTTCATGCAATAGGCATGGACCGTACAGCTCCGGCTCACGGTGAAGGGACGGTCATAACGCGAGAAATCGCCGCCGGCCACACCGCCTTCCGGTACGACCTGGTACCAGATGCTGCAATCCTTGTCAGGACAGCCGATCTCCACCTTCGTATAGGACGTGAAAGCAGGGGAAGCGACTTTGAACCAGGGGTTTTCCACGATGGTTTTCTCCACCGCAGCCACGGGACGGTCTTCCGGCTCGCTGCCGAAACGCGGATTGGGCCGGTTGTCCATGCCGAAAATGAAAGTCCGGCCGCGCTCGATGTCAGCATAGCGGAGATAGGATTTCGTGTACGGGACGCCGTCGCGCATCACGTGGTTGATGTAGCGATTGACGCTGCTGGTACGCGGGGCGCGGACCGTGAAATCGCGTCCGTTTTCCTGATGGATGACCGCATTGCGGAACACCGGCGAGCCGAATACGAAGACATCGCTGCCCGGGGTGACGGGATACAGGCCGAGAGAACTCATCACATACCAGGCCGACATCTGTCCGCAGTCTTCGTTGCCGCACAGGCCGTCGGGCTGCGATGTGAAAAGCTCATCCATGATCTGCCGGACCACCCGCTGGGTCTTCCAGGGCACACCGGCATAGTTGTAGAGGTAGGCGATGTGATGGCTGGGTTCATTGCCCTGGACATACTGCCCGATCATGCCGGTCATGTCGACCTGCTCCCAGCCTGTCGTCTGGCTGGAGGTGGAGAACAGTTCGTCGAGCCACTGTTCCATCGAACTGTCGCCGCCACAGGCCTCGATCAGGCCGCCGATGTCGTGCTGCACATGGAAAGAATACTGCCAGGCATTGGCTTCCGTATAGTGGACATTGACTTCCGCCGGATTGAAAGGTTCGAGCCAGCAGCCGTTCTGACGGGGCCGCATGAAGCCGGTGACAGGGTCATAGACGTTGCGCCAGGACTGGGCGCGCCTGAGGTATTCCGTTTCCGTCGCCCGGTCTCCGGCATGGTGGGCGACCTGGGCGATGCACCAGTCATCGAGGGCGTATTCGAGGGTCCTGGACACCGATTCTGACTCCCGTTCAGCCAGGATCAGTCCGTTGTCGCGGTAGATGTCGATACCGAATTCCGCTTTGTTGGAACTGGCCTTGAGCGCCGTGAGGGCCTTCTGGACGCCAAATCCCGTGATGCCCTTGGCCAGGGCGTCGGCGATGACCGGCGCGGCGCTGTAGCCGATCATGCAGTTGGTCTCGTTGCCGCTGAGCTCCCAGACCGGCAGTTTCCCTGCCTCGTCGTAGATGGAGAGCATCGACTTGATGAAATCGACCGTCCGCTCCCGTTCGATGAGATTCAGCAGCGGATGCAGGGTGCGGTACGTGTCCCAGAGCGAAAAGATATGGTAGCGTTCCCATCCCTCGGCCCGGTGAACCTGCCGGTCCATTCCGCGGTATTCCCCGTTGCTGTCGGAATACAGGCTGGGCGCAAGGGCCGTATGATAGAGGGCGGTATAAAAGATGCGCATCGCTTCGGGATCGCCCTCCACCTCGATTTTGGAAAGGTACGTCTCCCAGGCACGCCGCGTGGTTTCGCGCAGCAGGTCGAAGGAGAAGATTCCCTTGGTCTTCCAATTGCTTTCGCTTTCCAGATTGGCACGGGCATTTGCCTCGGACACCGAAGAGATGCCTACGCGCACCACCAGTTCCCGGGCCCGGGACTGGCCGGCGGGCCGCCCGAAAGTCAACAGGGCGGTCGCGCCCGAAGGCTCATTCCCGATACGGACTTCGGCCAGCGGACGGGAAAATTCCATATAGAAGTAAACGACCTGGTCGGCGGCCCAGCTCCGGGAGCGGCGGAATCCCTGCACGGCATTCTCCCCCACCTGGCGCAGTTCCGAACCAAGGACCGGATCGCGCGGGCCAAGGTCGATGACCAGCTGCGGCACCGCTTTCTGGGGATAGGTATAGCGGTGTACGCCGATCCGCCGGCCGACTGCCAGCTCGGCCTCGACATCCCAGCGGTCCAGATGGACACGGTAGTAACCCGGATAAGCTTCTTCGCCGGCGTGCGTGAAGGGCGACTGGTAATTCTATTCTGACACGGGACCTTCGAAACCCACGACCGGCATCACCCGGATGTCGCACAGGTCAGCGCAGCCCGTTCCGCTCAGATGGGTATGGCTGAAGCCTTTGATCAGGGAGTCGCTGTAATGGTAGCCGGAACAGCCGTCCCAGTTGTCCTGGCGGGTATCGGGACTGAGCTGGATCATGCCGAACGGATAAGCCGCTCCGGGAAAGGTATGCCCGTGGAAATCGGTTCCCACAAACGGATTGACCAGGTCGGCATATTTTGTGCGGAGCACACCGGCTGCGAGCAGACCGGGAAGGCAGGCTGAAAGCAGGAGAATCAGTAGAAGCTTTTTCATAATATGTAAAAGTAGGCATTTTTTTATTATTTTTACCGAATAATTGTAAGCAAGATGAAAAGAACCCTGATTGTCCTGTCCCTGCTGCTGCTTTTCTTCCAGGATGCAGCCGCTCAGACCGGTGCCGTCGTGTACAGCCTTCCCCGGACCACGGTCTGCCTCCGGGTCGAAGCCCGGCGGGAAGCCTTTACGGCAGGCCCCTATGCCCAATATGCCCAGAAATACCTCGGCGTGGCCGCCCGTACCCAGAGCGGCACTTCCTACACGCTGCAAAATATCACGCTCGCGCCCTATGTGGAGGCCGATCCGAAAGCCCGCTACACCATCGCCATTCCCGAAAAGTCGTCGGCCGGCTTCCTGCAGCTCTGCACCCAGGGCCTGGTCGTGATGGCCGACAACTACACCGGCCGGCCGGCCGCCTGGCGCTTCGCCAGCGAAGCCGGTTCCCGCAGTTTCGAGGGCATCGACCCGCTGGGCAACCTCGGCAGCGAAACCACTACGCTCTACAAGGCCGTCAAGACCGACGAAGGGTATGAGCGTGTGCCGGTGACGCAGGACAACGTGGTCGAGAAATCCGACGACCGCAAGGCCGCCGACGCCGCCGCAGTCATCTTCAGTCTCCGCGAGAAACGGCAGCAGATCGCCACCGGCGACACCGACGCCACCTTCAGCGGCGAGGCCCTCCAGGCCGCCATCGACGAGATCACCCGCCTGGAAGAGCGCTACCTGAGCCTCTTCTACGGCATCCGCGAAATCTCCGTCGAAGAAAAGACCTTCGACGTAACCCCCGAAGCCGGCAGCAAAGACCAGCGCTACACCGCTTTCCGCCTCTCCGACAAAGGCGGCCTGCTGCCCGCCGGCGCCAACGAGGGCCAGGCCGTGACCCTCGAATTCCAGGTCGAGCCCCTCGCTGCGCCCGAAGTCTCGAGCGAACGCGGCAAGGAAACCTCGGTGGTCCGCTACCGCATCCCGGCCATCACCCGCTGCCGCCTGGTCCAGGGCGGGAAACTCCTGCTCGAAAACCGCATCCCCGTCTATCAGCTGGGCGAGGACGCCACCCTTCCCCTGAATGTATTACTGACAAAATAATCTCAAAACAATCTGATTATGCCTATCCGCAACTTAGAACCCAAGAGCGTCTGGAACAATTTCTACTCGCTCACCCAGATTCCCCGTCCGTCCGGACACACGCAGAAAGTAGCCAAGTTCCTGGTCAAATTCGGCAAGGACCTCGGCCTGGAAGCTTTCCAGGATGAATGCGGCAACGTCATCATCCGCAAACCGGCCACGCCGGGCATGGAAGACCGCAAGGGCATCATCCTGCAGGCCCACATGGACATGGTCCCGCAGAAGAACAACGACAAGAAGCACGATTTCACCAAAGATCCGATCGAGACCCGCATCGTCCACCAGGAAGACGGCGACTGGGTGTACGCATGCGGCACGACCCTGGGTGCCGACGACGGTCTGGGCGTAGCCGCCGCCATGTCGGTCCTGGAGTCCAAGACCCTCAAGCACGGCCCCATCGAAGCCCTCTTCACCGTTGACGAGGAAACCCGGATGGTCGGTGCCAAGGCCCTCAAGCCCGGCATCCTCAAAGGCGACATCCTGCTCAACCTCGACTCCGAGACCGAAGGCGAACTCTACGTCGGCTGCGCCGGCGGCATTGACGCCAACATCAGTTTCAAATACAAGGAAGAAGCCCTTCCGAAAGATTACAAAGCCTGCAAGATCGTGGTCACCGGCCTGCGCGGCGGGCACTCCGGCATGGAGATCAACGAAGGCCGCGGCAACGCCAACAAGGTGATGGCCCGCCTCCTGCTCCCCATCCTGCGCGACAACAAGGGCAAACTCGTCAGCTTCAACGGCGGCAACATGCGCAACGCCATCCCGCGTGAAGCCGAGGCCGTCGTCGCCGTCCCCGCCGGGAAAGTCGATGCCGTGAAGGCGCTCGTCGAGAAAACGGCCGAGACCATCAAAGGCGAACTCGCCCCGATCGATCCGGGCCTGATCATCACCATCGAAGGCATCCGCGCCAGCAAGGTCATCGCCGGCAACACGGGCCTGAAACTCATCAAAGCCCTCTATGCCTGCCCCAATGCCGTGGACCGCATGAGCCTCGAAGTCGAAGGCCTCGTGGAGACCTCCAACAACCTGGCCATCGTTCACACCGACAAAGGCGTGATTACCGTCAACACCCTGCTCCGCGGTTCCTCCGACACCCTCAAGATGGACCTGGCCGAGTCGGTCCGTGCCGCGTTCGAGCTGGCCGGCGCCAAGGTCTGGTTTGACGGAGCCTATTCCGGCTGGAGCCCGAATATGGCCTCCCCCATCCTCCACACCATGAAGGAGCAGTACAAGAAGCTCTTCGGCAAAGAACCCGCCGTGATGGCCATCCATGCCGGTCTCGAGTGCGGCATCCTGGCCGGTGCCTATCCGAACTGGGACATGATCTCCTGCGGCCCGACCCTCAAGTCGCCCCACTCTCCGGACGAGCGCTGCTTCATCCCTTCGGTCGCCAAATGGTGGCAGTTCATCCAGGCCGTCCTGGAAGACGCTCCGAAGAAATAGGCTCTTCCGAGAAAGTAATTTGGTGATTTAAAAAATTATCCTTACTTTTGCAGCCCTTTGGGAAAATCCCGAAGGGCTTGTTAATTTTAATTTTACCTACTAATGTTAAAACAGTACGAAACCGTTTTCATTGCAACTCCCGTTTTGTCTGATGTCCAGATGAAGGAAGCGGTTGCCAAGTACGCGGATCTGATCACCGAGAACGGTGGCAAGATCGTGTGCCAGGAGGATTGGGGCCTGAAGAAACTGGCTTATCCGATCCAGAAGAAAACTACCGGCTTCTACACCCTGATCGAGTTTCAGGCCGAGCCGGAGTTCATTGCCAAATTTGAAACACAGTTCAAGCGTGACGAGCGTATCCTCCGCTTCCAGACTGTATCGATGGACAAACACGCCATCGCTTATGCCGAGCGCCGCCGCGCGAAGATGAGCGGTGTCGCCGCACCCGCCGCCGAAGCACCTGCCGAGGCTCCCGCTAACGAATAAGGAGACAAGACTATGGCACAGAACGATGACATCCGCTATCTGAACCCCGTCAATGTCGAGGTCAAGAAGAAGAAATACTGCCGCTTCAAGAAGGCAGGCATCAAATATGTCGACTACAAGGACGCCGAGTTCCTGAAGAAATTCCTCAACGAGCAAGGCAAGATCCTCCCCCGCCGCATCACCGGCACTTCGCTGAAATTCCAGAAGAAGGTCTCGCAAGCTGTCAAGAGAGCCCGCCACCTGGCGCTTCTCCCGTATGTAACCGATCTGATGAAATAAGGAGGAAAGACGATGGAAGTTATTCTCAAACAAGACGTTCAGAACCTTGGTAACAAGGACGACATCGTGACCGTCCGCAACGGTTACGGCGCAAACTGGCTGATTCCCCAGGGCCTGGCCATCATGGCTACCCCGACCGCCAAGAAAATCCACGCCGAAAACATGCGCCAGCGCGCCCACAAGGAGCAGGCGCTCCGCGACGCTGCCGAGAAACTCGCCGCCCAGCTCGCCGAGGTAACCGTGAAGGTCCCCGCCAAGGTGAGCGAGACCGGCAAGGTGTTCGGTTCCGTGAACAACATCCAGGTCGCCGAGGCCCTCGTGGCTGCCGGTTTCGACATTGACCGCAAGAACATCACCCTCGTCGGCGAGCCCCTGATCAAGCAGGTCGGCGACTACGAGGCCGTGGTCAAATGCTACAAGGACATCAAAGCCACCGTCAAACTCCAGGTGGTCGGCGAAGAAGCCTAAATCTGTCCTTTAACCAACGAAAAACGGGCGGCTTTACAGCCGTCCGTTTTTGCTGTTATGTACACGGCGCCCCATCTGCATGATTTGCAGCCGAACGATGTCTCGTTTCAGCGCGTCGGGCGAAGTTGAGATCCTGTCTCGCACGGCAGTCTTGACAGTTCGAACCTGATTACTACTTATGCCGAGCATCTTGCCGATCTCGCCAGGCGAGAATCCGATTTCTGTCAGGATAAATACTGCTTTCTGTTGGGCCCCATCCAGTAACGCGATTGTGCGACGTACGTACTTTGGCAGCGTGTCATAATTTTCTTCTATCGCGGCCGACAGGTTTTTGGCCACATTTGTCTTGTTGTCCTGGATCAGCCGGTTTAAGGCATCCTGTCGTTCACCGTCAGGTAGGTTATGTATGACTGTCAGGCGTTTGTTGATTCCCGCATAGGTGGATACCACCGCATGGATGATAGACATGGCTACAGTGTCCTTCATGTCTTGGCGTTCCTGCAGATCCACGTTCTGGCGAAGCAGGCGCCATTGCCAGAACAAGAGTCCAGTGATAGCAAGCAGGGCTATAAGCATCGTCAGCAATAATTGCCACCGGTTCCGTTCACGAACCAGTTCCGCCTCCTTCGCCGCCAGGTCATACTGCTTTTCGAGCTCCAGGACGCGCTTTTC
>CADAOB010000021.1 GCA_902789445.1 uncultured Bacteroidia bacterium | reverse complement strand
CCTGCGAGCCCGTCCGCCCTTCGTCTGGCGGCCCTCAGCGGCCATCTCCGCGGGCTCGCACCGTCCCATCCGGCCTGCGAGCCCGTCCACTCCTCGTCTGGCGGCCCTCAGCGGCCATCTCCGCGGGCTCGCACCGTGTCATTCCACCCTGCCATTCTATCTGTGAAACAATTAATGCAAAAGTTTTTTGCTCCCCTGAAGCAATAAAACGGATAATGTGTATTTATATATTGTGTTTTTGTCCAAGTGACATGTCGGCAAACACCAAGCGACGTGTCCACAAACACTAAGAGAAATGCGTAGATCAATAGTTACGATATTGTCATTGCTCCTGTCTGTCAGTCTTGCTTTCGGACAGGAACGTCCCTCCTGGAAGAGGGCGGAGAGCAACCTTATGATCGGTGGCGGACTGTTCCTGGAAAGCGGCTCCCAGTCCTATGGCAACAACCCCGGTGCGGTGTTGCGCCTGTCTTACGGTCTGGATGTCAGGTTTGACGAGCAATGGTCCGTGATGCCCGGAGCGGGACTTCGTCTGCAGTTGGGAGACATCCGTCACTTCATGTGGGTTGGCGGCGATCCGGATGGGATGGGAATGGCCGATGTTTTCATCGACTGCCGCTATCATCTTGAATCCACGGGGTCAAGAATCGTTTTCGGGCTTGGTCCGGCGCTTTCCTACATGGTTTCACCGGATACTTACTACATCGATGCCGATCCGTCCGATCCCTTGAACGGTAAAGAGAAATTCAAACGCTTTGACCTGGGACTTCATCCGAGCGTGACTTTTCTGCGTGGAAAGCACTTTCAATGGGGGATTGAGGGCAGTCTGGGGCTTTTGAACGCCATGGTCCAGTATCCTGCCTACAAGCGGACCGGTTCCATTCATCTGCATTATCTGGCCGCAACAATCGGCTTCCGTTTCTAAAGATTATTATTTGTCATGAAAACCAAGTATCTCCTCATTTACATCCTTGTCGGCATCGCCTTTCTGGCGGTTTCCGCCTGGGTATTTTTCACCCGCGGAAAGAATGCGAAAGCGATCAAGGCAAAATATCGGCTGGGCGGTCTGCTGATTACCTGCATGACCATGCTGTCCGCAGTTTCCTGCGGTCAGATCGGCGGGCCGGGGCAAATCATGTGTTATGAGCCTGTTGTCGAGGAACGTACCGACAATTTTGTCTCCCTGAATATCAAGAGCAGCCACACGTCCTACCGCTATAACGAGTTGAGTCCCGGTGATGTATTCTCCGTAAATATCCGCGTTCCCTCTTACCGGAAATACGTGCTCAAAGTTATCTTGAACAATCGTGCGGGGACGGAATTGCAGCGGGCGGAACTGGTCGTGACGGATCCTGACAACGGCACCTTTGACATTCCTCTCTCTGAAAGTGTTACGCATCGGGGCGAGGCCATTGTCCAAGTGCAGGGCGTGGTGAAGGAGAATCCGGAAGAATTGTCCCAGATGGCGTATGGTGTCATGGTCATCAATATCCGGTGAAGACGCGCTCCCATATAAACAACATCGTATTTGAACTCACCGGCGCCTGCAACCAGTGCTGCAGGTTTTGCTATAACTATTGGCGTGACGGCCAAACGCCCATTGCGGCTCCCGATCCGTCCTTGGCACGCAAGACGCTGAGAAAATTGTTTTCCCAGACCGCCGTTGACAATCTTTCCTTCTCGGGCGGTGAACCCCTCCTGCTTCCGAACATCCACGATCTGGTCTTTTACGCCCGGCGCAAGGGCAGTGCGGTCAATGTCCTAAGCAACGGCACACGCTTGACGCCCGATGCGCTTGAGAACTTCTTGAACCTGGGGGTCGGTGCTGTCCAGATTCCACTGCTCAGTGCGGATTCGTCTGTCCATGATTCACTTACGTGCCTTCCTGGCTCCTGGGAAAAGGCGCTTGCGGCGTTGCGCAGTGCCGGCAAGGCGGGTGTGGGTGCCGCGGTACTGGTCGTTACGAAAGTCAATGCGCCGGGCATTGCGGAAACGCTCTCGCTTATCCGGAGTTGCGGCGTAAGATCCGTGATGGTGAACCGCTTCAACATTGGGGGAAATGGGATCCGGAACTTGCAGGAACTTGTCCCGGACAGGAAGATGCTGCAGGATGCGTTTGCCACCATTGAACGCTTTGCCGGGCAGAATCCGGATATGCGTTTTGTCAGCGGGGTATGCACGCCGCTATGCCTGCTGGATACGACGCCTTATCCGCATATCCGTTTCTCCCGATGCAGCGCGGATCTCAGCGGGAGACCGGTTACGGTCAATTATAACGGGGATGTCCGCTTCTGCAATCATTCTCCCAAGGTGCTGGGAAATATCTACACCCGGCCGATTGGGGACATCCTTGCCGATCCCCAAATCAACGCCCGTTATGCCGCTGTCCCGGACGAATGCGGAAACTGTGCGCTCCTGTCGCAATGCGGGGGCGGATGCCGGGCTGCCTCCGAACAGGTCTATGGCAGTTTCTCCGTCCAGGATCCCATCCTGGCCATGACATCTTCTGCGTGTTCCGCGTCATGCTGAGCCGTTCTTGGGGATGGAATGACGCTATCTTGCGTCATGACCGGTGCGGCCGGGTATCTCACCGTCTACGCCATCACCGATTCGCTCGCAAAGATCGGATAGGGGGCTTGCAGGATCGCCCGAAAATGGTATATTTGCAGAAATATCAATAAAACTCTGTTATTATGAAAAAAGTTCACAAGACTCTGTTTTATGTTGCGGCGGGCATCGTCGTCCTGCTGATCGCCGTCGGTTCCTGTACGAAGATGGTGGATAATTCCGAAATCGGCATCAAATTCAAAAAATTCTCGCTTACAGACCAGGGAGAACTGATTTCTACCCAGGTCTCGGGCTTGACCTTCTATAATCCGATTACGACCAGCGTGTTTACTTATCCCGTCTTTATCCAGCGGGTGGATTACGCGCCTTTCAACGTGACGACGAAGGATGCCGCCACTTTTTCGATGGACCCGTTGCTGGCATACCAGCTCGACCGCACCAAGGCTTCGTATGTTTTCAACAAGTACCGCCGTTCTCTGCGGGATATTGAGCAGGGATACATGCGTACCTGCATTTACGATGCGTATCGCATCTCGGCCAACAACTACACGTCCGACGAACTGATGGGCAACCGGGCCAAATTTGAGCAGGAAGTGCGCCAGATGCTTGAAAAATCGCTGGGCGCCGAGGGCTTCATCGTATCGGAATTCACTTCGCAGATAACACCGCCCCTCTCGTTGAGCGCCGCCATCGAGGCAAAGAACCAGGCTATCCAGGAAGCGCTCAAGGCTGAAAACCTGGTAAAGCAGGCGGAAGCCAACGCCCAGATTGCCATCGCGAAGGCAAAAGGTGAAGCCGAAGCGACGAAAGTCAAGGCCGACGCCGAGGCGTACTACAATCGTACGATCGCTGCTTCTCTCAGCCCGATGATCATCCAGGAAGACTGGATTGAAAAGTGGAACGGAGAATTGCCGCAGATTGTCACCGCTGGAAATTCCGGCTTGATGTTCGATCTGTCCAACATCAAGAAATAGCGTTTCTTCTGCGCCGGATTTATTGCATCTGCCGGATCCGGACGTCCATGTCGGGGAGGAGGGCCGGGAGGCCGGTCAGGTCGGTTTGACTGTAGTGGTAGGGGATGAGGACCTTGGGCTGGATGGCCTTGGCGGCCGAGACGCATTGCCCGACGGTCATGGTGTAAGGCTGGTTGACCGGGAGGAAAGCGACGTCGATGTCCTTGAGCGCCGCCATTTCGGGGATGTCTTCGGTGTCGCCGGCAATGTAGATGCGCAGGCCGTCGAAACTGAGCACGTAGCCGTTTCCGTTGCCTTTGGGATGGAATTTCTCACGGCCTTCGCTGGTGTTGTAGGCCGGGACGGCCTCCAGCAGGATGTTGTCGGTCAACGGGATCCGGTCTCCGTTGAGGACCACTTCTCCGCGTCCGAGCTGTTCGCAGCTGCGGGGATTCATCAGCAGGCGGGTCCCGTCTTTGGTAAGCGCGTCAATGGCGTCTGCATCCAGATGGTCGCCGTGCTCGTGGGTGACCAGGATGAAGTCGGCTTTCGGGAAATCGCCGGCATAATCGGTCTCCTTGCCGTGTTTGCAGACGGGATCGACCTGGATCGAGATGCCGTCATAGCTGAGGGCCAGGCTGCCGTGTTTGATCAGGGTGATGTCCACGGGCTTTCCGCTGTCGGTGATGAATCTTTCCACTTCGTATCCTTTCTCTGTGATCAGGGATGCGGGCTCGGCCGCCGTTTTTTTCTTGGCAGGCGTGCAGGCTGCCAGCAGGAGGACTGTCAGGAGCGCGAGGGTCTGGAAGATGGGTTTCATGGGGCTGTTTGCAAGATGGATTCTACAAATATAGATAAAATAATGTATATTTGCAATATACGAAACCGATATGCGTATGAAAAAGATTCTGGCGATCTCCCTTTTGCTGACCGTTTCCGCCCTTTGCCGGGCCCAGCTGCCCACCGGAAGCTGGTCAGGCTCCCTCGAAGTCCAGGGCGTCTCCCTCGCGCTGGTATTCCATCTGTCTGATGACAAAGCCACGCTGGACGTGCCGGACCAGGGCGCCAAAGGCATTCCGGTCCAGGCCGCGCTCACGCCGCTCGGTGCGCTCCATATCGACATTGCGGCCATCAACGCCGTTTTCGAGGGATACCGGATCGGCGATAAGATCATCGGCTCGTTTTCGCAGAACGGGGCTTCATTTCCCCTGACGCTCTCGCCCGGCGTACCGCAGCGCAAGCGGCCCCAGACGCCGCAGCCGCCCTTTCCGTATGCTACGGAAGAAGTCAGTTTCGCCAACGGGGATGCCGTGCTCAAAGGCACCCTCGTGCTTCCGGAAACGTGCGATCGTACGACACCTGTCCTGCTGCTGGTCACCGGAAGCGGTCTCCAGAACCGGGACGAAGAACTCTTTGAACACAAGCCGTTTGCAGTCATCGCCGACTATCTGGCCCGCCGGGGCGTGGCGACCCTGCGCTACGACGACCGGGGCTTCGGCGAATCGACCGGCGACGTGGTGAACGTGACGACGGAAGACCTGAAGAACGATGCCGCCGCCGGCCTCGCGCTGCTTCGCCAGCGCTTCGACCGCGTGGGCGTCCTCGGCCACAGCGAAGGCGGCACGATCGCTTTTATGCTGGCCGCAGAACAGAAAGCCGACTTCATCGTGAGTCTGGCCGGCATGGTGGTCTCGGGCCGCGAAACGCTGCTGGCCCAGAACCGCTACGAACTGCAGCAGGCCGGACTGGACGCTGCGACCACGGAGCGCTACTGCAAGGCGCTGGCCGCGGTTTTTGATGCCGCGGTGGAGGGGCTTCCGATGCCGGATCCGGCCTCCTTCGAACTGCCTGCGCCGCTCCAGCAGAACCTGGCGGCCGTGCAGGCGCAGCTCCAACTGCCGTACCTGCGCTATCTGCTTCAACTCGACCTTTCCGGCCGCCTCGGCGCGGTGACCTGTCCGGTCCTGGCGCTGAACGGGACGCTGGACAGGCAGGTGGACTGCGCGCTGAACCTCGGCGCGTTGGAACGCGGCCTGCCCGCCTCGCCGCGGAACGCGGTCCGTGCTCTGGAAGGACTCAATCACCTCTTCCAGCACGCAAAGACCGGCGTACCGGCGGAATATCCGCAGATCGAAGAGACCTTTGCCCCCGAAGCGCTGCAGACCATTGCCGACTGGATGGCCGGCCTGTAAAAAGCATGACATGCTGCGCAAGAAACGTGTTGATTCTGCATTTTGTGGGTAAAACGACAGACAATGAAGAAATTTATCACCCTCTTGTGCACGGTGCTGCTGATGGCAGGGCTCTGTGCCTGCGAGCATATCGACTCGCCGGATTTTGAGGAAGTTGCCGATTTTGAAATCGCCGGCCTGACGCTCGACAATTTCCCTTTCATCGACTGCTCTACCAGTACTTCGCCACTGCGGGACATTCTGATGTATGAGATGCTTGACATTCCGTGGCGCTGGGGGCCTGATATCGTGTCCGGGTCCAATTACAAAGTATGGTTTCTGTTGCCGGACGGGATGATACAGGGAAGTGCGGAACACATCGCTTTTGCCGACCGGATCCACGCGCTGTGGAAATCCAGCGGCTCGCATGGCGCCTATGTGAACCTGATCGACGGCACTTGCCGCGTAATCATCGACTCGCGGGACATATCCCGTAACGAAGCGGACTATGCAGCACAGAAACAGGTCAAGATTGTCACCAAGCCCCTTGCCTGGGATGCACTGGTTTTCATCGTGCATCCGGACAATCCGGTCAAGTCCCTGACTCCGGCGCAGATACGGAAGATTTATACGGGTGAGATCACAAACTGGAAGGAACTGGGCGGCGTCGATCATGAGATCCATCCCTATACGCGGGACGCGGATTCGGGCAGTCAGGAAAAAATGGAGACGCTGGTGATGAAGGGGCGAGCGATGAAAGAATGGCCGGAAATGGTGGGATACAATATGCTTTCGCCTTATTTCCAGATCGAAGGAGATCCCTACGGCATCGCCTATACGCCCTATTATTTCTGTGAGAGAATGGTGGGCGACCTTCACCACGTCCGTGTGCTGGCGGTTGATAATGTCTATCCTACGGCGGAAACCTTGCTCAACGCAGTGCAGGGCCGGAAGAATGGATATCCTTTTTATTCTCACATCTATGCCGCCATACGAGCCGACGAGCCGCAGGATTCTTTTCCGCAGCAGATCTATACCTGGCTCTCGACGCCCCGGGCGAAGCGTCTTATCGACGAAAGCGGATATATCGCTTTGCGCAATTTCTGATGAATCAGTTCGCCGCCGCCGGAATCTGGCCTTCGGCTGTCAATGGACGTAGATTGCCTTGGCTTTCTTGCGGCTCGGCGTGTAGGTGCCGGGTTGCTTGAGGGTGATGACGATCACGCCGTTTCGGGCGGAATCGACAAAATGGGCGTAGGTCTCGTCGGCGGAGAATTTGGCGATGGCCTCCTTGTTCTTGAAAACCTGTACGGAGGCGATGGCGGCTGGATCGAGCGTCCGCATATCTTCGTTGGTGGCGGGCTCCCCGTCGATGAGAATCAGCGGCAATGCTCCACGGTCAGTCTGGATGTTGTGGACCTGTACGGCCTGCCCGTTCACGTTGATGACCGTGATATCATAGGCCTCGATCCGGGCGCCTTTGAGTTGGGAGCCGTCGAAGTGCTCGACGTCCTGCTTGTCGATGATATAACGGGTAAGCGTGTCGGCCGGTGCGGTGGCGGCGCCGGCGCTGAGGACGGCGGTGCAAAGGAGGGAGAAGACGAGTGTTGTCATGGTCAATCGGTAGATGGATGGTTGTAAGCAAGAAGGGACGTGGTACCGTCGTCCGTATCGTATGTGAGAATATAGGAAAAAGTCCGGCCGTCTTTCAGGTAGGCGGTCAGGATGGCTTTCGAGCCGGACGGTGTGGCGACCACCGTTTCAATCTCGTCGGGGCTGAGCATCATGATCTGGCGGATGCCTTCGGCGATGGCGACGGGGCTGATCGGCTGCTCCTTGCTGCCGACAGGGCGGAGGAAGAAGAAGAGGGCGATGGCGGCGGCAGCGGCGGCGGCGATGCCTGCGCGCCAGCGCAGGCGCCGCCTGCCGCCGCCGTTGTTGCTGCCGTTGCCGCCGACGGCTACGAGCCGGTCGAATTCGGCTTCCGTTTCGTCCAACTCCGGAAGGCAGCTGGCGCAGGGAGCGGCCAGGCCGACCAGCAGGGCGATCTCCCGTTCGTCGGCCTCGGCCTGGTGCCGGGCGAACCAGTCGCGGAGCCGCTGTTCTTCGGCGGGCGTCGTCTCCGCTTCGAGATAGCGCTCGATCAACGATTTCCGCTTGTTTTTGTCTGCAAGGTCGTTTATCATAAAGCGTTCATTTTTTTCAGTTCTTCCAGCATCTGCCGACGGGCCGTCGAAAGGCTCACCTTGATGCTGTTCTTCGGGCGTCCCGTCGCAGCGGCAATCTCGTCGAGCGAGAGCGCATAGTCGCTGCGCATCGTCAGGAAAGTCCGTTGTGTCTCAGATAGTTTCTTATACAAGCACTTGCGGATCCGCTGGTTTTCTTCCGCTTCCAGCGGACTGTCCGTGGGCGCGCTTCCGCTTTGCGCCGCCTCTTCCAACGGCCGGAAACGGATCTTCCGTTTCCGGAAATGATTGACGCAGATGTTCTTGGTCAGCCGCACGGCCAACGCCTCGGCGTCCCGGACCGGATAGCCTTTCTCGACGAGTTCCCACAGGGTGACCAGCGCCTCCTGCACGACATCTTCGGCCTCGTCGCTGGTGCTACCCGTCGCCCGGCCGAACTGCCGTGCAACCGCCACCAGCTTTTCCCGTATCCGGGCCGATAGCTGTCCAAAATCCTGTTTCGTCATAAAAGGCTCTTTTCTAAGATTAGTCGCAAAAATCGTTCAAAAGTTAAAACCATTTTTTTTATTATTTTTGCGCTGCAACGGACGCATTTGAGCATCAGCCGATTACGCAAGTTGATCCCCTCGGAAACCGAGGGGGTCAACTTGTGCAAGTCGCTGACTGACTGATGTGTACATTGCAGCGCAAACGGGGGGCATAGGCGGGGATGACATTTGAGAGCGCCTGCGCAAGGTTTTCCCGGAAGCTGCATTTAATGGTAAAACAATCGTGAAATGAGAAAGACGCTGACGCTTTTATCTGCTATGCTCCTGCTTCTGGCAGGACTCTGTGCCTGTGAAACTTTGCCTGAAGAACCCGGCCGGCTGGACGGCACCTGGCGCCTGATCGCACCGAAAGGTATGGTTCAAGAGGGATTCACGACCTGGACTTTCAACAGCCTGGGCGACCAAACTTCCGGTACCATTCCTGTGCTTTGGGTCCGGAATCATGATGTATTCGCCGGAGACCGTGAAACGTCGTATTTTTATTCTGTCGAAGAAGACGGGCGGACCCTCCATATCCGGGAGGCCTCTTTCTGCGGCATCAATGGCTCGATCATTTATCAGATTCAGGAACTCTCGTCCCGGCGCCTTTCCCTGAAACTACTCGGCAAGGAGACGCTCGGCTATGATGCCTGGACCGGATGGCCCGAAGCGCCTGCTTTTGAGCGGTCCTCGAATTAGGGTATATTAGCTGCAACGGACACGCTTGATTATCAGCTGATTATGCAAGTTGATCCCCTCGGAAACCGAGGGGATCAACTTGCGCAAGTCGCTGACTGACTGATGTGTACATTGCATCGCAAATGGGGAAGGCGGGCCGGGCAGGAGGCCGCAGGGCAAGCTTGTGCGGGGCGTTGCCGTCAGAAGAGATAGGCGGCGGTGATGGACGCCGGGCAGGTGGCGAGGCCGGCGGGGGCGCCGGCGTAGAGAAGGCGTCCGCCTTCCTCGCCGGCCCCCGGCCCGAGTTCCAGCAGGAAGTCGGCCGAGCGGATGACGTCGAGGTTGTGTTCGATCATATAGACCGTGTTGCCCTGTGCCACCAGCGTGTCAAACAGCGCGATGATGTTGCGGATATCCTTGACATGGAGGCCGTCGGTGGGCTCGTCCACGATGAAGATCTTGTCTTCGACGCCCAGGTAGGAAGCGAGCTTCAGCCGCTGGAGTTCCCCGCCCGAAAGCGTCGAAAGCGACTGGTTCAGATGGAGATACTGCAGGCCGACATCTACCAGCGGCCGGAGTTTCTGTTCGATGACGGTCCCGGCGAAGAAGGCGGAGGCCAGGCGGACCGACAGGTCCATCGCCTGCGCGATGTTCAGCGTCTGGCCGGTGGCCGGGCTCGTCAGCGTGTATTGCAGGGCTTCGTCCCGGTAGCGCAGGCCGCCGCAGGCTTCGCAGGTCGTCTCGATCGCATCCATGAAAGCCATCTCCGACACGATGACGCCCTTGCCGCCGCACACGGGACAGGCACCCGCGCCGTTGAACGTAAAGTAGGCTTCCTTCATCTTGTTCGCCCGGGCGAAGGCCTTGCGGATGTCGCCGGCGACGTCCATATAGGTGCCGGGCGTGGAACGCAGGCTGACACCGATGTTCTTCTGGCTGATATAGATCACTTTGTCCGCTTCGGGGTACTGCTGCCGGAAACATTCCATCAGCGAACTCTTGCCCGAGCCGGCCACACCCGCCACCACGCCGAAGACGCCCAGCGGGAAATCGACGCTGAGGTCCCGCAGGTTGTTCAAGGCGGCGTGTTCCACCCGGAACACGCCGTTCCCGGCCCGCGGCGCTGCCTTGAACGGCAGCCGTTCTTCCACCAGCTTTCCCGTGGCCGTTCCGCTCCGGAGCAAAGCGTCGAACGGTCCTTCGAACAGGATCCGGCCGCCGTCGATGCCCGGACCCGGCCCGAGGTCCACAATGTGGTCGGCGATGCGGATCATCTCCGGATGGTGCTCCACCAGCAGGACGGTGTTGCCCCGGTCGCGCAGCCGGCGGACCGAGCGTTTCAGCCGCTCGATGTCGCGCGGATGCAGCCCCACGCTGGGCTCGTCCAGGATATAGAGCACGTCCGAGAGGGATGAATTGATGTACTTGGCGATCTTGCAGCGCTGCGCCTCGCCGCCCGAAAGCGTGCCGACCGGCCGGCTCAGCGACAGGTAGCCGAGGCCGATCTCTTCCAGGGCGGAAAGCCGTTCCCCGATGGCGGCCTTCAGGTCGACGGCCAGCGGGTCGCCCAGGCTCTGGATCCAGGCGTTCAGCCGGGAGATGGACATGGCGCATACCTGCGCGATGTTCAGCCCTTCGATCTTGCAGCTGAGGACCTTGGGATTGAGTCTTGTGCCGCCGCAGTCCGGGCAGGTGCCCATCCGCAGCATCGGATTGAGCACGGCCGCGTGGAGCAGCCCTTCTTCGGAGTTGATGATGCTGCGGTACATCCGCGGGATCAGGCCCTCGTATTTCGCGCTCTTCGGCCAGCCGGCCGGCGGATTCTTGAGCCGGATCTGCGGGCTGTTCAGGAACAGGTCCAGTTCTTCCGGCGTGTAATCCCGGATTTTCTTGTCGAGGTCGAACAGGCCGCTGCGGGCGTAGCGGATCCAGCGCCAGCCGCCCTTCCCGAAGGCGATGTAATGGATGGTATCTTCGTCGTTGAGGCTCTTGTCGAAATCCACGAGTTTGTGGATGTCGAGCTCCCGGATCTCGCCCAGCCCGGCGCAGCGCGGGCAGCTGCCCTGCGGATGGTTGAAGCTGAAACTGTCGGAGTAGCCCACGAACGGTTTGCCCACGCGCGAGAACAGCAGGCGGATCAGCGCGTAGATATCCGTATAGGTGCCGACGGTGGAGCGGGAGTTCTGCGCGGGTTTCTTCTGGTCGATGACGATGGCGATGGGCAGCCCCTCGATCGAATCGACTTTCGGCCGGCCGTATTTGGGGAGATACTGCTGCACGAAAGTGGGGAAGGTGTCGTTGAGCTCGCGGCGGCTTTTCGCCGCGAGGGTGTCCATGACCAGGGAACTCTTTCCGGAGCCGGATACGCCGGTGAAGATGGTGATCTTGTATTTGGGAATGTCGAGCGACAGGTCGCGGAGATTGTTTTCGCGGGCCCCGTGCACGCGGATGGTATCGAAGGTATTCATAGGCAGAGGCCGTAGCTGTGCTTGATCTCGTTCATCACGAAGGAAGACTGGACGCTGCCGATGGCGTCGATGGTGCCCAGGGTGTTGATGACGAACTCGTTGTATTCTTTCATGTTGCGGGCGCGGATCTTGAGCAGGTAGTCGTATTCGCCCGAGATGTTGTAGCACTCGGCCACCTGCGGGATGCCGCGGATGGTCCGCGTGAAGGCGCGGGCCACGTCGCGGGTCATCTGCTTCAGTTTCACGGAGCAGAAGACCTCGAAGCCCAGATCGAGTTTTTCCGCGTCGAGGATGGCGACGTATTGCCGGATATATCCCTCGCGTTCCAGCCGTTTGAGCCGTTCGAAGACCGGGGTGGTGGAGAGGTTAACCTTCGCCGCCAGTTCCTTGGTCGTCTGGCGCGCGTTCTCCTGCAGGCACTTCAGAATTTTCAGGTCGGTGCTGTCCAGGTTGCTTGCCATATGAAATATTTTTCTAAATCAGGTCCGTAATCTGGAATAATTTTCTTTTATTCCTGGAAATATTGGCAAAATTAGAAATATTTTCCGATTTTTTCCAGACTATTGCCTGTTTTTTCCCTTCCCTTTATCTTTGCGCAGAAAATAATTAGCAGACCATGAGCAAGCAAGGCATCGGCACGCGCTGCGTGCACGCGGGCTACCAGCCCGGAAAGGGAGAACCCCGACAGATTCCGATCATCCAGAGTACCACCTTCAAATATGAGACTTCCGACCAGATGGGCCGCCTGTTCGACCTCGAAGAAAGCGGTTATTTCTATACCCGCCTCCAAAATCCCACCAACGACCATGTAGCCGCGAAAATCGCCGACCTGGAAGGCGGAGTGGGGGCGATGCTGACTTCGTCGGGCCAGGCCGCCAATCTCTTCGCCTGCCTGAACATCTGCTGTGCCGGCGACCATATCGTCAGCGCCGCCAACATCTATGGCGGCACTTTCAACCTGCTGGGCGTCACGCTGGAAAAAATGGGCATCGCCGTCACCTTCGTCAATCCCGACGATCCGGAAGACGTGATTGCGGCGGCGTTCCGGCCAGAAACCAAGCTCCTCTTCGGGGAGACCCTGTCCAATCCCGGCGTGGAAGTGCTTGACATCGAGAAATTCGCCCGGATCGCCCATGCCCACGGCGTGCCCCTTGTCGTGGACAATACCTTCCCTACGCCCGTGAATTGCCGGCCCTTCGAATGGGGCGCCGACATCGTGACCCATTCCACGACCAAATACATGGACGGCCAAGGCGTGGCGGTCGGCGGCGCGCTGGTGGACAGCGGCAATTTTGACTGGGAAGCCCATGCCGACAAGTTCCCCGGCCTGTGCACACCCGACGCCTCCTATCATGGACTCATCTATACCAAAGCCTTCGGCCGGGCGGCTTATATCACCAAGGCTACGACCCACCTGATGCGTGACCTGGGATCCATCCAGAGCCCGCAGAATGCCTTCTACCTGAATCTCGGCCTGCAGACGCTGCACCTCCGCGTGCCGCGCCATTGCGAAAGCGCGCTGGAAGTCGCGCGTTTCCTCCAGCGCCATCCCGACGTGGCCTGGGTGAAATATCCCGGCCTGCCCGGAGACAGCCAGCATGAAAAAGCCCTGAAATATCTTCCGGAAGGCTCCAGCGGCGTTCTCTGCCTGGGCCTGAAGGGCGGTCGCGCCTTCGACAACCGCTTTATGGATGCGCTCCGGCTCATCACCATCGAGACGCACGTGGCGGACTGCCACAGCTGCATCCTGCATCCGGCTTCGCACACGCATCGGCAGTTGTCCGACGCGCAACTGCGCGCGGCCGGCATCGATCCCGGCCTGATGCGCCTGAGCATCGGACTGGAAGACGCAGAAGACATCATCGAAGATCTCCGGCAGGCATTGGAAGCGGCGCACGAATGATCCGGCACGAGCTTTTTCTCGACGATTTCCGCTTCGAGGCAGGCGGGCGTCTCGACCGGGTGAAGGTCGTGTATCATACATCCCGCGTCCGTCGCGGCCAGGTCATCTGGATCTGCCATGCGCTGACAGCCAACAGTGACCCCGAAGACTGGTGGCCTGAGATGGTAGGTCCGGGCCGTTTCTTCGATACGGAACGCGATTTCATCGTTTGTGTCAACATGTTGGCTTCCCCTTACGGTTCCTCGGGCCCGGCCTCCGTCAATCCGGAGACGGGCCTGCCGTTTTTCTTTGATTTTCCGGCCATTACGGTCCGCGATATGGTGGCGGCGATGACGGCGGTACGACGGGCCCTGGCCATCGACCGCATCGATCTGCTGGTGGGCAGCTCCATCGGCGGTTTCCAGGCGGTGGAATGGGCTGTTTCCGAACCGGATCTCTTTGCGCAGGCGGCTTTCATCGCCACTTCGCCGCGGGTGTCGCCCTATCTGTCGGCCGGCATCGAGACGCAGCGGATGGCCCTTGAGGCCGACCCGTCTTTCCGGCAGGCCGTTGACTTGTCGGGCGGCGCGGCGGGCCTCCGCTGCGCCCGCGCCCAGGCGCTGATCTCCTATCGCTGCTTTGAAGGATACGGTCTGACCCAGGCCGAGCCCGATGATGACACGCTGTTCGCCGGACGGGCTGCCTCGTATGAACGCTATCAAGGCGAAAAACTGCTGCGCCGTGGTTTTGATGCGTATTCGTATTATTATCTTTGCAATGCGGTGGACAGCCACAATGTGGGCCGGGGGCGCGGCGGCGTCGCTGCGGCCCTGGGGCGCATCCGGGCGAAAACGGTCGTCGCCTCCATCGATACCGATGCGATTTTCCCGCCCGCGGAGATTGAAACCTGGGCGCCGATGATCCCCGGAGCCGTTTATAAACGTTTAACATCGTCTTTTGGACACGATGGTTTCCTGCTTGAAACCAAACAGTTGACAGAATTACTTGAACCGTATCTGCTATGCAAGTGATGAAATTCGGCGGCACGTCCGTCTCTTCTCCCGAAAGAATCATCGAAATCGTGCGTGCCTCGCTGGAGCGCGACCGCACCATCCTGGTCTGTTCCGCCCTCAGCGGCTGTACCGACACCCTGATCCGGCTGGGCCGGCTCGCTTCCGAGCGGGACGAGTCCTATCTGGCAGAGCTGGACGGTTTGGCCGTCCGTCATCAGGAAATGATGACGCAGCTCCTCCCGGCCGGACGGATTCCGGAGGTCCGCGCTGCGGTGGACAGCCTGTTCGATTCACTGGGCGGTATCCTGCACGGTGTCTTCCTGCTGGGGGAACTCAGTCCAGCGAGCCTGGATGCCATCCAGAGTTACGGCGAGCTGTTTTCCACGAAGATTCTGGCGGCCAAATTCACTTCGCTGGGCATTCCCTGCCGCTGGCTGGATTCCCGGGAACTGGTCCGTACCCACAACGGGGTCGTCGATACGGCGCTGACCAATGAGAAGATAGCCGCGGCCGTCGAAAGCCAGCCGCATACGGCGCTGTTCATTGTGCCCGGTTTCATCGCTTCCGACGAACTGGGGCGCGTGACCACACTGGGACGCGGCGGTTCCGACTATACCGCATCGCTCTTTGCCGTCGCGGTCAAGGCCCGCCTGGTTGAAATCTGGACGGATGTGCCCGGCATCATGACCACCAATCCCAAGACCGTTCCCACGGCGCGGACCATCCGCAACATTTCGTACCGCGCTGCGCAGGAACTCTCCCATTTCGGGGCGAAAGTCATTTTTCCCCCGACCATCCAGCCCGTCATCAACGAAGGGATTCCCATTTATGTAAAAGATACTTTTGCCCCCGACGACCCCGGGACCCTGGTGGAGAAGAACCCGCCGCGCCGCGAAGAAGCGCTGCTGGGCATCGCCAATTCCGACAAGATCGCGCTGATCTCGCTGGAAGGCAGCGGCATGGTCGGGATTCCCGGCTTCTCGTCCCGGCTGTTCGATGCCCTGACGCGCGCCGGCATCAACATCATCCTCATCACGCAGGCCTCTTCGGTCCATACGATGTGCATCGCCATCGCCGAGGCGGACGCCCCGGCGGCCAAGCAGGCGGCCGATACCTGCTTCGCCTACGAAATCTCCCTGGGAAAACTCCAGCCGCTCAAGGTGGAGACGGGCTATTCCATCGTCTGCCTGGTGGGTGACGACATCCTGGGACACAGCGGCGCGACGGGCCGGATGCTCGCGGCGCTGGGCGCACGCGGCATCCCGGTCCGGGCTACGGCGCAGGGCTCTTCCGAACGGAACATCTCGGTGATCGTCGCCTCCGACAAGGCCGACGAGGCCATCCGGGCCATCCACGGGGAATTCTTCGACCGTTCGCCGCTGCGGACCGTCAACCTGTTCATTGCCGGCTACGGAACGGTCGGGAAGGCGCTGGTCCGGATGATCCGGGAGAATCACGACGCCATCGCCCGCCGGACCGGCAAGGACCTGCGGATCTGCGGCCTGGCCAACAGCCGCCGCTATCTGATCGACACGGCCGGGGTCGATCCTTCCGCCCTGGAACAGGGCGTGGCCGGTTCCTTCTTCGATGCGCTTGCCGGCCTGTCGCTGGCCGACGCGGTCTTCGTGGACTGTACGGCCAGTGAAGAGACGGGGCTCCGCTATCCGCAACTGTTCAAGGCCGGCTACAACGTGGTGGCCTGCAACAAGATCCCGTTCTCCGGCAGCTATGAAAGCTATGCAGCGCTCACCGGAGCGGCAGCGCGTTCGCACGTCGGCCTCCGTTATGAGACGACGGTCGGTGCGGCCCTGCCGATTCTCGCGGCGCTCGACCGGGCCGCCGTCTCCGGCGACACGCTTGTCTGCGTGGAGGCTGTCCTGTCGGGAACGCTCAATTACCTGTGCGACCACTATGAAGGTCACGATTTTGCTGCGTTGGTCGAAGACGCCCGCCAGAAAGGATACACCGAGCCGGACCCGGCCATCGACCTAAGCGGCCGCGACGTCCTCCGCAAGACGCTGATTCTCGCCCGCGTAGCCGGCCTTCCGCTTGAAGAAGCCGACATCCGTCTCGAGGCCTTCCCGGCCGAAGCCGACCTGGCCGCCGCCTACGCGGCCGCCAGCGCCGCCGGCCGCCGCCTCCGCTACGTCGCTTCGCTGCGTCCCGCCACTTCGTCGCGTCCTGCCGGCTCGCCCCGTTCCGCCACTTCGCCGCGTCCTGCCGGCTCGCCGGACGCCGCCGACCTGCTGTGCGACGCCGCATCCGCTTCCGGGCGGGGCGTCGTTCCGCGTTGGCAGATATCCATCGGTCTGCAGGCCGTCGACCCCGATAGTCCGCTCTATTCGCTGGCCGGAACCGACAACTGCGCCGTCATCACCACCGCTGATTATCCCTCACCGCTGGTCATCCGCGGCGCCGGCGCCGGCCCCCGCCAGACCGCCGGCGGCCTCCTGCAAGACATCCTGTCGATATGATTCCTCCCATTTACAATGTGAGTCTTTCTGTCCCGGCCGGAACAGAAAGAGGTTAGGAAATAGTTGAAAATAAGATAGATATAATTCGAAGATATATGAAAGTAGCTGTAGTAGGGGCCACCGGACTGGTGGGTACCCGGATGATCCAGATCCTGGAGGAACGGAATTTCCCCGTCGATGAATTGATTCCTGTCGCTTCGGAGCGGTCGGTCGGCAAGACCGTCATCTTCCGGGGGAAAGCGCACAAAGTCGTCAGCGCCGATGAGGCCATCGGCCGCCGGCCGCAGCTGGCGCTCTTCTCCGCCGGCGCCGGCGCTTCGCGCGAGCTGGCGCCGCGCTTCGCCGCCGCCGGCTGCCGCGTCGTGGACAACTCTTCCTGCTGGCGGATGGATCCAGACAAGAAACTTGTCGTCCCCGAAATCAACGCCGATGTCCTGACGGAAAAGGACTTCATCATCGCCAATCCCAACTGCTCGACCATCCAGATGCTGCTGCCGCTGGCGCCGCTCCACGCCGCCTATACGATCCGCCGCATCGTCGTATCGACCTACCAGAGCATCACCGGCACCGGGCAGAAAGCCGTTGTCCAGATGGAGGCCGAGCGGGCAGGGGAGGCCTGGGGAAGTTATCCGGCCGTGTATCCCTATCCCATCGACCGCAATATCCTGCCACACATCGACAGTTTCCTGGAAAACGGATATACGAAAGAGGAGATGAAGATGGTGAACGAGACGCACAAGATCCTCCGCGACGAGAGCATCGGCGTGAGCGCGACCACGGTCCGCGTGCCCGTCCGCGGCGGCCACAGCGAGTCGGTGAATCTCGAATTCGAAAAGCCGTTCGAACTGGCCGACATCCGCCGCATCCTCGAAAACACCCCGGGCGTCGTTGTCCAGGACGACCCGGCGCACAACATCTATCCGATGCCGCTGTATGCCGAAGGCCGCGATGAAGTCTTCGTCGGCCGCCTCCGCCGCGACTTCTCCGTCGCAAGCGGCCTGAATCTCTGGTGCGTGGCTGACAACCTCCGCAAGGGCGCCGCCACCAACGCCGTCCAGATCGCCGAAGAACTCCTCCGCCGGGGCTTTTTGTAGATTTGCCCTAAAATGCGTATCTTTCGGACTGAATATGAAAAAGAAAACATTTTTTCGCATCGCTTTGGCGTTGCTGCTGGCCGCGCTTCTGGGCGGCTGCCTTTATCTGAACAGTCTGATGCCCATCATTACGGGCTACGCGGCCAAGAACCTGGCCTCCGCTGTCTTTGTGTCCGGGCGCGAGCCCGCCGACGTCGAGGCACTCGACCTGCATTTCTCTTTTATCAAGTTTACCCGCAACCGCGTGGATTATGAAAACCATACGGTAACCAGCCGTTTCCTCTGGAGCAAGTCGACGGCGCTCTATCGGGACGGTTATGGCGTGACGCTCCTGCGGGGCCGCAAAGCGATGGAACGGCTCAAAGCGCAAGCCTTTCCGCTGCCTCCCGAAGCCGCCGGCCCCGAGCCCCTGGCACCCGGCGATTCCGCCGTGGCGGCCCAGCTGGAACCCGTCGCGAAAGCCCTGGTCGACGACCACGCCTACAACGGAACGCCCTTCGCCTTCATAGTGCTGCACGATGGGGCCATCGTGGCGGAGCGCTACCGCCAGGGCATTACCGCGGATACCCGCCTCCTGAGCTGGAGTATGGGCAAGAGTTTCACCAACGCACTGGTGGGTCTGATGGCCGGCGACGGCCTGGTGGATATCCACGCCCCGATGGACATCCCCGAATGGCAGGGGGACGGGCGCGCGGCCATCACGCTGAACGACCTGATGCAGATGCAGAGTGGCCTCGAGTGGAACGAGAACTACGGCAATCGTTCCGATGTCAATCTGATGCTGCACCGGGAAGAGGATATGGGCCTGTTCGCCCTTTCGAAACCCCTGATGGCCAAGCCCGGCACCCATTGGTACTACTCCAGCGGCAGCACGAATATCGTGATGCGCTACCTCCGCGGCAAGTTTGCCTCGGATGCCGAGTTCCTGGCCTATCTGCGATCCCGTCTCTTCGAGCCGCTCGGCATCCGGAACGCCTGCTTCGAACCGGATATGAGCGGCACGCCTGTCGGTTCGTCTTATCTCTATGTGACAGCGCGAGACTATGCCCGCTTCGGCCAGCTTTACCTGGACGAAGGTTTTGTCGGCCCGGCGCGCCTTCTGCCGGAAGGCTGGGTGGATTACACGCGGACGCCCGCTTCGGCCAGCCAGGGCGGATACGGTGCGTTTTTCTGGCTGAACCAGAACCGATCCTGCCCGGATGCGCCTGAAGATATGTTCTCCTGCCAGGGCCACGACGGACAGGAGATTTATATCATCCCTTCCAAGAAACTGGTCGTGGTCGTGCTGGGCTATTCCCCGAAACCCGACCGCGTCATCGATTTCAACGCGCTCCTGCGCGACATCATCGCCAAATTGGAATAATCCTTTCGATGAAATAAAATAAGGGGAACTCCCGGCAAGTTTGTATATTTGTCAGAATCCCCACGAAAAACAAAACAAATCGATAACAGATGAGACATTTCAGACTCCTGCTCCTTTCCCTGCTGCTGGCGCTGCCGGTTTTCGCGCAGCCGATGCAGCCCGTGTCCTGGAAGGCCGAGGCCGTCCAGGTGGAAGGCAACACCTATGAGATCCGCGCGACCGGCACGATCGCCGGTGCCTGGCACATCTACGACCTGACCGACTACGGTTCCAGCGGTCCCAACGGTACGATCTTTACCGTCGAGGACGGCGGCAAGGTGAAACTTGTCGGCGACCCGTACATCGCCTCCGAGGTACACAGGGGTTTCGACGATGTCTTCGGCATCGAGATCGGCACCTGCGACAGCCCGGTGGTCATCTGCCAGAAGGTGGAACTGCTCCAGGGCAATGAGGTGGAAGTCCCCGTCACGGTGGAATGGCAGGCCTGCAACGACGAGAACTGCATCCCGCCGGACGACTATACGATGAATGTCAAGCTCCCCGGCGGCGCGGGCCTGCCGGTCATTGCCCCTGCTGACGGCACGGCCAATGACGCGGCTGCCGACCCGAATGCGGCCGCACCCGGCCAGGGGAAATCCATCTGGGGCCTGATCCTGGAAGCGATCGCCTGGGGTTTCGTGGCACTGCTCACGCCCTGCGTCTTCCCGATGATCCCGATGACGGTGAGCTTCTTCCTGAAGCAGAACCAGGTCGCCGAAGGTGAGGAGAAGAAGAAAGGCCGCGGCAAATGGCTGGCCAGCATCTTCGGCCTCTCCATCGTGGCGCTGTATACCATTCCCATTGCCGTAATCATCCTGATCACCTACTTCGCCGGCGGCGAAACCGTGACGGCCGACATCTTCAACTGGCTGGCTACGCACTGGCTCCCGAACATCATCTTCTTCCTGATCTTCATGATCTTCGCGGCTTCGTTCTTCGGCGCCTTCGAGATCACCCTGCCGAGTTCCTGGCTCAACAAGTCGGACGCCAAGTCCAACAAGGGCGGTCTGGCCGGCGTGTTCTTCGTGGCGCTGACCCTCGTGCTGGTGTCCTTCTCCTGCACAGGTCCGATCGTGGGTTCCGTGCTCATCAAGTCGACCCAGGGCCAGTTCTGGGAGCCGATCATCACGATGCTCGCTTTCTCGATCGCCTTCGCCCTGCCGTTCACGCTCCTGGCCTTCGCCCCGAGCCTGCTCGACAAGCTGCCCAAGAGTGGCGGCTGGCTCAACAGCGTGAAGGTGGTCCTCGGTTTCGTCGAGGTGGCGCTCGGTTTCAAGTTCCTGAGCGTGGCCGACCAGACCTACCACTGGGGCCTGCTGGACCGCGAGGTCTATCTGGCCATCTGGATCGTGGTGTTCTTCCTGCTGGGCCTCTACCTGCTGGGCAAGATCCGTTTCGCCTACGACTCGCCGGTCGAGCATCTGAGCGTCTTCCGCCTGATCCTGGTCATCGTGGTCTTCACCTTTGTGGTCTATATGATCCCGGGCATGTGGGGCGCGCCGCTCAAAGCGCTATCCGGCTATCTGCCGCCCATCACGACGCAGGATTTCGTGCTTGACCCGAATCAGCACGGCGGGGGAGGGACGACCTATGTCGTGGGCCAGCCCGCGGAGGACGGGGACGGTATCCCGGCCTCGCGCAAGTATGCGGATTTCCTGCACATGCCGTACGACATTCCCGCCTTCTTCGACTATGAGGAAGCCCGCGCTTATGCCACGAAGGTCGGCAAGCCTATCCTGCTGGATTTCACCGGCCACGGCTGCGTGAATTGCCGGGAGATGGAAGCGCGCGTCTGGAGCGATCCCCGCGTGCTGAAGCTGATGAAGAACGACTATGTGGTCTGCTCGCTCTACGGCGATGACAAGAAGGTCCTGGACAAGAAAGACTGGGTTACGACCGAAGACGGCAAGGTGCTCAAGAGCCTGGGCAAGATCAATTCGTATTTCATGATGAAGCGCTACCAGGTGAACGCGCAGCCCTACTATGTGATTCTCGACCCGGTGACGGAGAAGAACAAGGTGCCGGCCCGCAGCTACAACCTCGACGTGGATGAATATGTGAAGTTTCTGGAAAAGGGATTGGAATAATATTTGCTTGCTTCAAGAACCGTTATGAAAAAGTTTATCCTCTCCTGCATGCTGCTCGCCGGTATTTCCACGGCCATCAGCGCCCAGACCATCACCGCCGGCGCCAAGGCGCCTGATTTCACCGCGCAGAAGGTGGACGGCAAGTCCTTCACCCTTTCCTCCCTGCAGGGCAAGTATGTCGTGCTTGATTTCTGGGGAAGCTGGTGCAAATGGTGCATCAAGGGTTTCCCCGACATGAAGGCGGCTTATGCCAAGCACAAGGGCAAGGTCGAATTCGTGGGCGTCGCCTGCCGCGACACGGAAGAGAAATGGAAAGCAGCCACGGCGAAATACGAACTTCCCTGGATCAGCGTGCTGAACCCCTCCGAAAATGACCTGGTCAAAGTCTATGAGGTACAGGGTTTTCCCACGAAAATCGTCATCGATCCGCAAGGCAAGATCGCCAAGGTCATCCTCGGTGAGGATCCTGCCTTCTACACCTATCTCGACAGCGTTTTAGAGTAGTTAAAAAATAATTTGGTTATTAGGAAGGTCGGGGCTTGCATCGAAAGGTGCAGGCCCGGACTTTTTTGAGGGGGAATCGGGGGAAAACTGTACTATTGAGTGAGAAAACTATTTCAACTCAATAAACTTCAACCTATGTCAGTCAAACACTTCCTCTCAGGGATGTTCCTCTCGCTGATGATCCTGCTGGGCTCCGCCCAGGCGGCCAGCGCGCAGAACGTCACGCTGAACTTCGACAGGACGCCGCTCAAGACCGTCCTCAATGAGATCCAGAAGCAGGTGGACTACACCTTTGTCTACAACGACCAGCAGATCGGTGCGGACAAAACGGTCTCCATCCACGTCAACGGCGTGGGCCTGACGGCCGCGCTCGACCAGCTGCTCCGGCCGCTGAACATCAACTACAAGATCCTCGACAGGCAGATCGCCCTCTCGCCGGCCGCCGTAACGGCCCAGCAGGGCCAGGCCCGCGGGGCCGTGATGCTCAAGGGTCGCATCACCGACCAGGACGGCCTGCCGGTTGCCGGTGCCGCCGTTCAGAACGTCACCGAGAAGACCTATGCCATCACCGACGTCAACGGCAACTATACGCTGGCTGTCAAGAACCCGCGCAACTCGACCATCGAAGTGAGCTTCCTCGGAATGGATACCGTCACGGAACCGCTCAACGGCCGCAGCACCTTCGACGTGCAGATGACCTACAGCCGCATGTTCATTGAAGGCGCGGTGGTCACCGGTTATCAGGAGATCCAGCAGAAGAAGGTCACGGGCGCCATCGCCACGGTCAATTCCAAGACCATCGAAGAACGCTACACCCCGAGCCTGATGCAGAACCTCGAAGGCCGCGTGGCCGGTCTTTCGACCTACGGTGGCAAGCTTACCATCCGTGGTGTCAGCTCCATGTACGCCGAGGCCAACCCGCTTCTCGTGGTGGACGGCCTGCCGATGGAAGGAAGCATCGACGACCTGAACCCCTACGATATCGAGAGCATCAACGTCCTGAAGGACGCTGCCGCCGCCGCCATCTACGGCGCCCGCGCCTCCAACGGTATCATCGTCATCACCACCAAGAGCGCCCGCGAGAAAGGCAAGATCGACGTGGACTTCTCCACCAACGTGACAGTCTATTCCAAGCACAACATGGACTATGCCCAGAACTTCTATATGAATGCTGAGCAGCAGGTCGCCCTGGAGAAGAACTACTACGACTATTATTATTTCAACAACTACGGTGAGGTGACCAATCCGGCCCAGACGATGGAAAACAATCTCCTGTCCGGTTCCGGTTATGTGTCGCCCATCGACTATGCCTACTACCGGATGTACATCGGTGAAGGTTCGCAGGCTGAAATTGACCAGCTATGCAACCAGCTCTCGAAGAACAACTTCGCCCAGCAGTACGCTGACGCGGTCTATCGCCGCCAGGTGATGCAGCAGTACAACCTCGCCCTGCGCAGCCGCTCCGACCGCTTCCAGAGCAACTTCGTGGTCAACTGGCGCAACGACAACGCCGGTATCATCAACACCTACGACCGCCAGATGCAGATCAGCTACAAGGGCTCCTACGACGTGGCCAAATGGATGACCGCCACCGTGGCCGTCAACGGTATCTACGGCAACGAGCGGGGCAAGGGTTACACCTACAACGGTTTCGAGAATCCGTGGAGGTACCCGGCTTACGAAAGCCTCTACAATACTGACGGCTCCGCCAAACTCCTCTACACCTGGTACAACGGCAACCAGTACCGCGACAACACCGAAGGCGGTTACTTCAAGGAACTGGGTATCAACCTGGTGGACGAATACTACAACAACGTGATGAACACCAAGCGCCAGTATATGCGCTATCACGGCGACCTGCTCTTCAAGATTTTCAAGGGCCTGACCGCCAACGCCCAGTTCGTCTATGAGACCGACCACCGCACCGCCGACTGGTATGCCACGCAGGAAAGCCAGGCGGCCAAGACCATCTACAACGCCTATACGCAGATTGACCCGCAGGGCAATGTGACGCACCTGACCCCGGCTTCCGGCGGCTTCCGCGCCGCGCAGAACGTGGACGGCCGCTACTGGACCGCCCGCGGCCAGCTCAACTATGCGAACACTTTCGGCAAACACGAGATCGTGGCCCTGGCCGGTATTGAATTCCGCGAGACGCTCTATTCGGGCACCAGCGCCCTGATGCTCGGCTATGACGACCAGCTGCAGAATGCTTCCACGGCGACCATCGACTTCTCCACCATCAGCCAGATGCGTTACAGCAGCAATTACATGGCGATTGGCGGCGGCTTCCCGGCTGTCCAGTTCGCATACGACCCGTATATCCGCAGCAACATGGACCCGGTCGTGGAGCAGCATCACCGCTTCGCCTCCGGCTATGCGAACTTCACCTATACCTATGACGAGAAGTACAATGTCTTCGGTTCCTTCCGCAAGGACTACGCCGATGTCTATGGCCTGAACGTGAAGCTCCGCGGCCGTCCGCTCTGGAGCGCCGGTGTGGCCTGGAACGTCAACAACGAGAGCTTCCTCAAGGGCGTGGATTGGATCAATGCCCTCAAGCTCCGTCTGAGCTACGGTGTTCTACCAGGGTGCCACCAGCTACATGACGGCTTCCAGCACGGGCCTGAACTACTACACCAACGAGCCTTTCGGTACCATCCAGAGCCCGGCCAACCCGAACCTCAAGTGGGAACGCACGCAGACGGCCAATGTCGGTATCGACTATTCCTTCGTGGAGAACCGCTTCCGCGGCTCCCTCGACTACTACCGCAAACGCGGCCTCGATCTGTTCTCCTACAAGACCCTCGACCCGACAACCGGTTTCACCTCGATGTTCATGAACGTGGCCGATATGGTCAACAACGGCTTCGAGCTGACTTTCACGGGCGACTGGATCCGCGAACGCCGCCGCAGCGACTTCGGCTGGAGCAGCACCCTGACCTTCGCCTTGAACAAGAACAAGATCACCAATGTGGAGAATGCTTCCACCCGCGCTTATGAATTGCTGTCCAATCCCTATCGGGTGGGCTATCCGACCAGCGCCCTCTGGAGCTGGCGCATCGCTGGCATCAGCGATGCGGAAGGTGAAAAAGGTATGACGCTCTGGTATTCCGACAATGACCGCAAGACGCACAGCGCCCAGAGTGCCAGTGTGGATGTGATGGAGTATTCCGGCCAGACCGAGCCGGTGGTGATTGCCGGCTTCGACAACCGCTTTACCTGGAATGGTCTGAGCCTGAGCGTACTGATGGCCTACTACGGTGGCCACGTGATGCGTGCCCTGGCGGAAGATGAGACCTTCGGCGTCGGCAGCGGACTGGCTGTCCCCAGTTATTTCCTCAATGCCTGGACGCCGGAAAAACCGACCAATACCCCGGGTATCGGCCGTTATTCCTCCAATGCACTCGGCCGCGAACCGAGCACGAGCGACATTTCTGTCCGCAACGCGGCCTTCCTGAAGATCCGCAACATCGTCCTGGGTTATGAACTGCCCGAGAACTGGGCCCGCCGCATCGGCGCTTCCCGCGTGAACCTGCAGTTCCAAGTCGATAACCTTCCGGCTGTCTGGACCGCTTTCCGTCCGTACAAAACCATGCCGTATTACGACAAGAGCGTCCGCTTCGATCCCGAAACGGGCGGCATCCCGTCGCGCAGCTCCTATATCTTCGGTCTTCACATCAACTTCTAAGACTTCTGTTCTATGAAAAAGATATTTGCTATCCTGACTACCTGCCTGCTCCTGGCCTCCTGCGCCCAGTTCACGGAATTGCAGCCCAAGGGCATGAACCTGCTGTCCACTGTGGACGAACTGGAGCTTCTGCTCAATGCCGAGCTGGAAGGCCCTACCTCCGACATGAAGCGGATGTGCGGCGACATGATCAGCTATGCCAACATTCCCAACGAACTGGCTTCGCCCACGCCGTCCCGCTACACCATCATGCTGACCTGGGACGAGTCGAAGATCGAAACCTTCAACGACCTGACTGCCAGCGACGGCGACTATACCTCCATGTACGGCTTCATCGGCCGGGTCGCCAACCCGATCCTCAGCCGGATTGCAGACGCCACGGGTGACGAGACAAAGAAGAACCAGCTCCGCGCCGAAGCGTACACCCTTCGCGCCTGGGCTATGTATATCTTGGTCAACAAGTTCGCAGCCGCCTACAATCCTTCGACGGCCGCCAACACGCCGGGCATCCCTATGCTCCTCGAGGACTGGGACATCTCCGAACCTACGGAAATCGCGACTGTCGCAGCCGTGTACGACCAGATCATCGCCGACTGCGACGCGGCCATCGCCCTGAACGCCCTGCCGCTCAACAATATCAACCGGATGCGCATGAGCAAGGCCTGCCCGTACGCCGTCAAGGCCATGGCCCTGATGGCCATGCAGAAGTTCGACGAGGCCGAGTCTGTCGCCAAGCAGGCGCTAGAGATCAACAGCACGGTCTCGAACTACCTGGATGCCGCACATACCGTCATCACGACAGGCTATATCCTCGGCGGACAGTATCCTTCGCTCTATCTTGCCCAGCTTCAGCAGGAAGAAGATTATTTCCATACGTATGACATCATCTTCTACGAGGCGGTCAGCCAGGAAGGCATCGCGCGCTTCGAACCCGGCTATGCCACCCACGACCGCATGGCCAGCATGGACATGATGTACGACTACATGATGGGCGGCGAAATGATGACCGGTGTCCCGTGCTTTATGACCTTCGACCTGAACTCCAGTTGGAACACCTACGGCCTGAAGACCCCGCACATGTACCTGACCATCGCCGAGTGCGAGATCCGCAAAGGCAATATCAGCGAAGCCATGCGCTACCTCGATGCCGTCCGCGTGAACCGTGTGGAACCTGAGCTTTATGCGCCGCTGCAGGGCAATGTCACCACCAAAGATGAGGCGATCGCCCATCTGAAGCAGGTGTCGCACAGCGAATTCGTGTACAGCCCGTACAACTTCATCATCCGCAAGCGCTGGAACCAGCTCGACGACATGAAGGAGACGTTCACCCGCGAACTGGCCGGTAATACCTACACCTTGCGGCCGGATTCGAAGATGTGGATCTTCCCCTTCCCGAAGAATGCCATCAGCAACAACCCCAACATCGTTCCGAACAATCTTTAATCTACAGAAATGAAAAGGTTTTTTCTGACCCTTTCCCTCCTGCTCTGCTGTTTTCTGGGCCTGAGCGCCCAGAAAAAGCAGGCGGTGAGTGTGCTTTACGTGGGCGGATCGCCGGAAATCGAGACCATCGGAATCGGTACGCCGCCCGATCCGGCCGTCGTGGCCAAAAGCGCGGCCGAACGGACCGCCGCCTTCGAAAAATTCCTCAAGAAGCATTTCAAGACGGTCAAGGTCGTCGATGCCAAGGACTATCACTATTCGATGTCCGACTACTACGACGTGACCATCATCGACGGTACGCCGGCCCCCATTGCACCGGGTATCCGCGAAGTGGATGAGTACGGGCGGATGATCCGTTATGCCCGCCCGCAGTATTTCCCGCTCGACTTCAACCGGCCGGTGGTCACCATCGCCGAAGCCGGCGAGGAGATGGGCCGTCGCATCGGCACCAAGAACGACTGGTACTGCCTCTGCCTGGAAGACAGGGCCCTCGGCTGGAACGCCACGCATCCCATTTTCCAGGGCCCGGTGAAAGTCAAGCTCGAGACGAGCATGCAGCCCACGCCGGCCCCCGCGCTCGAAGTGGCCAAATACATGGGTGAAAAGCTCCCCGCCGAGACCGAGATGTTCCCGATGCAGACCATCAACTATACGGACAAACTGCCCGACGGCAACAACTACCGCGTAGGGATGGTCTCCCGCCCGGGCGGCTACACCGATTCGCCTGAGACCGAGGTCATCAGCGGCGGCAAATGCGCCAAGAGCATCGACGCCGTGGCGCTCGGCCGCCACGCCAACTGGTTCACCTGGGGTTTCGCGGCTTCTCCGACCTATATGACCGAGACCGCCAAAGCGCTCTTCGTCAATGCCGTGGTCTATATGAAACAATTCGCCGGCCAGCATCCCATCGCCCGGAAGTTCAACGACGGCGTGGCAACCCGCGACCACATCGGTATGGACAAGAACCGGATGACGCGCGCGATGTGGAAGGATATGAACAAGTCCAACGAGGATTTCAACCGGACGGTGGACAGCCTCAAGAACGTCATCCGGGAGATGAAGGCCAAAGGAGAAGAAATCGATCCCAACATGGCCATCTATGAGAATTTCCCTGCGCAGAAACTGGTCACCTACCGTGAGTATCTGATGCAGGCCGACCGTGGCCAGGGCCTCTACAAGGTCTTCGGTACCGATGAACAGGCCTACAAGGATTATTACGACAAGAACCTCGGCTGGTTCTGGTGCCCGGAAGACTCCTACAGCCTGGCCATCGACGACGAAGTCCGCTACCTGGGCATCCCGAACAATGACATCCGCATCCTCGACAAGTGCATCTCGATGCTCGAGAAGAATGATCCGGAAAAGGACATCGCCGAGACGATCCTCAAACGCTATACCCTCTGCCGTTTCGAAACGGCCAAGGAGTGGCGCGACTGGTACAACCGCTATCACGACAAACTCTTCTTCACGGAGAGTGGCGGTTATCTCTGGCTGGTCAACACCTTCGAAAATGTGCCGGGCAACGATTACCGCGTGCGCCTGGCCGAAGAAGAAGAGGCCTATATGGCCCGCAAGCAGGCGGGCGCCCGCCCGGGTGCGCCCAAGCAGCTGACCGACGACCGCAATCCGGTCTATCTGCAGGCCGAAGCGGTCCCGACGCAGGGCGGCAAGGACATCGTTATTTTCCAGAAGATTCATCCCGGCTATCACACCTACGCTGTGGTGCCTGCCGACGAAGTCTTCGTGGTGACGACCGTCGAGATCACGCTCCCGGAAGGCTATGAGAAAGTCGGTCCGCTCTATGTCCCCGAAGGATGAGGGTCAGAGCAAGCTCATCACCTTTGAGCAGGACAAGTATAATCCGGGCGTTGTGACCATGAAGGCCTCCGGCGGATCCGGCATGGCCATCGTCAAGGTCACCTACCAGTGCTGCAACAACAACACCTGCCTGGTGCCCGAAACCAAAGAATTCAAAGTGAAACTGTAACCCATCATGAAAAAGATATTCTTTTTTATCCTGGCCGTCGCAGCCCTCAGCAGCTGCGCACCCAAAGAGCCTGGCTATGTCATCAAGGGCCAGGCCGGCAGCTTTGACGGCAAAGCCGTCCTCGCGTATGAACTTCCCGACGGTACACCCTTCAGCGATACCGTGGCGATGAACAAAGGCAGATTCACCTTCAAGGGCTCGGTGCCCGACGTGGTGATCGGCTCCGTCGCCCTGCTTCCGGCCGGTGAAGATCCGCTCCGGACCAATGTCTATGTCGAGAACTGTCCCCTGGCGATGAATGTCAACGTGGACAAGGTGATTGACTATGCCCGCTATGGCGGCAAGTTCCTCCCGGACGTTACGACCACCGGCGGCCCGAACAATGTTTTCGCCAATCAGTTTCAGAATGTTCGCCAGGTAGTCGGCCAGCGCCCTGAGTTCAAGGAAGTTGCCGCCGCTATCGAAGAACTTGAAACAATGGGCTACGCTGACATGGCCGCCTATCAGCAGAAAAGCGCGGAAGTCCAGGCGAAGTACGCCGACCAGATGCGCGGCTTCTATGACGCCGTCGCGGAAGAGACCAAGAAACTCATTGCGGAGAATCCGGATGTGGAGGCGGCTGCCTACATGTTCAACCGCTACTACAACGATGCCAAGACGGAAGAATTTGAAGAAGCCTTCAACCGCTACTCCGAGAAAGTCCGTGGCAGTTTCCTCGCCAAGGAAGCCCGTGAAGAGCTCGCTGCCCGCAAAGCCACGCAGCCCGGCGCCGTCGCCCCGGATTTCACCTTGAACGATCTGGAAGGCAAGCCGGTGACGCTCTCGTCGCTGCGCGGCCAGTATGTCCTCGTGGACTTCTGGGCCTCCTGGTGCAAGCCTTGCCGCGCCGGTATGCCGGCCATGAAGGAACTCTACAAGAAGTATCACGCCAAAGGATTCGAGATCATCGGTGTTTCGGACGACGACAACCACGATGCCTGGAAACAGGCTGTCGCCCAGGACCAGACCCCCTGGATCCACGTGGTCGATGAATTCCCGGTCGAGAACAAACCCGCCCGCGTCGGCCTGCTCTACGGCGTCCACTACATCCCGTCCTACTTCCTCCTCGACAAGGAAGGCAAGGTGATCGGCAAGATGGACCACGACGAACTCGCCGCCAAACTCGCCGAACTGCTCGACTAAACAATCTGTTCTTTATGAGGAATAAACTACTTGCAGCGGCGGCCCTGGGGGCCGCCCTGCTTGTTTCCGCCTGCGGCGGGAACGCTTACCGGATCGACGGTACGGTCGAAGATCCTTCGCTGGAAGGCACCGTCGTTTACAAGGTTGCGCGCTTCAGCATCACCGACCTGATCGCCGATCCCACGCAGCAGATGCCGATGGACTCGACCTTTATTACGGACGGCAAGTATGCCTTCTCCGGAGAAGTGTCGGAACCGGATTATTGCACGCTCTACATCGGCAAGGATGCTGGCGGGGCTCCGGCCGCCCACGCGACGGTCGTCTTGGAACCGGGGGCGAAAATCGCCGTAGTAACCGGCGTGGACCGCAAGACGCGCGTCTCCGGCACGCCGTCCAATGATCTTGTGCAAGAGAACGAAACGGCCGGCGAAACGCTCCGCGACCGATTCCTGGCACTTCGGGAACAATATGCGGCAGGTACGCTTTCTACCGAGGAGAGTGCCAGAATCGAGACCGAAATGGACGAAATCCGCCAGCAGATGGAAGATCTCGATTTCCAGTTCGTCAAGGAAAATATCAACAATCCCGCCGCCTGGGAGAAACTCTATAATGCCGCTGTGATGGCCGGCTCGCTGGAGAAACAGAAGGAACTGATCGCCGGCGCGGAAGGCCGTACGAAGGAACTGAAGGACTACCAGACCATTGTCGGACGCATTGAGCGGCTGGAGAAGACGGCTGTCGGGCAGCCTTTTGTCGATATCTCCCTCGAGGATCCCGACGGCAATCCGATGCACCTCTCGGACTATGCCGGCAAGGGGAAATGCATCCTCGTGGATTTCTGGGCCTCCTGGTGCGGCCCCTGCAAGGCCGAGATGCCCAACGTCGTGGCGCTCTACAAAGCGTACAAGGACAAGGACTTCGACATCGTGAGCGTCTCGCTCGACTCGCACAAGGACCGCTGGGTGAAAGCCATTGAAGAGTGGGGGATGCCCTGGCACCATATGTCCGACCTTAAAGGATGGGACTGCGCAGGCGCCGCGCTCTATGCCGTGACCGCCATCCCGCACACCGTGCTCCTCGGCCCTGACGGAACGATCCTCGCCCGCAACCTCACCGGCGACGACCTCCGCGCCAAACTGGAAGAACTGCTGCCGTAACGGCGCTTATGCTGAAATCGGAATTATCTGAGCTCCACTTCGGTGGGGCTCTTTATTTTTGATTTGATGCCGCAGGTGATGTCCAGGAGCGTGAGCACCTGCTGGAGCGACTCGCTCTGGAAGCTGGCAGTGAAGGTGTTGTTCATCACGCGGGCGTCCGCAACGGTGATGTCGATGCCGTACCAGCGCTCCATTTTCTTGATGACTTCGCGGATGGGCGTGTTGTCGAACACCAGGTAGCCGTCCTTCCAGGAGGTGTTGACTTTGATGTCGGCCGGCTTGCGGGTGGGCGTTTCCAACTGACGGCGGTTGCCGATGACCACCTCTTCCTTCTCGCGCACGGCGATTTCCGTGTCGTTCTTCTCGTCGAGCAGCGATACCCGGCCGCGTACCAGTGTCAGCTTCAGGGCGGCATCGTCGCTGTAGGTCGAGAGGTTGAATTCGGTGCCGGTCACTTTTACCGTGACGCCCCGGCTGGTGCGGACATACATCGGCCAGTCGGGATTGGACTCGACCTTGAAATAGCCTTCGCCTTCGAGTTCGACTATCCGCTTGCCGTTCTCGTAGCGGGCGGGGGTGCGCAGGGTGCTGGCGCTGTTGAGGATGACTTCGCTGCCGTCGGGCAGGGTGATCTTGCCTTTGACGCCGGGGTTGACTCTATAGTTGAGGATGGATTCGCCCTGCTCCAGCTCGGGGATGGCGATGAGTTTTTCGTTCTGGGCGGTGAGGCTGAGGACCTGTTCGTTCAGGCGGCTGTTGTCGTGCAGCAGCCAGATGAAGGCGCCGATGACGAAGACGGCGGCGGCGCTGGCTACGGCGTTCAGGATGCGGATTTTCCGGCGTTTGGGAGAGATCACGTTCAGCATGTGCGTCGTAGCGGCCTGGGAGGCTTCCGCGTCGGGCATCGAGTCGAAGACGAAATCGGCTTCGCGCTCCAGGAATTCCGCCTTGTTCGCAGGCGATTCCTCCACCCACGAAAGGATTTCCCGCCGCTGCTGCTCAGTGGCTGAACCTGTAAAATAACTATGAAGTGTATCTTGTGTCATGGTTTGCTACCAAATAATACCGAAAACAGCGGGCGCTCCCTCAAAATTTATTTAAAAAATGACAATTTACTTCGAAATTGCTTGAGCGCCTTGACCATGTTGTACTCGACTTTCTTGACCGTCAGGCCGGTTGAGGCGGCGATTTCTTCGTAGGTCATGTTCTCGTCGCGGTTCATCACGAAGATCCGGCGGGTGAGCTCGGGCATCTTTTCATAGACCATGTCGATGATCCGCTTCATGTCGAGGGCGTCGATGCGCGAGATGATGGCCTCGCTGCCCAGGCTCTCGATGGAGAGACTGACAGAAGCCTTTTCCAGCGGGTCGGTCAGCCGGGTGCGGAGGGAACTCAGGTGGTTGAGGGCCTTGTTGCGGGCGATGGTGAAGAGGAACGAGCGGATGTTGCGTTCAGGGTCGATGCGGTCGCGCCCCGTCCAGAGCGTGGCGAAAACATCCTGCGCCAGGTCCTCCGATTCGGGCTCGTCGTGCAGGTAATGCTGGATGAAATGCTTGACGTTTTCGTATTCCGCCTTGAACAGCACCTCGTAGGCCTCGGTATCCGAGGCTTTGATGGCTTCGGAGAACATCCGGAGGATTTCCCGGTCGCTGTTGTTGTAGCGCGGCGGCATACGGAATCACTTGACAGACAAAGATAAGAAAAATTTTATAAAAATATCGCCAGGGCAAAAACTGTAGTGATGAGCAGGACCATCAGGATTTCGGCCGTGCGGTTGACCCGGACGGCGCGCTCCATGTCGGCGGTGGTCAACGGGCGCTCGTTTTCGCCGATCCAGGGCTTCCAGACTTCCTCTCCGAAATAGTTGTGCGGCCCGCCGAAGCGGCAGTCCAGGATGCCTGCCAGGGCGGCCTCGGGCCAGCCCGAGTTGGGACTCAGATGCTGCGGACCGTATTTGCAGACGAACGGCCACAGTCGCAGGCGGCCGGCGGCGAGCAGCATCAGCAGGGCGGTCAGCCGGGCGGGAATCCAGCCGGCGGCGTCATCGAGCCGGGCCGCGAAGCGGCCGAAGTCGCGGTAGCGTTCGTTGCGGTAGCCGATCATCGAATCGAGCGTATTGATCATTTTATAGGCCATCATACCCGGTACGCCCAGCACGAGCAGCCAGAAAAGCGGCGCGATGACGCCGTCGTTGAGGTTTTCGGCCAGGGTTTCGAGGGCGGCGGTCCGGATTTCCTGCGCCGACAGTTCCGAGGTGTCCCGGCCGACGATGCGGGCCACTTGCGTCCGTCCTTCTTCGACGGAGCGGTCCACGGCCCGGAACACTTCGCGGACTTCGCGCACGAGAGTTGTTCCGGCCAGGCAAAAGAAGATGCAGACGGCTTCGGCAATCCGCTGGAGCCACGGCCCCAGGTGGAGGGCTTCCCCGGCGGCATGAAGCCCCATGAGGATAGCCAGCGTGAACAGAAACACCCCGAGGACCAGTCCAAGTGCCAGAAAGGCTCCCTTCCGCCTGCGGTTTTCGCCTTTGTTCCAACGCTTTTCTCCGGCAGCAATCAGTTTGCCGAACCCCACCACCGGATGGGGCAGCCAGGCGGGATCGCCCAGCAGCAGGTCGCCCAGCCAGCCGGCCAGCAGTGCGAAGATCCGGCTCATCGGACAGCCTCCTCTTCGAGATATTGCCGGACGGCCTCCACCAGCAGCTCGTTTTCTTCGGGCGTCTGCGTGGCGATGCGGAAAGCGCCGGCATCGAGTCCTTCGAAATTGGATGCGTCGCGGATCAGCAGGCCATGCCGGTCGGCCAGCCATTGTTTGAGGTCGGAGGCCCGGTGGGTGGCCAGGCGGCAGAGGAAAAAATGGGTCTGCGTCGGCTCTGCCGTGAGGCCGGGCAGGGTGTTGAGCCGTTCCCGGAGCCGCCGGGTCTCTGCCAGCAGGGCCGGCAGGTCGATGGGGGCCGTCTCGGGATGGGCGCACAGGTACAGGCCGGCTTCGATGGCCAGGGCGTTGACGGACCAGGGCATCCGGAAGTTTCGGATGTGCGCGAGCAGGGTCGGGGAGCCTGTCATGTAGCCGAGCCGCAGGCCGGGCATGGCGTAGCGTTTGGTCATCGAATGGAGTTGGATGACGTTGGGGTAGCGGACGGCTTCGGCGGCGCTGAGCAGGGGCTCCCGGGTGAAGAATCCGTAGGACTGGTCGATGACGAAGATCGTTTGGGGATGGTTTTCGATGGCTGCCCGCAATTTGTCAACGGGTACGACGCTCCCGGTCGGATTGTTCGGATTGCACAGCCAAAACAACGCTCCGCAGCTCCGGGTTTTTACCTCGCTCGCAGAAAAATGCTCGCTCGGCAAAAACCCATCCGCTGCTGCGCTTTCCTTTATTTGTGCGTAGGCCTGGTGGAGCGGCAGGTTCTTTCGGACCAAAGCGCCCTCGCTTGGTTCGAAAAGGTTCTGACGCGCGCCGGGGATAATGAGATGATGATACAGCCGGCAAGCGTCGGCGTATTCGCTGAAGGTGGGCTGGAGGATGGTGCTGTGGCTGCGGGCGAAGGCGTGGGCGATCAGATAGATGGCTTCGGTGGCGCCGTTGGTCGCGCAGACGGCGGCGGGGTCGATGGCATGCTTCGCGGCCAGGGCCGCTTCCAGGGTGTAAGGTTCCGGTTCGGGATAATGTCCGATCAGGTCGAGGTGCGCCTGAAGATGGGCTTTCAGCGCGCCCAGGTCCACGCGGCCGGGTACATTCGAGCTGAAATTCGCCCGGATGGGCCGCGCGAAGCGGTAGAGGTCGTCTCCGTGTCCTTGCAGCATAGGCATTCAGCGCTTCCCGCGCAGGATATCGTAGAGCAGCGGCACATCCACATATTTTCGGACGTGGTCGGCCAGCCGGTCGTATTGCTGTTCTTTGTAGGCGTGGTAGTCGAAGCTCGTGGCGGCTTCCGTCAGTTTGTCGCCGTACGGGGCGAGCAGGCGGTCGATGAAGGCGGGGTTGTCGAGGATGCCGTGGATGTAGCAGCCCATGCATTTGTCATCCACCCGGCAGCCGTCGGTCTGGCCGTCGGCGAAACGGACGAGCGGCGCGGCCTCGCTTCCGTCGGCAGGGCGGGTCTCGCCCATGTGGATCTCATAGCCTTCCATCGAAGAATCCGCGGCCTTTCCGTCGGCGAAGCCGAAACGCACCTGGCGCGTCACCTTTTCCGGCAGCATTTCGGTCACCATCGGCAAGAGCCCCAGGCCCGGCATCGCTTCGATCGTCCCCTCCACGTGCTGCGGGTCGCGGATCTGCCGGCCCATCATCTGGTAGCCGCCGCAGATGCCCAGCACCGTCGCGCCTTCGCGCCGTGCGCGCAGGATGGCCTGGGCCACGCCGTTGCGCCGGATTTCGTACAGGTCGTCGAGGGTGCTCTTGCTGCCCGGCAGGATGAGGATGTCAGCCTTGGCCAGTTCATCCACGTTGTTGCTGTAGAACAGATGGATCCGCGGATCCTGCTCCAGGATGTTGAAATCGGTGAAATTGCTGATGTGGCGCAGCAGCACCACCGCGACATTCACCTTGCCGCGCTGGGCGGCCGCCGATTTGGCCGCCAGGGCCACGGAATCCTCCTCTTCGATGTGGATGTCGTGGTAGTAGGGCACCACGCCCAGCACCGGAATCCCGCAAAGTTCCGCCAGCATCCTGCGCCCTTCCTCGAAGAGCCTGAGGTCGCCCCGGAACTTGTTGATGAGGATGCCCTTGACGTAGCGCCGCTCTTCGGGACGGAGCAGCATGACCGAGCCATAGACGCTGGCAAATACGCCGCCGCGGTCGATGTCGCCCACCAGGATGATGTCGGCGCCTGCGTGCATGGCCATCGGGACGTTCACCAGGTCGGAGTCGCGCAGGTTGATCTCGGCCAGGCTCCCGGCGCCTTCCAGGACGACGGGGTTGTGCCGGGCTGCCAGGCGGTCGTAGGCGGCGTAAACGGCCTCGCGGAGTTCCGCGCGGCCTTCTTTCCGGAAATAGTCGTAGGCGTCGCGGTTGCCGATGGGCCGGCCGTTGAGCACGACTTGGGAGGTATGGTCGCTCTGGGGCTTGAGCAGCAGGGGGTTCATGTCGGTGTGGCAGGGGATGCCGGCGGCTTCGGCCTGGACGGCCTGTGCCCGGCCGATTTCCAGTCCTTCCGGGGTGGCGAAGGAGTTGAGGGCCATGTTCTGGGCCTTGAACGGGGCGGGCGTATAGCCGTCCTGCCGGAAAATGCGGCAGAAGGCCGTGGCGATGATGCTCTTGCCGACATCGCTGCCGGTGCCGGCGAACATGACGGGATGGAGACGGTCGTTCATTTCTGGTTTTTATAGGCGAAGGCCTGCCAGCGTTCTTCGGGCCATTGCTGGCTGGCCAGTTCGCAGCGGGCCATGACGAAGAGCAGGTCGGAAAGGCGGTTGATGTATTGGAGAATGTTATCGGGGAGGGGATCCTGGCGGTGGAGGGTCCACAGGCGCCGTTCGGCGCGGCGGCACACGGCGCGGGCGAGCTGGAGCCGGGCGGCCAGGGGGGTACCGCCGGGCAGCAGGAAATGGAGGCCGGGACCGATGGTCTCGGTCATCGCGTCCATCCGGGCCTCGATCTCGGCCACGAGGTTGTCCGGCAGGACATTGGGATTCTTTTCCCGCTCCGCCGCCGGCGTCGCCACCAGGCTCATGACGATCATCAGGTTCCGTTGGATCCCGTGTAAAACTTCGTCCCAACCCTCCGGCATGACCGGACGTCTTTCGCCGTCGCCCGCTCCGCAGCTCCGGGTTTTTACCTCGCTCGCAGAAAAATGCTCGCTCGGCAAAAACCCATCCGCTGCTGCGCGCGGATCCGTCGTGCCCGGGCATCCCATGCTGCGGATGACGCCGATAATGCAGTTCAGTTCGTCGAGGCAGCCGTTGGCCTCGATGCGGATGTCGTCTTTCGGGACGCGGGTGCCGCCGTGGATGCCGGTCGTCCCACCATCGCCGGTTCGGGTATAGATTCGGTTCATCTTCTTGCGGAATGGCTGGGTCAGTGCTGGATGGCCATCAGCCGGATATACTTCAGCACCAGGTCACACCAGACGGGGTCGCCGGGATACTGGTAGCGGGCGTTGCCTTTCGGGTCGAGGGTGAAGAGGGTTTCGCCGGCCGGGGTGAGGGTCACCCAGCCGCGGGGCGACAGTTTGTAGAGGTCGTCGCCTTCCACGGCATTGATCACGGCCTGCGGGTCCCACATCTTCTGGCCGGTGTCGCAGTTGAGGAACTGGTAGGTCCATTTGATGGGGTGGCAGTCGGTCCAGCTCAGGTCTGCGATGACCTGCTCCGGGCGGTAGTCGAGCGGGTCGCCGACTTCGCCGGGCGAGAACACGATGTCCACTTCCTTGGGCAGCAATTCGAAGAATTTGAGCGAGAAATCGATGGCCTGCAGGAAATTGTAGTCGGGTTCGACGGCTTTTCCGAAGACGCCGCCCATCGCGTAGATGGTCTTGACTTTGCGACGGACCAGTTCCACGCCGCTCAGCGGTGAGTATTCATCCGGGCCGGACTCCAGCAGGCGGGCCAGCGAGGTGACAAAGCCGATGGAGGCAATCTTCACCGAATGGTCGGGCTGCTCGCTCAGCAGTTTACGGTACAGTTTGTAGCTTTCCATGTAGTGGCCCTGGTCGCCGATCGAGCGCCGGAACATCAGTTCCGAATCGATGGTGCGGGCATAGGCCAGGTTGTGATAGGGGATCCAGACGGGCGGGTTCTCCACGCCCTTGGTTTCCAGGCCAATGGGGATATCAGGGTAGCCATAGTAGAGGTTCATCGCATCGACGATGTCGGCGTTGGCCTTGCCCATCCGGTCCACGATCACCCCGAGCAGCCGGCAGCGCTGCATGTCCATGTAGCGGTAGAGCATCATCAGGGCGAAGAGGTCATCGGTGGAACTGCCCATGTCGCAGTCGAGGATGATGCGGACGTCCTCCTGCTCGTAGTTGCTCTTGATGTTGATGCCCTTGGCCAGGTCGTACACGGTGTGCTGCTGGTTCTCGCGGGCGAAGGCCAGGGCCGCTGCCAGGCTGTCTTCCGGGAAGATGCGGGAGCTGTCGAAATAGTATTTGCCTTCTTCCGGATCGTACCAGCCGCCGACCAGGTTGTCGTGCGCGCGGGCGTGCTTGATGACGGCCGGCAGGCTCTTCTTGTCGAAACTGTTCTGCGTGGCCAGATACGAAACGGCCAGGCCCTTGGTGGGCTGCCGCAGCGAATCGAGGCTGAGCGTGAAACCGTCGGGGAACATCTGGCCCATCGCCCAGATGACGCTCACGAGTTCCTTGTCAGAGACGCGCGGCTGTGCGGAACTGCCGACCCACGGCAGGACCAGCAACAGGAAGAGGAGGAAAGTCTTTCTCATATCGTTTCAGTTTATCTTTCAAAGATACGCAAAAATGCCTAAATTCGCGCCCCGATTCGGCAGATGGCGACCAAACGCAAATATAATCTGGCAGACAGACGGCTCATCGGCCTTGTCTGCGGTATCGTAGCAGGAATCTTCTATGGTACCAATCCGCTATTTGCCAAACCCTTGATGGATAGCGGTGTACCGGTGCTGGTGATGCTCTTTTTCCGTTATGGCATCTCCGCTTTTCTGCTGGCGGCCTGGATGCTCGTCAAGAAAGAGAAATTCCGCGTGCGGGGCCGGGAACTGGGGCTGCTGGCCCTCCTGGGCGTGCTGTTCGCCTGCAGCAGCATATTCCTCTTCGCCTCATACACCTACATCCCTTCGGGCCTGGCCACCACCCTGGTCTATCTGTACCCGGTCTTCGTGGCCCTGCTCATGGTCTTCCTGCGATTCTACCCCAGCTGGCAGACCTGGCTTTCCATCGCAGCTACATTCGGGGGCATCCTGCTGCTCTCCAGCCCGTCTCCGGGCGCGGTCATCCGCGTGCCGGGCGTCATCCTGGCCATCCTCTCCGCCCTCAGCTATGCCTTTTACCTGGTAATCATCAACCGCAGCGGGCGCATCAAGCATGTCTCCGAGCATACGCTCACGCTCTATGCCCTGCTGGCCGGGATGCTGCTTTTCGCCATCCTCCGGGCCATCCAGGGCGGCCACTTCGCGGAAGGCATCGACACCCCCGCCGACTGGGCCAACCTGCTGGGCCTGGCCCTTGTCCCGACCATGATCTCCATGCTCACCCTGGCCATCTCCACCCGTTTCATCGGCCCCACCAAGACCTCCGTCCTGGGCGTCTTCGAGCCCCTGACCGCCATCCTGGTCGGCACGCTCCTCTTCGGCGAGCCCCTGACCTGGAAAATGGCCGTCGGCATCGCCGTCTGCGTCGGCGCCGTCGTCTTCATGATCCTGAAACCGGGCGTCAATACTTCAGCAGCGTGACGACACCGTCCATCGTGGAGACCAGAAGCTGGTTGTCGGGGAGGGGGAGGATGTTGTTGAGCATGGCGACGGAGATCTTGTGTTTCCACAGGGGAGCGCCGTCGGCGGCGTTCAGGCAGAAGAGGTTGCCCTTGTCGGTCGGGACGAAAAGCAGTTTGCCGTCGGCGCTGCATGCGCAGGGCGTCGGGGCAATCTCGTAGCCGAAACCGGGCTGGACCTCCCAGCGCTTTTCGACGCCGGAAGCCGCTGTCGCATAGGCCTGTACGCTGTCGAACATCGTCTTGACATAGATGGTCTCGCTGTCGGGCGACAGGGCGATGGATTCCCGGCCGCCGGTGGATACCCACAGCTGCTCGCCCGTGCGGGCATCCAGCGCATAGGTCTTGCGCTCGGGCGTTACGAAAAAGATCTTGCCGTGGGCCTTCACGGGATAGACGGCGGCGGGCGAGAGCATCCGGGATCCTTTCACATGCCAGGTCCATTGCGGCTGACCGGTCTTGGGATCGAGCGAGTAGAGCGTGTTGGCCCAGTCGCCGAAAACAACCTGCTGGTCATCCACATACGGACGGCACTCCACGAATCCGGCGATGCCTTCGCGGGCCCAGAGCAGCCGGCCGTTGCGCACTTTCAGCGCGCGGAACACATGGTCGGAGGAGCCGACGTAGGCGATTCCTTTATGGATGGCGGGCGTAGCCAGGACCGATTTGTCGCAGCGGTAGCGCCAGAGCAGGCGGCCGTTGCGCAGGGAGAGGCAGTAGATGAAGCCGTCGGTCGAGCCGATGACGACGCGTTTCTTCCAGACGGCCGGCGTCGAGAAGACTTTCCCTTCGGTGGCGAAGCGCCAGCACTCCTGTCCCGTAGCGGCATCGAGGGCCTTGACCACACCGGCTTCGTTGGCATAGAGCACATAGCGGCCGGCCTTGACGGCAGCGCAGCCGATGTCGCCCTCGTCCTGGCTGCGCCAGACTTCCCGGACATTGGGGAACTCGCGGTTGACGTCGAATTTCAGGAAGGGGTAGTTGCCCGGCAGGCCATAGGGGTTGTCGCGTCCGGAAGCCCGGTCGGGTTCGAATTGCGGTGTCTCGTGCAGGGCCTGCGTGTACCAGGGCTTGCGGTCCTGCGGCGGAATGGCCTGGCCTTCGGTGTTGACCAGGATGCGCTCGTGCGCTGCCAGCTGGCCGTCCCGGATGTCGATGATGTTGTAGCCCACTTCCTTGCCGCGGTCGGGGGAGCGGCCCAGGATGCCCGGCACGCCTTCGTAGTTGAGAATCGTATTCCGGTGCCAGTGACCGCCGAGCAGCAGCTGGATATTGCACTGCTTGACCGTGTTCATCAGCTGGAAATAGTTGAGGACCGAAGTGTCCTGCGGATAGTGGTTCACCAGGATCACGGGCTGTTCGCGGGGCAGCGCGCGCGTGAGGGAATCGAGCCACGAAAGGGATTCGTGCGGAATCAGGGCCGGCGCCATGCGCATGTTCGGCCCGCAGTTGCAGCCCAGGAACTTGATGCCGCCCGCCTCGAATTCGAACTGTTCGTAGCCGAATACCTTGGCGAAGGTGTTGCAGCCGCTCTCCGACCATTTGGCGTCGTGATTGCCCGCCACCAGCCAGTAGGGATGGGTGAGCTGGTCGAGCATGGCCTTGGTCATTTCGAATTCGCGGTCGGCGCCGAAATCGGTGATGTCGCCGCCCAGGATCGTGAACTGGATATCCGGCTGGCTGTTGATGTCGGCGATGCAGCGCTTGAGGTTCTCAATGCGGCTGTTCGCGCCTTCGCTGATATGGATGTCACTCAGATAGGCGAAGCGCACCGGCGCGGTCTGTGCTGCCGCCGCTATGGAAATGATTAAAAATAAGACGAAGACAATTCTTTTCATAGGCTATTCTGAGGCTGTCCCATATTGCTTCTGGAACCGTCGCGCTCCGCGCGACCCCTCCCAAGTGAACTTGGGCCCCTCCCTCTTACAGTGCCGAGGGTGGCATGGGTTCCAGAAGCAATATGGGACAGCCGACGCTTATTTGATTAACGATAACAAATACTGTCCGTATTGGTTCTTGCGCATCGGCTCGGCGAGGGCGCGGAGCTTTTCGGCGGTGATCCAGCCGTTCTGGAAAGCGATCTCCTCGAGGCAGGCGATCTTCAGGCCCTGGCGCTTCTCGATCACCTCCACGAAGGTCGAGGCCTCGGCGAGTGATTCATGGGTGCCCGTATCGAGCCAGGCGAAGCCGCGGCCGAAGGTCAGCACGCGGAGTTCGCGGTCCTGGAGGAAGGCGTTGTTGACCGAGGTGATCTCCAGTTCGCCACGGGCCGAAGGCTTGACTTCCTTGGCGACACGGACCACCTTGTTGGGATAGAAATACAGTCCCACCACGGCGTAGTTGCTCTTGGGCTGCGCCGGTTTTTCCTCGATGCTTTCGGGCCGGCCGTCGGCGTCGAACGACACCACGCCGTAGCGCTCCGGATCGCTCACCCAGCAGCCGAAGACCGTGGCTTCGGAACGCTGCTCGGCGTTCGCCACGGCCTGATGGAGCAGGTCTTTGAATCCGGTACCGTGGAAGATATTGTCGCCCAGGACCATGCAGACCGCGTCGCTGCCGATGAATTCTTCTCCGATGATGAAAGCCTGTGCCAGGCCGTCGGGCGAAGGTTGTTCGGCATAGCTGAAACGGACGCCATAGTCGGAGCCGTCGCCCAGCAGCCGCCGGAATCCCGGCAGGTCGTAGGGCGTGGAGATGATGAGGATCTCGCGGATCCCGGCCATCATCAGGACCGAGATCGGATAATAGACCATCGGCTTGTCATAGATGGGGATCAGCTGCTTCGAGATGCCCTTGGTGATGGGGTAGAGGCGGGTCCCACTGCCGCCTGCGAGTACGATGCCTTTCATAAAATCTTGTTTTTCGCTTGTCAGACGGGTTTACAGATACTCATCGAGCAGGATCTGCTTGAGCTGCGCCATGCCAATCGTCGCCGGTTCCTGAATCTGGCGGAACGGGTTGTAATCGAGGCGGATGGGTTTCGGGTCGATGAGGAAGATCGGCGTGCCGGGCTGGACATAGCGGAACAGGCCGGCGGCCGGATAGACGTTGAGTGAAGTGCCGATGATCAGCAGGATGTCGCACAGCGACACTTCGCGGGCCGCCGGGGTCATCATCGGGACGGCTTCGCCGAACCAGACGATGTGCGGCCGGAGCTGGACGCCGCGGCTGTCGGTGTCGCCCAGGTTGATGTCGCGGTAGCCGATGTCTTTCACGCCGCGGTCTTCCTGGTCTTCCGGACGGACCTTGGTCAGTTCGCCGTGCAGGTGGATGACCTTCGTCGAGCCGGCCCGTTCGTGAAGGTTGTCCACGTTCTGGGTGACGACGGTCACGTCGAAGTATTTCTCCAGTTCGGCGATGATCTGGTGGGCGCGGTTGGGCTGTGCCTTCTCGAGCTGGCGCCGGCGCTCGTTGTAGAACTGGAGCACAAGGCCCTTGTTGCGGTACCATCCTTCGATGTCGGCCACGTCGGCCACGTTGTAGTTTTCCCACAGGCCGTCGCTGTCGCGGAAGGTCTTGATCCCGCTCTCGGCGCTTACCCCGGCGCCGGATAATACGACTAATTTTTTCATATCACACAAAATAATAATGGCGGAGCCAGTATTCGAACAACGGATCGATGATCCGTGCGTTCTCGTCTGCGTCAAAGGTAATGACTTCTTTCTTCTGCAGGGCGTCCTTGACGCGGAAGACGTTGGCCGACGAGTTGAGCCGGTAACGCTCCATCATCTCGGCGCTGCTGAGTTTCTGTACGCCGTCCACGATGGCGCGCAGCAGGTTGACCTGGTTGCCGGTCAGGTCGAGCAGGGTCTGCTTGAAACGGGGGACGTGGATGGAAAGCAGGGTGTCGCGGGCCTGGTTGACGATCTTCCGGTTCACATAGCCGGCCGGCATCGCATAGCAGATCGAGCAGAGCTGCTTGACATACCACATGTTGCCTGCGGAGATCTCGTAGATGGCCATCGCTTCCTCCATCTCGATGACGCGGCCGTAGTTGAGGAAGGTGCTGCGGATGTATTCGCAGACGGTTTTCCGGTCGAGCGGACGCAGCTCCAGCGTGCGGCACATGCCGTAGAAGCATTTCCGTTCCTCGAAGATGTTTTTCATCGCATTGATGAACGAGCCGGTCAGCAGGTAGTTCACGTGGCGCTGGCGGCTCCAGGCGCGGTCGAGCAGGTCCAGGCGGAAATCCTCGTCCTCGAAGCGGGCCAGGTTCTGGAATTCCTTGATATAAACGATCATCTGCGCACCGGCTTCGTCGGCGATGATGCCCGGCAGGTCGAAGAGCTTGCCGGTGTGGATGTCGTCGATATGGATGTCGAAAGGCAGCAGGGCGTCGCGGTTGACTTCGACGGCACATTCTTTCATCCGCTCGCGCCAGAGCTGGTAGAAGTCTTCGGCCGTGCGGATGTTGAAAAGGTCGAGGTAGCAGACGATGAGCCGGTTGCCGCGGGCACGGATCTGCTCGAGCGCTTCGGTCACCACGGTCTCCTTCCCGCTGCGGGCTTCTCCATAGACGGCCAGGCTCCGGCCGCCTTTTTCCAGCGTGGCGACCAGGGTCCCGATTTCCGCGGAACGCCCGAGGATGCTGCTTCCGGCAGCGATTTTATCGAAAGAAAAAGGGAGGTCCATCCGGATTTTTAACAAATATGTTACAAATATAGCGATTCTGCCGTCCGGACACAAAAAAACCGGCGCGAAGGCCGGTTTTTTTTCAGAGTTCCTCGAAATTGACGTCGGCGAAGGACCCCGGAGCCTGTTCCGGAAGGTCCGCCGGTGCATTGTCCGGCTCTTTGGGGAGCCGTTCCCGGATGTATCCGATGACCTCCTGGAGCCCGTCGGCAAACTTGTCGAAATCTTCCTTGTAGAGGAAAATCTTGTGCTTGTCGTACACATAGCGGCCGTCGCGTTCGATCCGGCGCTTGCTCTCGGTGATGGTCAGATAATAGTCGTTGCCTTTGGTGGCCTTTACGTCAAAGAAGTAGGTCCGTTTGCCCGCTCTCACAGGCTTCGAATAAACATCGTCTCCGCTTTTATCCTGAAAGCCCGCATTGTCATAATCCTCGAAGTACATAGTATGATGTTTTAAACGTTTTTTCACTATTCTCCGACAAAGATAGATTTTATTTTTGAACGAAACCACTTATCTTTGTAAAAAATTCAGAAAACTTTGAAATGCTATCACGCCGACTGATCCGTATAAAGGTATTCAAGACGCTCTTTGCATTCGTAGGGTCGGAATCCGACAATGTGAATGCTGCCCAGAAGACCCTTCTGGAGTCTTGCGACAAGGTCCGGGACCTCTATTATTTCATGTTGAACATCTCTGGTCCGCTGGTGCGGGTCGCCGAAGAGAAGATTGCCGCCGGGTTGCGCAAGTTCCATCCCACCGAGGCGGAAGCCAACCCGAACTACAAGTTCGTGCGCAACCGCTTCGCGGCCCTGCTGTCCGACGATCCGGAGTTCGGCCGCATCTGCGCCAAGCGCGGACTGGGCTGGGGCGAATACGAGCCCTTCGTGCGCCATGTGTACAATTCGATGATCACGAAGGACTATTATCTGGATTACATGGCCTCGGAGGAGGATTCCTTCGAAGCGGACTGCCGCTTGTTCTCCTGCATCTTCCAGGATGAATTCGAGGACAATGAGGAGCTCGAATCGATCCTCGAGGATCTCTCCCTGCTGTGGATCGACGACCTGGCCTTCGCGCTCAACGCGGTGATCGCCGGCATCGACGAGACGGCCCGCAAGAAGCGCATCGTCCACCCGAACACCTTCCTCAAGGAAGACGACAAGGAATTCGCCCTGCGCCTGCTCAGCGAGTCGATCGTCCGCTACGACGAATACTTCAAGCTGCTGGAGGAGCACCTTGACAATTGGAAGTCCGACCGCCTGGTTTCGACCGACGCCGCCCTCATCGTGATGGGCATCACCGAAGCCGTGGTCTTCCCGACCATCCCGGTGAAGGTCACCATCAACGAATACGTGGAGATCGCCAAATACTACAGCACGCCCAACAGCCGCATCTTCGTCAACGGCATTCTGGACCGCATCATCCAGGAGAAGATCCGCGAAGGCGAGATCGTCAAGCAGGGCCGCGGCCTCTTTGAACAATAAACTTTTTTTTATGGGGATTCCTGTTCAACAGGAATCCCCACGAGATTTATTCATGAATATTAATCAATAATAATTGTTATACGTTATGAATTTCTATTATTTGACCCTCCTGCAGGCGCAGGGTGTCGCAGCCCAAGGCGGCGGCAGCGGCCTGACCATGATTCTGATGCTCGCCCTGATCTTCGTGGTGATGTGGCTGTTCATGATCCGTCCCCAGCAGAAGCGGCAGAAAGAACTCAACGCCTTCCGCGACAGCCTCAAGAAAGGCGACAAAGTGGTCACCGTCGGCGGCATCTACGGCACCGTCCAGGAAGTCAACGACAACAAGGTGATGCTTGAAATCGACAAGGACGTCCGGATCAAAGTTGACAAGGCGTCGCTCGTCAAAGACTTCAGCGACGCGCAGCAGGCCTAGTTCCTGATGAAGGACATCCGGCTGCTGGTGGCTTCCCTGCTCATCGCCTGCTTCGTGTGGGTGATGCACACCTTTGCGCTCGATTATTCCGCGACGATCCCCTGCACCATACGGGTTGAAACCAACCTGCGGGGCTATGCGCCCCAGTCCGTAGCCAATGAGACCCTGCTGCTGCGCGGCAAGGGGAGCGGCTTTTACCTGCTCAAGGCGCGCGGCTCGGGACGCCGGCCGATGGAACTCACCCTCTCGGTCGATGCCCACCACTTCCGTCCCGTCGAAGGTGAAGAAGACCATTTCGTCCTCCCGGTGGCGGATATCCGCGAGAAACTGAACGAACTGCTGGGCGACCGCTTCGACATCGATTTCATCGAGACCGAACAGCTCAGCTTCGCGTTCATCCCGCAATCCTACGCCAAAGTGCCCGTCGAGGCGGCGCTGGACCTTTCTTTCCGCCCGCAGTACATGCAGGTGGGGCAGGTGCAGCTCAAGCCCGATTCCGTGCTGGTCTATGGCCCCGTGAAGGACCTGCAGCGCCTGACGGAAGTCCGCACGCGCACCATCGCGCAGGTACAGCTCGACAAGAGCCTGCAGGGATACGTCGAAATCGAGCCGGTCGCCGGCCTGCGGATCGATACGGAGCAGGTGTGGTACGACATCGAAGTGGACCGTTACGTGGAAAATACGATGACCCTTCCGGTCAAGGCGACCGGGGTGCCGGCCGGCTATACGCTGATGGTCCTGCCTTCCCAGGTGGAAGTGACCTTCCGGGCGCCCTTCCGGCCGCGGGGCGGCCGCATCGTGGCCGAAGACCTTTCGCTGGAGGTGGACTATCGCGATTTCGCGGGTGCGGGCAGCACGCGCGTGATTCCGCAGCTGGTCACCGCGCGGGATGTCTATACCTGGCGCCTGCGCCCGGAACTGGTCGAATGTATTCTGATGGAAACCCGATGAACCCGCAAGTCATCCTCTGCACCGGCGGCATCGGCAGTGGGAAATCCGTTGTCGTAAAGGCCTTCAACCTGCTGGGTGTGCCGTCGTACGACTGCGACCGCGCCGCCAAGGAACTGTATGACCGCGATCCGCAGCTGCTCGCCGGGGTGGTCGCCCTGGCGGGGGCAGCGGTGCTCGGGCCGGACGGCCGCCTCGACCGCAAGGCGCTCGCGGGCCGGATCTTTGCCGACCGCAGCCTGCTCGCAGCCGTGGAGGCGCTGGTCCATCCGGCCGTCATCCGCGATTTCCAGCAATGGAAAGCTTCGCAGACCGCGCCGCTGGTGCTCATCGAATCGGCCATTCTGCTGGAAAAGCCCCAGTTCGACAGCCTCTACGACCGCGTGCTGGCCGTCACAGCGCCGGAAGAAGTCCGCATCGCGCGGGTCATGGCCCGCGACAGGACCGATGCCGCGCAGGTGCGCCGCCGGATGGCGTCGCAGTGGACCGACGCGCAGCGGGCCGCCCGCGCCGACTATATTTTGGAAAACAACGACCGGCAGCCTCTGCTCCCGGCCATTATGGATATCATTGAAAAGAGTAAAGAAGATGGAAAAAACTGATTTGAAGAAAATCCTCTCCGTTTCCGGAGAACACGGACTGTTTGCCTATGTGGCCCAGAGCCGCAACGGCATTATCGCCGAATCCCTTGCGACCAGGCAGCGCGTTCCGGTCAGCGCAAGCGCCAAGCTGAGTTCGCTCGCCGATATTTCGATCTACACCGACGAAGCCGACATTCCGCTTCGCGATGTCCTGACCGCCATGGCGGCCAAACTGTCGAATGGCCCGGCAATGAGCCCCAAGAGCGATCCGAAAAGCATCAAGGCATTCTTCGCCGAGGTGATCCCCAATTATGACGAGGACCGTTTCTATGTCTCGCACATGAAGAAGATCCTCGACTGGTACGAAGACCTGCGCAACTACGCCTCCCTCGAATTCGTGGAAGACGAAGAAAACGAAGCAGAGAAAGCGGAAGAAGCACAAGAGGAGAAAGAAGCGTGAAACGGGTCCAGGTGGTGACGATGGGCTGCTCCAAGAACCGGGTGGACTCGGAGCACCTCCTGCGCGTCCTCCAGCAGCGCGGCTGTACGCTTGTGCCCGAGACGGCCGACCTTGCGGACGGGGGCGTCGATGAGGTGATCATCAACACCTGCGGCTTCATCCAGGACGCCAAGGAAGAGTCCATCGCAGCCATCCTCGAAGCGGCCGAGGCCAAGAAAGCCGGTCTGATCGAAAAGCTGTCGGTATTCGGCTGCCTTTCACAGCGTTACCCGCAGGAGCTCCGGGCCGAGATTCCGGAGGTGGACCAGTGGGAGGGCGTGCTGACTTTTGACACCCTGGGCCGCGTCCTCACCACGCCTTCGCATTATGCCTATCTGAAAATCGCGGAAGGCTGCGACCGGAGTTGTGCCTACTGCGCCATCCCGCTCATCCGCGGCCCGCATGTGAGCGTGCCCATCGAGGATCTGGTGGAAGAAGCCCGCGGCCTGGCCGCCCAGGGCGTGCGGGAGTTGATCGTCATCGCCCAGGATACGACTTACTACGGTCTTGACCGCTACGGGAAACGCTGCCTGGCACGGCTGCTGGAGCAGTTGGCCAAGATCGACGGCATCCAGTGGATCCGCCTGCACTACAGCTATCCCACCGGCTTCCCCGAGGACGTCCTGCGCATCATGGCGGACAATCCGAAGATCTGTCCATATATCGACATCCCGCTGCAGCACAGCGCCGACCGGGTGCTGTCGATGATGCGGCGCGGTATCGACGGCCGGCAGACGCGCGAACTGGTGGCGAAGATGCGCCAGCTGGTTCCCGGCGTCGTCCTGCGGACCACGCTCATCGTCGGCCATCCCGGCGAGGGCGAAGCCGAATTCCGCGACCTGCTCGATTTCGTCCGGGAATCGCGTTTCGAACGCCTGGGCGCCTTCACCTATTCCGAAGAAGAAGGGACCTATGGCGCCCTGCACTACAAAGATGAGATACCGGCCCAGGTCAAACAGGAACGCTACGACCGCCTGATGGAGCTCCAGAGCGGCATCTCCCTGGCATACAACCGTTCCCGCATCGGCACCCGCGAGCGCGTCCTCGTCGATTCCTTCGCCCCGGCCGACCCGTCATCCCCGGCCCCGGCCGGTTCGTCATCCCCGGCCCTGACCGACCCGTCATCCCCGGCCCTGACCGGGGATCTCGTCCTCGTCGCCCGCTCCCGGACCGAATCCCCTGAAGTCGACGGCGAAATCCTCGTCGATCCCCGCGGCTGGCAGGACGAGCGCAGGCCTGGTGGAGAAGTCACGGTTCTTTCGGGCCAAGCGCCCTCGCTGGCCCGAAATGGTTCTGACTTCGCGCAGGATAACCCTGCCAGCCTCGTCGGGCAGTTCATCGACGTGGAGATCACCGGCGCTGACGAATACGACCTCATCGCCGACATCCCCCGATAATTGCCTTTGGCCTTAACCGATGGCGAGAAGGACGCAGTTGCGGATGGGTTTTTGCCGAACGAGCGTTTTTTCGCCGGCTCCGGCGCGATGACGAGAAGGACGCAGTTGCGGATGGGTTTTTGCCGAGCGAGCATTTTTTTGCGAGCGAAGTAAAAACCCGGAGCAACGAAGTCCGTAATTGAACAATAAACAACAACGATTAACGATACAATGGAACTTTTGAAAGGAAAAGTCGCGCTGATTACGGGCGCGGCACGGGGCATCGGCAAACAGATCGCCCTCAAATTTGCAGAAGAAGGCGCCGATATCGCCTTCACCGACCTGGTCATCGACGAGATCGGCCAGCAGACCAAACAGGAACTTGAAGCCTTCGGCGTGCGCGTCCTGGCCATCCCCTCCAACGCCGCCGACTTCCAGCAGGCCCACGACACCGTCCAGCAGATCCTGGACGCCTTCGGCCGCGTCGATATCCTGGTCAACAATGCCGGCATCACCAAAGACGGCCTGATGCTCCGCATGAGCGAAGCCCAGTGGGACGCCGTCCTGACCGTCAACCTCAAGAGCGCATTCAATTTCATCCACGCCGTCTCCCCCGTGATGCTCCGCCAGCGCGGCGGCTCGATCATCAACATCAGTTCCATCGTGGGCGTCCACGGCAACGCCGGCCAGTGCAATTATTCCGCCTCCAAAGCCGGCATGATCGGCCTGGCCAAATCCATCGCCGCCGAACTCGGTCCGAAGGGCGTCCGTGCCAACGTCGTGGCCCCGGGTTTCATCCTGACCGACATGACCCGGCAACTCGGCCCCGACGTGATGAAACAATGGGAAGCCAAGATTCCCATGCGCCGCGGCGGCACACCCGAAGAAGTCGCCAAAGTCTGCACCTTCCTGGCCTCCGACCTTGCCTCCTATGTTTCCGGCCAGGTGATCCTGGTGGACGGCGGCATGGGCATGTAGGAGACGTCATTCGCTCCCGCAGGTCGTGAATCTTTTTTTTACAGCGACAAATTATTTTTTATATCTTTATCGCAAAATGTACTAATTCCTTAAAAAAATGCCTATGAAAAAGTACTTTGCAGAATGCATCGGAACGTTCGTCCTGACGTTCCTGGGCTGCGGAACCGCCATGTTCCTCGGCTGTGGCGATACGGCCGGCGTTGTCGGTACCGCTATCGCTTTTGGTCTGTCCGTGATTGCCATGGCTTACACCATCGGTAACATCTCCGGCTGCCACATCAACCCGGCCATCACCTTCGGCGTTGTCCTCTCCGGCCGCATGAGCTGGAAAGATGCGATCGGTTACTGGATCGGCCAGGTCATCGGCGCGATCATTGCCGGTGCCGTGCTCTTGCTGCTTGTCAAAGCCACGGGCGGCGCTCCTGCAGCGATGGGTTCCCCTGAAGGCCTCGGTACCAATGGTGTCACCAACGCCGGTGGCGTTGGCGGTGCCCTCCTGGTTGAATGCATTGCCACCTTCCTCTTCGTCCTTGTCGTCCTCGGTACGACCGACGCGAAGAAGGGTGCGGGCAACCTCGCCGGTCTGGCCATCGGTCTGACCCTGATCCTCATCCACCTGGTCTGCATCAACCTGACCGGTACCTCCGTGAACCCGGCCCGTTCCATCGGCCCGGCCCTGTTCGTCGGCGGCGAAGCCCTCAAAGTTGTCTGGGTCTTCATCCTCGCTCCGATGGTGGGCGGCGCCCTCGCAGCCTGCGTCTGGAAAGCCCTCGCCAAATAAGCGACCGCTCCGATCAGCATTCCATTCCACTTTAACCTACCAGGATCCCCTGCCGGCCCCTCCGACAGGGGATCTTTGTTAGCCGCCGGCCGCCGGCCGCCGGTCGTCGGTCGTTTGTGGGGTCGTTTGTCGGTCGTCGGCCGTCTGTCGTTGGTCGTTGGTCGTCGGTCGTCGGCCCTCGTCGGTCGTTTGTCGTTTGTCGGTCGTCGGTCTCCAGTTTGTCGCCTTTTGCTTGCTGCCAGCCCTCCGCCGCTTGTCATCTTTTGCCAGCCACAGCCCTGTCTGATGCCTTTCGCCCGCGCCCAGCCGCCTGCCGCTTGCCGCCTGCGTCTGCCGTCGGTTGACTTGCTTCATTTTAGAAGCGCTGGCTGTCGTCCGCAAGATGGCTGCTGCAATGTACGCACTTGTGAATCAGACCGTTATACAAAGTGATCCCCTCAAAAATAAGGGGATCACATTGCGTAACTCGCTCATTGTCAGCTGCGTCCGTTGCAGCGAAAAGTGCGCAAGCTTTTTATGACCCGACGACTTGCTGACCGTTCCAACGTCACTGTCGCGACACGGATGGGTTGGCGTTTCTGTCTGTGTCGTGGCGGGTTTTCGGGTGAAAAGCGTGGTTTGGTTGTCGCGACACAGTTCCTATGTTTGTAATCCAAATAAAAGAGTGAGCTTCTGAGAAGCTCATGAGGGACGCTCTCAGGGGTTCCGACCCCTGCCGCTAAG
>CADAOB010000020.1 GCA_902789445.1 uncultured Bacteroidia bacterium | reverse complement strand
AAAACGGCCTTCCGGCGAGAATGCCAGGACCTTCCCGCCGCTATCCTTGACGACCATTGTCCCGTCCGGCAAGAGCAGCATCTTGCTTGGATATGTCAATATGCTGCCCTCTCCTTCTTCCAACGGAACAAGAGCTGCAACCTCGGCGACTTCCGCCAGATCTGCCACATCAACCGCCGATTCAAGGGGATTCAGGGCATCCAGCTGCCGGCTTCCGCAAGAAGATACAGTCAATGAGATGACTGTAATGAATGACATCCATAAAATAGATCGATTCTTATTCATGGCATATACTGTTAAACTGATTCAACTGATTGGATATTCACGGCTATAACAGCCGCGGCTTGTGGACGATGCGGATAATAAGGGAGACAAGATAGACGAGAAGTGCGTAAATCAGAATGACCATGTGGCACTTGATACCACCCCATAGCAAGGAAGGCGCAATCTCCCCGTTTGTCATTTCCAGGGCACTGGCAGCATTATACCAACCGAATGCCACACTGATAAGACCTACGACAAGCGTTGCAATCCCGATTTCCTTTACCCAGGCTGGGGCTTTCCACGCTGCAAAGAGAAGGCATACCAGCAGGATCGTAATTAGAGACATCGTAAACAAACCTCCCTGAACAAATAGTTGTGGAAGGGTAACGGACAAAAAAGAAAGCGTGTATTCAGACATGGTTCGACTTTTAGTTTCGAACACAAAGATACAATATAGAACCTGGAATCCGGCCTGTCGAATCCCCCTCTACCGCGGTTGAATCCCCCTGTCAAGCCAATAACTTCCTATACTTCCGGGAACGAGGCAGTGTTGTGCCGGCGGCTTTAAGGGAATCGCTTGTAACATCGGTGATGTACGAGCGATTCACAAGATAAGAGCGGTGGATCCGGACAAAATCTGTACCCAGGATGTTTTCCCACTGCGTGATTCCTGTCTTGTTGCGGAAACGGCGTCCGGCCGAAGCATAGACCATCACCTCCCTGTCGTTAGACTCTATGTAGAGAATCTCTTTTGGAAGCAAGGTGACAGGGTGACGGTCGGAGATGAAACGGACAGGCTCTTCGATGGACGGAAAACATTTTTCCAGATATCGCTTCAATGCCCAGTCTCCCACCACCAGCAAGGTCAAGACGCCTGCGAGGAAGACAGGATTGAAAAGCGTAGGGGGAAACCCGTCGTAACCCCAGAGACGAATGTTGTGAAGACGAAGGATATAGATGTTGACCAGCACGATCAGAAACGTTTCGGCAACCAGAATAGCCAGCAACACGAAAATGGAATTCCGGACACCTTCACGTTGTGTTTCGAAGGATATCTTCGACAAAAAGAAGCGAGATGCCAATGCCCCGGGAAGGAAAAGCACGCCGATCAGCAGCGCTTCCGCAAACGAAAAATCCATGCTGACCACCAGCAAGGCAATCAGCAGGACCGCTAACGCCCATGCCCCCAGGACAATTGGAACTTTCTTCATTTCTGCCTTTCCCCGGGAACCCACCACTTGAGCCGTTTGGCCAGCACGAGGATCAGCAGCGAGAGCACGAGGCAGCCCAGCATGAGCCAGAGGCCCTGGCCTGCGGCGAAAAGGATGGGTACGAACGTGATCAGCAGGATTTCGACAGGGGCGCAGGGAAGGTAGGCCAGTGCATAATCGTCCATGGCCCGGCTGGCCTGCTTGGGGTCGACAATCCGCAGCAGGGCGATACCCATGGCCATCGTGCCAGTCCACCAGCCCCAGGCGAAGATCGATTTCTCGAACCAGTCTTTCCGGTTGAGATGCCGGCCGAAATAGAAGACCGAGAAGATGGTGACGGCAATGCCGACCAGGGTCAGGACAACCAGCGGAACGGCATATTTGACAACCACACCCAGCTTGATGGAAGCCACGCCACAAGCCACCAGCAAGTCCGTCGCGGAGGAGCTGATGCTGCCCGTCGTCCTCGGATCGATGTAGGTTGCTGCACCCGCTTTGTTGAAGGCCAACTTGATGAGCATGCCCACCACGAAGGCGCAGCTGAAGACCGGCAGCTCAAGCTTGGGCCAGGCCATCTTGACGCCCTTGCTCATCATGTAGCCGCCGAAGGCCGCAACGATCACCAGTGACAAGTGGAACATGTGGGAATCGATGGAAATCGGCGACGTCGTGCCGATTGCCGTGGGTTCCCGCTTGTCTTCGGGAAGCAGGCCGCTGCGGTATTCGTCGGGCAGCTGGTTGAAATCGGCCAGATACGACGTCTGACCCTTCTTCGTGGCGATCTTGATGAAAAGCAGGCCGCCCAGGATGGCGACGATCACACCGATGGTGGCCGTGGTCATGCCCAGGCTCGTGGCTTCGTCCCAGCCCAGCCCGTCGAAGGCCGAGCCGATGGCGGCCGCCGTACCGTGTCCGCCATAGAAGCCGGTCGGAAGCATCACGCCGAACGCTGCATTGAGATCCGGCCAGATGAGCCGGAGCACCAGCAGGCCGAAGAGCCCCATCACCGCCCACTGGAAAAGCATTCCAAGCTGGGAAAAGGCCCACATCGGACCGACCCTGCGCGCAACCTCCTTGACCTTGAAACTGGGCGAAGACAGCGGAAGGGCGCCGAAGACCACCGCAATCAGGATGGCAGCGTACGTGCCGATGTTGCCCGAGAGGGGCAGCCAACCCAGGCCGTTGGGCCCGAAAATGAGTCCCAGCAGGCCGGCCAGTAGGCTGGGCGGAATGAAAAGCTTCTGGATCAGACGGATTTTTACTCTCAGGAACTTCCCGATCAGCAGCAGGCCACAGAGGATGCCCACATCGGAAAACAGGGTCCACGGCGTGAAATTTGCAAGGTCGAACATCGGCAGAAATGGATTTATCTGGTAAAATTAACTTTTTTTCCGAAAGAATCCTACCTTTGCCCCGGTAAAATGAAGAAAAGGACCGTTATTTTCGTATTCTCCGTGCTTCTGGCAGCACTTCTGGCGCCTTCCGCCCACGCCCAGTCGAACCGGCGCGAGCTCAAGGTGATGGAGTACTACGTTTACAAGGGGGACACGATCTTCGTGGATGAACTGCCACCGGCCGTCATCCATCCGAAGCAAACGATGAGCCGCCGCAACTGGGTGAAATACTACAAGCGCGTCCACAACTTCAGCAAGGCCTACCCCTACGCCATCCTGATCGCGCGGGTCATCAACCAGACCGACAGTCTCTTTGCGGCCGACCACTACACCAAGCGCCAGCAGGACAAGTACCTCAATAAAATGAAGGACGACCTGATCAACGAATTCGACCCGCTCTTCCGCAAGCTGACGCTCAAGCAGGGCCTGATGATGATCCGGCTCATCGACCGCGAATGCGGCCAGACACCCTATTACATCCTCAAGCGCTACCTGGGCGGCACGACCGCCGGATTCTGGCAAGGCGTGGCCAAAGTGTTCAAGGGCAACCTCAAGCAGCCCTACGACAAATACGGGGAAGACAAAGACCTGGAAGAACTGGTCGGTTACTGGGAACGCGGCCAGTTCGACGACCTCTACGAGATGATCTTCGGCAAGCCCCGACCCGAGATTTATATTCCGGAAAGGTTCAGATAGTGAACGTGTCTTCCGGGCCTTTCCAGGCGGGGAGGACGCGGAGGCGGCCGCCCGATTCGACCGGGAGGTCGGCGGGGGCGTGCCAGTGGCCGAAGATGTAGAGGTCGATGCCGGGGGCACCGGCGGCGGCCAGGCGGCGGCCGTATTCATTGACATACCGGTAGAGGGGCGACTGCGTTCCTGCGAAGGGGGCAGGCTCGGGATGGCGCCGGCGGCTGGCGGCGGACCAGGCGCGGGCCAGGCGGAAGACCCAGCGCGGATGGAGACACTTCAGCAGGGCGATGCAGGTCCTGTTGCGGAAGACGTGGAAGATGAGTTTCGATTTGCGGTCGTGGGCACCGAGCGTGTCGCCGTGACCAATCAGGACCCGGCGGCCGCCGAGGTCGAAGACCCGGAAAGGCTCCTCCACGATGTGTACACCCAGCTCCTTTTCAAAATAATCGGTAACCCACCAGTCGTGGTTGCCCCGGAAGAACCAGACGTCGCTCCGCTGCGCCACGTCTGCCAGCGCCGCCAGCACACGTACGCTGCCGCGTGGCACCACATCGCGGTAGTCCACCCAGAAATCGAAGATGTCGCCCAGCAGGAAAAGGCCTTTGGCGTCGGGCGGCAGTTCGCGCAAGAATTCCACAAAAGCCTTTTCCCGGACACCGCCGGGATCGGCCGCTGCGCCGAGATGGGTGTCGGCGACGAAATAGTATCTGCCTTCGGCATCCATACGCGCAGCCGGAAATCAAACCAGCGTGGAGACGATGCAGGCCGCGCCCACCAGCACGCAGTAGAGCGCGAACCATTTGAGCCGCGCCTTGCGGACCACCGCGATCATGAAGCGGCAGGCGAAGAGGCCCGACACGAACGCCGCGATGAAGCCCAGGACCAGCTGCAGCATCCCGACGTTGCTGGCGGCGAATTCACCGCCCACCACGTCGAGGAAGGCCTCGCCCAGGATCGGAATGAGCACCATCAGGAAGGAGAAGCGCGTAACCTCCTGCTTCGAGACACCGCTCAGCAGGCCGGCTGCAATGGTCGAACCGCTGCGCGAAAGGCCGGGAATCACGGCGACTGCCTGCGCCAGGCCCATCCACAGGGCGGATTTCCAGGAGACCTTCTCCCCTTCCCCGGAGCGGCGGGCCGTCAGGGTCTCGGAGAGGAACAGCAGCAGGGCCGTCACCAGCAGGGCGCAGCCCACGACGAGCAGGCCGCTGCCGAAGAGCGATTCCACGGAATCCTTGAAGAACATACCCACGATGAAAACGGGAATCATCGAGAGGAAAATCAGCAGAATATAGCGCGTCTCGCTGTTCATCTGCCACTTGAAGAGGCCGCGGAGAAGCGCGAGGATATCTTTCCAGAAAACGACGATGGTGGCCAGCACCGTAGCGGCGTGCACCACCACTTCAAAACTCAGGTCGGCGGTTTCGATGCCGAAAAGCGCCTTGCCGATGGCCAGGTGGCCGCTGCTGCTCACGGGCAGGAATTCCGTCAGGCCCTGGATCAGGCCGAGAATGATGGCTTCGAGGGAACTCATCGCTTATGCCTCCCCTTCGCCGCGCGGCTTTTTCATGATACCATAGATGATGGCGGCGATGCCCAGGACAATGACGATGGGCGCGAGCGTCAGCCGTCGGAAATTGAAGATGGCCGGATTGAACACATTCGGGTCGGACGAGCCGCCGCCGAGCATCAGCACGAAGCCCAGGACCATCACCAGCAGGCCGATCCCGATGATTTTCACATTTTTGGAAGGCAGGGAAAAGTTTGCCATATCACTTTTTTTAATAATACAAATCGTCTTTGGACACATACGCCACGCGCCGGACCACCAGCAGGGTGGAAAGCACGCAGATGACCACGCCCAGCAGGACCGTGCCCAGCAGGACCAGCCAGACGAGCCGCATGTCGAGCAGCGAGGCGAGCAGGTTGGAGCCGCGTCCCGCCCAGCGGATGCCCAGATACAGCAGCGTGGCGGCAATCACGCCGGAAACGGCTCCCTGCGCGGCGGCCTGCCACAGGAAAGGCCGTGCGATGAAAGAGCGTTTGGCGCCCACCAGGCTCATGGTATGGATGGTGAAGCGGCGCGCATAGATATTGAGCCGGACGGTATTGCTGATCAGGGCAAAGGATATGACCAGCAGCAGGGCGATCACCACCGCGAGTACCAGGCTGATGCGCCGCAGGTTGGCGTTGAGCGCCTCTACCAGCGACTCTTGATAGACCACTTCTTCGACGCGCCGGTCGTCGAGCAGGCCGGTCTTGATCACCTCGAGCGAATCGGCGGTGATGAAGTCGCCGTCAAGTTTCAGGTCGATGGAGATGGGGATCGGCGAACTTTCGAAAACCGAGAGGAAATCTTCGCCGAGCAGGCCCTTCATTTCCTGGGCGCCCTCTTCTTTCGAGATGAAACGGCTTTCCTTGACATAGGGGCGTTCCGCGAGCGAAGCGGCCAGGGCGCGGCCCTCCTTTTCGCTGGTGGACTGCTTGAGCAGGACCGAGACGGCCATGTTCTCCTTGAACCAGCGGGCGACGCTGCCGGCATTGACCGCGAAGACGGACGAAGCGGCCACCAGCACCAGCACCAGCGAGATGCTGATGACCGATGTGAGGTAGGACCGTATCAACCTCTTGTGTACTATATTTTTACCCTTTGCAGCCATTTTCCGGTGGAGTTACAAAGATAATCAAAAAATTTTATTACCTTTGTAACGAATTTGCCTTAAAATGACTTTGAAGATGGAAGAACCTGCTAGAGTATTGTTTGTCAACTCCGAGATCTTCCCCTATATGCCTGAAACAGACATCGCTGTGCTGGGAAGGTATCTCCCGCAGGGGATTCAGGAGAGCGGCAAGGAGATTCGCTCCTTCATGCCGCGCTACGGCACGATCAACGAACGCCGCAACCAGTTGCACGAGGTCATCCGCCTCTCCGGCATGAACCTGGTCATCGACAACTCCGACCGGCCGCTGGTCATCAAGGTCTCCTCCATTTCGTCTGCCCGGATGCAGGTCTATTTCATCGACAACGAAGACTACTTCCACCGCAAATTCATCTATCAGGACGCAGAAGGCAACGATTTCAAGGACAATGACGAACGGGCCATCTTCTTCGCGCGGGGCGTGCTCGAGACCGTGAAGAAACTCCGCTGGAAACCCGATATCGTGCACTGCCAGGGCTGGATCTCCCACGTACTGCCGGTCTATCTGAAAAAAGTCTATCACGAAGACCCGATCTTCACCGAGGCCAAAGTCGTGCTCTCGCTCTACAACGAGCGGCTCGACGCCCGCTTCGACGAACACATGGCCGACAAGATGATGATGGAGAACCTCAGGCCCGAAGACGTGGCCGTCCTTGGCCAGGCCGATGGCATAAATCTTGCGAAACTCGCCATCCAGTATGCTGACGGCATCATCGCCGGCGTGCCGGAGATCGATCCGCGCCTGGCCGACTACGCCAAGTCGCTGCGGCTCCCCATCCTCCCCTACGTGCCCATCACCAAGGAAGGCGGCCCCTACGTCCAGCATTACAACCAGTTTTACGACGATTTGCTAAAGAGAAGAAGATGAAACACACTGGGGTACTCCTGAGCCTGGCCCTGCTTGCCGCTTGCTGCCTGGCTTCGTGCATCCATACCGACGACACCCTGGGATCCGCGCTGGTCCCTTCCAGCCAGGATATTACCATACAGACAGCCACCCTCGACCTGCCCCTGCAGGGGATGCGGGCATCCGACGACCTGCAGAGCCGCGTCACCGGCAGCGTGACGGTCGGCAACATCGGCACCGATTTCTATTCCGAGGGCCTGATGACGATCACCGCCTCGACAGATTCCATAGTCTGGGGCAAGAATCCCACCGTCCAGCGGGTTTACCTGAGCATGGTGCGCGACACCGCGCTGGTCATGCGCGACGACCAGCTCTACATTCCCCAGAACATCTACGTCCACCGGCTCAACTTCGAGCTCGATTCCACACACGTCAACGCCACCCACGACCGCTTCAAAGGGCAGTACTACGATCCGGAGCCGATCTCCACGGGCGGCTTTGTCTATACGGGCGACGATGCCTGGTCGGTCGAACTCAAGAAAGAAATCGGGGAAGAACTGCTCCGTTTCCCGATGGCGACGCTCGACAGCGCCCAGCTGTTCATGAAACAGTTCTACGGCATCTGCCTGCGGGGCGATTATCCCGAGAGTTCCCTGACCGCACCCGACGGGGAGGGCCGCCTCAACCTTTTTGACCTGAGCTCTTCCTACATGATCATCAACTGGGATTACGACGACGATGCGGGCGTCCGCAAACGCGCGACCGCCTACTTCTCCCTGGGTGCCTATCACGTCCTCAACCTCTACCGGACGCTGCGGACAACGTCCGCTTCCGCCGACCAGCTCGTCGTCCAGGGCCTGTCCGGAAGCAAGCCTTATGTATCGGCCCGGGCGCTCAAGGAAAGCGTGGAAGACTGGGCTGCCGGGCGCGGGATTTCTCCGGAAGACATCGTCATCGCCAAGGCAAGCGTGGAATTCCCCTTCGAATACAGCGGCCAAAGCACACAGCTCGACCACTACGCCGCCAGCCTCTATCCCTGCCAGCGCGTCGTGGACGACAACGGGATCGCCTATTACTCCCCGCTGGCGGAGATCAACGATACTTCACTGGAAGGCGGCTCGATCGACCGTTCACAACTCTACTACAAGTCGAACATCAGCCTGTACCTGCAGGATCTGCTCAGCCAGGAGGACAGTGACATCGATGACGAAGACGACCTGTGGTTCATGCCTACCTACAGTTATTACAACTCGAACACCGGCACGACCTACTACTACGCCGACAATTATTTCTATACGCAGACAACCCTCAACGGGACAAGCGCCCTGCGCCATCCCGTGCTCAAACTGACGTATTCCGTTCTGAAATAAGGTCCCGGCCTTACAGGGCCCGGAAGACCAGGCTGGCATTCTGCCCGCCGAAGCCGAAGTTGTTGCTGATGGCGACCCGCACCGTACGGTGCTGCAGGCCGGCAAGGGAAAGATTGAGCCGGTAGTCGATCTGCGGATCTTCCTCCTTGAAATTGATGGTCGGCGGAATGACGCCGTCGCGGATGGCGTGCAGGCACGCGAGTGCTTCCACGGCACCGGCCGCACCCATCAGGTGCCCGGTCATCGACTTGGTGGAACTGATGGCCACCTTGTAGGCATCGTCGCCGAAGACCCGCTCGATGGCATGCAGCTCAGCCAGGTCGCCGAGCGGGGTGGATGTCCCGTGCGCATTGATGTAATCGACGTCGGCAGGCACCAGTCCGGCTTCACGGAGCGCCAGCTCCATGGCGTCAGCGGCACTGTCGCCGTCTTCGCGCGGCGCCGTGATGTGCCAGGCATCGCAGGTCATGCCGAATCCGGCAATCTCCGCATAGATCTTTGCACCCCGGCGCAGGGCGTGCTCATATTCTTCCACCACGAGGATGGCGGCGCCTTCCCCCATCACGAAGCCGTCCCGGGTCCGGTCGAACGGACGGGAAGCCGTCTTGTATTCTTCGTTATTAGTCGAAAGCGCGTGCGCGGAGTTGAAACCGCCGACACCCGGCTCGGAAATCGGCGCTTCGGTACCGCCGGAAATCATGATGTCGGCCCGTCCCAGCTGAATCTGGGAAGCCGCCGTCAGGATGGCGTGGGCCGAGGTGGCGCAAGCCGAAGACACGCCGAAATTCGGACCGCGGAAGCCATACTTGATGGCGATGTGGCCCGAGGCGATGTTGGTGATGAATTTGGGAATCAGGAAGGGGCTGAAATGGGGTGACCCCGCCGCAAAATAATCGCGCAATTCCTCCGTGAGCGTGTTGATGCCGCCGACACCCGCACCGACGACCACGCCGATACGCTTCAGATTGGCGGCCTCGAGGTCCAGTCCGCTGTCGCGGACGGCCTCCGAGGCCGCAATCATGGCGTACTGTGTGAAGGGATCGGTCTTGCGGGCCTCCTTGCGGTCGATGGCCTCGGGGAAGCGGGCCGGATCGTAGTCCGGAATCTCACACGCGAACTTGGTTTTGAAAAGGGTGGTGTCGAAGCGGTCGATCAAACAGGCGCCGCTGACGCCCAGGTCAAGGTTCCGGAAGAACTCTGCCGCGTTGTTACCCAAGGGGTTGACGGTGCCAATCCCCGTAATGACGACCCTTTTCCCGGTCATAGGCTACTGGACGTTGGCCTTGATGTAGTCAATCGCATCCTGGACGGTCGAGATCTTTTCGGCGACATCGTCAGGAATGGTGATATTAAACTCTTTCTCAAACTCCATGATCAGCTCGACGGTGTCGAGGGAGTCGGCGCCAAGGTCGTTCTTGAAACTGGCGGCAGGCGTCACTTCACTCTCTTCAGCACCCAGCTTGTACACGATGATGGAGATGACTTTTGAAGCAATATCTTCCATAATTGAGTGGTTTTGGTTAATAGTATTTGGTTTTAGCTTTTTTCTTTAAAAATGTGCCCGCTAGGACGGACAATATTCTGCAAAGTAAGTAAATTTTGCCGAAAATCACAAATTTTCATATATTTGTAACACGAGCAAACAACATTACTATGTATAACGATTTTCAAAAGTATCTGGAAGCCGAGCTTCAGTCCATCCGTGAAGCCGGTTTGTACAAGGAAGAACGCGTCATCACTTCCGCCCAGCAGGCTGCCATCAAGGTGGCCCCGGGTAAAGACGTCCTGAATTTCTGCGCCAACAACTACCTGGGCCTGGCCAACAACCCGCAGCTGATCGCGGCTGCGAAGGAAGCCCTTGAGACCCACGGTTACGGTATGTCTTCGGTCCGCTTCATCTGCGGTACCGGCGACCTGCACAAGGAGCTCGAAAAGAAGATTTCCGAATTCTTCGGCACGGAAGACGCCATCCTCTACGCCTCCTGCTTCGATGCGAACGGCGGTGTCTTCGAACCGCTGCTCGACGAACACGACGCCATCATATCCGACGCCCTCAACCACGCCTCGATCATCGACGGCGTCCGTCTGTGCAAGGCCCAGCGCTACCGCTATGCCAACGCCAACATGGAAGAACTCGAAAACTGCCTGAAGACCGCCCAGGCGCAGCGCCACCGCATCATCGTGACCGACGGCGTCTTCTCGATGGACGGCAACGTCGCCCCGCTCGACAAGATCTACGAGCTGGCCACCAAGTACAACGCCATGGTGATGGTCGATGAGTCGCACTCGGCCGGCGTGGTCGGCAAGACGGGCCGCGGCACCACCGAGCGCTTCAACCTGCGTGGCAAGATCGAGATCCTGACCGGCACCCTCGGCAAGAGCTTCGGCGGCGCGGTCGGCGGTTTCACCACCGGCAAGAAGGAGATCATCGCGATGCTCCGCCAGCGTTCCCGCCCGTACCTGTTCTCCAACTCCATCCCGCCGATGATCGCCGCCGCCGGCATCAAGATGTTCGACATGATGAGCCAGACGAACGAGCTGCAGGACAAGCTGCACGCCAACACCGACTACTTCATCGGCCGCATGAAAGCCGCCGGCTTCGACATCAAGCCCACCGAATCGGCCATCTGCGCCGTGATGCTCTACGACGCGCCGCTTTCCCAGAAGATGGCGGCCCGTCTGCAGGAAGAGGGCATCTATGTCACCGGTTTCTACTACCCGGTCGTCCCGAAGGGCCAGGCCCGCATCCGCGTCCAGGTCTCTGCCGGCCACGAGAAGGAGCATCTCGACAAATGCGTCGAAGCCTTCACCAAGATCGGCAAAGAACTCGGAGTGATCAAATAAACACGTGATCAAATAAAAAAAGGAGCCTCACGGCTCCTTTTTTATGATCAAATCGTTTCCTACTCGTCGGTGAGGGAGAAGCGGTAGAAGGCGAGGATCTTCGCATCCTTGTCGGCAGCAGCCAGGACGTCCTTGACGGCCGTCTTGCCATCGCCCATCTGGTACTCCTGCTGCTCCAGGGTGCTCTCCTTGAAGAACTTCTGGACGCGGCCGGCGGCGATGTTCTGGATCATCTGCTCGGGCAGGTTGGCAGCCTTCTCGGCCGACACCTTGGCGATGATCTCGCGGGCCTGCTGGGCCTGCTCCGGCGTGAGCCAACCTTTGGCGGTGTTGCTCTCGATGTGGTCTTCGCTGTCGCAGTGGGCCGGGTTGATGCCGGCTTTCTTGAGGGCGTTCTCCACAGCCTTGCGGATCTGCTCTTCCTTGGTCTTCTCGATGGCGACCTGACGCTCTTTCTCGACCACCTCAGCGGGGCAGTCTTCAGCGGAGACGGAGACCGGGTTCATCGTAACGACCTGGATGGCGATACCCTTGGCCAGTTCCTCGTCAATCGGCTTGTTGAAAGCGACGATGGCGCCGAGCTTGCCGTTGGTGGTGTGCACATAGGAAGCCACGTACGGGGCCTCGAGCTTGCCGTAGAAAGCCAGAGTGTGTTTCTCACCGCTCTTGCCGGTCTGCTGGGAGATGGCGTCTTCGACCGTCTCGCCATCAGCCATCTTCGTAGCCTTGAGGGCTTCGAGGTCGGCCGGGCAAGCCGCGATGGCGGCATCGGCGATGGCGTTGGCCAGCGCCTGGAACTCGGCGTTCTGGGAGACGAAGTCGGTCTCGCAGCCGAGGCATACGAGGATACCCTTTCCGTCGGCGACGCGGGCCTTGACGGCTCCTTCGGTGGTCTCGCGGTCGGCACGTTTGGCGGCCACGAGCTTGCCTTTCTCACGGATGATTTCCTGGGCGCGGGTGAAGTCACCTTCAGCTTCGACAAGGGCCTTCTTGCAGTCCATCATGCCGGCGCCGGTCATCTTGCGCAGTTTTGCGACGTCTGTTGCTTTGATTTCCATTATGTAACGGATTAAGGGTGATACTACTCGTTCTTGGGTTCTTCGCTGGCCTGGGCTTCCTCAGCCTTGGGGGCGCGGCGGGCGCGGACGCGCTTGGCCGGAGCCTCTTCGCGGGCGGGGGCTTCCTCTTTCTCTTTCTCCTTCTCGATCCGGCGTTCCTCAAGACCTTCGGCGATGGCGCCGCAAAGGGTATCGGTGATCAGCTGGATGGATTTAGCCGCATCGTCGTTGGCCGGAATCACATAATCAATCGTGGTCGGGTCGCAACATGTATCAACCATTGCGATAACGGGGATATTCAGACGATTGGCTTCGCGGACGGCGTTGATCTCTTTCTGCACGTCCACGACGAAGATGGCGGAGGGAAGGCGGTTCAGGTCGGCGATCGAACCGAGGTTCTTCTCGAGTTTGGCGCGCTGACGCGAGATCTGCAGGCGTTCGCGTTTGGCGAGGGTCTCGAAGGTACCGTCGGTCATCATCTTGTCGATGGTGTTCATCTTCTTGACGGCCTTGCGGATCGTGGGGAAGTTGGTGAGCATGCCACCGGCCCAGCGCTCGGTCACATACGGCATGTTGACTTTCTGTGCGCACTCGGCGACGATGTCCTTCGCCTGCTTCTTGGTGGCGACGAAGAGGATCTTGCGGCCGGCGTGGGCGAGCTGCTTCATGACATTGGCAGCCTCGTCTATCTTGACGACAGTCTTGTGCAGGTCGATGATATGGATCCCGTTTTTCTCCATGAAGATGTACGGAGCCATCTTGGGATTCCATTTCCGCTTCAGGTGACCGAAGTGGACGCCTGCATCGAGTAAGTCTTGGAAATTGGTTCTAGACATTTTGTTTGGGGTTTGTTTTGTTTGTTTTCTCTTTTCTTCAATCCCGGAGCAGCGGTCTTTCTGGGGCCGGTCTCCCGGATTTTCCGCAGCCGGACAAATCTCAGGCAGCCTTCTGCCGTCTCAGGCAGGGATCCTGTGGTTTTGAATCCGGACTGTGCAAATGTAAATCAGGGTCGTATGACTAACGTTTGCTGAACTGGAAGCGTCTGCGGGCACCAGGCTGGCCAGGTTTCTTACGCTCGACCTCGCGGGCGTCGCGGGTGAGGAAACCGTTGGACTTCAGGACCGGGCGATACGCTTCAGCATCGGCCTGGCACAGGGCGCGGGCGATACCGAGGCGGATGGCTTCGGCCTGGCCTTTGATGCCGCCGCCGTCCACGTTGACCTTCAGGTCGAACGCTCCGACGGTGTTCGTCAGGACCAGCGGCTGGTTGACGATGTATTTCAGGGTGTCTTCCTTGAAATATTCGTCGAGGTTCTTGCCGTTGATGACGATGTTGCCGGCACCGGCACACATATAGACGCGAGCAACTGCTGATTTACGTCTTCCAAGGGCGTTGAATACTTCCATTACTCTGTCTTAAATTTCGTTTAACGTAAGGGGTTTGGGTTGCTGAGCTTCGTGTTTGTGCTCCGGGCCCTCATAGACATAGAGGTTGCGGAACAGCTCGGCTCCGAGGCGGTTCTTCGGAAGCATGCCCTTGATGGCGTGCTCCACGACAAAAGTCGGCTTGCGATCAAGCATCTCTTTGGGCGTAGCGAAACGCTGGCCTCCCGGATAACCGGTGTGGCGAACGTACACTTTGTCGGTCAGCTTCTTGCCGGTAAGGCGGATTTTCTCGGCGTTGACGATGATGACATTGTCACCACAGTCCACGTGCGGCGTATAATCCGGCTTGTTCTTGCCCCGGAGGACAAGCGCGACGCGGGAAGCGAGACGACCCAGCACCTGATCGGTCGCATCAATAACGTACCATTCTTTCTTGACGGTACCGCTATTGGCGGAAATGGTCTTGTAGCTTAAAGTGTCCACTTTGTTGATTTTTAGGTTAATACTGTAAAATGTTGCGGCCCCCCAAATTTTTGGGGGCTGCAAAATTACGAAATATTTTCTTCCGAACAAATTAATTTTCAGAAGAGAAGGCTTCCAGGCTCTTTTTTGGGCAGGTCGCGGCGCATCCGCACATCGAAGGCCTCGCCTTCCTCCCAGCTGAGGAACTCGGTCTCGATGGGAAGATAGAAGAGCCGGCGGCGCACCTCGGGGTCGAGATTCTCGCAGTGGAGCAGGCGCTGCGCATCCTTCTCGGTGGTCAGGAGCAGGGCGCGGGGATTGCGACGCACTTCCCGCAGGAGCAGGTGCAGGTCCGCCTGCGTGAAGCGGTGGTGGTCGCCGAAACGTTTGTGGGCAATGTGCTCGTAGCGGTCGGTCAGCTGCACGCGCAGCGGACGGTCGTCGGCCACGCCGGAGAACAGGAAAACATCTTTCGAGTAGATGTAGCGCTTGTCGGCCTCCCAGCGGAACACCGGAAGCGGATCGCCGTATTTGACCGTGGCGAAAAAGAGGGGCTGCTCGGGACGCAGGCGTGTCAGCTGCCGCAGTTTGCCGCGCTCCCACTCGTCGAGGTAGCGGGGGCACTTGGTCATCACCACCACGTCCGCGCGGCGGATCTGTTCCGGGAGATCGCGCAAACGCCCGAACGGCAAGAGGCTATCCTTGAAAATGGGCCGGTTGTAGTCCACCAGCACCAGGTTAGTCGCGGGCTTCAGCTTCCGGTACTGGAATCCGTCGTCGAGCAGGACCAGCTGCGGACGCTCGGCTTCCGGCAGCGCGAGCAGCTGCTCCACGCCGTGGTTGCGGTCCTTGTCCACCGCCACGAGGATATGGGGGAACTTGCGTTTGATCTGCAGCGGCTCGTCGCCCGCCACATCGGCCGTATCGTCTTCCGTCACCAGATGGAAGCCTTTGCTGCGGCGCTTGTACCCCCGCGAGAGCACGGCCAGGCGGCAGCTTCCCTGCAACAGGTTCACCAGATATTCGGTCATGGGCGTCTTGCCCGTACCGCCCACCGTGATGTTGCCCACCGAGATGACCGGCACCGGATGCGTGACGGCCTTCTTCTTGCCGCTGTCGTAGCGGGCGTTCCGGATGCGGAGCGCCAGCCAGTACGGAAAGACTGCGATGCTGCTGATCATCCCCACACCTCCGCGATATGGTCGAGCGTCGCGAAGAGTTCCGCCGGATCGGTGGATGTCACCAGCTTGAGGCGAGTCTCCTTGAAATTCTCGAGTCCTTTGAAATAACAGCTCAGGTGGCGGCGCATCTCGAAGATGCCGCGGCGTTCCTCCTTGAGTTCAAGCGATTTGGCCAGGTGCAGCTTGGCCAGCTCCACGCGGTCCCGCACGCTCATCGGGGGCAGCAGTTCACCCGTAGCCAGGTAGTGCTTCACTTCCCGGAAAATCCAGGGATGCCCGAAACTGGCCCGGCCGATCATCACCCCGTCCACCCCGTAGCGGTCGAAGGCCGCTTTCGCCTCCTCAGGCGACGTGATGTCGCCGTTTCCGATGATGGGGATATGCATCCGGGGATTGGCCTTGACGGCGCCGATCAGCGTCCAGTCGGCCGTACCTTTATAGAGTTGTGCGCGTGTGCGCCCGTGAATCGTCAGAGCCGCGATGCCGGCGTCCTGCAGGCGCTCGGCCAATTCGACGATGATCTTGCTGTCTTCGTCCCAGCCCAGACGCGTCTTGACTGTCACCGGCAGCTTCACGGCCTCGACTACGCGCCGCGTGATCTCGACCATCTTGTCGGGTTCGCGCATCATGCCGCTCCCCGCCCCCCGACGGGCGATCTTGTTGACCGGGCAGCCGAAATTGATGTCGATCAGGTCGGGCCGGGCCTCTTCGGCCCGCACGGCCGCTTCCACCATCGCATCGGGAATATGGCCGTAAATCTGGATGCCGATCGGCCGCTCCGCATCCGTGACCTGCATCTTGGCGATGGTCTTGGCCGCATCGCGGATCAGGCCGTCCGACGAGATGAACTCCGTGTACATCATGTCGGCGCCGAAGAGTTTGCAGACATAGCGGAACGAGGCGTCCGTCACGTCTTCCATCGGCGCCAGCAGCACCGGCCGTTCCCCCAGGTCTATGTTCCCGATTTTCACGGCTGCAAAGATAATAAAAAGAGTCGTCAATCACAGACGACTCTTTCCAGAGATACGAACAGGCAATCCACGGGACTATCGCCGGACTTTGCCTTTGATGCTCAGCGGAACGCCTTCTTTCGTGAAGCCTTCGATGATCACCGTCGCATCCGCCTTGTGGTCGGAGGTGTAGAAATCGAACTGTGTGGCTTCACCGGGTTCCGCCACCAGGTCCGGATTCCAGTAGAGCGTGGCACGCACCGGCTCAGGCGCCTTGCGGCTGCGCGCATCCTCATACCGCGGACTGTAGAAATACCGCGGCTGCTGCCAGCCCAGCGGCTTGCCCGTGGAGACGTTGACCGCCGTTCCATGCGCAACGGAGCGGGTCTTGACCATCACGACGCTTTTCGGCGCCAGGGCATTGTCCATCCCCGTATTGAACATCATCGCATCCGCCCCGGTGATGTAGGCAAATCCCGTCAGGTCGGAAACATTGATGCCTTCGAGTTCTTCGCAGGAAGAGCGCATACCATTCATGAAAACGATGATCTCCTCCCATCCGCTCGAGATGCCCATCACGGTGGAAACTTTCTGCGTGCGGCACACAATCGAGCGGTAAGTCGGACCGACAGTGCCGGTGGAATCGCTTTGTTCGGTCGCGAACAAGCCCATCGGTGTCTCGTCACCCTCGGCGAAACGCAGCGGCGGGCAAGTCGTCACAATATAGGTAAGCACATCCATTGCCTTGTAGGGTTCCAGATCACGTTCCGGACGGTACTGGCCGGGCTTGAATTCATAGTCCGGCAACGGCGAGATGTTTTCCTGCCGGGGTGAAGCCGTGCCCGTCACATAGGAAGGGTGCAGGGAATAGATGATTTCCCCACCGGCATTGTAGTAATTCCACAGGATATCCTGCTTGTATTCCTGGGAATAGGCCGGTTTGTCGAGATAGGCCGGGTAATGATGGAACTTGGCAAAAATGTCATCGTCCAGATAAGGCGTGAAGCGGCGGGTGTTGCCGCCAAGGCTTACGGCGCCGACCAGGAACTGGGTGTTTTCCGGGAAATCCAGTCCGTTGAGCACAAAATAGCCGCTCGTGTCCAACTGTCCCATCGCCGAGAATCCGATGGCCGGTGCAATGAAGGAGACAATGGATTTCCGGGCCGTCCGCAGTGAACCGCGCACGACACCGCTGATGGACTGGGAATATTCTTTGCCGAAATAGGGCATCGCTGTCTCACCGGCAAGGATCTTCGGCAGCTCATAATAGGTCCAAGCGTGCGTGAGCATCACGGCGTCCATCGCCTGGATCCGCTCTGCCAGCGGCCGGGACCCGTCGAAGTAGGATTGCGCCTCCTCCACGAAAGAAGGAAGCTCGCTGCCCAGATACCACCAGGATACCAGATCATAACCCTTTCCACTGTAGGGGGCATATCCGTCGTCCGACACGGAAACGGAGTAGTCTCCTTCCGGCAGGTCGGCAGTCACGCCGACCCGCTCGCGCGGGCCGTATAGCGACTTGTCGGTATGGAGGGAAACAGCGCTTTGTTCCGGATAGACGAAGAAGGCCCGCTCTGCATAGACAGTGCCGTCCTCACCGACAAGGGCCAGGTTGTTGATGCCGGGAGAAAGAAGCGCATAGGGAATCTTGAGATTCTTCGTCTTCAGGGAATAGGGCATCCGGATATAGATCTCGTCCCTGTCGTGGACGACCAGGAACGTCGAATCGGGAAGCAGAAGCCCCTTGTCGTGGACCGACGCCTCCACGCTGTCGTCGCGGACCGAAACGTGAATGGCGGCGCCTGCCTGAACGGGCAGCGGCAGTTTGAAGCGACCGGCGAAGGCCTCTCCTTCATAGACTTGGGCGTACAAATCCTTGACAGCCGTATCCAGCAGAAGGACAGCCCGGCCCATGCCGCGGGAATCCGTTTCAAAGCTCCCGGCAGGAACCTCGTCCGCAAAGATTTCCCCGCGAACGGGAATTCCATGTCCGTCCGGATCTACGGCCCGGATACCGAGTACGGATTGCTGCCCATACAGCCAGCGTCCGCTTTCCGGCAGGAACTGGACGTCAATCGTTCTTTTTACGCTCTTTCCCTGGTCAAAGGGATTGGCCATGCCCACATCGGTGTATTTGTAGTCATCTTTGACGTTCGATTTCGCCAGATTGTCGACGAAGTCGTCCTTCATCGGGTTGCGGAGCTCGACATCCTTGTGGAACATATACTCCGGTTCGCGGTTGAGCATCCAGTACGAGTAGGCACGAAGCGTTGCAATGCCCGTATTGAGATTGTCGGGCACGACCAGCCAGCCGGCAAATCCGTTCTCGCGGCGCTTTACCTTGACGCGTGCACGGACCTGCTCCGATTCGAGGCTCCGCCCCAGATTGACATTTTTCTGGTACATGGAAGAAATGAGCTCCACATACAGATAGTTGCAGGCCGGAAATTCAGCCAGCTGGGCGGCATTGCCCAGATAGCCCTTGAACCAGATCGTATCGCCCACATTGTAAACCTCGCGGTCTGTATGGAGGTACACTTTTTCCGGAGAAAGGAGCTGCGCATAGTCGGCAAAGCGATCCTCGCCCTGCCGGGCAAGCGCCGGCAGAGCGAGGAGAAGCCATAAACCGATGATAACGGCTGGGCGTTTCACAACTTAGATGGGGTTGGAGCGTTTGTTGTAGCTGGCGCCTGCAAGCGGAACGATCGGACCGGTAAACTTGCGGGTATTGCCATTGACCGGATTGAAAGTCACATCGGCCATGTTGCCGTTGTGCTTCATGGCGATGGTATAGGTGCCTCTCCAGAAGCGCCCGGCCACCACGATACGGACCTTGACGTTCCCCTTCTTGTCCACCTTCACTTCGTACTCGGTAGGTGTCGCAATGTTGGTCTTATCGTTGTCGCAGCAGATGTAGCCCTGAGAGAAACAGTCTCCTTTTTCGCAGGAAAGGAAATTGTCATTGTTGCTGTTGCTCTCGAATTCACCGCTCTGCGTGGTATAGTACTCGGGAACGAGCACCCAGGTCTTGTTGTTGATGCTTTCGAGTGCGGCTTCATAGGCCAGTTTGGCGGCGGCCGCCTTCTCCTCTTTGGACATTTTCTGCGCGAAAGCCGGCACCACCAGCATCGCCGCAGCCAGGATCAATAAAAATTTACGCATTTCAATAAAAAATTTAAAGGGGGCGGAGCTTTCCGCCCCCTTTTGAGAGTAAGCAATTATAATGCCGTCCAGCGATACATGGTCATGCGGTTCGTACTCTGTCCCCGGTTGCCACCGAGCATATAAAGGTACGAACGGCCGATGTAGGTGGTCCAGTAGTCGGTGAATGCGACTTCACGGCCGCTGGCGTTCGTGTAGGTGAACGTCGAACCGTCTTCCTTCAGGAAACGCCAGTATAGCGTCTGGTAACCCGAGGAGTTGAAAGCCGTCTTATGGACGATGAATCCGCAGATCGGCGTCGCTTCGCCGAAACCGATGGGGTTGCCCATATTGTGCCAGATGTAGTCGCCGTTGGCGTCTTTCTCATCGTTGCGCCACTGGCACTGGATCTTCTGTGCGCAGGGAACGCCCGGTTTCTCGAAGAGGACGTTGACGATCTTGCCGGTCGCGATGGAGTCGGTGTTGAAGGTCTCGGCCGTTGCCGGGTCACGGATGATCTTCGATGCATACGGATAGTCATTCACGATGACGATCGGCGATTCATTCAAGTCGGTCACATACACGTTCTGCTTGCCCTTCTGGAGGGTAGCCACGTTGTCGTAGATCACTTTGCCGCCCCGCCAGAACGTGAACTTCACACTGCCCGGAGCAACGGCAAAGAAACGGCCGGTAGCACCGCCGGGGACACCGTTATAGGTGGCCAGCTGTCCCGAACCGTTGACCGAGGAGTAAAGCACGCCATTGACGAAGACAGAGTCGATGTAATTGGCCGAAGCATTGGTGATCGGCTCAAAGTAGTGGAGCTGGAACTCAGCGCTCTGGTCTGACAGGTCGTGCGTGTCATACAGGATTTCGTGTTTCTCGCAGGACACCAGCGAGACGACCGTCAGCAACGACAGGATAAAATATATCTTTTTCATTTTCAACCAAATTATTCGTTGTAGTATGCGGGCAGGGATTCAGGCACTTCACCCGGATAGGCGAACCAGGGAATCGAGCAGTGGTAGTTGAGCGCCCGACCGCCGATCGGCTTGATCGCGTCGAGACCATCCTTGTTCCACATATACTCGGAATTGTAACGGGGACGGAGGCGGAAGCAAGGCGAACCGTAGTTCTCTGTATTGAATGCGCTGCGGCGTCCCTGCACATTGGAAGGATTCAGATAGAAGCCCTTGTAAACCTTGGAGGGGTCTTCGTCGCGCTTGCTCTCAAGCGAAGTCTTGTTCCAACCGTTGCCTTCGGTCGGATATTCGCCGGTGTACTGGATGTCATACATGTACTTGCGAAGGTCCACCCAGGCTTCATTGGAGCCATACGGGAAGTAAGACACCCACTTCTGCATCATGATGTGCGAGAGCGTGAAGTCCGCCAGCGTCATGCCGTTCACATACGGACCGTTCTTGTATTCATCGGCCAGCTTGTTGTAGGCAGCGGCCGTGATGACGTCACCGCCCGGAAGATTTCCATACGCTGCGAAGACGTCGTTTCCTAAATCGTCCTTGCCGTCAGCCTTGGGCGCGCCCGGATACAGGTCGATGACGGTAAAGTCCACGTCCAGGCAGACAGCTTCCTTCCAGGCTGCAAGTGCAGCGGCTTTGTCGCCCATCTTCCAGTAGGTCTCAGCCATGTCGAACTTCATCTCGGCCGGGGTCATCAGGATATAATAGGCATCGTTGCGATAGAGCCAGCGGCCCTGGCCGTCCACGGAAGGCGTGGAAGAGTAACCAGCCGTGCGGCAGCCCCACATATTGGCCACGACGCCTTCAGCGGAGTTCTGCGCGGAAGTAGAGCCCACGCTGCCGCCGTAGTAGCGCCAGGTCTTGATGGAATCAGGCTTGTCCATGTTGTTGTAGAAGCGGGCGTCGGTCGAACCGAGCTTGACAACATGACGGGGATCGAAGTGACCCGTTTCCATCGAGTTGTCGCAGATGATCTGCTTGTCGGCATACACGTAGCTGTAGTACGGGTCGGGCGTATCTTCGCCTTCTGCGGGATCGGCCGGAATCTTGTTGCCGTTGTCGTCGTATTTCGGAACGGTACCGGTCATCACCTGGACAGCATAGTCGGACTGGTAGCAGCCGTCGAGGTTGCCACGGTACACGCCCCACCAGTTGTTGTAGGCGGAGAACTGCGCATCGGCACCGCCGCCCTCACGGAACATGCGGGCTACGTCAGCGTTGCTCTGAAGGGCAGCCTGCGCGTGGGTAAGCAGGTCGTTCGCATACTTCGAAACGAAGTCGTTCTTGTTGGTCAGGGAAGCCAGGTTGCGGACGATCACACCGTGAGCAAACTTGAGCCACTTGCTCTTGTCGCCCTTGTAGATGAGGTCACCGGCGGTCAGATAGCTGCCGTATGCAAAATTATCCTCGCGGGACAGGTAGTCGATGGCAATGCCGGCCCATTCGCGGACTTTTTCGTAAACGACGTCCTGGGTGTCATAGTCGAAATTCAGACGGCCCGGTTCATACGCCTGCAGGCAGGGCATGTCGCCGTTGAGTTTCGTCGTGGCATCCCAGGAGAAAGCCTTGATCGCATAGCCGATGCCGGCCAGCGTCCAGGCCTCGTCAGCCTCCGCCTGGGCGATCATGTTCTCGAGGTTCATGCCGAGCAGCCAGTAATTCGTGCGCCACATCTCACCGGCGGCGTCGCTGGCCTTGTTATAGAAGTGGTTGCCATAGTTCGGGTACACACCGTAGAACATCTGGGAGAGTGGTGCCGTGGCACGCGTATCCCAATACACGCCCTGAAGTGCGGAGAGACAGCCCGGAAGAAGCAGACCTGCATCCACGTGGTCCGGTGCATCGACGTTGGTATTCACGTCGAGATACTTTTCGCAACCGGCCATCATCAGGACAGTCGCTGCAACCAATATAGCGGATAATATCTTTTTCATACGCTTTCAGGAATTAGAAGGTGAGACTTACACCGCAGGAAAGGGTACGCGGGCTGGGGAGACCCCAGACATCGTAACCGACACCGCCGGAGCCACCGAGGGAAGCGGAGTTGGAGTTACCCACCGCATCGATACCGGAGTAATTGGTCCAGACAAAGAGGTCGTTGGCCTTGACCCAGATGTTCGCTGCGGAGACGAAACGGCGGGTGGTGTTCTGCAACCACTTCGAAGGGATGTTGTAGGAGAGACGGAGTTCAGAGAGACGGACATAGTTGACACCTGTCTCAAGCCAGTCCTCGTCGGTACCGGTCCAGATGGACGAACCATAGTTTCCGAAAGTCACGGCGATGTTGTTGACCGTCGGATTGTCGGAATTCTCCAAACCATTCTTGAGCACACCATTGAAGACCACGGGCTCGCTTTCACGGAGCTTGACAGACTCCCAGGAAGAACCGGTGGTCATCATGTCGCGCTTGGTGCCGTTGACGACCGTCGTCTTGAACTTGCCCATAAAGACTGCCGAGAGACGGAAATTCTTGAAGGACATGGTAGAGGTGACACCACCGCTGAGCAGCGGCTGGCGGTCGCCCAGGTATTTCCATTCAGATTCGGCCATCGGAAGACCGGTTCCCGGGTTGATCAGGATATCGCCATTCTTATTGCGCTGGTAACCCAGACCGGTCATGGCGGTTACAGGATAACCGACGCAGACACCGTTTCGGAGGTTGCCGGACAGCCAGGTATAGGCGTTGTAGTACTCATCGACCGGGAGGAAAACCACCTCGGAGGTCGAGTGGTCGAGGTTCAGACCGAGGTTCCAGCGGAAACCGTTCATGGTGCGGAGGATGTCACCGTCAATGTGGAATTCCCAGCCTTGCGTCGTAAATGTACCGACATTCATGTTGTTGAGCACGAAACCGGTGGCGTAGCTCAAACGGAAACCAGTCACATACTGGTTCTCGCACTTGGTCCAGTAGTAGGTGAAGTCGGTGTTGATGCGGTCGTTGAGGAAGCGGCCTTCAAAACCGACCTCCCAGGAGGTCGTCATCTCCGGTTTCAGGCTCAGGTTCGGGCCTGTATAGCCGTAACGGAAACCGCCGCCCTGGTCGCCCGTGGCCTCGAGGGCCGGGTAGATGGAAAGCGGGTTTGCATCCTTACCGACCTGCGCATAAGCGCCGCGGAGTTTCAGGTAAGAGACGGCATCGAGATTTTTCAGGAACGGAAGTTCAGTAGCGACGAAAGAAGCCTCGATAGCCGGATAGAAGTAGTGGTTGTTGTTCTTGGGCAGGGTCGAGGACCAGTCGTTACGGGCACGGGCCGTCAGGAACGCCATGTTGTTCCAGCCGAACTGCAGCTGGGCGGAAATGGCCTGGATACGACGCCTAGTGTGCGCTTCACCGATCTTCCAGGTCGAAGGGTCGCAGTTGGCGATCGAGTAGAAGTCGATAACCTGGAATTTCGAACCATAGACGGCCACGCGGTCCACGGCGTTCTCTTTCTGGTGGTAACCCACCTGTGCGGAGAAGGAGAATTTGCCCCAGTCGTTGTTATAGCCGGCGATGGCGTCGATCGAAGAGTCTTTGTAGGTCGGCTTCGAATAGTTGTAGTCACCATAACCGTAGGAACCGCTGGTCGGGTTGGCGTAGTACGGATGGGTATGCACCTCGTATTCGGACACCGAGAAGTCCATACCGTAGCTCAGGCGGAGGAAAGTATGACGGGTCGGTGTCACGTTCATGCCGAAGCTGCCGATGAAACGGTCGGAAGAGTCGTAGTTGCGATTCTTGTAAATGGCAAAGAGCGGATTGAGCAGGTCAGTGTCAGTATACAGCTGCGGACGGCTCATCTTGCCGTCGTCCGTCATGTAATTGGTCATGTCATCGTTGAGCGGCCAGCGGGAAGCGCGGTAGAGTACGCCGTAGAGACCTTTGGACACCTTCGTGTTGCCAGTACGGGCGTATTCCATCTTGCCTTCGAAGTTCAGCCACCTGGTAACTTCGGCACGGCCGGAGAGGGTCAGGTTCAGACGGTTGTAGTTGGAGGTCTTCACCACACCGTTATTGTCCGTGTAGGAAGCCGCACCACGGACCGTCACCTTTTCGGTACCACCCTCGACCGCGAAGTTGTGGGTCTGGGAGAAACCGGTCTGGAGCAGGGCGCTCATGTTGTCGTACAACTTCATGCCAGCCGGATACTCGCCACCGAAACGGCTGGTATAGTAGTAGTTGGTAATACCGTATGCACCGTTTGCATACTTGGTCTGGATCTCCGGGATGCCATAGGCCTTCGACCAGCCGAAGGAGTTGCTGTAGGTCACTTTGCCGCGGCCTGCGGAACCTTTCTTCGTGGTGATGACGATGGCACCGTTCGAGGCATCAGAGCCGTAGAGGGCGGCGGCGGCGGCACCCTTCAGGATGGTCATCGATTCGATGTCCTCCGGGTTGAGGTCGTTACCGCGGGATGCGAAGTCCATGGAGTACATGGAAACGGCATCGCCATAGGCGAAGTCCGTGTGGGCATCGAGCGTCGTGTTGTTGATCGGCACACCATCCACGACATACAGCGGCTGGTTGTTGCCGGAGATGGAGGTGATGTTGCGGAGCACGACCGAAGTCGAAGCGCCCGGCGCACCGCTGGTCGAGGTGATGGTCATACCGGCCACGCGGCCCTGGAGGGCGGTGACGAAGCTTTCACGACCGGACTCGGCGATATCCGAGGCTTTGACATTCTGAACCGCGGCACCGACGGAGCGGCCGACACGTTTCATACCGAACTCGGCTGTGACTACGGCCTGGTCGAGTGTCAGCTGTGAATCTTCCAGAATCACGTTGATGACAGCCCGCCCGTTCACAGGAATTTCCTGTTCCTTGTAGTTCAGGCCGGTAAACCGCAGGGTTGCGTTCCGCGGGACGGTAATGGTGTACTGACCGTCGATGTCGGTCGATACGCCATTGTTCGTACCCTTGATCAGGACGCCGGCGCCGATGACCGGCTCATTGTTTTTGTCGGTCACCGTTCCCTTGACGGTCACGTTCTGGGCGTAGGCGGAAACCGCTACAAGCAGGACCGCTGCCGCCGCAAGCACAAATCTCTTAAGATTTGATAGTTTTTGAACGAACATAGGGTTAGTTTTTAGGTTAAAGTTTTTTTATTGTTTAAATATGTTAAGTTTATCCCCATTATAACTGGCCCCGCTATCCGCCTGGTTGAATACAGATAGCTTTCAAATTTAATAAATTCTTTTCATAAAGGCTTTTGTGCGCTCCAATTTTTTTTCGTTCCCGTGCACGGAAAACAGATGGAAAGAAAAAGAGAAGGGTGACCCGTCCGGGCCACCCTTCTCAATGAACGTAAAACGTAAGGACTGTTACCAACCGGGGTTCTGCTGGATCGGCTGGACACTGCTGTCAACTTCAGCCTTCTGCGAATACTGGTTGACGACGCTGGTCGGGATCGGGAGGAGGTAGTCGTTCTCCTCGATCGGCTGGCGGTTCACGAAGTTCGTCGGGATGCAGAAACCTTCG
>CADAOB010000019.1 GCA_902789445.1 uncultured Bacteroidia bacterium | reverse complement strand
GTAAGCCTCCGGGCAACTGCATATTGACAGCGGCGTGAAGTGACGGTAACTTTGTGACAAAAACACAAAGTCATGATGACCCGCGAACAAATCTTGGAGATAGACCGGTATTGCCAGGAACACGGTATATCTCTTCAAAGTTATTTTGACGAGCACGGCATAGCCCGTCATCAGTATTTCATCTGGAAGCGCAAGTATCGTCAGCAGGATGAGCAAGCGCCTGATTCCGGGGCCTTCGTCCAGCTTCAGCCTGGAGGTGCGTTTGTTCCGTCGAAGATGCCTCCGGCCAAGACCTCGGGGAAGGCGAAGGCCGTGAGCGAGAATCCGGAGAGCTATTTGACGGTGGACATCCGGACGGCGTCAGGGACGGCGATGCGTATACAAGGAAACATGACAGCTGCGCACCTGCGTGAAATAATCTCTGCGAAGTGATGTTCAGTCTGGACGTGAACTGCCGGTATTGGCTGTACAACAAGCCTGTCGATATGCGCAAGAGCTTCAACGGGCTGGGCGGCATCGTGACGAACGCGATGTGCGGGAACCAGCGTAACGGGGATGTCTATATCTTCATCAACGCCAGCCGGAACATGATGAAGATGCTACGGCATGAAGAAGGCGGCATGGTTCTCTATGCCGTCCGCCTGGACATGGGGAGGATGAGGATCCCCGCAGTTGGTGGAGAAGACGTGATCTCATCCTCTCTCCAGTACGAAAACGTCATCGGGATGGTGCGCTCAGCACTCGACAGCCCCTATGTGAGACGGATGAAATTGCTGGCAAAAAGTTACTGAAAATCAATAAAATAGTTGTTTATATTCTTGCATATCTGACATCTTTTTCGTACCTTTATACTTAGAAAGAGATACGGAAAATGTCTGAAAAGGACCAGGAAATAGCGTCGCTCAAAGCGCAAATCGCCCGTTTGGAAGCGGAACGCAACGCCCTTGCCGCAAAGAAGAATGAGCTGGAGGAAGCACTTGCCTCCCTTCAGGCCCAGAACGCCTGGCTCCGCCGTAAGGTCTTCGGAAGCTCGATGAGCGAGAAGCATCTTCCGCTTGACCCCAACGTCCTTGAGCCCACCCTGTTCGACACGCCGCTCCCGGAAGCGGAGCAGAAGAAGCTGGACGAGGAAGTCCGGCAGATGGAGGAGCAGAACGCCAAGGCCATCGAGGTCAAAGCTCACAAGCGTGAAGTACGCAATCCTGTCCTCGCCGGCAACCTTCCCGTAAAGGAGAATCACATCTATCCCGACGGCGTGCAGGATAATCCCGACTACGTGGAGATCGGCACGGAGGTGACCGACAAGGTTGCTGTCATCCCCGGGCAGCTGTTCATCGACAGGACTGTCCGCCACAAGTTCGTGCTCAAGTCCAAGCTTCAAATCGAAGATCCCGACAGGCAGGCGTTCCTGATCGCCCCGCTCCCGGACTCGGTGATCCCGAAGGGGATGGCGGCCGACAGCCTGCTGGCGGACATCTTCATAGGCAAGTTCGTGTATCACCTTCCCTTCTACCGTCAAATCCAGAAGTACAAGGAGATGGGGGCGGTGTTCAGCGACGCCACCATCGGCGACTGGTTCGCGGCGGTCTGCACGAAGCTCCGGCCGTTGTATGACGCGTTGCGGAAGGAGGTCCTTCAGTCAAAGTACATCCAGGTGGATGAGAGCACGATACCTGTCATCAAGGAGGAGAAGCCGCGCAAGGCGGCCAAGGAATACATGTGGGCGGTCCGCGACGCGCTCGGGGGAGCCGTATACTTCCACTACGACCACGGCTCCCGCAGCGGGGAGACCTGCCGCAAGCTTATCGGGGGCTATGTCGGAACCATGCAGACTGATGGTTACGAGGTGTATGAGGCCTATGAGAACGCCCCGGGGAAGCGGTTGATCGGATGCTGGGCGCATGCGCGGCGCAAGTTCGTCGAGGCCCTGGACGAAGACAAGAAGCACGCCAGCGAAGCGCTGGTGTATATCGGAAAACTCTACAAAATCGAGGACGAGATGCGGGAGGCCGAGTTGGATGCGGATGTCATCAGGGAGCGGCGGCAGAAGGAGGCTTACCCCATCATCCAGGACTTCGAAAGGTGGCTGGACGCAGTGAGTACAGGAATGAGTTCCAAATCACTGATCGGGCAGGCTGTCTCATACGCCTATGTCCTCCTGCCACGGCTCAGCCGCTATGTACTGGACGGACGATATCAGATCGACAACAACGGCATCGAGAATGCTATCCGTCCGCTGGCCCTGGGCCGGAAAAACTATCTCTTCGCCGGCAATCACGCCGCCGCAGTCAGGGCCGCCATCGCATACTCCACTGTCAATCACTGATCAATTACTAACGACCGGTAAGGGGTTACTAACCTAAACTTAAGGTTAGTAAATGTTACCACGTACTTTATCGGAGCCTTACGTTGCAGCCCCCTTGCGCTGCAACGGACGCGTCTGTATATCAGGTGTTTATACAAAGTGACCCCCTCCTAAAACCGAGGGGTCAATGTTTGTAATCGGCTGACTATCAATTGCGTCCGTTGCAGCGCGTAATGGGACTAGCGCGTGGCGGCTTCGATGCGGCGGAGCATGGCGAACATGATCAGGCCGGCGACGGCGCAGAGGGCGGCCAGGATGGCCCAGTTGGCCCAGAGCGGGACGCGCATCCACAGGATGCCGGGAATCGACGAGAGATAGTTTCCGATGGCGGAGGCCGCAAACCAGAGGCCCATCATCAGACCCTTCATCTTGGGCGGAGCGACTTTCGTAACGAAGGAGATTCCCATCGGGCTGAGCAGCAGTTCAGCGAAGGTCAGTACGAGGTAGGTGCCGACCAGGTACATCGGAACCACCGGATTGGGTGAGACCGTACCTGAGAGCGCGGCCGGCGAAGGCTGTCCGACGGAACCGAAAATCATCACCACGTAGCCGAGGGCAGCGACCAGCATGCCGATACCGATTTTCATCGGAGCCGAAGGCTCGCGGCCGTCCGGATGTCTGGCGTCTTTCCGTGCGGCCATGGCTGAGAATATCGCCATGATCACCGGGGTTAGCAGGACGACGAAGAACGGATTGAACTGCTGGAAGAGCTGCGGCTGGATTTCCAGTACGGCAGGCATGCCCCGGTAGATGAGCACGACGCCGGCCCAGAGGGCGAGCGTCACGGCTCCGCAGGCGATGCGGCTGCTCTTTTTCTCCGACTGGAAGGCGCCGAACAGCGTATAGATGGAAATGGCCAGCAGGCCGAGAATCCACATGCTGAAGCCAGCCTTGGGCAGGCCGCTTACGGTCGATTGCGTGTAGTCGCGGGCAAACCAGGTGAGTGACTGCCCGTTCTGGTTGAAAGCCATCCAGAAGAAAATGACCACGGCAAAGACCATGCAGAGCGCGATGACCCGCTCTTTCGTCTGTTTGGGTGAAAGTTCTGCCACGGGCGCGTTGGCGGCGGCAGCCTGTTTGGCGTTCACATCGGCGTGTTTGAACCATTTGCGGCCGAAGAAATAGATGCCGATCGAAAGGATGAGCGATAGGCAGGCCACGGCAAATCCCATGTTATAGGCCGACGAGAGATGTTCCACATAATAGGTGCTGAATTCGGGCAGCGGGAGAGCGGCTACGGATGCGTCGGGCATCTGGGCCTGCAACTCGGCCAGGCGCGCGCTGTTGTCCGCCGTGATGGTGCCGCCCGTCAGTTGATGGGCCAGCGCCGGGATGTCCGCCTTGTAGATCAGGCCGGATTTGGCCAGGAAACGGTTTGTGATGGCCGTGGCAGCGAAGGGGGCGAACATCGCACCGATGTTGATGGCCATATAGAACAGGCTGAATGCGGAATCGCGCTTGGCCGCATATTTCGGGTCGTCATACAGGTTGCCAATCATGACCTGCAGGTTTCCCTTGAACAGGCCGGTTCCCAGGGCTACCAGCAGCAGGGCGCCGATCATCAACGCGATGCCGAAACCGTTGGCGGCTGTCGGAATCGTCAGCAGCAGGTAGCCCAGGAACATCACGCAGATCCCCGCGACGACGCAGCGCCCGTAGCCGATCCGGTCGGCCAGCCAGCCGCCTACCACGGGCAGAAAATACACGACAGCCAGGAAGATGGCATAGAGCTGGCTGGCCGCCGCCTGCTCCCAGCCAAACTTGGCCTGGAGGAAAAGCATGAAGATGGCCAGCATCGTATAGTAGCCGAAACGCTCGCCCGTATTGGCCAGCGCCAGCGCATAAAGACCTTTCGGTTGACCTTTGAACATAAAGCAATGAGTTTATCTGTCGATATAAATGATCTCCGTGTGGGGATCTTTCTCCAGGTGGTTGATGGTGTGACCTTTGCGCAGGTAGATGTGGCGGAGCTTGGGGCAGGATTGCGCACAGATCCAGTCGTGCTCCGTACAGTTCGAAGCCGTCAGGTCGAGTTCTTCCAGATTGGGTGAATCGTGGCACCAGACGCTGTTCAGCTGCGTGCATTGCGAGAAATCGATGTGACTCCCCTGGAAGAATCCGATGTTGCAGCCACCCATGTTCGGGAAATTTCGGAAATAGTCTCCCGGAATGTAGCGAGCCACATGGTCGAAATGGAGGCTTTCCAAATCCAGAAAAGTCATGTCCGGAAGGTAATCCAGCGGAACATTGTTCATGCCGATGCTCCAAATCCGTGGATTATGGGAGAAATCAATGGAGGTCAATGGGTTCCCTCCAATGCCGAATTCTTCCAGCATGGGATTGGCAGACAAATCGACCGTGCGCAACTGGTTGTCATCCAAGTGGCAGCAGCGCAGGATCGGATTGCCCGACAGATCGACCTGGTAAATGCAGCCATGGCTCCAGTTTCCCTGTGCAATGAGCTCTTGCAGCTGCGCCATCTTTTCGATGCCGGCGAGCGTAATGATGGAATCGGTGCAGACCTCGATCCGCCGGATATGCTGCGCTTCCGGCAGGGTCAGTACTTCATCCTCGTTCGTGTCGAAGTTGGCCATCAGGTAGCGTCGGAAGACTGGGTCGGGGATATCGACGGTCTCCGGTCCGTCGTCGGTGCGGAAGCTGATGCGTTCCGCCGTGATGACCTCATCGCCGTTGGTGAGGAAGGCCTCCACGCGGTATTCGCTGTCTGCCGCCAGGCCCTTGATGTCCGCCTGCAGTTTGCCGTCTTCAATCGTGGCCGGAATCTCTTTCTGCAAGCTTCCCTCCAGCCGAAAGCCGCAACGCGATACCCCGCCCAGCGGACCGCTCACCGGGCAACTGATCCGCGCCCGGAACGCCTCCACTTCCACGCGCACCGTGCCCAACACCGGCGCCTTGAAATCCCCCGCCACGGGGTCGGTGCCGCAGGCGGCAAGGAGGACAAGTATCAGCAGGAATATAGCCTTTCTTTGTTTCACAAACTTTCAATTTCCGAAACAGAGAGCCCGGTGCATTTGCTGATGAAGTCCACAGCAGCCTGATTGTCTTTCATTGTTTTGGCAATTATTCGCCGGCTTTCCTCGCGTCCCTCTTCGCGTCCTTCTTCGCGTCCCTCTTCGCGTCCTTCTTCGCGTCCCTCTTCGCGTCCTTCTCGGCGTCCTTCCTCACGTCCCTCCTCGCGTCCCTGTTCCCAGCCGGCTTCCCGTGCGGAGCGGTACTCGCTGATGGTGCGGGTGTATTTTTCCAGGTCGCGTCCATATTCGACCCATTGTTCGGCCGTCAGATTTTCGGTTACGGTGTTGATGACCCGCCTGAAAAGTTCCTTGTCGGGAAGATTCGTGGCTTCGATCTCCGCCAAAAGTTCCTCTTTCGTTTTCATGTTTTTGCTTATTGCCCGAAGCAAATATAGCAACATTTCGTAGGATTCCGTACATTCTGTCAATGTTTTTGCGTGGATGCACGGGAGCTGCAAAGTGATTATGTTGAGAATTTCGGAGAAAACAGCACCAGTCTGTTTGCTGCGTAACGAAATGTGTTGGCATAGCGTAGGATCCTGTTCATACGTAAAATCCATCAGACAGATGGCATATACCCGTTTAATCTGATTGTAGTGCCATTCCCGGTTGTGTTTCCCCATATGGTCGACCAGACGGCATACGTAATAGACAAGTCGCGACTTGATGTGGCGGTCCAGCGCTTTCTGCATCTCGACGAGATAGTAATCGCCTTCCTCGTCGATGCAGAGGACATCGAACAGACAGCGTCGCAGTTCCGGGTCGTCCGGCGATATTTCCGTGTTCAAGTACTGGATGTCCCGGATCGGGACGTCCGGTTTCAGCAGCTGGTTGAGGAAGCCCATCAGGAGTTCCTTGTTTTCCTCACGTCCGAAGACATGCTTGAATCCCCAGTCGGTGAAGGGGTTGATGACTCTTTCATGAGTCGAAGTCGGTAAAGATGTTTCCATTGTCACAAGATTTTTGTTTCACCGGCAAATATAGGAGGAATCAATTGATTCGGACTGACAGAAAAGCAATTTGTTTTTCGCTGATAATCAGTGAAATAAGTCGGTTATTGCAGAAAAAGTTGAAAATAATCGCAAAAGCAGGCCAGAATTTCTCTATGATATGCCGACTCATTTGTGAAGCCGCCCCATCCTCACCAACCCCTTGAAATGAGGATGGGGTGCGGAAAATCGAGTCGCCATCCTCACTGGGAGCCTTCAGTGAGGACGGCGCTGGGTTCAGGAGCCGGCGGCGCCTGCCGAACACAAGGCCCCGCCGGCTTCTCCAGGGAGAGCGCAGCATAACCGTCAACCAGATATTCCGCTTTTTTTAGTGATTCCCGGTCCGCCGCTTTAAATGGACCATTGTGGACTTGATTATTGTGTTTGGAAGGGTTTTCTTTGTAAACAACAAAAAAATGGCCCCTATTTTAAACAAAAGTTGCGCACGACACGGAATTAGTGCAAAAAAGATAATGAGCAAAGATCAAAATGCCATCTCAACTGGCCGGCTTGATTTCGGCGGAGGCTATTATTACATCGGTGAAATAGAAAATGGAGAACCTAATGGGGAGGGTGCGTATTATTCTCCGGGAGATTCTTTAAGCCGAGAAGGTACTTTCAAGGACGGAGAATTGAATGGTTATGGAACTACTTATGTAAAAGGAGAAAAAAGCCATGAAGGTTATTATGTGAATGGGGAAAGGTCAGGGAAGGGAGTCTTGTATGCACTGGGAAAGAAGATGTATGAGGGAGATTTTCATCATGATACGCGTAATGGGAAAGGGACACAGTGGTGGTTGGATGGATCGAAGTATGTGGGAGATTATGTGGACGACAAGCGGACGGGGAAAGGTATTTTGTATATTGATGGATTCAAAAGGTATGAGGGAGATTTTGTCGATGGAAAGTTCCACGGTATCGGGATTCTCTATGATGAAAAAGGGGATATTTTATATTCCGGTCGTTTCGAGAACGGTAGTGTTCCTTTTGCAGCTGCTCCGATGAAGGGTAATAAATGGGTCACTATCACCGCAGAAGGAAGTAAAACTGTCGCGAAAAGTTATACATTGCGTTTCAATCTTCCACCGCACAGTCCAAATTTGAAAGATACTTTGGAGTTATATATGCGATGCGTAGAAAACGCGTCCGAACACTTGTCTGCTTTAGCAATCTATGCTCATTTTACATCCAAAGGGAAAAACGCCCTCATTCTTGGAGGGTATCCGGCAGAGTTAAGAGATGGAGCAATGACCGTCAATCTAAAGGGGAATAAGTCGATTAAATTGGATCCTAGTGATATTTCTCATGAGATGAGTACAGTCGATACCAGTATGGACGAAGTGGTTTATTATCGTCTAGATAAGGAGGTACTTAAATCAATCTGCGATGAGGAGATTGTTAACATTGAACTTACCGGGTGGGAATCCTGGGGCAAGAAACAACTAGCTGGAGAGGAGATTCTTTTTCTTATACGCGCGTTTTGGAATGGCGTTTTTGATGATAAAGAGTATGTGTCTTATCTTCAACATTCATCTGCAGCACCTAGAATGCAGAAGCGAGGCTGTTATATTGCAACGGCTGTCTACGGTTCATACGATTGCCCGGAGGTTTGGACTTTGAGGCGGTTCCGGGATTATTCTTTGGACAAGACATTCCCTGGCAGAGTTTTCATCAAGTTTTACTATGCCATAAGCCCTAAACTTGTTAAATGGTTTGGTAAATCGATGATATTCAAGTCGATGTGTAGGCGCCCTCTTGACAAACTCGTCTCGTTACTTAGGGTGAAGGGTTATAAGAACACACCGTATTATGATAAGTATTGATTATAGGGAAATTAAGGTTTGAGTGAGCCGATTTGGGCTTGATTCTGTGAGGTTACAATAAACAAAACTACTAATGACCCGTCAAAAGGCATTTGTGATGTAAAGAATTGATTAATTAGACAAATTATGTTTTCCGATATTATTGATACTATTAAAAACCCGGTTCTCGAGAATAAGCCAGTCCTCTTAACGGGGCAAATAAGAGTTTCTTCGCGATTTCTTGGAGATAATAATCCGTTCGTCCGTGAAGCGCTTCAGGCTGTAGCAAAGCACGGCCAATTTGGTAGTAGACTTAATAAAACAGGACTGTTTGATGTTTGGGTTGATACAAGTTATTCTTTTGCAGCAAAATGTTTGGTTTCTTTATGGTGGGGGTATCCTAATCATAGAGTCGCTTCAAAGGTTTATTCGCAAGGGAATCTTGAAAAATTGTCAGCAGGTAATATAGAAGAATCGTTCAGTAAATTGAGAGAAGAACCTGATGTCCAGACATTTAAAAATGGGCTTGAGAATCTTTTTCGACGTTTCTCAGCGGGCGGAGAGTTCCACCTTGACGGCATAGGAGTCTCGTTCTTTACGAAGTTTTTCCATTTCTACTTTGCGTCACATCCACCGAAGTCTGATCCAAACTACCTGCCTGTAATTGCTGATGACATTATTAGAATGGCGGTGTTCTCTGAGATGATTGACCGTGGAGAGGATGTTAATGGCATATTTTATCGTTGTGACGCTTCTTTGCGGTCCTATTCTGCTTACGTTGACAAATTCAATACCTATGCTTCAGAGTATCCAAATATCACACCTTTCGCGCTGGAAGATATACTGTTTAAGTGTTCTAAAGGGCTGGGTAGTACATATGTCTCTTTATATAATAGCCGCTTAAGTCTACCTCATTGGATAGCCGGCAGGTTTAACCTTAAGGAGCAAGTGGCTATCGTATTCAATAACCTTATAGGAGAGACATATTTATTTGAGGGTCCCACTGCCTTATTATGGAACGAACTGCTGAATTATGATTATAATAAACCTTTCAATGCCGCGGCCATCTGCGATACTATAGGTTGCTCGTTATTCGATCTTAACTCTTTCTTCAAAGAATTGCTGGATAAAAGAATTATTGTTGATCATAATTATTCCGAAGCTGAATTAGACAGAATCAAAAAGTCAGTAATCAAGGTGAAGAGACGATTTTTGAGGAGCTCCAAAGGCATAGGAAACTTCCGTTCTTCTTATGAGAGTGTGGATAATGACTATCGGAATAGGATTACAAAACAAGGGATCCCTTTTGCAGCTAGTATAGAAATGACATACGCTTGCAATGAGGCATGCGTCCATTGCTATAATCCCCAATCCCCTAGAAGTGGTGGAACTGACGCGGTTAAGCCAAAACCTAAAGGGGAGATGATTGCAAAGGACTATTACTCTGTCTTGGATTCCTTAAAGGAACTGGGTGTGGCAAAGGTGGTTTTGACAGGGGGCGACCCTTTTATGAAAAAGGGTTTTATGGATATTCTGGAATATGCTCATAGACTAAAATTCGCAATTTCTGTATATACGAATGGACAAGCTCTGAGTGGGGATCGTGATTTATATAAGAGGTTGAGAGACACATATCCACAATATGTCGGCTTAAGCTTATATAGCACGCTTCCTGAGGTTCACGATAGTATTACTCGGCGAAAAGGATCATGTCAAAAGACAAAAGAAGTTGCAAAATGGTGTTACGAGGATGCAATCGGTCTTCAGATCAAGTGCCCAATTATGCAGGTCAACAAAGACTCATACGGAGAAGTTTTCAAATTTGCTATGGAGGTCAATGGTATGCCTGAGTTTGACGTGAACATTACGTCCAGTGTAGATGGTGATTGTTTTGCCCCCCAACGATTACGCCTTACGGAAGCTCAGTTGAAAGAAGTGCTGTTAGACCCTCGAATTCCTCTGTCTGTGGAGAACGATGTCGGTGCAATTGAAAGAAGACCAGACATGTTGTTTTGTGGAGCTGGAGAATCCAGTTTCAATATTCAGCCTGACGGGGCTGTTACCCCGTGTTGCGCTTTCCCGTTAGACTGCGGGAACGTCAAGGAAAGAAAGCTTGAAGAAATATGGAAAGAATCATCAGAGTTTCTCAAATTAAGGAAGTTACGTTATAAAGACAGCGACATATGTGGTAAGGAAAGATTCTGCAAGTACTGCAATCGTTGCATTGGGCAAAGTTATATTGAATACGGAAAGCCGGAAATACACAGTAATGACAATTGCTTTTTAGCAAAAATTCGCTATAGTCTCGCAAATAAACAAGGTAAGCCTCAGCCTTTCTGATGAGGAAATGTTTAATTAAAATTTGTTCAGGAATGTTTAAGTTTTCCAAAACGACGCAAAACATTGCATGTTCTGCATGCAAATGCCCGAGAGGTCGGGAATGCGATTGCGGTATTATGTATCGTTCATTCTAAATCAGATTGTCCTATGGAGGAACTCATTATTGGGTTTCTCCATAGGCTTTCCAATACTGAGTCAATGATACAAGATGATTGCTTTATAGATAATGATTTCGCTTCTGACGACATTTTTGACGAAGACGAAGCTAATTCACCGGACTATTCTTATCCTTCAGTTTCGTCGGAGATAAAGGATTCCCTATTTGATGAGGCGAAAAGCATTGTAGTCCGATACCAAATAGCCTCGACAAATATCTTACAACGGAAACTGAACATCGGTTATAATCACGCTGTTCGGATCCTTGATCAACTTGAAAAGGCCGGGTATGTAGGTCCAGCAGAAGGAGGTTCTCGCAGCAGAAATGTTTTGATTCTTGAATTGGACGGAAAAAAGAGCGACGATAAAAAGCGAGACCAGGCGTCAGGTAAGTTCGAAACGGAGATTAAGAGTATTGTAAAATATGATAGCGTAACAAAATCATCTGGTTCAAATCTAACGAAGACAGGTTCACTGTCATCGGGCAAATCGCAGTATTCTGAAAATGTAAAGGCAATTAAAGGAGGTTTAACCCCACCCCTTAAAGGTTTTGTCTATCTATTTCTGATATTTTTAGCTGTCTGCTTTTTGCCACTGTTACTATCAGTGCTGCTTATATGGGGGATTGTAGCTGGTATACTTGAATTGTTATTCCCCGGAAAAGATTTTATGCCGCTTCGAAAGATATGGACTTCTTCAAAACGATGGATGCAAGATAAACTTGGAATTGATTTAGAAAAAGTGGTAGGTGGCGCTGTTCTTGCTCTGATTATGTCAGCAATTTTGAGTTTTCTGGTAGGCCTTTTCTCCCGCGATGAATAACGACCTTTTTGAATACAAGTGATGTGAAGCCGCACCCATCCTCACCACCCCCGTGAAATGAGGATGGGAAGCGGAAAATCGGGTCGCCGTCCTCGCTGGAAGCCTTCAGTGAGGACGGCGCTGGGTTGGGATTTGCCGATTGCCAAGATCGCAGAGAAAGAAGTTGCAGAATCGAAGAAAAATTTGCCAATTTTGCGTTGTGAAAGATTCGCAACGCAAAATTTCGGAATGATGAAACACTTGTCTGTGTCTCGATGGCGCCTGGCCGGCGTAGCCTTCCTGCTCCTGCTCGCAGCCGCCTGTGCGCGTCAGCCTGTGCCGCCGCAGGTGCAGACGTTGCTGGACTGCTATCCGGAGTCGATCTTGTCTTATTCGCGGGGGCGGATTCGCTTTGTCAACGGCCGCTCACTGGTCTTTGATGACGGGAAGGCGAAGGATTATCTGCAGATGCTGGATCGCGCGGATATCGAAGATATGTTCTCGATGCCTTACCGGTGCGGGTCTGGAGCGCCTGCGTATCTGCAGGATCCGGGCCGGATCCGTTGTACGGGTTTTTTCAAAAACGCCTATGGCAGGAGCAAAAAGGAGGTGCGGGCGAATTTGGTGCGCGTCGAATGGTTCGACGGCCAGCAGCTTCTTTTCAATCGTCGCAACGGGGCGGCGGACAGCCTCTCGGCCGTGTACCGCGCGCTGCAGGCGCTGCCGGAGGAATTTCACCCGTATTTGCGGGAAGCCGGCACATTCAACTGGCGCTCGGTCCGGGGCTCAGACCGCCTCAGTGCGCACAGTTTCGGCATCGCGATCGACATCAACACCCAGTATTCGGATTACTGGCAGTGGGCATTTCCCGGGGCCGGAGAACAAGACCGGATCGGGTACAGAAACCGAATCCCGCCGGAGATCGTCGCGATCTTCGAGCAGCATGGCTTTATCTCGGGGACACGGTGGTATCATTTTGATACGATGCATTTTGAATTTCGTCCGGAACTGTTGGCGCACCCTTCGATTTGAACCAATCTGGACTTGACCAATCGGGTGGCAATCCGTATCTTTGCAGGGTATGGCAAACAAGGATATTCCCGAACTGAACTACCTCCTCACCCAGGTGGAGAAGCACTATGGGCGGCGGGTGGCGACCTCGACTGATTTTGAGGCACTTTCCGTGTTTATCGAGCACGAGACGGGCGAGCTGCTGAGCGCCTCGACGCTCAAGCGGCTGTGGGGCTATGTGACGAGCCACCCCTCGCCGCGCAAAGACACGCTCGACATCCTGTGCCGTTTCATCGGGCATCGCGATTTCCGCGCTTTCTGTGACAGCCTCCGGACCACCGAGGCATTCGCTTCCAATTTCCTGACCGATAAGGCGGTCTATAGCACGGAGCTGGCTCCGGATGCCGTCCTGACGATCGGCTGGAATCCCAATCGGATTGTTACGCTCCGGCACCTGGGTGGCGGCGCATTTGAAGTGACTTCCAGTGAGAATTCCAAACTGCTGCCGGGCGACCGCTTCGAAGTTTCCCACTTGATGAAAGGCTATCCGCTCTTCATTCCCCGCATCCTCCGCGCCGGCGAATACACCCCCGCCTATATTGCCGGCAACAACGGCGGCCTGACGCTTCTGCGCCTCGAGGCCTGATCGATCAGTCTTTCAGCAGGCCATCCAGTTTGCTGTCGTTTAAGTCGGATAGCATAAGTTTAATGACGGATAACAAGTCAGGGATGTCGGTCTTGATTGTGCCGTATATGCCTTCGGCATCCACTTCGCCATATTCGTGAGAGAGGTAGTTCCGCATTCCAAATACTGAATTCCAAGGGATGGCGGGGTAGCGTTTGAAAAGAGCCAGTCCGCAGAGGTTCCGGATCTTCACAAGCGACTCCGTGATGAATTGCAGACTCATACCACAGGCACGATATACGGTCATACCGGTAAGCGATGTCAGGAAGTCATCAGGCTTTTGAATGGCACCGCTCATCTGCAGAAGTAGTTCGGTCTCTTTGATTGCACTGACCAATAGTGCTTTCACCCGTTCTTTCTTAGGATACATATCGGGCCTCCTTCGCCAATTGTTCTTTAAAGGATTCCGGTAAGGATGACTTTAATGAGACCAAGTCGATTTTTCTGCCGAAAATGAGTTGCAGTTGTCCGGCGATCTCTGCATAACGATAGAGTGTAGGTTCTTTTAGGGCGACGACGATATCAATATCGCTGTCGGGGGTTTCTTCTCCCCGGACAAAACTACCGAATACACCAATTTTTTCGATTCCAAGCCGCTCTTTGTTGCAGGAATAGTAAACTTTCAAAAGGTTGAGAATATGATTGATTCCAGTCTCTTCTTGCGGCCTTATATCCTTGAAGTCAACAATCATCTGGTAGCCAAGGGCCGCCAATACCCTGTCGACGGTCTCAGGGCTCCCCAAAAGGCCATTCTCCATTCTGGAGATTTGGGATTTGCTCATACCCGCCAGGATTCCTACCTGCTCCTGAGTCATTCTTCGTGACAAGCGCAGCTCTTTGAGAAAAGCGTAGTGTTTCATTTTTTTTCTGCAAAGATACAATAAGTTTAATAAATATGCAACTTATCGCTTCTGCGCTTCGATGATCTGGTTTGAGACTTCTTCGAAGAGGTCGTCGATGCTTTCGGCTTGGTCGGCCTGGCCGGGCTCCGGCTTTTGACCGGCCTGCAACGGTGCTGCTGCTTCTTCCGCTTTTCCGCCCCGGGCAAAGAAGTAGCCGCCGGCCAGGACGGAGGCGAGCAGGGCGGTGGCCGCCAGAATCCACCAGAACCAACGGCCCCGGCCGTGGCGCAGCAGCGCGGCCTTCACCTCTTCGGCCGAGGCGTAGCGCTTTTCTCTCTTGCGGTCCATACATTTGAGCGCGATGCCCGTATAGCGGTCCGATACTTCGAAGAGGATGCGCCCCAGCGAAAAGATGTCGCTTCGCGCATCAGCCGGTTCGCCGCGGAGCACTTCGGGCGCGGCATAGACCACCGTTCCCGCCGATTCCTTGTGGGTGGCGTGCGTGTCGGAGTCGGAGAGGCCGAAATCGATGAGTTTGATGTGCGAACCCTTGTGGGTGACCAGAATGTTTTCAGGTTTCAGATCGCGGTGGTACACCTGCTTTCTGTGGATGTAGGACAATGCATCGCAAATCTCGCTGAACAATTGCTGCTCCAGCGTTTTGTCGATGGGGCCGTGGGCATAGAGTTCTTCAAGCGTACAGCCGTCAACCCATTCCATTTCGATGCAGGGCCCCAGGCCTTCCACTTCCCGGAAATCGAGGGTCTTGCAGATACCGGGATGGTCAAGTTCCCAGCCAATCTCGAATTCCTTGCGGAGCAGGCCCTGGTAGAACGGGTCTGCGCGGTGCTCTTCCTTGAGTGCCTTGAGCACGCGGAATTTCCCTTCGCGGGCAGTCCGGAACAACATACTGGGGCCGGACTCGGACTGGTAGATGCATTCGAGTTCGCTGACCGAAGTCATGCCGCAGGGCGGATCGGTGAAGAAAAACGAGGGTTCTCCCATAAAAATCAAGCGAATATACGGATTTTTTGTGTATATTTGGAATCTATGCGGCGAATCTTGTTTGGACTGGTTCTTTTGTGCGGCTGCCTGACTGCGGCCGTTGCGCAGAACAATGTGGCTTCGCGTCGTACGCAGGCCGCCCGCGACAGCCTTCGCTGGGAACAGGTTCTTGACGCTTATCAGGCATTCTGCGACATTGCGGTTGAGGCCCGCAGCGGTGAGCCGGAAGCCCTCAGTCAACTTCGCACCCAGGCTGATGCCATCACCGCGCTTCTTCAGCAGGTGAAGGGGAGCCGGATGACCGCCTCGCAGCAGAAGCGCTTCGAGCGGATGAAACAACGTTATGCCAATGTCGTCATGCTGCCCGATCTTCCGGCAGCGCCTTTCCCGGCGCCATCTTTGCCTGTGCAGCCCGTCCAAGTGGTGCAGGGCCAGACGGTTGTCATCCGGGACACGGTCTTCGTGGTCCGTGAAGTCCGTCAGATCGACACTGTCCGCGTCGTGGAGCAGGTGGATAAGATTGTGGAGGTTCCGGTGGAACGGATTGTGGAAGTTCCGGTCGAAACACGGACAATGCCTGCGGAAGATGCCGTATCGACGACTGATCCGGTCAAGCAGCGTGCTTCGTATTTGTTGCTGGGACAGGCCGTCGCGCCCGATTTTTCGTATGGGGCCATGCTGGGGGTCATGCGCAAGGCCGGTTTTTATGTCCGTTTCGACAGCAATTTCCGTTGGCGGACGGCCGACTACAGCTGTACATCGGCCGGGCAGGCCTCATACGGCCAGATCTGGACGACCGGTCACAGCGAACGCAGCCGCCTGACCGTGGCCGGCGGTCTGCTGCTGCATCCGCTGCCGTGGCTCACGGCCTATGCCGGTGTCGGCTACGGTGAGCGCTCGCTCTACTGGGAAGACATCTCCGGCCGCTGGGCGCAAGTATCCGACGTCTCCGGCCGCAGCTTTTCCGCCGACATCGGCTTGATCTTCAATCTTGATCACCTGGCCATTTCCGCGGGTTTGACCACGATCGGCTTCTCCCGTCTCGACGCCACGCTGGGCCTCGGCTTTATCTTCTGATCCTACCTTTCTTGCGCTGCAACGGACGCAGCTGTTATTCAGCGAGTTGCTGAAGTTGACCCCCTCCGAAACGGAGGGGGTCAACTCGTGTAATCGGCTGTAAATCAAGTGTGTCCGTTGCAGCGCAAGAAGGGGCGGTCGCGACAGACCGCAGTCGCAGATAAGGAGGCGTTCGCAGAATGGCGCTGCCGCTAGCGGTATTCGTTCCAGGCCTTCACGGGGAGGGTGGCGGGATCGAGGGCGCAGAAGGCACGGATGTAGGCCGTGGCCAGGCGGCTGTTCGTAATTAGCGGAACGTTGAAGTCGATGGCGGCCCGGCGGATGCGGTAGCCGTTGGTGAGTTCGCCGTGGGTGAAGTTCTTCGGGATGTTCACCACCAGGTCCACGCGATGGCTCTGGATCAGATCGACGGCCGAAGGTATGGCCTCCGGCTGGCCGCCGCCGTCGGCCGGCCCGCCGACCGCGTGCGCGTCAGCTCTGCGCCCGTCCGCGCCCGTCCCGTCAGCCGCGCCCGTCCCGTCCGGTGCTTCGTCGGGGAAGCGGGTGCGGTGGGCGGGGACGCCGTTTTCCTGCAGATAGCGCCAGGTGCCGGTTGTCGCGTAGATGTTGAAGCCCTGCTGGCTGAGCATCTGGCAGGCCGGCAGCAGGTCGGCTTTCTGGATGGCGTTGCCCGATGAGATCAGGACGGCGTGCTGCGGAATCTGGTGGCCGACCGAAAGCATCGCCTTGAGAATGGCCTCGTCGAGATTGTCGCCGATGCAGCCGACCTCGCCCGTGGAAGCCATATCCACGCCCAGGACCGGATCGGCGTGACCCAGGCGGGAGAAGGAGAACTGCGAGGCTTTCACGCCGACATACGGCAGCTCGAATGCGTCGATTCCGGAAGTCTCCGGGTGCTCGCCAAGCATACAGCGCACGGCCAGGTCGATGAAATTCAACTTCAGGATTTTCGACACGAAGGGGAAACTCCGGGAGGCCCGCAGGTTGCACTCGATGACCTTCACCTGCCCCTGGTGAGCCAGGAACTGGATGTTGAACGGGCCGGTAATGTGCAGCTCGGCGGCGATGGCGGCGGCCACGCGCCGGATGCGGGCGGCGGTCACGCAGTAGAGTTTCTGCGGCGGGAACTGGATGGTGGCGTCACCCGAGTGGACGCCGGCATATTCGATGTGCTCGGAGATGGCATGCGCCACGATCCGGCCGGCGTCGGCCACGGCGTCGAATTCGAACTCCTTGCTGCGCTGGATGAATGAACTGATGACCACCGGATGCTCCGCCGAGACTTCGACGGCCATCTCCAGGAAGGTCTTCAGGTCTTCATCGCTGTAGCATACGTTCATCGCCGCCCCCGAGAGGACATACGAGGGCCGGACCAGCACCGGATAGCCGACTTCGTCGATGAAGTGCCGGATATCGTCCATCGTGGTCAGCTCCTGCCAGCGCGGCTGGTCGATGCCCAGCGCATCGACCACCGACGAGAACTTGTTGCGGTCTTCCGCCCGGTCGATGTCGTCGGCGTTGGTTCCCAGGATGTTGACGCCACTGCGCTGCAGCGGCAGGGCCAGGTTGTTGGGGATCTGGCCGCCGACGCTGACCACCACGCCGTATGGTTTCTCGACGGCGCAGATCTCCAGGACGGTCTCGAAGCTGATTTCGTCGAAGTAGAGCCGGTCGCAGCTGTCGTAATCGGTCGAAACGGTCTCCGGGTTGTAGTTGATGATGACGGTCTGCCAGCCCCGCTTCCGGAAGGCATTCACGGCGTTGACCCCGCACCAGTCGAATTCGACGCTGCTGCCGATGCGGTAGGCGCCGGAACCCAGGACGATGACGGTCCGCGAGCCGTAGTAGGAGGGAACGATGTCGTTCTTGCTCCCGTTGTAGGTCAGATACAGGTAGTTGGTCCGGGCCGGGAATTCGGCGGCCAGCGTATCGATCTGTTTGATGCACGGATGGATGCCCAGGGTGAGCCGCCGCTCGCGGACCTCGGCCTCCGGCCGCTTGTACACACGGGCGATCTGGATGTCGGAAAAACCCTGCCGTTTGGCCCGCAGGAAAAGATCGCGGCCGACGGCGGCCAGCGACGGGCAGGCTTCCAGTTCGCGGTAGGTCGTTTCCAGGGCGAACAGTTTGTCGAGGAACCAGCGGTCGATGCGGGTCAGTTCGTGGACGCGCTCCACGCTGTAGCCCGATTCGAAGGCCGCCGCAATGGCGAAGATGCGCGTGTCGGTGGGATGCGACAGGGCCCAGTCGAGGTCTTCCACCTTGTAGGGTTTGTTGCAGACGAAGCCGTTGGCGCCCTGCCCGATCATCCGGAGGCCTTTCTGGATGGCTTCTTCGAAGGTGCGGCCGATGGCCATCACCTCGCCGACGCTTTTCATGCTGGATCCGATCTCCCGCGAGACGCCCTTGAATTTGGCCAGGTCCCAGCGGGGAATCTTGCACACCACGTAGTCCAGCGCGGGTTCGAAAAAGGCGGGGGTCGTCTGTGTGACCGAATTCTTCAGTTCGAAAAGTCCGTAGCCCAGGCCGAGTTTGGCCGCCACGAAAGCCAGCGGATAACCGGTCGCTTTCGAGGCAAGGGCCGACGAGCGGCTCAGCCGCGCGTTGACTTCGATCACGCGGTAGTCATCCCCGTCGGGACTGAAGGCGTACTGCACGTTGCATTCGCCGACGATGCCCAGGTGGCGCACGATGTCGATGGCTTTCTGCCGCAGGAAATGGAATTCGTCGTTGGTCAGGGTCTGCGAGGGAGCCACTACGATGCTCTCGCCCGTATGGATACCCAGCGGGTCGAAATTCTCCATGTTGCAGACGGTGATGCAGTTGTCGTAGCGGTCGCGTACGACCTCGTATTCAATCTCTTTCCAGCCCCTGAGCGATTTCTCCACCAGCACCTGCGGCGAGAAGGCGAAGGCCTTCCCGGCCGCCGCCTCGAGCTCGGCCGCATTGTCGCAGAAGCCGGAGCCCAGTCCGCCCAGCGCATAAGCCGCCCGCAGGATGACGGGGTAGCCCACCTGCGCGGCCGCATCCAGCGCCTCCGTGACGGAAGCGGCGGCGTGCGAGCGGATGGTCTTCACGCCGATCTCGTCGAGCCGCCGGACGAAGCGGTCGCGGTCTTCGGTGTCGATGATCGACTGGACGGGCGTCCCCAGCACGCGGACGCCGTGCCGCGCCAGCACGCCGCTCCGGTACAGTTCCACGCCGCAGTTGAGGGCGGTCTGCCCGCCGAAAGAGAGGAAGATGCCCTGCGGTTTTTCTTTCTCGATGACCTTTTCGACAAATACGGGCGTCACAGGCAGGAAATAGATCTTGTCGGCGATGCCTTCGGAGGTCTGCACGGTGGCGATGTTGGGGTTGATCAGCACGGTCTGAATGCCTTCTTCGCGAAGGGCTTTCAGGGCCTGGGAGCCGCTGTAGTCGAATTCGCCCGCCTCGCCGATTTTCAGGGCGCCAGAGCCCAGCAGCAGCACTTTCTGTATGGTTTTGTCCAGCATGATGTCAGAGTTTGGAGATGAATTCATCGAAAAGGAATTCCGTATCGACCGGCCCGCTCGAGGCTTCGGGATGGAACTGTGCCGAGAAGAAGGGCTTGGTCTTGTGACGGATCCCTTCGTTGGTACCGTCGTTCATGTTGACGAACATCGGTTCCCATTCGGGGCCGAGCGTGGCGGTATCCACGGCGAAACCGTGGTTTTGGGAGGTGATGAAGCAGCGGTCGGTGCCACACAGGCGCACGGGCTGGTTGTGGCTGCGGTGGCCGTATTTGAGCTTGAAGGTCGTGCCGCCGGCCGCGCGGCTGAGCAACTGGTTGCCCATGCAGATGCCGAAGACGGGTTTGTCGCCCGCCAAGGCCTTGCGCAGGTGTTCGACCGTAATGTCGCACAGGGCCGGGTTTCCCGGGCCGTTCGAGACGAAAAGCCCGTCCCATTCCAGGGTATTGAAATCGTAGTCCCAGGGGACGCGCACCACCTCGATGCCGCGCTTGAGCAGGCAGCGGATGATCTGGTGCTTGACGCCGCAGTCCACCAGGACGACCCGCTTTGGGCCGCTGCCGTAGCGGATCACCTCCCGACAGCTGACGATCGCCACCTGGTTTTCGAGGTTGGGATCGGGGAATGCCGCGGGAGCCGGGGAGCCTGCGGGCACGATGGCTCCGAGCTGGGCGCCTTCGTCGCGGAGCAGCTGCACCAGGGCGCGGGTGTCGATGCCGCAGATTCCCGGAACGTACTGTTCCTGCAGCCATTGCTCCAGGCTCTTGCTGGCGTCCCAGTGGCTGTATTTCTCGCTGTAGTCGGCGATGACCAGGCCGCGCACGTGGATTTTTTCGGATTCGAAACGGGTGCACAGGCCCTGGGCGTCGGGTGCTTCGTCGGGGATGCCGTAGTTGCCTACCAGCGGATAGCTGACGCAGAGGATCTGGCCGCTGTAGGAAGGGTCGGTCAGGCTCTCGGGGTAGCCGACCATGGCCGTGGAAAATACGATCTCTCCTTCGGAGGGGCCGTCGTAGCCGAAACTCCAGCCGCTGAATTCACGGCCGTCTTGCAGCAGGAGCGTGGCTTTCTTGCGTTTGTTCATGATGTTTTCTGCGGGGTTTTACCAGGCGGCGGCCGCCTCCATGACAGCCGCGATCTGGCGGGTGCACAGCTTGCCCAGGCTGCCCAGGTGGGTATGTCCTAGGTCGGAAGCCTTGAGGCTGGCCGGTGCGGGGTCTTCATAGTGGAATCTGCCTTCATTCACTTCGATGCCGACCTGCCGGTAGGCCTCCCGGAACGGGGTTCCGGAAAGGACCCGGCGGTTGACTTCTTCGACGGTAAAGAGTGTCTCGTAGAGCGGGTTCTCGAAGATTTGCGGGTTGACCTGAAGATGCTGCAGCATATAGGCTGTCATCTGCAGGCAGTCGTGCAGCTGGTCGATGGCGGGGAAGAGAATCTCCTTGAGCAGCTGGTAGTCGCGGTGATAGCCGTGGGGCAGGTTGCTGGCCAGCAGCGCGATTTCTCCCGGGCAGGCCAGGATGCGACCACAGCGTCCGCGGATGATCTCCCACACGTCGGGATTTTTCTTGTGCGGCATGATGCTGCTGCCGGTGGTCAGGGAGTCCGGGAAATGGATGAATCCCTGGTTCGGGCTCATATAGAAGATGCAGTCGGCTGCAAATTTGTTGAGGGTCAGGGCGACGGCGCCGAGGGCACCGGCGACGGTTCGCTCGAGGCGCCCGCGGCCGAGCTGGGCGGCGACGCTGTTGTAAACGGGTTCGGCGAAACCGAGCAGTTGTGTGGTCATCGCCCGGTCGAGCGGGAAAGAACTCCCGTAGCCGGCCGCCGAGCCGAGCGGATTGCGGTCGGTGACTTTCCAGGCGGCGCCCAGCTGCGTCATGTCTTCCGCGAGGGCTTCCGCGTAGGCGCCCAGCCACAGGCCGAACGAAGAGGGCATTGCCAGTTGACCGTGCGTATAGCCGGGCAGCAGGATCTCTTTGTGTTTTTCGCTGAGATCCTGCAGGATATGGAACAGGCTGAGCACTTCGCTCCGCACTTGCCGCAGCTCTTTGCGCAGGTAGAGTTTCAGGTCCACGAGGACCTGGTCGTTGCGGGAGCGGCCGGCGTGGATCTTCTTGCCCAGTTCGCCCAGTTCGCGGGTAAGCATCAACTCGATCTGGGAATGGATGTCTTCCACGTCGTCTTCGACCTGGAAGATACCGGCCTTGACCGACACCAGGATGCGTTCAAGCCCTTCGGACAGGGCTTTCCGCTCGGCAGCCGTGAGCAGTCCGATGCTTTCGAGCATCCGGATATGGGCCTGGGAGCCTTCGATGTCGCTCTCGGCCAGCCGCAGGTCGAGCGTGCGGTCGTCTCCGACGGTGAACCGGTCCACGAGCTCCGTAGCTTCAGTTCCCTTGTTCCATAATGTTGCCATAATGATTTGTTTTTGCATGAACTATATTCCTACGGAAACCGTCGCGCTCTGCGCGACCCCTCCCAAAAAGGTTACGGGGCTCTGCCCCGAACCCTGCCGCTTCGGCCTGCTATCACACAGGCTCTTCCGCTCGGCCTCCGCTAGCGCCTGATGGCGCTTTGGGCCCCTCCCTCTGATAGCCGAGGGTGGCTAAGGTTCCCGTAGGAATATAGTTCATGCATATTGTGTAAATGTATTGATAAAGTCTATATAAATATCGATTGCCTGCGTGATTTCTTCAACGAGGATGTATTCGTCGGCGTGGTGGGAGCGGGTGGAGTCGCCCGGACCCAGTTTGACGGCGTCGCAGGGCAGCTGCATCCAGTCGGAGGAGGTCGGCGAGGAGAAGGTCTCCAGGCCGAGGTCGGCGACGGCGGCGCGCAGCGGCGAATCGGCGGCCGTTGCCGACGCCCGGTGCAGCAGGTTGCGGGCCTCCAGCCGGCTGGTACAGACGGCCTGCAGCTGATCGCGGATTTCCGCGGGGGAATACAGTTCGTTCGGCCGGATGTCCACGACGAAGCGGCAGCGGTCGGGAATGACATTGTGCGCCAGGCCGGCTTCGATCTGCGTGACATTCAGGCGGACTGGCCCCATCTCCGGCGAGACCCGCGAGAAACGGTGGCTGCGCAGCCGGGCGATGTCGTCGAGGGCCAGATACAGGGCGTTGACCCCGTCGCCGCGGGCGGCGTGGCCGCTCTCGCCGACGGCTTCCCCGTCGAGTACCAGCAGGCCGCGTTCACTGGTTGCGGCCCGCATCCCGGTCGGTTCACCGACGATGGCCCAGTCGGGGCTCGGGAGCCAGTCGGGCGACCCGGCCGGCTGACTGAAAGGCCCGTCCGGTCCGTACAGCCAGCGCAGGCCGTCGGGACCGGAGGTTTCCTCTTCGCGGACCAGCAGCAGGAGCAGGTTGAACGGCAGCGGCCGTCCGGCGAAATGCCGCAGGACGGCCAGCATGGCCACGAGGCTGCCGCCGTCGTCGTTCGAGCCCAGCCCCCGGACGACGGCCGGATCGGTGCCGGGATCATAGGGACTGCGGGTGTAGCCGGCGGCCGGCGGCACGGTGTCCGTATGGGCGATCAGCGCCAGGGTCTTCCTGCCCGGATCGGGCGGCGCAGCTGCCGCGGCGATGTTTCCGCCCGGGCAGCTGTGCGGGAGTCCCTGCGACGTCAGCCATCCGCTGATCTGCCGGCAAAGCTTGTCCTCCTGCCCCGAAGGGGACGGGATGCGGACCAGGTTCCGTAGCAGATCGATGCAGTCGGCGTTATTCATCGTGCGGCAGTTCGTCGGGATGACATCCGTAGAAGACCCGGAGCGGATTGGCCAGCAGCTTGATGAAGCCTTTGGCTTCTTCGGCGCTCCAGCCGCGCTGCGTTTCGCCATATTCGCCCAGTTTCGACTTGAGCAGGTCGTAGGGCGAGTCCACGCCGACGGTCGAGAAAGCGCAGGGACGCAGTTCCAGCGTCACGGTGCCCGTGACATAGCGCTGGCTGCTCTCGAGCATCGCCTCGATGTCGCGCATCACCGGCTCCAGATACTGGCTCTCGTGCAGGAACATTCCGTACCAGGTGGCTACCTGGTCCTTCCAGTACTGCTGCCATTTGGAGAGGGTGAATTTTTCGAGGAACTTGTGGGCGGCGATGATCAGCATCGGTGCGGCGGCCTCGAAACCCACCCGGCCCTTGAGGCCGATAATGGTGTCGCCTACGTGCATGTCCCGGCCCACGCCCCAGGCTGCGCCGATGCGTTCCACCGCCTGGATGGCGGCCACGCGGTCGGCATACGCCTTCCCGTTGACCGAGACGAGTTCGCCGCCTTCGAAGCCGAGGGCCAGTGTCTCGGAGCCGGATTTCTGCACTTGTTTGAGATAGGCGCTCTCCGGCAGGCCCTGCCGCGAGTCGAGAATCTCGCTGCCGCAGATCGACGTGCCCCAGAGACCGACGTTGTAGGAATATTTCAATCTGGTGAAATCGGCCTGGAAGCCGCCCGCGTTGAGGTAGTCCACTTCCTCTTTCCGCGTCAGGTTGCCGTCGCGGGTGAGCGTGATGATCTCCACGCCGGGACACATCACCAGGAACACCATGTCGAAACGCACCTGGTCGTTGCCGGCGCCGGTCGAACCGTGGGCGATGGCGTCTGCCCCGATCTGCTTCGCATAGCGGGCCACGGCCATCGCCTGGAACAGCCGTTCCGACGAGACGGAGATGGGGTAGGTCCCGTTTCGCAGGACATTGCCGAAGATCATGTACCGCAGGCTCTTCTCATAATATTCCTGCGTGATGTCGATCACGGCGAAGTGCTTGGCGCCGAGTTTATAGGCGTTTTCTTCGTTGGCCTTGAGCTGCGCTTTCGAGAAGCCGCCGGTATCGGCCGAGACCGCATGGACTTCATACCCTTTCTCCCGGGCCAGGTACATCACGGCATACGAGGTGTCAAGCCCGCCGCTATAGGCTACCACTACTTTTTTCATAATTCCTCATTCCCGGCCTGACCGGGAATCTCCGGTTGATGGATGTTGAAATGCTCTTCCGGGTCATACAACAGCCCCGTGCAGATGCAGACCCGGTATTTCTGCTCCTGCAGCACGGGAAAATTCCGGCAGCCTTCACAGCCTTTCCAGAATTCCACGTCGTTGGTCAGCTCGTCGTAGGTGACGGGCCGGAAACCGAATTCATAGTTCATCCGCATCACGGCGGCCGAGGTGGTCATCGAGAAGATCTTGGCAGCCGGGAACAGCTTCCGCGAAAGGATGAAGGTCTGTTCCTTGATGCGTCGTGCAATGCCCATCGCCCGGTATTTCTCGGGGACGATCAGGCCGGAATTGGCCACGAAGCTCTTGCCGCCCCACGATTCAATGTACGAAAAACCGGCCAGTTCCCCGTCTTCCGCCAGGGCGATCACGGCCTTGCCGGAGCGGATCTTGTCCCGGATGTAGTCCGGGCTGCGCTGGGCGATACCGATTTTGTCGCCGAGCGAGGACAGATACAATTCGTGGCACACAGCCTCCGCGTAGGGGAGGTGACTGTCGTCGGCCACCAAGACATTCACATTCATATTCAGTCGTTTTTATTAATCAGCAGGGCGGAAGGATTCGGAATGAGTTCCTCCAGGAAAGCCAGGATATCCACCTTCGCGTAGCCCTTGCGGAGCATCAGCAGTAAGGTGTCGTCGCCGGCGATGGTGCCCATCACGGCCGGATGTTCGTGCTCATCGACAAGCGCACCCGCCATGTTGGCGCAGCCCGGCAGCGTCTTGACCACGCAAAGCTGTCCCGAGATATCGAGGCTGACGATACTTTCGCCCGCCCGGCTGTTGGAGAACAGGACCGCCTGCTGTGTCCGTTCCGGCTCCGGAAGGGTGTAGTAGGAGCTGCCCCGCGCATCCCGCCGTTTGGTGATGCCGAGTTTCTTGAAATCGCGTGAAAGGGTTGCCTGCGTGGTCTTTATCCCATGCGCAGCGAGCAGCCGGGTCAGTTCGTCCTGGCTTCGGATCTTTCGTTCACGGACGATGTTTTGGATTATTTCGAGTCGATTATTCATGATTTTGTATTTATTCTGTATAAAATACGATTATCGGGCAAATGTACGCATATTTATACATAATCGGCAAATATATTTGAATTTATTTCAGGCCCCTGTCAAATATGTAGCGTTCTGTCGAAATTTTCTTATCTTTGTAAACTTTATACAGTTATTAGCGAGTGATTTGAAAAAAGACGAAACGGGGAGAAGGGGAGAGGAACTTGCGCTCAGGGCGCTGGAACAGCGCGGTTTGCGCCTGCTGGACCGGAACTGGCGCAGCGGCCACCGGGAAATCGATCTGGTGATGGAGAGCCCGGACCGCCTGCACTTCGTGGAAGTCAAGACCCTGACGCCTCCGCTGCAGATCCGGCCTTTCGAGAAGGTCGATCCGCGCAAGCAGGCGAACCTGGCAGCCGCGGCCCGGCACTACGTTGCCTGCCGGAAGATCCTCAAGGAAGTGCAGTTCGACGTGGTATCCGTCGTGCTCGACGGGGAGCGCAGCCAGGTGGAGTACATCCCCGAAGCCTTTTATCCGATCGTTCACAGATTTTGATTAACCATAGATCCAAGGATATGAACCATAATCATTATTGCATCATTATGGCGGGCGGCATCGGAAGCCGTTTCTGGCCGGTGAGCCGCCAGGCCCGTCCCAAGCAGTTCATCGACATTCTGGGCGTGGGCCGCACCTTCCTGCAGATGACCTATGACCGCTATGCGAAGATTGTCCCTGCAGAGAACATCCTGGTCGTCACGGCGGAGCGTTATGTCGGCCTGGTCCACGAACAGCTCCCCCAGATGTCCGACGACAACATCTTGCTGGAACCCTACAAGCGCAACACGGCGCCCTGCGTCGCCTACGCGACCTATAAACTTTACAAGAAAAATCCGGATGCCACGGTGATCGTCGCCCCGTCCGACCATCTGATCATCGGCGAAGCCCAGTTCCAGGATACGATCCAGGCGGCCCTTTCGACGGCCGAAAAGAGCGACAACCTCTTCACCATCGGCATCGATCCCACCCGCCCCGAGACCAACTACGGCTATATCCAGGTCAACAAGTCCGCGGCCAACCGGGTCGGCAGCCACGCCTCCTATCAGGTGAAGACCTTCACCGAGAAGCCCAATGCCGACCTGGCCAAAGTGTTCCTCGAGACCGGCGAGTTTTTCTGGAACTCCGGCATGTTCATCTGGAACCTGAAAGCCATCAAGGAAGAACTGGAGCGTTGCCTGCCCGAGGTGACGAGCCTGTTCAAGGGGGGCGAAAAGGTCTACTACACCCCGGCGGAGAAAGATTTCATCCGCCGCGTGTACGAAGACTGCCCGGCCATCTCGATTGACTACGGCGTGATGGAGAAGACGCAGAAAGCCTGGGTCTTCCTCTCCGACTTCGGCTGGAGCGACCTCGGGACCTGGGAGTCCGTGTACGAGCGCGTTGCGAAAAATGAAAAAGGCAACGTCATCAGCGGCGGCGTGCCGATGGTCGATGATGTGGCCGACTCCATCGTCCTGTGCGAGAATCCCCAGAAACTGGTGGTCGCCCGCGGCCTGGAGAATGTGATGATCATCGACATGAGCGACGTGCTGCTGGTCTGCCATCGCGACGACAAGACCGTCAAGGACATCGTCACCGACCTGACGATGAAAGACAAGATTGACCGATATCTCTAGAAAGTATCTATGCGCAATACGAAGAATGCCAAACTGAAAATCGACGTCCAGTCCGAAATCGGACAGCTCGACGCCGTCCTGCTGCACACCCCGGGTCCCGAGGTGGAAAACATGACGCCGCGGATGGCCCAGCGGGCCCTCTACAGCGATATCCTGAACCTCTCCATCGCCCGTAAGGAATACGAGCAGATCGAAGGCGTACTCTCCAAGGTCGCCCGCACCTATCAGGTGCGCGACCTGCTCTCCCGGGTGCTCGACAAGCCGCAGTGCCGGCAGGAACTCATCTCGAAAATCTGTATCGCCGAGCAGGCGGGCGGCTGCTTCGACACGCTGATGGCGATGTCCACGCCGCAACTGGTCAAGGCCCTGATCGAAGGCCTTCCTGCCAAGATCGAGACCCTGACCGCCTTCCTGAACGAAGACTACTATTCGCTCTTCCCGCTCTATAATTTCTATTTCACCCGCGACTCTTCGGTCACCATCGGCGGCAATGCCCTCATCTGCCGGATGGCCAACCAGGTGCGTGCCCGTGAGGCGATGATCATGGACGCCATCTACCGCAACAGCGGCGCGTTCGAATGTGGCATCATCGACCTGCAGGACAGCGTCCCGCAGCGGGGCAAGCTGTTCATGGAAGGCGGCGACGTGCTGGTGGCCCGAAATGATATCCTGGTCATCGGAAACGGCATGCGCACCAGCGCCGCCGGCATCGACGCCCTGGCCCGTCATTTCTGCGAGACTGCCCCGGAAGGCAGGAAGCACATCATCGTGCAGCAGCTCCCGTCCTCGCCCGAGTCCTTCATCCATCTGGATATGGTCTTCACGATGCTCGACCGCGACAAATGCATGGTCTTCGAGCCCCTTATCCTGCACGACCGCTCCTACAAGACCGTCCACATCACCCTGGAAGACGGCCGCGTGAGCCGTATCCGGGGCGTATCCGGCATCCTGCCCACGCTCCGCAGCCTGGGCATGGACCTGGAACCGGTCGTCTGCGGCGGTTCGTCCGACAGCTGGGTATCCGAACGCGAACAGTGGCACAGCGGTTCCAACATGTTCGCCTTCGCCCCGGGCAAAGTCCTGTGCTACGCCCGCAACGAAGCCACCCTGCATGAGATGGACAAGCACGGATTCGAGGTCCTTTCTGCCCGCGACGTGATTGCCGGCAAGAAGAACCTGGACGACTATGCCCGCTGCTGCGTCACCATCCAGGGGTCCGAACTCCCGCGCGGCGGCGGCGGCGCCCGCTGCATGACCATGCCCCTTGCGCGAAAAGCGGTGCAATGGTAGCAGCGAAAGCGTAGATTTATTATTTTTGTGCGCTTAAAACAGATGCGTCATGGCAATAACCAACGAGAAGATTGAACAGATGCTGGCCTCCATCCAGGAGTTGAAGGCGGCCAAGGAACAGGAAATCGAGGAGCTGCGCGTCAAGTGGCTCGGCAAGAAAGGCGAGATCACCCAGTTGTTCGACGAGTTCCGCACCGTCGACAAGGAGCAGAAACGCGAGTTCGGCCAGCGGCTGAACGCCCTCAAGAACGCGGCCACGGCCAAAATCGAGGAAATGCGCAATATGCTTGCGGAAATGGCCTCTCCCGCCGCCGCTTCGTTCGACCAGACCAAACCCGGTGACCGGATGGAACTCGGCGCCCGCCATCCCATTTCCATCACCCGCGAAGAGATCATCTCGATCTTCAGCAAATTCGGTTATTCCGTGGCGGAAGGACCCGAGATCGAAGACGACTGGCACGTGTTCAGCGCCCTGAATTTCCCGCCGGAACATCCTGCCCGCGATATGCAGGACACCTTCTTCGTGGAACCCGGCGGCGACAATCCGATCCTGCTGCGCACCCACACCTCCTCGGTGCAGGTCCGCACGATGGAGCGCATGCGGCCTCCCATCCGCGTCATCTGCCCGGGTCGCGTGTTCCGCAACGAAGCCATCTCCGCCCGCGCCCACTGCATCTTCCACCAGGTGGAAGGCCTTTATATAGATAAAGGCGTCTCCTTCGCCGACATGAAGCAGGCCATCCTGCTCTTCGCCCAGGAGATGTTCGGCGCCGACACCCAGATCCGGATGCGCCCTTCGTATTTCCCCTTCACCGAACCGAGCGCCGAAGTTGATGTGAGCTGCAACATCTGCAAGGGCAAAGGCTGCAACATCTGCAAAGGTACCGGCTGGCTCGAGATCCTGGGCTGCGGCATGGTGGACCCCAACGTCCTCCGCGCCTCGGGCATCGACCCCGAAGTATACAGCGGCTTCGCCTTCGGTATGGGCATCGAGCGCATCGCCATGCTCAAGTGGCAGGTCAAAGACCTCCGCAACTACTTCGAAAACGACATCCGCTTCCTCCGCCAGTTCGAAACGGCCATCTAGGCTTCGCGGTTTGGCGGTTTTGGCGCACTCCTGCCCCTTTGGGCGCTGCGACGGACGCAGCTGACAATCAGTGACTTATGTAAAGTGATCCCACTCGAAAACAGGGGGATCACTTTGCGTAACTGGTTGAGCCATAGCTGTGTACATTGCAGCGGCGGCGGCTCTCCCGCTGGCCGAAACCATCCCTGACGGGCCTCCGAGGGGTCGATGAAAGAAATTTGAAAAAAAAATCTAAAATAATTTGGTTTATAAAATAAACTACTTTATATTTGCATTGTGATTCGAAGCTGAACCGGTGCGCAACGGGGCGGGAGAGAATCCGAATGGCCATTTTTTTATTGTTGAACAGATTAAAAAGAAACTGAAATGGAAAACAATTTTTCGGCAGAAAGCAGCCTCCGCCTGATTTCGGAGACCATCGAACGGAGTCGTCGCACGATTACGAAGAACTCCGGCAAACCGCTCATCCTTTGGGGTGTGCTGGTAGCACTCACCGCCCTGATCATCTATATTCTCTGGACCCTGACCGGCAGCCCGGCCTGGAATTTCCTCTGGTTTGCCATGACAGCCATCGGCGCCCTGATCATGCATCGGAACGCGGGCAAGGGAGAAAAGGTTCCTGACACGGAAATCAGCCGGATGCTCGGCAAGATCTGGATGTGGTTCGGCATCTTTGCCACCGGCTTTTTCGCCTTGGTGTGGATCGCCTGGGGCATTCGCCAGCTCTCCGGGATCGAAGGTGCTCTTTCGGTCGACCTGACCCTGATCATCACCCTGCTGATGGGCCTTTGCGGAGCCCTGTCCGGGTCGGTGCTGAAATACAAGCCGATTACGGCCTGCTCGGTCGTGGCGACCGCCCTGTCCGTGGATACCAATATTCCCCCGGAGATCCCCGCCATGCTGGGCTCCTCCATCGCCCTGGCCATCAGCGATATCCCCTGGGCCGGTCCCACCGGCAGCGTGCACGTCGGTATGGTGGACGGGCAGTATGTGCTGATGCCCAATGAGGAGCAGCGCGAAAAGAGCCGCATCAGCCTGTACGTGGCCGGCACCAAGGACGCCATCATGATGGTGGAAGCGGGCGCCAACGAAGTGAGCGAAGATACCATGCTGGACGCCATCCTGTTCGCTCACGAAGCCATCAAGGAGCTGGTGGCCTTCCAGGAGAAGATCATCGCCGAGATCGGCAAGGAAAAGCGGGACTTCCCCCTGAACATCACCGGCGACGACGTGACCGCCGCCGTGCGTGAATATGCCTATGACAAGGCCGTGTGGTCCTTTGATACCTTTGACCGGGCCGAGCGCGGACAGCGCGAGGACGAGGTGAAGGCGGACGTGCTGGCGCACTTTGCCGACATCTTCCCCGAGCGCGAGGACGAA
>CADAOB010000018.1:43046-77545 GCA_902789445.1 uncultured Bacteroidia bacterium | reverse complement strand
CCAGGAACGCGAGAAATACGGCAATATCCCCTACTGCGACATCTTCGCCAACATCCAGTGGAAGCGGGCCAGTATTTTCATCAAGTACACCAACGCTTTCCGCGAGAGTTGGGACCGGCCCGAGTATTTCTCCGCCTATCACTACATCAAACCCGCCTCGGGCATCAAGTTCGGCATACACTGGCCGTTCTATGCCTGGTAATTCCCTGTTCAGGCTATGGGTCTGCGTGTCCTGAGGATTATTGTCTGTCTGTTTGTGCTCATGGGCATCCACGGCATGGTGCTGCACAGGCAGCACCGGGGCACGCCGGCCACCGAAAGCTGGCGCTATGACGCCGATACGATCCGATGCGCCATCGCCATCGACCGGAGCGACGCCATGCGGCGCAACGTCGGCTTCAATTACGAACTGCTGGGCGCCTTCGGGGAAGACAAGGGAAGTTATATGCGGATCCTGCCGCCCCGGCCGGCGGAGGAATGCTGGCGGCTGCTTTCCTGCGACAGCCTTTCGATCGTGGTCTTCAATACGGCGGATTCGATTCCCGCCAGCCTGCGGGATTCCCTGCTCTTTTCGATGCCGGTCAAGGGCGATATCGTCTGGGCCGTCTCAAAGAAGCGGCCGGCCCTGCTCAATGCCGTCAATTTCTGGTACGGTCCTTTCCAGAACGAGGCGTTTTACCGGCAGATGTCCCGGCGCTATTTCCGTTCGTACAATACGAACTACCTGGTATCGATGCTGGAAAAGGGGCGCGTGGACGCACTCTCGCCCTACGATGACCTCGTGCGCCATCACGCATCGCGCATCGGCATGGACTGGCGGCTGCTGTCGGCCATCATCTACCACGAGTCGCAGTACAACATCGATGCGCGTTCGAGCCGCAATGCCAAGGGCCTGATGCAAGTGCGCGACGTGACGGCCGACCTCTACGGCATTCCGACCGACAATCTGTACGATCCGGAGACGAACATCCGCGTGGGCACGATGCTCTTCGACGACCTGCTGCAGGATTTCCGGGAGGAGGGGCTGGATTCGGCCAATGTCATCAAATTTGCGCTGGCATCGTACAACTCCGGCGGCGGGGCGCTCTCCCGCCGGCGCGCCGAGGCCGCCGAAATGGGGCTCAACCCCGACGAATGGGACGACGTCGCCGTCGCCTACAGCCGCTACAGCACCGTCACCCCCGCTTACATCGAAGCCATCCTCGAGACCTACCGTCTCTATCAACAGGTGATCGAGTAATTGCCGGCTCTGGATATTCCGCAAAGGGTATATACTTTGAAGACCTTAGCCACCCTCGGCTATTAGAGGGAGGGGCCCAAAATCTCCGATTTTGGGAGGGGTCGAGCAACGCGAGACGGTCTGAAAAGTATATACCCTTTGCGGAATAATCCGGCGCTATTCGACGCGCATCGTGCGGTCGGGAGAGACGCGGGCGATGAAGCGGGCCGAGAGCGAGATGAGAGCCATGATCAGCAGACCCGCCACAAGGTCCAGCAGCAGGATGCTGCCGAGCGATAGCCGGATGGGGACGGCATCGACGAAATAGTTGGCCGGATCCAGACGGATAATATGCGTCCAGTACTGGATCAGGCAAAGGCCGATGCCCAGGACATTCCCCCACAGCATTCCCTTGCCGACCAGCCTGCCGGCCCGCAGCAGGAAGACCTTCGTCACCTCGCGCGAGGTCATGCCCAGGGCCTTGAGCAGGCCGATGGTCGAGATCTTCTCGAAAAGGATGATCAGGATGGCCGAGATCATGTTGAATCCGGCCACGACGACCATCAGCAGCAGGATCATCAGGACATTGAGGTCGAGCAGCGACAGCCAGTCGAAGAGATGGCCGTAAAGTTTCTTGACATTCGTGACAAAGAGCGCCTTATCGCTTTCCTGCATCGAGGTGTAGATGAGTTCCTCCACCCGTTCGTTCATCGCCTCGACCGAGGCATCCGGATCGATCCGGATCTCGATGGAGGAAACTTCATCGGCCGCCCAGCCGTTCAGGCGCTGGATGTGGCGCCGGTCGGCCACGGCCATTCTCGTATCAATCTCCTCCAGTCCGGCATCATAAAGACCCGAGAGCCGGAATTTGCGGACCTTGACCTCCTCCCCGATGAAATAGACAACCACGTCGTCGCCCACTTCGAAGCCCAGTTTCGAAGCGGTCGTGCGGGAGAGCAGGATGTCGCTGGAGATACGGCCGTGATAGTCGGGCAGTTCGCCGGCCACCAGACAATCGTCGAAGAAGGAAAAATCGTAGAGGGAATCGACGCCCTTGAAATAAAGGCCGTCGATATTCTCGTCGGTCTTGATCAGGCCGGAGCGCCAGGCGACGCCGGAGACCCCGGTGACGCCGGGCTCGGCGGCAAGCCGTTCCCGATAGGACAGCTTTTCAGAAAAGGGATATTGTTCGTTGAGTGGAGCCTGACCGGGCTGTATGAGCATCACCGAGCCCATGAAGCCTGTTGCCCGGCCGCGGATTTCAGCCTTGAAACCCGCGACCACGGCAATGGCGATAATCATGATGGCGACGCTCAGGCAGACCGAGATCCACGCGATGGTATTGCTCGTGTGGCTCAGCCGGCCGTCGCCATCCGACAGTTTCGACGCTATGAAGCGGCTTGCACTCATTCCTGCATTCTATTCGAATGCAAAGATAATGGTATTCTCGTACATTTCGCCCGAGCGCAGCGTCTCGAAGGGGAAGGCCGGCCGGTTGGGCGAGTCGGGGAAATACTGACATTCGAGCGCGACGCCGTCGTAATCCTGATAAGCCCGTCCGCTCTTGGAGACCGGGCAGCCGGCGAGCCAGTTTCCGGTATAGACCTGGACGCCGGGGGCATCGGTCGAGACCAGCAGGCGGCGGCCGGAGGTCGCCTCGGTGAGTTCCGCCACCGGACGCACGACAGCTTTCTGCCAGTCATCGACCGCAAAACAGTTGTCGTAGCCCTTGCCGTAATTCAGCGCCGGGAAGTCGGCCTTGAGGTCCGTGCCGATCCGCTTGGGCAGGGTGAAATCCATCGGCGTTCCCGCCACGGGAGCCAGTTCGCCGGTCGGGATGAGCGTCGGGTCGGTCGGCAGGTAGCGGGAGGCGAAGAGTTTGAGCGTATGGTCGGTCACGTCGCCGGCTTCCTCCCCTTTCAGGTTGAAATAGGCGTGGTTCGTGAGATTGACGATGGTTTCGGCGTCGGCCGTAGCCGTGAGCCGGAGCGTCAGTTTGTGGTCGTCGCTCCAGGTGTACAGGGCTTCGGCGTGCAGGGCGCCGGGATAGCCGGCGTCACCGGCGGGGCTGTCGAGCGAGAAGCGGACGCCCTCAGGCGTCTCCTGCGCCTCCCACAGCCGGTTGGCGAAACACTGGGCCCCGGGACCGCCGTGCAGGTGGTTCGGCCCGTTGTTGATGGCCAGTTCGTATGAACGGCCGCCGACGGCGAAGCGGCCGGCCGCGATGCGGTTGGCATAGCGGCCCGGCACCTTGCCCATGCAAGGCCCGTCGGCCTCATAATCGGCGGGATCGCGATATCCCAGTACGACATCCGACAATTTGCCGCTGCGGTCAGGCACGACAATCGAGACGATGCCGGCACCCAGGTTGGAGAGAACGACCTCCGAGCCGTCCGCATTGACGATGCTGAACAGCCTGATTGCTTCCGGATCGATCATGGCCTACAGTTCTCTGGCTCCGTCGGAGATTTCCACTTCGATGACCCGCGGATCCTTGTCGAATTCCACCTGGTAACGCTTCTTCACGTCGGCGATGTAGTCGGCCACGCCTTCTTTCCGGACCAGCGCGATCACGCAGCCGCCGAAGCCGCCGCCCATCATGCGGGCGCCCAGCACGCTCGGGTGGTCATGGGCGATGTTGACGATGAAATCGAGTTCGGGGCAGCTCACGCCGTAGTCGCGGCTCAGGCCCTCGTGCGTGGCATAAATCAGCCGGCCCACTTCGACGAAATCGCCTTTCTCCATCGCAGCGCAGGCATCCATCAGACGCTGGTTCTCGCTGATGACGAAGGCACAGCGACGGAAAGAGACCGGATCGATCTCGGAGCGGTGCGCCTCCAGTTCCTCCATCGTGACATCCCGCAGGAGTTCCACATGGGGGAGATATTTCTTGATGACGGCGACACCTTCCTCACACTGCGCGCGGCGCACATTGTATTCCGACGAGGCGAGCAGGTGCTTGACCATCGTGTCGATGAGCACGATTTCAATACCCTTGGGATTGAAGGGAACCAGCTGGTACTCCAGGCTGCGGCAGTCGAGGCGCACGACGTGGCCTTTCTGCCCGAAGATGGAAGCGAACTGGTCCATGATGCCGCAGCGCACGCCGATGTAGTTGTGCTCGGTCATCTGGCCGATCTTGGCGAGTTCTTCCCGCGTGAACTTCAGGTTGAAGATGGCATTGAGCGCCGTTCCGACACACGACTCGAGGGCCGCGGAAGAAGACATGCCCGCACCCAGGGGCACGTCGCCGCCGAAAACGGCGTTGAAACCGCCGACCGTGGCGCCACGCTTGCGCATTTCTTCGATCACGCCATAGAAATAGGAAGCCCACTGCTCCTTCGGCTGCGGACCGCCGATGCGGAAGAAGAGCGCCGCATCGTCGTGATCGACAGAGATCAGGTTGACAAAATCGGTTCCATTGGGCAGGATGGCCATGGTGATGGCTTTATCCACAGCACCGGGAAGCACGAACCCGCCATTGTAGTCGGTATGCTCGCCGATGATATTGATGCGGCCCGGCGCCGTGAACAGGCGCGGCTCGCCGGCGCCGAAATGAAGCTGATAGCTTTCGAGAAGAATCTTGTTGTCAATCATTTTGAATCAATTATTTGTTTATTATTTCACTTTTATAGTTTTCAGGCTGAGCGTGCCGGACTGCAGGCCTTCGGCCGAAGCCGTCACGCGGATGGTTCCGGGCTTGTCGGATGCCTGCACAATGGCGGTGAGCTGCCCGCTGAAGGCCGGCATCTGCGACGACTGGAAAGGCACCAGACAAGTGGCATCACCATTGGCTGTGGCACGCAGTTGCCCGGCGCCGGCGACCTCGAAAGAGACCGCATTGGCGGCAAGCGGGCACAGATTGCCGTCCTCGTCCTCGATCCGGACCGTCACGTAGGCCAGATCGACGCCGTCGGCATCGAGCTCGGGCCGGTCGGCTTCGAGCCGGATGCGCGCCGGGGCGCCCGCCGTCCGAACGGACGTGCGGAGCTGCTCGGCGCCGGTGGCGTCGTAAGCCACGGCCTCGATTTCGCCCGGCTGATACACGACGTCCTGCCAGACAAGCCGGTAACGCGAAAGCGGCTGGGAAGCGTCAAATTTCCGGACGCCCTGCGAGATGCCGTTGACGAACAGTTCCACGGCCGGGAAACTCGAATAACAGAAGACGGGGACCTTCTCCCCTTCCCGGCCTTCCCAGTTCCAATGCGGCAGCAGGTGCAGCGTCGGCTGCGTCTTGTTCCACTGCGAGCGGTAGAGCCAGAAACGGTCCTTGGGCAACGAGGCCAGGTCAAAGATGCCGAAATACGAACTGTGACTCGGCCACGCATCCACGTCATAGGGCGTAGGCTCGCCCAGATAGTCGAAACCGGTCCAGACAAACTGGCCGATGGTCCAGGGATGGTCTTCCTGCATCGCGAAATCGATGTCGGGGACATTGGACCACCAGCAGTATTCCAGGTCATAGGACGAACACTGATTGTCGTCGTACAGCGCACCGGCGTGAAGTTCGGCCGGCAGCTTATAGACGCCGCGCGAGCTCACGGTCGAAGCCGTCTCGGAACCCAGCAGGATCTTCTGCGGCAGGATTTCGTAGGCACTTTCATACTTATGGGTCCGGTAGTTGAAGCCCACCACGTCGAGCAGCTGCGCGAAACCGTTGCGGACCACGCAGTCGGCCTGGTCCATGCCGGCCGTCACAAGCCGCGTCGGGTCCTCCCGGTGGCAGATATCCTGCAGGAAAGCCGCCACCTTGTAGCCCTCGTCGGCGCACTGCGTGGGCACTTCATTTCCGATGCCCCACATGATCACCGACGGGTTATTGCGGAAATGGCGGATCATATTCACCATATCTTTCTCCGCCCACTCGTCAAAAAAGAGATGATAGCCGTTCTCGCATTTGGCGATGTCCCATTCGTCGAAAGCCTCGACCATCATCATGAAACCCATCTCATCGCAGAGCTCCACCAGTTCGGGGGCCGGCATATTGTGCGAAGTGCGGATGGCGTCGCAGCCCATGTCCTTCAGCAGGGCGAGCTGGTGCCGCAGGGCCGCGCGGTTGACCGCCGCGCCGAGCGGGCCCAGGTCGTGGTGATTGCACACCCCCTGAATCTTGCGCACTTGCCCATTCAGGTAAAATCCCTTGTCCGGCACAAGTTCCAGGGTCCGGATGCCGAAACGGGTCGTATATTCGTCGAGCACAGCGCCTTCCGCATCATAAACCTGCGTTACGGCGCGATACAGGTCCGGCGTCTCGGGCGACCAGCGCTGCGGTTCCATGATCCGGAACTGCTGCTGCAGCTTCGCAGCGGCGGGCGTATCGGACAGCGCCTTGACATCGCCCTGCGGGCCGAGAATCCGGGTACGCACGCGCACGCCCGGATCCGGATCTGTGACCTCAATTTCCAGCAGGACGGTGGCTTCTTTCTCAGAGACCTCCGGCGTGGTGACACGGGTCCCCCAGACCGGGATATGCACCGCATGGGTCCGGATCAGGTGGACATTGCGATAGAGGCCGGCGCCCGGATACCAGCGCGAGGAATGCGGAAGGTTCTCCAGGCTGACTTCCAGGAGATTGCCTTTTCCGTCCGGCGTCAGATACGCCGTCACGTCGGCATGGAAAGCATTGTAGCCGTAAGGCCATTCGATGACCGGATGCCCGTTCACGCGGACCCGTGCCTGGCTCATCGCACCGTCGAACAGCAGGGTGACGGCATCGCGGCCCGCGTAGTAGTCCGCCACATCGAAATGTGTGCGGTACCAGCCCTTCCCCACATACGGAAGCCCGCCGGTGCGGCCGGTGTGCTCCGTGACGGCCGTCTCGAAATTCTGCGTAACCTGCACGGCCTGCAGGTCATTGGCCCGGTCAAACGGGCCTTCAATGGCCCAGTCGTGTGGCACGGTAACCGCCTGCCAGACAAGGCTGTCGCGGCTGAATTCCCACTGCGTCAGCAGCGTCTCCTGCCGGCGTGAAGCGTCTTTCGCATTGGGATGGCATGCGGCGGCCAGCAGGATTATCAGAAATAAAACAACGTGTCGCTTCATGGCTGCGGCATTAATTCGAGAACGCATACAGCGCCGAGGTCGGACGTCCGCTGTTGTCGAAGGCCGACTTCGAATAACCGCTCCAGGCATGATAGCCTTCCGGCTCCCAATAGAACACCCCGTGGCAGTGGCCGTTCATCTCGCTCTTGGCCGAGGCGATCAGCCCGGTCAGGAAGGTATTGCAGGCGGCCCCCTCGGTCCAGTTCATGCCGACCTCGCAGATCATGCACTCCTTTTCGTACTTCTGGTACAGCCCGTTGACGTTCGCGATCAGCTGTTGCGTGAAGGTGCGCCAGGTACTTTCTTCGGGGTAGAGCGACAATCCGATCATGTCATATTTGGCCCCATGCTGGGCGCAACTCTTGAAAAACCAGTCGAGCTGCGGTGCGTCCTGCCCTTTGTCGATGTGAATCAGGACAATGGCCTGGGGAAATACCTCCTTGGCCGCCGCGTAGCCGGCATTGTGGAGCTGGACATAGCGATTGAAACCCATATCGTTGTAGTTCTGTCCGTCCGGCCAGAGCATGCCGCCGGTGGTCTCGTTGCCGATCTGGATCCAGGCCGGCGAGACACCGGCATCACGCAGGGCGGTCAGCACATCGGTGGTATGATCCGCGACGGCCTGCACAAGCGCCTGGAACGACAAGTCTTTCCAGGCAGCCGGTTTGTTCTGCTTGCCCGGATCGGCCCAGGAATCGCTGTAGTGGAAATCAATCATCACCTTCATGCCAAGGGCCTTGGCCCGGCGGGCCTTCGCCACCACATCTTCCTTACCGCACCAGCCGTCCTTGGGATCGACCCAGACCCGCAGCCGGATGGCGTTCACGCCAAGCGACTTGAGCAGGGCCATGCATTCCATCTCCTGACCCTTGGCCGTATAGAACTTGCAGCCTTCCTGCTCCATCTGTGTCAGCCAGCTCACATCGGCTCCCTTGGCAAAATCGAGTACGACAGGCTCCGGCTCGGGTTCCGGTTCGGGTTCAGGTCTCTCGCAACCAGCCGCCATCAGGATGGCGGCAGAAAAAAGAAGTATAAAAAACTTTTTCATTCGCTCGTTTTTGTTTCAACCTATAAAGATAGCAATTAATTCTTTCCAGTTTGGAAATAAATTGATATATTTGCACGGCAATCGCGGTAGTAGCTCAGTTGGTAGAGCGTTGGCTTCCCAAGCCGAAGGTCGCGGGATCGTGCCCCGTCTACCGCTCTTCATTACGGGGCCCTGCCCCGAGCCCCGCCGCTCCGGCCTGCTATTCTCAAGGCCCCCGCAACGGCCTCCGCTAGCGCCTGATGGCGCTTTTCTTTTATCGGGCCCTGCCCCGAACCCCGCCGCTCCGGCCGGCTATTCCTCAAGCCCCGCAATTGTGCTGCAACGGACGCAGCTGACGGTCAGGGACTTATGCAAAGTGATCCCCCTCAAAAAGAGGGGGATCACTTTACGTAATGAGCTGAGCCTCAGGTGTGTACATTGCAGCGGTTCGCTCGCTGGGGGTTCAAGAGGCGAAGGAGCGCAGCCGGCGAAGGAGCGCAGCCGACGAAGGAACTCAGCCGACGAAGGAACTCAGCCGGCGAATGGAGAATCGACGACGCGCCAGCGGACACGCCAGCGGGAGCCGTCGAAGTCGTGGGAGAGGATCTCGAAGCGGCCGATTTCGGCGGTGTTTTTCACGTGGGCACCGGCACAGGCGCAGATATCGTAATCCCCTACCCGTACAATCCGAAGCAGTTCGGAGGCACCCGCCGGGAGCTTGCTCAGATCGACGAGCGCCGCCGCCTCGGTATGAGGAAGATACGCAATCGACACATCCAGGTTCCGGGCGATGACCTCGTTGACTGTCCGGACAATTTCTTCGACCTGTTCCGGAGAGGGAGCTTCCGACAGAAGATAGTCGCATTTGGATTTCTTCCTCTCGATGTGTGCATTGCGCGAACGGGGACAGCCGAAAAGCCGGACCATCGTGGCGTTCAGAATGTGCTCACAGGTATGCATCGGCGGATATTCTTCCTTGTTGTGGGGATTGATGACAGGTTCTTCCATAAGCTGATATTTTCGGATATCTCTACAAAATTATGGAAAAAATTGTGGACTTTCAGAAAAAATTACCATCTTTGCAGTCCCGATGAGGGAAACAGGGGCGTAGCTCAGCTGGTTTAGAGCGCTTCAGTCACATTGAAGAGGTCATCGGTTCGAATCCGATCGTCCCTACCCCGTTCAAACGAACAGAAAAAAAGACCCCGGTCCACGCAAGATCGGGGTCTTGACTTTTGTTCTCCCGCAGCTTACTGCTGATAGGAAATCGTAGCTTTCAAGTCTGCCTGAAGATAGTCCGTTTTCTTGAGGGTGCGGCTGCCGTTCTTTCCCTTGACATTGTATTTCACCACGATGCTGCGCGCATCCTCGAGGGAAGCACCGCTGCGGGTCGAGAAGCGGACCGAAGCCGGGACGTCCTTCTCCGCAGGAATGGAGAGCGAAGGCTCGTCCGTGAGCGCCGTGCCCATGGCATTGAGGACAGCGAAGGACACTTCCGCGTCGAGGGGGAATTTGTTTTCCACCGTTCCGGAAAGGGACAGCGTGCCGTCCTTGAGCGCCGCAGCGGCAGAGGCGGGAATCTCCATCGTCTTCTGCGCCGTATAATCAAGTGCCGCGCCAAGCACCAGCGGGACTTCCACCACAGGGGTGATCCGGACCGTTGCCGGCTCACCGAGGTAGAAAGGAAGGGAGGCATCCGGGACATCCGCGTGGAAGGCAAAGCCGAAGGAATCCGGGGTCTTCACATAGGCGGGCGAGAAATCCGCCAGCGCAGACAGATTATAGGACTTCGACGAAGTGCCTTCAGCGCTGGCAGGAATCTGGAATGCGATGCCGCCGACCGTCGCGATATTGGAGCGGGAGCGCCGCGTGGTCACGCTTACCGTGCCGGAGGTTTCGAAAGGAAGGGCGCTTTCGACGGTAATCGCGGGCGTCATCGAAGAAGCCTGAAAACCAAGTTGATCCAGGCTTGCGCCAACGGTCGCGATCTCCCGCGTCAGTTCGGGGAGCGAAACATTGCCGGTCAGGTCCTTGAAGGCGAAATTGACCTTACCGACAAAGCCTTTGATCGTGAGGTTCCGCAGATTGACCGTAACCGTAAGTTTGATGTTCTTCGGAGCGGCAGTAAGCGCTGCGGCCGTGACCTTCAGTCCACTGTGAGAGACCGTGGTCTTGATGGCGGCCCGGAAGGTGGAGCGCACCGTATGCGAATTCGAACTGAATTCACCTTCTTTCACGACAAAATTCGCGGGGTGGAATGTCCGCGTCGCGGTGTACCCATTCTCCTTGTTCAGTTCCGTTTCGAAGGAAAGGATGCCGTCCTGGGCCTCGCGGATTCCGAACAGGGTAGAGAGATCCACATTGAAAGAGGGCGTGAGGGTACCTGCCGTGAAACGCAGGTTCGCCACGGAAACCTTCACTTCGAAATACGAATCTTCGGTAAGGATCACATCTTCCAGCGTTTTGAGCGGCGAAGGGAAGCCACCGAAAGTCAGGCTGAGCGTCCGGGAAGCCGTTCCCATGTTGATCTTGGCAGGCAGGAGCGCCGACAAGTCAACTTCGCCCGTATCACCAGCGGCAGTGGGTTTGGTGAACATCGTCAGGTCCGTCGGAATCGGGGTATTCAGGAAACCGGCGAAGGTCCGGGTCCCGTCGTAGCCGGACAGGGGTTCTGCCGACAGGACGACAGCATCGCCGGAACGGACCAAGATGTAATCGTCCGTCCCCTCCTGGACAAAACTGCCGAGGAAGTCCGCACCCAGGATGGAGGCCGCCGTGACGGCTTCGGTCTTGCCGAGGGAGACAGTCACATCGGATTTGGGAGCGGGTTCCGGTTCGGGTTCGGGGAGTTTCGGATCGCAGGAAATCAAGGAAAAAGCGGCGAGGGTCGCCAGCAGGGTCAGATGCGGTTGTTTCATACGCTGTTATCTGTATTGGATCAGTCTGCAATAATACGAAAAAATACAGAAAGTCGTGGCAGATTCCACGACTTTCTGCAATCGGGTACCCCGGGATCACTCCCAGGTATAGGTGATATGGTTGTGGGCTGAACAGGTGACGGTAAGCAGACGCGTCAGGGTAACGCCGTCCAGTGTATAGGCAAAGCGGACGGTTCCGCTGCCCGCTGCCGTCAGATGGAAGAGGAACGGCGTGTCCGGCTGCGGATCGTGCACGACCAGCCCGTCCACGGCGCTGACGGTCACATCCCCGGTGACTGTCTCCTGCCGCTGAGCGGCCGAAAGCACCTTACGGATCGTTGCCTTGAAATCCGTAATCACGAATTCCCGGTTCTGATCTTCCTGGCTCTCGAAATGGGACATCACCAGGTCGGCCGGGACTTCCAGATCGACCGCCGAATAGGAAGCCGTCGCTGAAATGCCGCCGAACGTCGCGGTCAACTGCTTTCCGCTGCAGGCGGCTGTCGCCGTCAGCAGGCCGTCTGGCGCACTGACCGTCACGGAACCCTGGTCGGCGTACGCGGCTTCTGCCGTTACGTCGGCCGTGCTTCCGTCGCTGTAACGGGCTGTGAGCGTGAAGGAATGGCTGGTAAGCACTTCCCCACCCGACACGCGGACCAGTTCGTAATGATCCTGGTCGAAATCCAGGCGCACGAGTACCGGTGCCGGCCGCGCAGCTTGCGACAGGGAGACGGCCACATCCGAAACGCCATTCGTTCCGGCAATAACCAGCGTGCCTGTCAAAGGCGTTGCATCCCCGTTCTGACCCTCCGGCCAGACCAGGACGGCATTGCCCTGCACCGCGTGGCTGAAGCCGCCAGAAATGCTGCGCACCGTCCACGAGCAGCCACTTGCCGCTACGGCGACAGACCTGGCGTTCCCGCTGCCCGATTCATCCCAAGCCCAGGACAGGGCATCGGGCGAAGCGGAAAGCGAGGCGGCCGGCGGCGCCGGTTTGGGACCGACAAGCAGCGCAGCGGGTACATATTCGCTGATGTCTTCGCTGCCGGAATAATGGGCCGCCACAACCGACACGGTCACAGCCGTCTCGTCGGGATTGGATGCGGACAGGTCCGATCCGTTTATGGTTACGATGGCCTTGTCGGCTGTAAATGAGACGGAAGCCGTCACGTCGCGGACATCCGACCACGGGCCGCCGTCCGTGCTTTGCTGCAGCATCGCAGAAGCCACAGCGGTTCCGTTCCATTCAACGGACGCGGGGGTGAGGGCCGTGATGATCCGGTAGCGGACTGTCGGCGGTGTAGCCGTAACCGTCAACGCCGCTTCGCCAGGCTCCTCGACCGGCACGCCGTCACGATACGTCATCGGCATGGACGAGTTGAAAGCCCACCAGGCCCGTACCGTCACGCTGCCGGCCGACAGGCCTGTCGCCTGTCCCGTCGTCGGTCCACCTGTGGTGGAGACGACGGACGCCACGGCTGGATCGGACACTTCATAGAGGGCCGTGTTGGAAATATCGAGCGGTGTGCCGACTTGCAGCGTCCGCCCGGCATCGCGATAGGCATACAGGTATGCTTGGAAGCGGTCGAAGGTCTCACCGACGGCGAGGGTCTTCGAGGCCGGCGTCACGACGACCCGCCACCACAATTTGTTTCGGCCCCGGCCTTCCATGCCGTCATGCTGCAGGTCGATGCTGTCACTGAGTCCCGGATCGGAAGCGGAGACGGTCAGGGTGACATCTTCATCGCCACCTTCGTTCTCGATCTTTGGATAAACGGTCAGCGTGGCATTGCCCGAACCGCTGCGACGACTGACATACCAGTGTTCACCCAAATCGCTGAGCGTCCAGGCCACATTGGAAGAAACCGTCAGGGTTTTTGCGGAAGATGAGCCGGATTCCCAACAGTTCCAGCTGAGCGGTCCGCTTTCTTCAATCCGGAGATACGGAGCCTCATAGCTGGCCACGTCGAGTGTCAGCCGGGCGGTCAATCCCGCGTAATCGGCTTCAACGTCGCCCGTCACGGCGTTTCCACTTGTATTGTGTGCCGCATAGGTCTGCATAGTGGCCTGCCAGGCCCCGACAGACGATGCCGTCAACGCCGGATCGACCGACCACGCAGCCAGACCGGATACATCCAGCAAACCGCCGGCCCCGTAGCTTGCATCCAGCGTCCCATGGTCCAAGCGGACATGATAGGCATACAGGATGACGGACTCGTCCCAGGCCAACGGCTGCGCTTGTGCGCCGGCTTGCTTGACCTGGTCATAGGAATAAGCCGAAGCCGGGCCGAGCGGGCTGAGCAGCAGTTCGTAAGTGTAGTCATGGTTCTGGACCGTCACCTGCACGGCATTGCCGCTCGTCTTGCCCTTGAAGGAAGCGGTTATGCGGCTCGCGCCGATGGCCAGTGCGCCAAGCGTCCCGTCTGCAGCCTGCGCAGCCACGGCCGGTACGGAAGAGGTCAGCGTGAATCCGGCATCCACCACGCCTGTCGTATGGTCTTCGTAGGTGACGCGCAGGCGTGCGGGATACCGGCCGCCCAGCGTCAGGACGGCGTTGCTTTGCTGCCAGGCACCGCCAGCGTCGCAGATTTCGAGTGTGAATGAGGATACGCCCCGCTCCCGGACCGTCACCGGCACGGTAGCGCTAAGGCCGCCGTAACGGGCTGTCACCGAAGTGTTTCCTGGCATATCGCCAGCCGTATATCGGCCGCCTCCGTTGCAATTCAGCAGGCCGGAGGCATCGTTGTCCCACGCTGCCAGGTCCGTCACCGTCTCCGAAGAACCGTCCGTATAGGTCACGGTCGCGGTCAGCGCGACGGACGCGCCGGTATAGAGCGAAACCGTGGCAGGCGAAAGGGTCAGGGAAGCCGCTTCTTTGGCGACCACGCCCCGGATGCTGGCCTGCATTGTCCGGCCACCGAAGGTATAAGAAGCCGTATAGATGGCCGCCGGCAATTCGATGGCGCCCTGCGTCAGGTAACTTTCATACAAATCGATGCTGGTCACGTCCAACTTCGAACACTTCATCCAGAAATAACCGTCGCTGAAGCCGTAACAGGAAGTTTCCGAAGCCAGCGGCGTGCGGCCGTAAACGAATTTCGTCCGGTTCTGGATCCAACCCATGAAATAATTGGCCCGGCTGCTGCCGCCACTGCCTGCCGTGCCGGTGACACGGCTCCAGACCGTCCCCGCATCTGTCGTGACATCGACCGGTGTGTCGCTGCCTTCATAATAAGCATACAGCTTGAATGTCAGGCGCGTTCCGGATGCAGGATCGTTGGCGGTTGTATTCGCCAGGTCGGGAACGTAGATGTAGTCCGGCACGACGGCGACATGGTCGAGCACCCGTTCGTCAAGGACTGTGAAATAGGCATGGCGGAAAGCGTCGAAGTTCCCGGACGAGATACCGCCGCTGGTCGGAAGACTGGCCGCACGGACTTTCTGCGGATCATCGCCAAAGAGCGAGGCGACTGCCATATGGGTGATATAGCCGGTACCGGAGACCGAAGCCCGGGCGTCACCGGGCGTGCCGGTCGCACGGAACCGCGCCTTCCCGTCCCGGAGTCCTTCATAGAGAAGGGCCGTACCGCCCGTGGTGACCGACAGCTGCGGATGCACCAGCGGCGTCACATTGACAGAATCTTTTCCGTTGTTGTCCACCCACCAGTAGCCCAGATCCACGGATCCGCCGGGACTGAGCCGGATGCGGTCGGCCGCCTTCGACGCCGGCCAGGTCCGGAGCGTGCCGTTGTGGACGCGCACCGTGGCCGTCAAGTCTTTCGTCACTTCATTCTCAGTGTAATAGATCCGGAAGCTCCCCATACCGCTGTGGCCGGTCCGGATAGAACGATATTCCGGGACCGCCTTCAGCTTCTGGAAAAAATACGCACTGCTGCTGCCGTAACCCTTGTTCACGCCAGCCGCTGTTCCCGTGACCGAACGGGTCTCCCAACGATAGTACGGCGCTGTGGCAGCATCGCTGCCGAGCAGTTGCTCCGAACCGTCCGTATAAACCGCATACACGCGCAGGGCGAATCCGTTCGGATATCCGTTGTTGAGATTCTGCATGAGGACCGTGTCCACGGGCGTCGTATAGCGGCTGCCCCAGGAACCGGCTTCACCGGCCGGGTTCTCCGAGGTATTGATTCCCGTCACGGAAGCGAACTGCAGCGCGAGATGGTCGAGCACGCGCCCCGCGCTGAGCGTCAGCGCATCGGACTTGCGGCCGTCAAGGGTACGGATATGCGCCTGGCCGCCTGCTGCGGCAGTGCCCTCCGGAAGATAAAAGTAAAGGGTTTCGGGGCTTCCCGTGAGGCGGATCCACGTGGCTTCCGTATAGCCCGTCTCCGGCAGGACGGCTCCGCCACCGGACGCTGTCAGATACACCCGGACACCGGCGTCGTAAAGGCCCTGGTCGAGCCGCAGCTGATAGGACAGTCCTTCCGGAAGCCGTACGACGGATTCGGCCGTGTAAGCCCTGGGCAACAGGCGGATACCCGCTCCGCCGGCAGCGGCTCCGTGCTGAAACTGCAGGCTGCGCGAATCGCTGTACGGATCGACCTCCACTTTCCACAGCGGATCCGGATGCTGCCCGGCATCGATGGCTTCGCGCTCGTCGCGGGCGGCATCGAGTTTTGCATCACTCAGGCGCAGGGTGACTGTATTTTCCGTGTTCCGGATAACATCGAAATTGGAACTGGCGTTCCGGCCCAGATAGAAACGGTAGCGGGCCGGAAAGGTAAGGCCGCTGCCGTCGAGGACGGTAGCCTTTCCACTGATTTCGATGAAAGAGGGATGGTCGCCGGGCGCCAGGCTTGCCGGGCGCTTGCTGTCGGGATCGGCGATGGAAAGCTCGCCATAGCAGTTTTCCGCCGCATAGAATGTGGCGGAACCGCCTGCGTTGAGCCGCTGGACATCGGCCGCGGAAGCGACGTCGGTCGTCGTGGCCACATCCGTTCCCCGGCTTTCCGAGAAAGCCCGTACACTGGCCGGTCCTTCAATCGTGACGGCCTCAACGGCAAAGGAATAGCGCGTCAGCGCACTTTTGTCCACCGTGATATCATAGCGGGCCACGAGCCGGGTCAGCTTCACTTCCAGCCTGCGTCCGGCGGAGAGGTCTTCCTTTGAGAAGGCAATCCCCTCGCCGGACCAGGCCATCGGAAGCCCTGCGGCGTTCCGCATATCGAAGCCGGTGACAAACCAGGACTTCATCGCCGCAGACGGGCTCCGGCCCACCGTGAACTGGCTGCGGATATCGCCGGCATTGGCCACGGCGAACCAGTCGTAGGACCGGCCGGCTACCACTTCGATATCGCGGATATCGGCCCCGGAGGGCTGGTAGTAGGCAGCCGTCAGCAGACCGGAAGCGGCATCGAACTGCAGCAAGGTCCAGTCGGACACGGCGGCATCGTCGCCCCTGTAGGCACTTTTGGTCCGCAAGGCCGATTCCGTCGGTGCCACGGCAAGGGAACTGCTGATCCGGCGGACACCGCTGCGCAGGTCCCTGACGGGCTGCAGGGGCGACAGCTCGCTCCGGCAGCCCGTCAGTCCCGTCAGCAGCAGGAAGACGCCCAGCAGAATGACATATAACTTGTTCTTGTTCATAGGATTCATCAGTCATACAAAGCAAAGACTCGTTCGGTCTCCCAGTCGGAGACCCGGAGATAGAGCAGGGCCTGCCGAAAATCAATCCGGATCGTATAATCCTGAAGATCAATAGCATCCTGATCATAACCAGCCGCAAAGAGATACAATCCGACCGGACTGGTGAAACGGCGCGTATGGTCGTCCTTGTCCCAGAATTCCAGCACCAGGTCGCTGCGCCGCTGACGGGGAATCCGGACGCTGATGCGTCCGGCCCCGTCGTTTTCCTGCACCGTGTACAGGTAGGCGCCGTCGATGGCGGTAAAATCCGCGGCATCAAAGCCACAGGTCGAACCGCGGATTACCAGATTGTAGCTCCGGCAAATGTCGCCGCCCGCCTCGTCCGTAAAGAAAAGGGTCGAGAACTGTTTGTGCGGGCGAAGGACGCTGCGGGCTTCCTCCCCGGTGCAGTCCACCGTTTCGGTATGGACGTAGAGCGAATCGATCTGATTGCCGGCCTCATAGGTCACCGCGGTCCCTGCGGAAAGGAATTCCCGCAGCGGCCGGTTGTGTACCAGCGAGACGACCCGGACCTGCGCCTTGTCCACGGCCACTTCTTCGATGTCGGGGCACTCCGCCATCCGACGGTTTTCCGTCCAGACGGGTGGCGGGGCATAGAGCGTCACGTCCACGCAGCCTTCCCAGTCAGCCGGCCAGGCGGCCGAAAGGACTTCCCGATAGTCGATGTCCAGATAACAGGGACACGGGAGCCTGTCTTCCAGAACCGTGCAGCCCGTAGCGGCCAGCAGCAGAATCAGACGGAAAACCACGTTTTTCATATCGTTTCCGTATATTCCGCCCCGGGCGTCCAGGGGTTGACCGACACGGAAGCCGTCAGGCTGCCCTTGCCGACCGGTTCATTCGGATCGGCCGAACCGGTAGCCCGCAGGATCAGGCGCACGTCGTACGAGGTGTTGCGCGCCAGTCCTTTGCCCTCCTTGAACAGGGTGACGGGATACCACCAGTCCGCTCCGTTGACCGTCGCCAGCACGACGAGCCGCGCCAGGGCGCCGGAAGCGGTCGTGGCGGTGTTGCCGGTATGGTCGGTCGTGACCGCGTTCGGGAAACTGTAGAAGCAGTAATCCGCATAATCTTTCCGCACGCCGCGCGCCACCGAACTGCCGTCCGCCCGGAACACCTGCGGCTGATAGGCGGCCGGATTGACCTGCGCCTGCGCGGCGATATAGTCGCTGCGCATGGTCGAAGCCTGCCGGCCGGCGGCCCGGCCGCCCAGGTTCACCCATTCGGAGGCGGCACCGCCGCCACCCAGGTTCCAGGTTCCCAAAGCGTTGATCAGGAACACGCTTTTGACCGTCACGGCACCGCCGGAGGCGTAGGTGGCCGGAACCTGGTTTTCGATGGATACCAGCCGGACACGGGCCGCAAAGCGCGTCAGGGCGACGGCTGCGGTCGCCGTGCTTCCGCCGCCGACGGCCGCCGTCGCACTGCCGGCCATCACGAAACCGGCTGCATCCAGCCGGCAATCCGACAGGCGGACGACCTGCTCCTGGAGCGCCGTTTCGGAGGCGACAGAACCCAGGTCGGCCGCATTGGCAACGACATATACCTTGTAGGAACCCGCCTTCAGGTCCGGATAGGTCGTACTCCAGGGCAGGGAGCCGATACCGGACGTGACTTTTTCGTAGCGGAAAAGCGTCTCGCCCTCAAAAATAAAGATCTGCAGGTTGTTGACCGCCTTTTCATAGGCGAGTTCCGTCACGTCGGATGCTTTGGTCGAAAGGCCGTCCGCATCGGAGATGACGATGGACAGACTCCCCGCCCCCGTCTCCGAGAGCCGGTCAGCACAGGATGCGGAAAGCATCATGGCAAGCACGCAGCTTGCGATCAGGAATACCTGTTTCATGGCATCGGCTGGTTTTCCATCAGAATTCACCTGTAAATTCACCGCCGGCGCCCCAGGGATCGACCCGGATCACCACCTCGAGACTGCCGCTCTCAACCTTCTTGTTCGGGTCCGTCGAGCCGGGTCCGTGGATGATGAACGAGACATCGTAGCTCTTGTTGCGCTCCAGATTCTCGATCGTCACGGGATAATACCAGCTCTGGCCGGAGCCATAGGAAGCCTTCAGCACAAGGCGGGCGCAGGCCGCCTCGGAGGTCGCGCCGTCGAAGTGGTCTCCGGAAGCCGTCTGCCGGTTGGGGAACGTGTAGAACGGCACATCGAAAGTTTCGGTCCCGCCGTTGGCCACAGACCGCCCCAGTGCCTTGAAAGTCAGCTGTTCACAATCGGCATCAGCCGCCCGCGCAATGAAATCGGCAGCGTCGGCCGAGGTATTCTTCCCTTTCTTGCGGCCGGCATAGTTAACATAGCCGGAAGGATCGCCGTTTCCGGCATAATTCCAGCTGCCCAGGCCATTTTCCAGAAAGGCACATTCCACCTTCAGCTCGCCGTAAGCCAGCGGAATGGCGTTCTCCACGCTCGTCAGCCGCACACGGCCCACGTGGCGCCGGACGGTGATCTCGGCACGGGCCGGCGACGTGGCGCCGCCGGTCACTGTCACGGCGGAAGCCGTCTGCCCGGCCATGAGGAAGCCCTGGTCCACTTGATTGAGGTCGAGGGTGATGGTTTCCTGCTCGAGCGCCGCCTTCGTCTGGATCTGCGTCAATGCCGGGGCATTGGCCACGGCCACGATGTCATAGCTGCCGGTTTTGACGCGGTCGAGCGTCCGGCTGGTCTCCGTCCCGGAGAGGGCTTCCCGCCGGTACAGCGAGCCGTCGGATGAAAAGAGGAAAAGCTGGATGTCATGGAGATCCGCATCCTTGCCGGCAGGATTTACATCCGCCGCCTTGGTGTCGATACCGGCTCCGCTGTTCACGGAGATGAGCAGGGCCCCTTCGCCGGCCAGGTTCTGCGGGCCGTCGAGCTGGGTGCAGGCTGCCAGGCCCATCAGGCCTGCTGCAGCAAAAAGAATGATTCGTTTCATACGCTTGTATTGGTATAAATTGGGTAAAAGTCTTTTCAATAACGCCCCTGCAGGGAGCCGCCGTCGGACCATTCAGCCACGGTGACGGAAGCTGCCACGCCCGCATAGGAGGATACCGGATCTTCCGGATGCTCAACCCCATAGTTTGAAATGGTAAGGTCCACGGCATAATGGTGGTTGCGTTCGATCTGCGGGAACGTGACCGGATAATACGTCGTCCGGCCGCCCAGCGTGGCCCGCACCACGAGCCGCGTACAGCGGCTCCCCCACTTCGCGCGGTCGTGGCTGTCCGGCGATTCGTTGGGGAAAGGATAGAAACAGGGCCCGTCGGTCAAGCTGTCGGAAGCAGCCATCCGCCGGTCCAGATGCGCCTGCAGCAAGCGGGCCGGATAATCCGGCAGCGGCGGATCGTCGAGATCCATCCGGTTGTACCACAGCGCATCCGACGCCGGTGCACAGCGCGAAAGGCCCAGGTTGTTTTCGCCGGAAACATTGGTCAGGTAGATGTCCTCCACCCGGAATTCCTTCCCGGCGAGCGGGCCTGTAAAAGCCGTCCGGATGGTATAGCTCACCTTCCCAGCGAGGCGGGACACTTCGACCGTAATCTTTTCGTCAGCCTCGATCAGATGCTTGGCCAGAGAACCGGCCATCTGGAAATTGCCGACGGCATTGTCTGCCAGACGGACCCGCAGGGCGGACAGCGTTTCCTCCGAAACCTCCGTCCGGGGCAGGTCCGTCCTGTTGGCCACCACGACGAAATCATACAGTTCGTCGGTCAGGTAAAAGTCAAAGCGGCCCTCGGTGGATGCATAACTGTCCACGAGCGCGCCCGTCCGGCTGAACACATAAAGGACGCTTTCAGCCACCCAGCTTTCTTCAGGCGACTGACTGTCGGACGATTTCGTGGGCAGGGCGCAACCCGCCAGGGCCAGCGACACATGGCGCGCCTGGAATTCATCGGTACAAACGGCACAGGGCTCCCTGTCGCAGCCCAGGGCTGCGACAAGGAGTGCACCGGTCACAAATAAAAAACGTTTCATCGGTCAGTATCTTTGTATTTCAGGATTCACGGTTGAGATCGTATTTGCGGATCAGGGCGCTGATTTCCGGGTCGAGATTGCCCCGGTGCACGAAGGCGCTGTTCTGGGTGCAGGCGTGGAGGTAACACGCTACGGCACTGCGTTCATCGCCCGTGCGGGCATAGAGCAGCGCCAGCATATAATTCACTTCGGCGGTCCGGTCCAGGCGCTCGAGGATGGACAGGGCACTCGCATTGTAGTCGAGGCAGCAGTATGCGATGGCGGTATTGAAGTCAGCATAGGGCCGCAGCAGGGTCAGCGCCTGCTGGTATTCCCGGTCCCGGATCGCCTGGACGCCATTCATATACACCGTATCAAGCACCGTGGTATGGATGGTATCCTGCAGCATGTTGCGCCGGTGCAGGCGGATGTCGAAGACCACGGTACGCAGTTGCGGGTAGAGTTCTTTCGACAGATAGGGATAGTAATCATCCTCCCGCATGGCCAGTTCGCGCTGGTCCGGATCGGCTTCCTGCCGGCGCAGCTGATAGGCGGCTTTCTGTGCTTCGCTCAGCCAGCTGTCTTCCGCTACCAGGCGGTCGAGCAGTTCCCAGTTCTCCGGGACGGCATAACTGCTGAAACGGATCTCGGGGCGTTCGCGATGCTCCGCATCGGCCAGGGTGCCGTCGAGGGTCATGCGGATTCCCTGCGAACGGTCGAGCGAGTCGGCATAGCGCCGCATGAAGTCCGCGAAATAGCGTCCGACGCTGCGCCCGCGCCGCTGCGAGAGTTCGCCGTTGGTGCGCCAGGATCCTTCGGGGGAAGCATGGGCCGTCACCACAATGCTGTCCAGGTCGAATTCCGAATCGGCCAGGAGCGCGCCCAGCGTGCCGCAGATCCGGTCGATTTCGAGCCGGTTGTCGCCCAGTTCCTGGCGGACGGCATCGTCTCCCAGCTCAAAGAGCAGGCGGGCCTCGTCCCGCAGGTCCACACGGCGGGAGACCACCTGGTCGAGATAGCGTTCCCTTCCGTCCACGAAGGCGCTCAGCGAGCTGATGTAGAAAGTCAGCGGCTCGCTCGGCGGCACGTCATAGACCCGTCTGTCCTGCTCGCAGACTTCGCCCTGCAGGCGGATGTCCACCTTCCGCAGGCGGGGGCGCGTGGCGATGGTCTGCACGTAGTTATAGACAAACTCCCCCGCTTCGTTGACGATCAGCGTGTCAAGCCGCAGGTGACCGTCCTGGAAAGGGGCCTTGACATATTTGCGGAACATCTTGTCCTTGTCCCGGATCTTGCGTTCGTTGCGGCGCACCAGCAGGCCGTAGGTGTAGTAGTCGATGGCTTCACGCTCGGTAACGCCGTACACCGAAGCGAACTGCCCGTCGGTGACGATGGACGTGTCCCGGCGGAAAGCATACAGCGCCGGAATGTTGCGCTGGATGAAGACTTCCAGCTGATGACGGTCGATGAAGCGGGTCGAGTCGGTGATGATCGAGCGCAGGAAGCGCTCATACTGCTGGTAGCCGCGCAACTGGGCCTTGCGGTAGTCTTTTCCCGTAATCAGGATGTCGTCGAGCGGAACGGTCTGGCCCAGGATGTCCATGCTGGGATGGAAACGGACCTGCCAGCGGCTGTCCTGCATCGCGGCCGGGACGATGACCTGGAAAGCCAGGTCCACCCGTCCGTGCCGTTCCGCGACATGGCGGAAACGGGCCGTCACCCGCGCGGCCTGCAGGGTCTCGTTGGCCACCATCTCGCCGCTGCTGTCATCGCGCACGGCGTTCATGATGATGACCTCCCGCCCCTGGAAGTCGTGGATCCTGAGGCTGTCCGGCTCCTGTCCGGCATGGGGCAGGTCCAGTTCCCGGAAGCTGTGCCCGGCCTCTGCCGGCAGGGCCAGCGAAGCGCTCAGCTGCTGCTCGTTCAGCTGCTGCGCCTTGCGCGAAGTGGTACACGATACCGCCAGCAACAGGCACAGGAGCGCCGGCAGGGCCGGGCTTCCGGCCGCAAAGGGGAAAAAGCGTCTCATGGTGTCAGAAAATATAGATCAGGGATACTTGCGTTGCGTTGGATGGAAGGATGAACCATTTGGATACCTCCCGCACTGGCCGGCCGTCCGGGAAAGACAGCACGCGCCCGCAGCGCGGGCATCGATACTGCGTGTACCACGCTTTTCCGGCCCAGAGCCCCAGGCCCAGGTCGAGATTCCAATGGTCGGAGATCATCCAGCTGTAGCCGCCGGAAAGGCCCAGGCCGGCCGCTACGCCCTCCTCCGTCTTCATTTTCCGGAAAAGGCCGCCGCGGTTATACTCTTCGGCTTGCAGCCGGATGCCGCACCACCAGGATGAATAGACGTTCCAGGGCCACCAGCGCGTGGCCAGATAAGCCGTACGCGCCCGGTTCTGGAAGGGGTTCCCCTTCTCTACCGAGCCGAAATTCCAGGGATTGTAGCGGACGCCCGCGTGGAGCGAAGCGTGCCGGCCAAGCGGATAGCCGGCCTGCAGGTTGACGGTCCCCAGGTTTGCCCAGTCCAGCAGATTGGTGGAAAGGGAGAAATCCTGGGCGGTCAGGGAGGTGGAAAAAAGCAGGCAGATTGCCAGAGCGATGCGATGTTTCATAAAGCCGCGAAATGTTTACGGCTGCAAAACTACAGTGCCCCCACCCACAGAAAAAAACGCGGAGAATGAACTTGGATGAAGTTTCCAGCATCTCGCAAAAGTGCCGGAAAATCCGGATTCGGCGGCCGTCGGACCGGCCCCGGGCAGCCGTTTTCCAAAAAACTGACAAATTGTCGGACGAGCGCCGATGGTATCTTTTTTGATTTTCAGCCCCGCAGAAACGAAAAATATAAAAAAAGATAGCTATGACGAAAGGAAAAATCGGCGTGACAACGGAAAATATCTTTCCGGTCATCAAAAAATTCTTGTATTCCGACCATGATATCTTCCTGCGCGAACTCGTGGCCAATGCCGTGGATGCGACCCAGAAGCTCAAAGCCCTCGCCGGAACCGGCGACTTCAAGGGCGAACTCGGCGACCTGACCATCCACGTGGACGTGGACAACAAGGCCAAGACCATCAAGATCACCGACCGGGGCATCGGCATGACCGAAGAAGAGGTGGACAAGTACATCAACCAGATCGCATTCTCCTCGGCTGGCGAGTTCCTGGAGAAATACAAGGACAAGGCCGGCAGCATCATCGGCCACTTCGGCCTGGGCTTCTACTCGGCCTTCATGGTGTCGCAGAAAGTGCGCATCGAGACCCTGTCGTATAAGGAAGGGGCCAAGGCCGTCAAGTGGGAATGCCAGGGAGAGCCCGACTTTACGATGGGTGAAAGCAAGAAGGACGACCGCGGCACGACCATTACGCTCTTCCTCGACTCGGACAGCGAAGAGTTTGCCGAAGAAGCGAAAGTGGGCGCCCTGCTGAACAAGTACTGCAAGTTCATGCCCGTCCCGATCTGCATGGGCAAGCAGAAAGAATGGAAGGACGGCAAGTATGTCGATACCGACAAGGACAACATCATCAACGACACCGAGCCGCTGTGGACCCGCAAGCCCAGCGAACTCAAGGACGAGGACTACCTGACCTTCTACAACAAACTCTACCCGATGCAGGAGGATCCCCTCTTCCACATCCACCTCAACGTGGATTACCCGTTCAACCTGACCGGTATCCTCTATTTCCCGAAGATCAAGGACCGTCTCGAGGTCACGCGCAACAAGATCCAGCTCTACTGCAACCAGATGTTCGTCACCGACTCGGTCGAGAACATCGTGCCGGAATTCCTGACCCTGCTGCACGGGGTCATCGACTCGCCCGACATCCCGCTGAACGTCTCGCGCAGCTACCTGCAGGAAGACGCCAACGTGAAGAAGATCTCCACCTATATCACGAAAAAGGTGGCCGACCGGCTCGAAGAGATCGCCAGGAACAAGAAGGAGGAATTCGAGCAGAAATGGGACAACCTGAAACTCTTCATCGAGTACGGCATGCTCACCGACGAGAAATTCTGCGAGCGTGCGCTCAAGTTCGCGCTGCTGAAGGACACCGAGGGCAAGTTCTACAAATACGAGGAGTACGGCGAGAAGATCAAGGAAGCCCAGACGAACAAGGACAAGAAGGTCGTCTATCTCTACTGCACCGACCCGGTGGCCCAGTATCCCCAGGTGGAGGCGGCCAAGGCGAAGGGCTACAACGTGCTGGTGTTCGACTGCCCGCTCGATGCACACTTCGTGAACCTGCTGGAAGGCAAATTGAAGGACGTCACCTTCAAGCGCGTGGATGCCGACGCCATCGACCGGCTGGTCGAGAAGGAGGAACGCACGAAGTTCGAGATTTCGGAAGAGGACGCCAAATATGTGACCGGTGTCTTTGAGGAAATCCTCCCGAAAGAGAACAAGTATGAAGTCAAGGTCGAAAACCTGGGCGAGACGAATGTGCCGATCCTGATCACGCAGAGCGAATTCATGCGCCGTTACCGCGACATGGCGGCGCTGGGCGGCGGCATGAACTTCTACGGCGAACTGCCCGAAAGCTACAACATCACGGTCAACGCCGAGAATCCGGTGGTCCGCAAGATCATGGGAGAGACGGGCGTCAAGGCCCTTACCGCCGACAATACCCTGCTCCGTCAGGTTACGGACCTGGCCCTGCTGTCGAACGGCATGCTGAAAGGAAAGGCCCTGGCCGATTTCATCAAGCGGAGCGAGGAACTGCTCGACTGATCACTTCGCCATCCGGACACAGAGCATCGTCAGGTCGTCGCTTGCCTCAGCGCCATCCACGTGGGCAGCGACGGCCTGATTCATTATTTCGATGATGTCCCGGGCGCCCTTGCGCTGATTCTCTCCGAGGATTTCCAGCATCCGCTCGTTGCCGAACTGCTCGTGCGCGGCATTCTCCGCTTCGTTGAGCCCGTCGGTATAGACAAACAGGGTATCGCCCCGGAAATCTTCCAGTGTTTCCCCTTCGAATTCGAAGCCCGCCATGATGCCGATGGCCATATTGGGTTTGCAGGGGAGGAAATAGGCCTTGCCTTTCTTGTGCCGCAAGACGACGGGGGCGTTGTGCCCGGCATTGCAGTAGGACAGTACGCCCGTGGACAGGTCGAGGGTGCCGAAGAACATGGTGACAAAGATCATCTGCGCATTGTCTTCCGCAGCGATGTCGTTGATCTGCCGCGCGATGTCGGCCGGCGGCAGGCCCTGCTTGGCCAGGATCCGGAACATCGATTTGGCAACCGCCATCATCAGGCTGGCGGGAATTCCCTTGCCGCTCACGTCCCCGATACAGAAATACAGTTTTTCGTCTTCAATGAAGAAGTCGTAGAGGTCGCCGCCCACTTCACGGGCCGGCGTCATCAGGGCATAGAGGTCGATGTCTTCGCGTTCGGGGAAGGTGTGCGGGACCATGGCCATCTGGATGCCGCGGGCAATCTGCAGCTCCCGGTCAAGCCGTTCGCGGGCGGCCGTCGCCTTGGTCAGTTCATCGATCTGCCGGACCAGGGACGACTGCATGTCGCGGAACGACTGACTCAGGACGCCGATCTCGTCGTCGCGATCCATCGCGGGCAGGACTTTCTCGAGATTGCCGGCAGCGATGGATTCCGCCTGTACGGCCAGGGTCCTGAGCGGCAAAAGCTGGCGGTGGATCAGCCAGGCGGCCAGCAGCATCATCAGCAGCAGGCCCATCAGCACGATGATGACGACCGTGCGGTGCAGCATATCGAGCGGGCCGAAGATGTCGCTGTCCGGGCAGATGATGGCCACGCTCCAGTCGATATTGGGCAGCGATTTGTAGAACACATAGTTCTTCTCGCCGCCGAGTTTCATCTCCATCATCCCCTGCTTCCGCTCGCGCATGGCCCTTCCCAGTTCATAAGCTTCAGGATCGGGATGATCCAGCCCTTCGGTGAAGATCGTCTGGAAGAACAGTTTCTCCGGATCGGGATGGACCAGATAGGTCCCACCACGGCCGACCAGGATGCAATAGGCATTGGGATAGGGCCGGACGGCGGAAATCGTCTCGGAAAGCCACTGGAGCGACACGTCGAGCGAGAAGGAACCGACAAAGACGCTGTCGGCCGTGAAAATCGGTTTGCAGTAGGAGACGATCATGCCGGTATCCATCACCTTGTCGTCGGTCTCTTCGAGATCGTTGTAGGGCTCCGTCCAGCAGGGCTTCTGCAACAGCCTGGGCATCAGGTACCAATCCAAGTAAAAATACTGGTAGCTGTCATCGCCTTCCTGCTTCCAGAGCACGGTGTCATCCGGTCCCCGATAGGAAAAAATGGAGTAGTACCGGCCTTTTTCCGGATAGAAATACGGCTCGAACGAGACGGAACAGCTGTTGAGGATCGCGTTGTTCCGAACGATCTCGTTGGAGTATTCCCGCATCTTGTCGGGATCGGTGATATCGCGGAGGATGAGCCACTCGAGATTGTCGGCGGCAATCTCCACGTCTTCGAGAATGCCGTTCACGCGCAGGACCGTGTTGTCCAGCACCTGCTCGGCGCGGCCTTCCGCCTCCTGGCGGGCACCCTTGCGCGTCTGGGTGAAGACGTAATCCAGTGCTGCCAGCATCAGGATACCGAACAGCAGGGCCAGCAGGACGCTCAGGCGGGAAGAGAGCGAGCGCCGTACGAAATCCGGGGCGGAGAGCTTCAGTTTCACGGCAGGATCTCCTCTATCTTGATCGGGCGTTTCAGCATCCCGTTGCGGTACATCAGGTCGGAAGCCTGATCGACCATGGCCGGAACCAGGCGGAATTCAGGCCGCCCGCTCTTCTGGTCAAGCTGCAGGCGCAGGACTTCGTCGAGCATTTTTTTCTGCAGGATCCGGTTCGTGGCCGTGTTGCCCCGCTTGACATAGGTCATCACGATATCGAGCGCTTCTTCGGGATTGTCCCGGACCCATTCCCAGCCCCGGCGGCTGGCCCGGGCGAAGCGCTGGGCGCGGTCCGGGTCTTTCCGGTAAGCGGAACGGCTCATGTAGATGCCGTCCTCCTGGATATTGAAACCGTGCTCGCTGAAGCGGTAAACACTGTTTTCCGAAGGAATCAGGTCTGTCTGGAGCAGCTGGTAATATTCGTTGTAGGACATCGCCAGCGTGGCGTCCACCGCACCGACGACATAGAGATTGATGATCTCGGCCGCCTGGATCCATTCGTATTCCAGATTCAGCTCGGCCGACATGCATTCGGCAATCTGGGCGAAGCCGGCCCGCCAGGTGGCCACCCGGGCACCGGTAAGGGTCAGCGGACTGACATCCGTGCGCGAAACCAGGACCAGCCCGTTGTTCATCGAAGTCTGCAGGATGTGGACCAGTTCGATGCCGCTGTCGACCAGTTCGAGCGCCTGGGCCAGCTGCAGGGTCGTGGCATCGCTCTGATTTCCGATAATCCGGTCCATTGCGGAACTGGTGGAAGACGGATGCACGATCTTCACGTCAAGCCCCTCTTCGCGGTAGAAGCCCTTTTCCAGGGCCGCATAGTAGCCGGCGAACTGGGCTTGCGGCGTCCACTGCGGGGTAAAGACGAAAGGCTTCAGGATCTCCTGCCCCGAAAGCGGGAAGAAGGCCAGCAGCAGGAGCAGCGTCAGGCAGAAGGGAAGCGCTCTTTTCATAATAATCGGCAAGTTACAAAAAAAAAGGATTCATCCGTTTTTTTGTATCTTTGTCATCATAGAATCAAAAAAACATGGCGAATACCCCTACCCCCCATATCGGAGCCCAATACGGCCAGATCGCCCCGACCGTGCTGATGGCCGGCGATCCGCTCCGTGCCAAATTCATGGCTGAAAACTATCTGAAAGACCCTGTCCTGTTCAACGACGTCCGCGGGATGCTGGGCTATACCGGCAGCTTTGACGGGAAGCCCGTCAGCGTGATGGGCCACGGCATGGGCATCCCCTCGATCGGCATCTACTCCTATGAACTGTTCAATTTCTACGGGGTGGAGGCCATCATCCGGGTCGGATCGGCCGGGGCCAACGACCCCGAGCTGAAACTGGGGGACATCGTCATCGCCCAGGGCGCCTGCACCGATTCGAACTACGGTGCCCAGTTCGGCCTGCCCGGCAGTTTCGCGCCGATCGCCGATTTCACCCTGCTGCGCAAAGCCGTCGAATGCTGCGAGAGGCGCGGACTCCGTTTCAAGGTGGGCAACATCCTCTCGTCCGATACGTTCTACTCCGACAATCCCCAGTCGGAGAGCTGGCGGAAGATGGGCGTGCTGGCCGTGGAAATGGAAGCGGCCGCCCTCTATATGAACGCAGCACGCGCCGGACGGCGCGCGCTGACGATCTGTACGATTTCCGACCACCTGCTCACCGGTGAGGTGCTGGACGCCGAAGCGCGCCGCACGACGTTCACCGGCATGATGGAGGTGGCGCTCTCGCTTATCTGACGATAAAACGGTACTTGCCGGAAGGCAGCTGGTAACGACCGGCCGCTCCCGTATCGGAAGCCTTGGCATACGCGGCTCCCAGGACGACCTCCACGCCGTTGGCGTCCTCCATGGGAAGCTGCAGCTCAGCCGTCGTATTGGCGGGTACGGTAAAGTCGAACTGCACCAAACCGTCGTCGAGGATCTCCCACCAATGGCGCCGAAGGCATAGTGGTTGAAGGAATTCATCTCCACCGGGCCGAAACCCCGTTTGATGGTATAGGAATTCCAGCGTTCCCACATGGTCGTGGCGCCCTGGAGCACCGGGTACAGCCAGGACGGATAGGCCCGCTGCTCGAACAGCTTGTAGGCCACGGCATCATAGCCGTTGCGCGAGAGGACGAGATTCAGATACGGGGTACCGATGAAACCGGTGGTCAGGGTATAGCCGTGCTCCGCCAGGTTGCCCACCAGATTCTGGATGGCCAGCGCCTTGTGCGCCGGGTCGAAGAGGTCGGCCTGCAGCGGCACGACATACGAAGTCTGGGTATTGGCCTTGAAACTGGCATCCGATCCGCCGGCGATCCATTCGTTGTAGGGCGGCACGTGGCGGGATTCCTTCGTGATGCCGTCGGGGCCCACGAATTCCCGGTTGAAGGCCGTCTTGATGCGTTCATAGAGCGCCTGCCAGCGCGCCGCATCGGCATAGCGGCCGAGGGCCGTGGCCATCTTTTCCATCAGCATCGCATCGTAGGCATAGTAAGCCGTATTGGTGAGGGGCGAATTGGTGTGCTCCAGCGCCACCCAGTCGCCATAGCCGCTGCCGGGCTGGATATCCCCTACCGCCCGCTGCTGCAGATAGTCCATGTAGGCGCACATCGACGCATAGTGTCCGCGCAGGAATTCCGTGTCGCCGTACTGCAGGTACAGTTGCCAGGGGATGATGATGCCGGCTTCCATCCAGCCCATCGAGCCCCCGCCCTTGTCCGATCCGTACGGCGGACGGCCCACCTTCGGCACAAAGTCGCAGTAGCTTCCGTCCTCGCCCTGGATGTCGCGCAGGGAGTGGAACCAGCGCGTGAAGAACGGATTCACATTCATATTGTAGGATGCCGCGCGGACGAACACCTGCGCATCGCCCATCCAGCCCATCCGTTCGTCGCGCTGCGGGCAGTCGGTCGGGATGGAGAGGAAATTGCCGCGCTGGCCCCAGATGATATTCTGGTAGAGGCGGTTGACATCGGCGTCAGAGGTCTCGAAGCCACTCAGCAGTTCGCCCACCGAATGGAGCACCACGCCCTCGACCGCTTCCAGGGGAAGCGCCTTGTCCAGCCCGTGGATCTCGATGTAGCGATAGCCGTGGAAAGTGAAATGCGGCTGGAACACTTCCGCGCCGCCGCCGCGCAGGATATAATGGTCGGTGGACAGGGCGCCGCGGTAGTTCTCGGTATAGACCAGTCCCCGCCGCTGGGCATAGACCGCCGAGTCCAGGGGCGGCATCGGATCTTCCGGCACTTCGGTGGGATAGATCATCTCGCCGTAGCGGAACGTAATCTCGCGGCCCCGCTCGCCGTTGAGCCGGATGCGCGGCACGCCCACCATGTTCTGGCCCATGTCATAGACGAATACGCCCGGACGGGGTTCGGACACAGCCACAGCCTTGAGCACTTCCTGGGAACGGACGGGAGAACCGATATAGTACTGGATCTTCACGCTGTCAGCCGGCGCGGTCACTTCGCGGGCGGGGATCCAGTCCTCGTCGGGGAAACGGGGCTGGCTCCATCCGTCAAGCTCCCGGCGGGCGTCGTAGTCTTCGCCGTTCTGGAAACTGTCGCTGAGGATGGGGCCCTTGTTGCAGGCCAGCCAGGAAGCATCGGAGACGATCGTCTCCTGGCTGCCGTCGGTATAGGTCAGCACGATCTTGGCCAGCAGGGACAATTCGGTGCCGAACTGGTCCTGCCAGGCGGTGGCATAGCCCGTGAAATCGCTGTACCAGCCTGCGCCCAGACAGGCGCCGATCGCATTGAAGCCCTTGTGCAGCAGCGGTGTTATGTCGTAGGTGTTGTAGAGGATCCGATAGCGATAGTCGGTCGAACCGGGATTGAACCAGTCATCGCCCAGGCGCTTGCCGTTGATCTGGTATTCGTAGATGCCGCGCGCCGTCGTATAGAGGCGGGCGGAGGCCAGGGATTTCCCGACATTGAACGTCCGGCGCAGCATCGGAGCACCGCTCTCCTCGGCCGGGGAAACGACCAGCGGCCGGGCGTCCGACACTTCATACGAAGCGTCGCTATGGTATAGCGTGCTGTCCCACACATCTTCCGTGACGGTGAGATTCGAAAAGACGGCTTTGCCGCCGGGTGTCTTCTGGGAGAATGCCAGCTGGTGGAAGCGGCAGTCGGGTTTCCATACCGCTTCGGGATACGGCCGGATCGAGACCGGCTCCTTGTTGAGGGGCGTTCCGTCGGCCATCAGCCAGACCTTGTATCCTTTTGCGTAGTCGTGGGCCACGACGCGGACGGCCATGTGGGCCGGAAGTTTCGCGAGGGCAGTTTCATAGTCTTTCGTCTCCGTCCCTTCCGTGACATGGGAAAGCGTCAGTCCGGAAGCATTCATGCACAGCCGGACATAATTGTCGTCATCCTTCCGGCCGAAGTCGAAGACAGGCGCGGGATCCGTGCCGCTGGCCTGCAGGTCGAAATCGATGCGGTACTGCGAGCGGTATTTCGAGAAATGCGGCTGTCCGCTGGAAATCCATTTCGCCCCGGACCAGCCGCTGTCCATCAGGCCGGTCTCGAAGCAGGAAGTCGCCTTGGCGGAATCCGACGCAGCGTTCCAGACCGTCACGGTCCAGTTGTAGCGCGTGCAGGGCTTGAGGGGCGTTCCCTGATACACCACGCCCACCGAGACCTCGGAAGGATTCGGTTCGGAAGTCCAGACCGGCGCACCGCCGGTGGCTTCCTCCACGACGATCCGGTAAGCCGCCTGGCGCTGTTCGTAGCGCTCGCTTTCCATTTTCCAGCTGAAGCGCGGCGTTGGCGTATCGATGCCCAGCGGGGCTGTCATATAATCGACTTGCAGGTCCGTCACCGAGAAAGGAGCTTCCGGCACGTGTTTGCATGAGAATAGCAGAGAGGCTGCCGCAACAACCAATAAGAATCGTTTCATGGCGTTAATCAATTTATTCGCTCATCCGCTGCACCTGCTCGAGCACCCGAAGGAAATTGCCGCCGGCAATGTGGCGGATCTCATAGTCGGAGTAGCCGCGCTTGCGCAGTTCGATGATGACTTTCTGCATCTTGCTGATGTCTTCGAGACCGTCGGGACAGGCTTCGATGCCGTCGAAGTCGCTGCCCAGGCCCACATGCTTGACACCGACCAGCCGGACGACATGGTCGATGTGGTCGACGATCTTCTTGTAGGACGGACGCGGCACGGCCTTGAGCGCATCGATGGCCGCCTGCATCCGCTGCTGGCGCGCCGGATCGGCAGGGTCTTCCAGCCAGGCATCCTGGGCCGCCTCCTGCTCGTCGATCAGGTCCGAGGCTTTCGCCGCATAGGATTTGTCGAGGAAAGAGGGGTAGAAATTGATCTGGATCACACCGCCCTTTTCGGCCATGGCCACGATCATCTCGTCGGTCATGTTGCGGGGATGGTCGCTCAGGGCCCGGCAGCAGGAGTGGGTCGCCACCACGGGAGCCTTCGAATATTTCAGCACGTCCCAGAACGAATCGTCGGAGATATGCGACACGTCGATCAGCATCCCCAGCCGGTTCATTTCCGCAACCACTTCGCGGCCGAAGGGGCTCAGGCCGCCCCAGCGCGGCTCGGGCGAGGTGCAGGAGTCGCAGATCTCGTTGCTGCGGGCGTGCGTCAGGGTCATATAGGTGATACCCATGCGGTTGAACATTCGCAAAAGGGAAAGGTCCTTCTGGATCGGAGCGCCGTTCTCCATGCCCATGAAAACGGAAATCAGGCCGTTACGGGCATTGCGGCGGGCTTGCGCGGGCGTCGTGGTCAGGGCCGCCTTGTCGGGGTTCTGCTCCACGATGTCATAGACCTTGGCGACCAGTTCGAGCGCCCGGCTGGTCGCCCGGTCGGGCGAAAGGGCGTTCGACGTGTAGATGGCGAAGAAGGAGCCGTTGACGCCCCCCTTCTTCATCCGCGGGAAATCGACATGGGTTATCGGGAAACGGCCGGGGGTGCAACCCTGTTCAACCCGCCGGCCGAAATCGGCGCCCTTGGCCAGCATCAGCGGCGCATCACAGTGGGAATCAAGCAGGAACATCATAAGCCGGCCCCCGCTACTTTTCGTGTTTGATGGAAGAGGCGCCCGTCACTTTGTCGGCCCGGATCTTCAGGTTCTCCTCATCTCCGTAGTAACGGCACTTGGAGGCGCCGGACAGTTCCACGGTCAGCTCGCGCGAAGGGCGGACCTCGGCATTGGAAGCGCCGGAAGCGACGACGGAGATGTCCTCCACGTCAAATTCGGAAGCCTGGACGCGGGAAGCGCCTTTGGCCTTGACATCGAATTCCGAGGATTCACCGGAGACGTCCAGGCGGGAAGCGCCGGCAAGTTCGGCGTCCACGTCACCCGAACGCAGGCTCATCACGGCCTTGGAGGCACCGGCCAGCTTGATGACCACCTCGGGGGCCTTCAGGTTGAGATTGGTGATTTCGCTGCCGCCTTTCAGGTCGATGGTAACCTTCTCCATCGCATTGGTGAACTGGTCGTTGCTGATCAGTTTCGAAGCGCCGGACATCTCGATATAGGTCAGGTCGGGCATCGAGATCACGGCCTGGGCCACCTTGCTGCGATTTTTCTGTTTGAGGCGGAACGGAAGCCGGGTGAAATTGAGTTCCAGCACGCCGCCGCGGTTCTTGACCAGCAGGAAGGGCAGGAATTCCTCGGAAATCTCGATTTCCACCTTGTAATCTTTGGAATGTTCGAGGACGACCTCGAAAGCACTGGTGACACGGATACCGGTGAAATCATCGATATCGTAAGCTTTCTTGACAGTACGCGCATCCGCCATCAGGAAACTGAGCAGGAATGCGGCAAGGACGACACAGGTTCTTTTCATATCGCTTCTGTTTTATTGGATTCTTGGTTTTGTTTCGGCTTGAACGATAAAAATACGGAATAATTCCGACTTCTGCAAATATTATGACATTCTTTGCCGCACGGCCTCGAACATCACCAGGGCCGCGGCGACCGACACATTGAGGGAACCGGTCTGCCCGGACATCGGGATGCGTGCGCCGACCGTGCAGAGGTTCAGCACCGGTTCGGAGATTC
>CADAOB010000018.1:23367-43000 GCA_902789445.1 uncultured Bacteroidia bacterium | reverse complement strand
GGAGATTCCGGAGCGTTCGGAGCCCATCACGATGACGCTGGCCTTGCGGAAGTTGACGTCGTACATCGCATCTTCCGCCTTTTCGCTGGCCGCCACGATCTGGAAATCGGAATCGCGGAAATAATACAGGGCCGTCCTGAGGTTCGGGACCCGGGCGGTCGGGATGCGCAGCAGCGCGCCGGCCGACGTCTTCACGGCGTCGGCGTTGATGGCGGCACTCCCCCGCTCCGGCACGACGATGCCGTCGATCCCGGCACACTCGGCGCTGCGGGCGATGGCGCCCAGGTTGCGCACGTCGCTGATGCCGTCGAGCAGCAGGAAGATGGGGTTGGCCTTGCGGGAAAGGGCGCCTTCGACCATTTCCTCAAACGACACGTAGTCGATCGGGGCCAGATAGGCGACCACGCCCTGGTGGGCGCCCTTGACGATCCGGTTCATTTTCTCGCCCGGTACGAACTGGTACGGGATGCCGAGCTGCGTCACTTCGTCGAGCAACGCCCGGAACTGCTCTCCTTCCAGCCCTTTCCGGAAAAGGATCCGTTCAAACTTGCGGCCCTGCCGCACCGCATCCGTCACGGGATGCATGCCATACAGATAATATTGGTTGTCGTTTTCCATCGCATTCGTTCTCGTCCTACAAAGATAATCATTTCCGCAGGATTTCCAACGGGGCTGTTGCACGGATTTTTTTCTATCTTTGCTTGCGATGAAACCGATTCCAATCTCCCTCAGTGATTACGTCCTCTCCGGCGGCGGCGCCAACGGGGACAGTTACGACCACAAAAGCGACGCCTCGATTATGCTCAAACTCTACCACCCGGGCAAGATCCAGCAGCCGCTGGACGAGATGCGGATGGCCCGAAAGGTCTTCGACCTGGGCATCCCCAGCCCGGAGCCCGGCGACTACGTGGTCACGGAGGACGGCCGCTACGGCATCCGATTCAAGCGCATCGCCGGCAAGAAGTCTTATTCCCGTGCGACGGCCGACGAGCCGGAAAAGGTGGCATTCTTCGCCGCAGAGTTCGCTCAAATGTGCCTGCAACTCCACGCAACGCACGTCGATCCGGCCGTTTTTGAGTCTGTCAAGGAACGCTACTACCGCCTGCTGACGGAGAATCCCTTCTTCACCACAAAGGAAAAGGACAGGATCGGCCGTTTCATCGCCGACACGCCCGACGAGGACACCGCCATCCACGGCGACCTTCAGTACAGCAATGCCATTTTCGTGGGCAACAAGCGCTATTTCATCGACCTGGGAGACTTCTGCTGGGGCAACCACCTCTTCGACGTGGCGATGGTGTACCTCTGCTGCTGCCTGAGCAAGGAAGCCTTCATCCTGGAAACCTTCCATATGCCCAAAGCCCTTTCCACGCGCTTCTGGCAGGAATTCGCGCCGGCCTATTTCGGCGCCGACCGCCCCCTGAAAGACATCGAGGCGCAGCTCCTCCCCTACGCCGGCCTGAAAACCCTCATCATCGAGCGCAATATGAACTGCCCGATGCCCGAATTCCGCGCCGCCCTCGCGTCGGTGCTGCGGTAGCGGCTACAGGCTGGCCCACTCGTCCATTCTGGCGTCGAGGTCGCGTTTGAGTTCGAGGTACTGGCGGGTGAGGTCCATGATGTCGGTATCGGGCGCAGGGGCCGAAAGGACTTTTTCGATGTCGGCCATCTTCGCTTCCAGGTCGGCGATCTGCTTTTCGAGCTGGTTCTGGCGGTTCTTGGCGCGTTTTTCTTCGCGTGACTGTTGCTTCTGCTGCTGGTAATCGACCTTTTGCCTTGGCTGCTCCGGTTTGCCAGCGCGCGGCAGAACCTTTTCCGGATCAGCGGGGGCGCTTGACCCGGAAAGAACCTGCCGCTCCACCAGGCCAGCCCGCGCCGGAGCACCCGCAGGTGCAGATTTCGCCTCGATGTCGCGGAAGGATTCGGCTTTCTTGTGGCGGAGGAAGTCGTCCACGCCGCCCAGATGTTCCTTCACCTTGCCGTCGATGAATTCATAGACCTTGTCCACCAGGCCGTTGAGGAAATCGCGGTCGTGCGAGACCACGATGATCGTGCCGTCGTAAGCCTTCAGGGCCTGCTTGAGGATGTCCTTCGAGCGGATATCCATGTGGTTGGTCGGCTCGTCGAGGGCCAGGAGATTGTGGGCCTTGAGCATCAGGCGGGCCATCGCCAGGCGGGAGCGTTCGCCGCCGCTGAGCACGGCCACCTTCTTGTCGATGTCGTCGCCCTTGAAGAGGAATGCCGCCAGGATGTCGCGCAGTTTGGTACGGATATCCCCCACCGCAATCCGGTCGAGCGTGTCATAGACCGTGGCCTTCTTGTCGAGGACATCTTCCTGATTCTGGGCGTAATAACCGATATCGACATTGTAGCCGACCTTCGCCTCGCCCGAGAAGGGTTCCAGTTCGCCCATCAGCACGCGCATCATCGTGGTCTTGCCTTCGCCGTTGCGGCCCACGAAAGCGACCTTCTCGCCGCGCTTGACGATGAGATTCGCCCCTTGCAGGACTGTTTTCTGCGGATAGCCGATAACGGCGTCCTTCACTTCGAAGGCGACGTCGCCGCTGCGCGGCGCCGGCGGGAACTTCACGTGGATGGCCGACAGGTCCTCGTCGTCGATCTCGATGCGCTCGATGCGCTCAAGCTGCTTGACGCGCGACTGCACCTGATTGCTCTTGGTCGGCTTGTAGCGGAATTTCTCGATGAACTCTTCGGTCTTCTCGATCATCCGCTGCTGATTGGCATAGGCGGCCTTCTGCTGGGCGATACGCTCCTTGCGGAGTTCTACGTATTGTGAATAAGGCACCTTGTAGTCGTAGAGATGCCCCAGCATCACTTCCACGGTGCGGTTGGTACAGTTGTCCAGGAAACGGCGGTCGTGCGAGATCAGCACGAGCGCGCCGGTAAAACTCCCCTTCAGGTAATCTTCCAGCCACTGGATGGATTCGATGTCCAGGTGGTTGGTCGGCTCGTCGAGCAGCAGCACGTCGGGATGGCGGAGCAGGATCTTCGCCAGTTCGATGCGCATGTTCCAGCCCTGGGAGAAGGTTTCGGTCTTGCGGCCGAACTCCGCCTTCTTGAAGCCCAGGCCCAGCAGCGTCTTCTCAACCGATTCTTCCGGCGCCTCGCTCTGCGCGAGGACAAGCTGGTCATTTACTTCGTTGAGCTCGACGATCAGCTTATGATAAGCATTTGATTCATAGTCTGTCCTGCTCGCCAACTCAAGTGATATTTCATCTACCCGGCGGTTCAGGCGATCCAATTCGTCATAGACGGTCATCACCTCTTCAAGGACCGTCCGGCCGCGGTGATGCTCCATGATCTGGGGCAGATAGCCGATACGCTGGTCGAGCGTACGCGTAATCTTGCCGGAAGTGGGGCTCTGGAGTTCCATGATCAGTTTGAGCATGGTGCTCTTCCCCGCCCCGTTCTTGCCGACCAGGCCGATCCGGTCGCGGTCGCCGATATGCAGGCTCACTTCATCGAGCAGGGTAAAACCGCCATACGAGACCGTGATGGCATCCAGGGAAATCATTGCGCAGCCTCCTCTTTTTTATCCTCAAGTTCTTCTTCAGATTCTTCTTGTTCCGGCTTGCAAACCAAGATACTGATACCATAAAGCAACCCCAGCGGGATGGCGGCTATCAGCATCGAGAACGGATCGGCCGGCGTGATGACGGCGGCCAGGACGGCGATGATCAGCACCGCCCATTTCCAGCCGCCGACCAGCGTCTGGCGCGTCAGCAGTCCGATCTGGGAGAGCGCGGCCACGAGCGTGGGAATCTCGAAGACGATGCCGAAAAGCAGGACGGTGGAATTGACCGTCGAGATATAGGAATTCAGGGAAATCGTATTGATCACCGCTTCGCTCACCTTGTAGCCGTCGAAGAAATTGACCATCAGCGGCAGGATGATGCAGTAGCCTACAGCGATGCCGAAATAGAAGAGGAAGGAGGCGAAAAGGAAGGCCCGCCGCGTAGCCCGTTTCTCGTTCTGATAGAGCGCCGGCGCGATGAAGCGCCAGATTTCAAACAGGATATAGGGGCAGCACAAGATGATGGCACACATGAACGTCACGCGCATGTGGACCATGAACTGGGTGGAAAGCTCGATGTTGACCAGCTGCAGGCCGGTCTGCATCCCGAACCAGCGGTAAAAGAAGAAATCCGTACGGGTCGGTGCCAGGATCAGCTTGTCAAAGAGGAAATCCTTGAAGAAAAACAGCACGACGAAAGCCGCGACCAGGGCGATGATGATTCGAAACAGCCCCTGCCGCAACGCTTCCAGGTGGTCCCAGAAGCTCATGTCTTTCCCGCCTTCAGGACGTTCCGCTTCCTTTTCAGCCACGTCCGCTACTTCTCGGCGTTATCGACCTTCTTCTCTTCTTTCTTGGGTTCGTCATCCTTGACGATCTCGGCGCGGATTTCCTGGATGTCCTTCTCGGCATCCTTCATTCCGGCCTTGAAGGTCTTGACACCCTTGCCCAGCCCGTGCATCAGCTCGGGAATCTTCTTGCCGCCGAAGAGCAGCAGAATCACCAGGGCGATGATCACCCACTGCCAGGGACCGATGACACCTAACGGAAGAATTACTGCAAATAAACCAGTCATATCTTTTTACTGTTAATGAGTTACTATTTCTTAAAAGCAGCCAGCCGCTCCTGCAGGTTGGCAATCTTTGTCGTCGCATCCGCCTGTTTCTGGCGCTCGCGGTCCACGATCGCGGCCGGGGCGGAATTCACGAATTTCTCGTTCGAAAGCTTGGCATTGACCCCGCGCAGGAAACCTTCGTAGCGCTGGATCTCGGCCTCGATCTTGGCGATCTCGGCCGCCACGTCGATCATGCCGTCGAGCGGAACGTTGAATTCGGTGGTGCCCACCATGAAGACTTCGCCAGAACCGGAGAAGCCGTCCACGGCTTCGATACCCGAGACAAACGCCATCTTGCGGACCACGGCCTCCATCGAGGCGGGGAAGGCCCCCTTGACCTGGAGTTTCAACGGCTCTTTCGGCGCGATGCCGCGGGCCTGGCGCAGGGAGCGGACCCCCACGACCACGTCGCAGGCCGTTGCGAAATCGGCGACCAGCCCCTCGTCAAAGGCGCCGCCGGTGGGCATCGGCTGGAACATGATCGTCTCGTCGGCGCCGCGCTCCGCGAGTGCGTGCCAGAGTTCTTCGGTGATGAAAGGCATCACCGGGTGCAGCATCCGCAGCAGCGCATCGAAGAATTCGAGCGTGGCGGTATAGGTAGCCCGGTCGAGCGGCTGCTGGACGCCGTCCACGAAAGCCGGCTTGACCAGCTCGAGATACCAGGAGCAGAAGTCGTCCCAGAAGCATTTGTAGGTGCCCATCACGGCATCGTTGATGCGGAAATTCTCGTAGTCGCGATGCGCCTGGGATGCGGTCTGGTCCAGCTTCGCCCGGAACCAGTCCACGGCCACGCGGTTCTCCTCGCTCTGCGGTACATCGGCCACCGTCCAGCCTTTCACGAGCCGGAAGGCATTCCAGATCTTGTTGCTGAAATTGCGCCCCTGCTCGACCTGCGTCTCGTCGAAGAGAATGTCGTTGCCGGCCGAGGTGCAGAGCAGGATGCCCAGACGGACGCCGTCGGCGCCGTATTTCTCGATCAGGCCGATCGGGTCGGGCGAGTTGCCCAGCTGTTTGCTCATCTTGCGGCCGAGCTTGTCGCGCACGATACCCGTGAAATAGACGTTGCGGAACGGGACGTCGTGCATGTATTCCTCGCCGGCCATGATCATGCGGGCCACCCAGAAGAAGATGATGTCGGGACCCGTGACCAGGTCGGAGGTCGGATAGTAATAGCGGATCTCGGGATTGCCGGGATTGCGGATGCCGTCGAAGAGCGAGATGGGCCACAGCCAGCTGGAGAACCAGGTGTCGAGGGCATCCTCGTCGTGCCGGAGGTCCTCCACCTTGAGCTGTTCGTATCCGGCGATCCGGTGTGCCTTCTCGAGCGCTTCTTCCGGCGACATCGCCACGACGAAACGCTCCTCCTCCCCTTCCGCGGTCGGGAGATAGTAGGCCGGGATGCGGTGTCCCCACCAGAGCTGGCGGCTGATGCACCAGTCGTCGATGTTCTCGAGCCACTGGCGGTAGGTGCCCACATATTTCTCGGGATGGAATTTGATCTGTCCGTCCAGGACGGGCTTGAGCGCGATTTCGGCCAGGTGCGGCATCTTGAGATACCACTGCTTGCACAGGCGCGGCTCCACGGCCGTGTCCTGGTTGCGCTCCGAATAGCCCACCTTGTTCACATAATCCTCCACTTTCTCCATCAGGCCGGCGGCTTCCAGGTCCTTGGCGATCCGCTTGCGGACCACGTTTCGGTCGAGACCGACATAGAGCGGCGACTGATTGCTGATGGTACCGTCGGGGTTGAAAATATCGATGGTCTCGAGGTTATGGGTCTTGCCGAGGTTGTAGTCGTTCACGTCGTGGGCGGGGGTCACCTTCAGGCAGCCCGTACCGAACTCGATGTCCACGTAGCGGTCTTCGATCACGGGAATCACGCGGTTCACCAGCGGGACGATGACCTTGTGGCCGCGGAGCCACTGGTTCTTCGGGTCCTTGGGGTTGATACACATGGCGGTATCGCCCATGATGGTCTCGGGGCGCGTGGTGGCTACCACGGCGTAGTAGCGGCCCTCTTCGTCACGGTGCAGGACCTCGCCTTCTTCACCGGTGGGCTTCACGGCAGCCTGGTCGGCCACGTAATATCTCAGGTAGTAGAGTTTCGAATGTTCTTCCTTATAGACCACCTCGATGTTCGAAAGGGCCGTCTGGGCCTTGGGATCCCAGTTGACCATACGCAGGCCGCGGTAGATGAGGCCCTTGTCATAGAGGTCGCAGAAGACGCGCAGCACGCTTTCCGAGCGGATGTCGTCCATCGTGAAGGAGGTACGGTCCCAGTCGCAGCTGGCGCCCAGGCGCCGCAGCTGCTTGAGGATGATGCCGCCGTGCTCGCGGGTCCAGTCCCACGCGTAGCCCAGGAACTCCTCGCGGGAAAGGTCCTGCTTGCGGATGCCCTTTTCGGCCAGGCGTCCCACCACCTTGGCTTCCGTGGCGATGGAAGCGTGGTCGGTGCCGGGCACCCAGAGGGCGTTCTTGCCCAGCATCCGGGCGCGGCGGATGAGCACGTCCTGGAGGGTGTTGTTCATCATGTGCCCCATGTGGAGCACACCCGTCACGTTCGGCGGCGGGATGACGATGGTATAAGGTTCGCGGCCGTCCGGCTCGGAATGAAAGAATTTATGCGCCTGCCACCAGGCGTACCATTTGTCCTCTGTCTGCGAGGGATCGTATTTAGCTGATATTTCCATATTCATTTGTTCATCTTGCAAAATTAATCCTTTTTCCTGAAATAATCTTATCTTTGTACGTTTCTAACACAGATTCCGTCATGCAAAACAGGATAAATCTCGTCATTTTCGCCTCCACGCTCCACGAAAGCGCCAGTGTCATCGGCTCCCGGGCCGAGCTCTTCGAAGGCATCCGCCGCTTCGCCCAGCTGGAGATCACCTACCCTTCCATGCTTCCGGCAAGCCGCACCGCCATCGACGGCATCATCGACGGGGCGCCCCACAGCGGCTGCGAACTGCCCGATAACGCCCACGAGAAAACGCTGCTGTTCATTGCCACGGGCGGAACGGAAGAGATGGTCAAGGATTATGTCGGGATCTTTCCCCGCCCCGTCCTGCTGCTGAGCGACGGCCTCCACAATTCTTTCGCCGCCTCGTTCGAGATCCAGACCTACCTGTCGCAACTGGGCATCGCCAGTACACTCTTCAATGCGCCCCTCGACTACGACCCGGCCTTTTTCGAGCAATTGGAACAAGATCTTTTCGGCGACGCGGGCGGTTCCCTCACCCTGACGCCTTCCGATCCGCTCCCGAAATTCTCCAAGAGCGTGCTCAAGGCGTACGAGCGGACGAAGATCGGCCTGGTCGGCGGCGCGAGCGGCTGGCTCATCTCCTCGGGCATCGACCGGGAAGCGGTCAGCAAGGCCTACGGAACCCGTTTTGAAGACATCCCGCTCAAGGAACTGGAAGATGAATTTGCCGCTACGGCGCCCACCGATGCGGAAGTCGGGCGTGTCCTGCGCCGGACGGAACGCTTCCTGACCGGCGACCGGACGCCCGAAGACCTGCGTGAAGCCACGCGGATGTATCTGGCGCTCAAGCGGATTTGCAGCCGCCACGAGCTGAATGCCTTTACCCTGAAATGCTTCGGCATCCTGAGCAGCTGCCGCACGACGGCCTGCCTGGCCATGGCCCTGCTCAACGACGAAGGCATCGTCGCCGGGTGCGAGGGGGACATTCCGGCCCTTTGGACCATGCTCTATGCAAAATATGCGTATGGCGAAGCGGCCTTCATGGCCAATCCCGCCTCGTCCAACCGGAAAGAATGCACCATCGACTTCGCGCATTGCACCATTCCCCTGTCCATGGTTCACGGTTACCGCCTGCCCTCGCATTTCGAATCGCAGTCGGGCATCGGCATCGCGGGCAGCGTGCCGAGCGGCCGCTACCGGATCGTCAAGATTTCAGGAAAGAACCTGGACCAGTTCTACGAGACGGAAGGCGACCTGATCATGAACACCAACATCCCGCAGCGCTGCCGCACGCAGATCCGCTTCCGCTTCGCCTCGGAAGCGGAATTCGAACGCTTTATGCGGGTTAGCAAAGGAAATCACATAATTCTGTGTAAAGCTTCTGGACAGGGAGGCCCATTACGTTGAAGTAAGAGCCCCGGATCGCGGTGATCCCCACATAGCCGATCCATTCCTGGATCCCATAGGCACCGGCCTTGTCAAAGGGCCGGTATTGTTCTATATAATAGCGGATTTCGTGCTCGCTCAGCGTTTTGAAATCCACTTCCGTGGTGTCGCTGAACGTATGGGTCTTCCCGCAAGTCCTGAGGGCCATTCCCGTAATGACGGCGTGTGTCCGGCCCGAGAGGGCGCGGAGCATCGCCGCCGCATCTTCCGCATCACGGGGCTTTCCCAGGACTTTTTCGTCGAGGAAGACCAGCGTGTCGGCCGTAATCAGAACCTCGTCCGGCCGGAGTTCCCGGTGGAAGGTCTCGGACTTGTGCCGGGCCAGGAAGGCGGGGATTTCCGTGTGCGGCATGCTTGCACTGTAGGCTTCCCGCTCGTCTTTTCCCGGCTCGACGGAAAACGCGATGTCCAGTCCCTTGAGCAGCTCCCGCCGCCGCGGCGACGCAGAGGCAAGCGTAAAAGTATAGTTTTCAAACATAGCTACTGGGCGTTCCGGCCGGTCATACCGGCAAATCTCGTGATGCTGTCGGGGTGGCTGCCCTTCCAGGGGTCTTTCGGATCGAATTTCCAGGCGTCCTGCGACTTGAGGACATGTTCGACCAGGTCGCGGATGCAGCCGCGGCCGCCGTTATACTGCGACACGAGGTCGGCGGCGGCGCGCACTTCGGCCACGGCATCGGCCGGGCACACACCCAGGCCGGCCGCTTCGATGGCCGGAATGTCGGGAATGTCGTCGCCGACATAGGCCACCTGCGACGGCTCCAGGCCGACGGCTTTGCAGAAATGCCGGAAATCTTCCGCTTTGTCCTTGCAGAGCATATACAGATATTTGTCGGTGATGCCCAGCGAACGGGCCCGGTGCAGCAGGCTCTGCGACACGCCGCCGGTGATGAAGGCACAAGGGAAGCCGTTGTCCACGGCCGTACGGACGGCAAAGCAGTCTTTGGAATTGAACTGGCGCAGCAGATCGCCGTCGGGCATCGCCAGGACCAGTCCGTCGGTGAAGACGCCGTCCACGTCGAAGGCGAAGGCCTTGATATCTTCAAATCGAGTCATAGGCCGCAAAGATAGCGATATTCTCCGTATATTTGTATTTCAGCCGAAGGCTTTCAGCCGCCCGGCCTCCACGGTAAAATGGATCTCGAGGCCGGCGTAGGTGAAGCCGTAGATGCGCTTGGGATCAGGATGGGCGGCGTGGTAGGCCGGACGCGGATCCTGGGCGAGGATTTCTCGCAGGGCCGACTGTTGCGACGGCGAGAGCCGTTCCGCCAGTTCCGGTGCCAATTCCACCTCGAGAAGCTGCTGCGCGTGGGTGCCGACAAAACCGTCGGCGGCTTCCGGATGGGCGTCCACGCCGGGCAGATAGGGTTTGATGTCATAGATCGGCGTCCCGTCCATCAGGTCGGCACCGGAGACGATGAGCACGCGGCCGTTTGCGCCGTCATCTTCAATGCCTTCAAGCCGCACCGAAGACAAGCCGATGGGATTCGGCCGGAAAGGCGAACGCGTGGCGAACACCCCCATCCGCACATTCCCGCCCAGCCGCGGCGGCCTGACTGTCGGCGACCAGTGGAACTCCGACCCGGGCCGGGTCGGAGTTCCACTGGTCGCCGAAAAGCCCCAGATCAACCAGATGTGTGAGAAACCCTCGAGGCCGCGGAGTGCTTCGGGCACGCGGTAGGCGGGCTCGAAAACAATCTTCGACCGCAGCGAAGGCGCCAGTCCCGCCTGCCGCGGCAGGCCGAACTTCGTCGGGAAATCGTTGCGGATCCGGGCGATGACTTCCATCCTTACAGATAATTCTTGGTCTGTACCTTAATGGCGGGATTCAGGGATGTCAGATGCGCCACCAGATCATCCGCCCGGGGCGGAAACAGTCTGACATCAACGAAACGGACGCCAGCCTCGTGGATGTTCAGGTAGCGAACTCTCCCCTTCCGGTTGGTCACTCGGGTAATGCGGTCGATATCGGCAATCAACATCGGCTTCTTCTTGTTTTCCGGTGTAAACAGAGTCCCCGCTTCATCGTCAACCGTACATTTTACGCTCGCCAGGATCAGCAGATTTCCGGCTACGATCGCCACAATATAGAGGACCAGCCTGACAATCTGCCAGAACACAAGTTCTGAAGGTATGAGGATAATATACAGGGCAAGTCCCGCAACGGCGACAATGCCCAGCAACCAGCAGAGCCGGTCAGGGTGCTTCACATTGGCGTAGATCGTTTTCATGGGAAGGTTATTTCTGCAAAGATACGAAATTATTATCTTTGCAGCGCCATGGCTTCCTATCTGCAGATCGAAAACATTTCCAAGTCGTACGGGCCGAAAGTCCTGTTCGACCATATCGGTTTCAATATCAACGAGGGCGACAAGATCGCGCTGATTGCGCCCAATGGAAGCGGGAAGACTTCGCTGATGCGGATCCTGGCCGGGAAGGACAAATCCGATTCGGGCGGAAAAATCCTCTTCCTCAAGGATATCCGCATCGCCTTCCTGGAACAGGACTACCCTTTCAACCCCGACGCCACGCTCCTTGACCAGGTGCTGGGCGGCAGTAAGCGCTTCCTCGCGCACCTCGACGAAGCCGGTCGTTTTGAGTACGAGCACCGCATCGTCCGCCTGCTGACCGACTTCGGCCTGCGGCCGGACCAGCGGATGCGCGAGCTTTCCGGCGGCGAGGTCAAGCGTGTCGCCCTTACGGAAGTGCTTGCCACGGAAGCCGATTTCCTGATCCTCGACGAGCCGACCAACCACCTGGACACCGATGCGATCGAGTATCTGGAGAATTATCTGAAACGTTCCCGCTGCACCCTGTTCATGGTCACCCACGACCGTTATTTCCTCGACCGCGTCTGCAATTGCGTGATGGAACTCGACCACGGCCAGATCTATATCTACAAGGGTGACTACGAGAACTATCTGGAGAAACGCGCCGAGCGCATCGCCAACTACAACGCCGAGACCGACAAGGTGCGCAACCTCCTGCGGCGCGAACTCGAATGGATGCACGCCACCCCCTGCGCCCGCAGCGGCAAGGCCAAATACCGCAAGCAGGCCTTCTGGGAATTGAAAGGCCGGGCCGAACAGGCTTATACCACAAGGCAGATCACGATGGAGGCCCTCGAAGGCGCTACCCGCCTGGGTACCAAGATCATCGACTGCTACGACGTAACGTTCGCCTATGGCGACGGCGGAGCCTTATTAAAGGATTTCAGCTACAAATTCCAACGCTACGACCGGATCGGGATCGTGGGACGGAACGGCATCGGCAAAAGTACGTTCATCGACCTGCTGACCGGCGCACTGGAACCGACCACGGGCCGGATCGAACGGGGCGAATCGCTCAAGATCGGCTACTATCACCAGAAAGGCCTCCAGTTCGAGGAAGACCAGACCGTGCTGGAGACCATCCGCAACACCAGCCTGCTCGAACAGTTCCTCTTCCCCCACGATATGTGGAACAACCCCGTCGCCCGCCTCTCCGGCGGCGAACGCCGCCGGCTCTACCTGCTCACCATCCTGATCCAACAGCCCAACCTGCTGATCCTCGACGAACCGACCAACGACCTGGACATCCTGACCCTCAACATCCTGGAAGAATACCTGCTCGACTTCAAAGGCTCCCTGATCGTCGTCTCCCACGACCGGCACTTCCTCGACCGGGTGACCGACCACCTGCTGGTCTTCTGCGGCGACGGCCAGGTCAAGGACTTCATCGGCGGCTACACCGAATACCGCACGTTCATCAAGGACTATGAGGCGGAACAGCGGAAGCGAAAGAGCGGAGCTGCGGGTGGCTTTTCGGGCCGCGAGCATTTTGCTGCGAGCGGAACGAAAAGCCAGAGCAGCGGAGCGCCGCAGGTGGAAACCCGGAGCAGCGGAGCGGCGGGGAAGAAACGCCTCTCGTACAAGGAACAGCGCGAATTCGAACAGATCGAATCGGAACTGGAACGGCTCAACGCCGAAAAAACGGCCCTCGAAGCCCTCCTCTCCAGCCCCGACGCCCCCTACGAACAGATCCGCACAGCCTCAGAGCGCTACGAAGCCCTCAAGCAGGAAATTGACGAAAAAGAAACCCGCTGGCTTGAACTAAGCTTGTAACAATTTGTTATCTTTGCGGTCAGAAAAAAGTTCTATCAAATACCGCAATGAAAAAGATGATTTTTCTGCTCGCGGCAGCGGGGCTTGTCGTAGCCTCCTGCGGCACCAAACAGCCGGGCAAGGTCTCCGGCATCAACTACGACTACATGGACACGACGGTCAAGGCCGGTGACGATTTCGCCGAGTATGCCACGGGGCACTGGGGTGATTTCAATCCGCAACCGCCGGAGTATCCTTCCTGGGGCGCCTTCACCAAACTCGGTGAGGAGAACACCAAGACCCTGGCCGGCCTGATCCAGGAAATCGCTGCCCGGGACAACGAAAAAGGCAGCATCGCCCAGAAGATCGGCGACCTCTATAACATGGCCATGGACTCCACCCGCCTGAACGCCGAGGGCGCCGCCCCGCTCAAGGCGCATCTGGCCGAAATCGACGCGATCAAGACCCGCGAAGAACTCCTGAAGCACTGCGCCACGGAGCATGACAACCTGTTGTTCAGCCTGTATGTGGGTGCGGATGAAAAAGACTCCGACAACAACATCGTCGCCATCGGCCAGGGAGGCCTGACCCTCCGCAACAAGGAGTATTATTCTTCCAAGGACGCCCAGAACGAGAAAGTCCGCGAAGCCACGAAGGAGCACATGAATAACCTCTTCATGCTGGCCGGCTATCCGGAGAAAGAGGCTGCCGACAAGGTCGCCCGCATCTGGGCGCTCGAGACCGAGCTGGCCGCCAGCCACTACTCCATGGAAGAGCAGCGGATTCCCGAAAAGAACTACCACAAGATGAGCGTCGAGGAACTGGCGAAGACCTGCGCGCCGTTCGACTGGAAGACCTATCTGAAGGACTACCGTTACGACAAGACCACGGAAGTCGATCTCGGCCAGCCCGAACCGGTGGCCAAGGCCTGCAGCCTGCTGATGACCGCACCGCTCGAGACCCTCAAGGACGTCTATCGCTGGCAGATCATCAGCGGAGGCTCCTCCCTCCTGTCCGACGACTTCATCCAGGAGAATTTCGAATACAGCCGCAAGATCTACGGAACCCAGGAGATCACCCCGCGCTGGAAACGCGCCGTGGGCCTGGTGGACGGCCTGATGTCCGACGCCGTCGGCCAGATGTACGTGGAGAAGTATTTCCCGCCGGAGGCCAAGACCGAGATGGTCGAGCTGGTCGGCAAGCTCCAGAAGTCGCTGGGTGAGCGCATCCAGGCCCAGGAGTGGATGACCGAAGAAACCAAGGCCAAGGCCCTCGACAAACTGGCCGCCTTCACGGTCAAGGTGGGCTACCCCGACAAATGGGACGACCTGACGCCCCTGGTGATCGATCCGGCGAAATCCCTCTATGAGAATGCCCGTGCCGCTTCCGAATTCTACTGGAACCTGAGCTACGACAAACGCTACAACAAGCCGGTTGACAAGAGCGAATGGCTGATGCCGGCCCAGATGGTCAACGCCTACTACAACCCGACCACCAACGAGATCTGCTTCCCGGCCGGTATCCTGCAGCCGCCGTTCTTCAACATGAACGCCGACGCTGCCGCCAACTACGGCGCCATCGGTGTGGTGATCGGCCACGAGATGACCCACGGCTTCGACGACCAGGGCCGTCTCTACACGAAGGAAGGCAACCTGCAGAACTGGTGGACCGAGGCCGACGCCGAAGGATTCAAGAAACCTTGCGACGCCATGGTCGAATACTTCAACAGCCTCTGGGTGATTCCGAATGACCTGCACGCCAACGGTGCCCTCACCCTGGGCGAAAACCTGGCCGACCACGGTGGCCTGAACATCGCCTACAATGCCTTCCAGATGTGGCAGAAAGAACACGGCCGTCTGAAAGACGACCAGGGCTTCACGCCGGAGCAGCGCTTCTTCCTGGCCTATGCCAATGTCTGGGCCGGCAGCACCTCCGAAGAGATGCTCCGCTATATGACCATGACGGACGTCCATTCGGCACACCACCTCCGCATCAACGGCGGCCTGGCCCAGTGCGACTACTGGTACGACGCCTTCGGCATCCAGCCCGGCGACGCCCTCTATGTAGCCCCCGAAAACCGCGTCCGCGTCTGGTAAGACGGCGCTGGCCCGTGATTTGCAGCGGTCTGCCGGTGGCAGACCGCTCTTTTTATCTGAAAATACGTATATTTGCACCTTATGAAAAAAAGACCTACCGTTGCACTGATTTACGACTTCGACGGGACGCTCTCGCCGGGCAACATGCAGGAATTCGGCTTCATCCAGGCCATCGGGCAGACGCCCGATGAATTCTGGAGCAAGAGCAACAGCGTGCCCGACGGCCAGGAAGTCAGCAGCATCCTTTCCTATATGAAGCTGATGATCGATGAAGCCCGCAAGAAGGGCATCTCGCTCACCCGCGATTCATTCGTTTCGTTCGGCAAGCATATCCAGCTTTACGAAGGTGTGCAGCAGTGGTTCGCCCTGATCAACGAATACGGATGCCGGCACGGTGTAACCATTGAGCACTACATCAATTCGTCCGGGCAGACCGAACTGATCGAAGGCACCTCCATCGCGAAGGAGTTCAAGAAAATCTTCGCCTGCTCGTTCTGGTACGACGAAAACGGCGTGGCCGTCTGGCCGGCCGTGGCGGTGGACTACACCGGCAAGACGCAGTTCCTCTTCAAGATCGCCAAGGGCATCATGGACATCAGCGACAACACGAAAGTCAACGAGAGCCAGAAGGAAGACGACAAACCGATTCCGTTCAGCCACATGATCTACCTGGGCGACGGAACGACCGATATCCCCTGCATGAAGATCGTCAAGATGTTCGGCGGCAATTCGATCGCCGTCTATTCGCCGGATAACCCCAAGCAGAAGGACACGGCCCGCAAACTACTCCGGCAGGACCGGGTGAACTTCATCTGCGAAGCGGATTACCGGGTCGGCGGACAGATCTACAACGTGGTCACCACCATCATCGACAAGATCAAGGCGGAGAATGACTTCCACACGCTCCAGCGCAAAAACCGGAGAGACCGCCGATGAAGCCCGCCGCCCGTATCTTCCGGATCTTCCTGTTCGTCGCTTATGTCTGCGCCGTCGCCTGGCTGTGCTTCGGCGAATTCAAGCCGGACCCCGATATGCCGCGCCGCTTGTGGGGCATTCCCATGGACAAGGTCGTCCATTTCCTGATGTTCCTCCCCTTCCCTGTCCTGGGCACGCTGGCCTGTGAGAACCGGTCCTGGTGGCGTTCCCTGAGCCTGATGACCGTGCTGGCGAATCTGATCGCCTTCAGCTTCGAACACCTGCAGAGCCGCCTCACCACACACCGCGTCACCGACCCCTCCGACCTGAACGCCAACCTGCTGGGCATCACCCTCGGCCTGCTGATCGCCATCGTCATCGGCCTCATCTCCAAAAAGAAATAAGCATTACTTCTTTGGCAATATCGCTTATTCCCGAGGGATAAAAGCGCAAGTCCGCTACAGCGGGAAGGTGCGGCTGATCGGGAAGAGGCCGTAGAGGCCGCCGGTGTGGATGAAGAGGATGTTTTCCGAAGCGCGGAGACGGCCGCCCTCCTTGAGTTCGTTCACCATGCCATACGTAGCCTTTCCGGTATAGACCGGGTCGAAGACCGTACCTTCGAGCCGGGCCATGCGGCGGATGTGTTCGAGTTCCTCCGGACGGCTCAGGGCATATCCGATGCCGACATACTCTTCGAAAAATTCAAAATCGCCCGGCTTGAGCGAAGCCGCCCACCTGGCAGCTTCCTGCTCGGAGATTTCTCCCTGCGCAACAAGATACGGCAGCGCGTCACGCGAGATGCGCGCCGCAATGTCCTGGAAATATGCCGCATCGTCGCAGACGCAGACGCCGATGACCCGTTTGCCGCAGCCGTGGATGAGATTGGCCAACTGCAGGCCGGCCAGCGTACCGCCGGAGCCCGTGGCGACAAGCACCGTGTCGAAACGGACGCCCATTTCCTTCTCCTGCGCCACGATTTCCTTCATGGCGAAATAATAGCCCAGCACGCCGACGCCGAAAGAAGCACCCTCCGGAATGATGTACGGCTTGTAGCCCTGTGCCGCGTAGCCGTCGGCCATTTCCTGCATGATGTCGCCGCGATGGTCGCGGTATTCGTCCCGCGTGCAGAAGCGCACGTCGGCCCCCATCAGCCGGTCGAGGAAGTAGTTGCCTTCCACCGGCGGTTCCTCGCTGATCCGGAGCAGTACGGCCGCCTTGAGGCCCAGGTGGGCCGCCACCGCGACAGTGGCCCGGCAATGGTTGGACTGGATGCCGCCGCAGGTGATCAGCAGGTTGCAGCCCTGTCCGAGGGCCTCCTGCACGGCGAACTCCAGTTTGCGGATCTTGTTGCCCGACCATTCGCTGCCGGTCTGGTCATCCCGTTTGACATAGATATTCTTACCACATTCGTCCGACCAGCGGGAAAGACGCTGAATTTTCGTCGGAAGATTAGCCAGGGCCAATTTTTTCATGATTCGTACCGATTTTTGAAATGGATTTCTGACAAATATACGTATTTTTGTAGGATAATCCTCGGAAAAACCATCACACGATATGAAACACCCCTTCTTTGCGCTCTTTCTTGCCTTGACCCTCCTGCTCCCGGTGCAGGCACGGGCCGCACGGGACAAGGAACTGGTTCCGATCGCCGATTCGATCAGCAACTATCTCCGGGAACGGACCACCGTCCGCAGTTACGTCTCCGTCGAAAAAGCCACGGTCCTGAAAGACGGCACCCTGCGCCTGACGCTCAGCCGCGGCCTGGTCGATTATCCGCTCCGCGACCAGGAGATCAAGGACATCCAGGCCATCGCCTCGGAACTGCTGCCGCGCAAGTATGCCCAGTACCGCAACAAACTCTCCCTCTACGCTGACAAGAAACCCATCGAATACTACAAGAGCCGCTACTTCAGCGGCAAGGCGCCCGCCACGGGACCGGTGAAGGAACACCGCAAATATGCGGGCCAGTACCACGACAAGCTCGCCGCCCCGCTTGTGCGGCGCATGGACGCGGCCGTCCGTCCGACCCGCGGCCTGCAGAACCGGCACATCGCCATGTGGCAGAGCCACGGCTGGTACTATGAACAGTCGCTCAAGCGCTGGGAATGGCAGCGCGCCCGCATCTTCGAAACGGTGGAAGACCTCTACACCCAGAGCTATGTGGTGCCCTTCCTCGTACCGATGCTCGAGAATGCCGGCGCCGTGGTGATGCTGCCCCGCGAACGCGACTGGAACACCCACGAGATCATCGTGGACAACGATGACAGCCGCTCCGGCTACTTCGAATCCGGATCCTGGGATGCGGCCATCGACTCGGGCTTCGCCAATCCCAAAGCCGCGTACCTGTACAAAGAGAATCCTTTCCGGATGGGTACGGCCCGCATCGCCACGACGGATCCGGACGGCGGCTGCAGCGCGGCCTGGCTGCCCATTATCCCCGAATCCGGGGAATACGCGGTCTATGTATCCTACCAGACGGTGAAGAACAGCACCACGGGCGCCCAGTACGAGGTCCGTCACAAGGGCGGCACGACCCGCTTCAGCGTCAACCAGCAGATGGGCGGCCGTACCTGGATCTACCTGGGACGCTTCCCCTTCGAGAAAGGGCGTCACAGTGACCAGGGTGTCTTCCTCTCGAACGTAGGCGACGGGCACAGCGCCGTGACCTGCGACGCCGTGAAGTTCGGCGGCGGCATGGGCAACATGGCCCGCAAGCCGGCCGAGGTGAAAGAGGGCGACTTCGACGTCGAGCCCGAGATCTCCGGCTATCCCCGTTTCACCGAAGGATCCCGCTACTGGCTGCAGTGGGCCGGTTTCAACGATACCATCTACTCGCGCAACCAGAACATGACCGACTACAACGACGATTATATGTCACGCGGCCTGTGGGTGAACACCCTCTCCGACGGCTCCTATCTGAAGCCGGACAAGAAAGGATACAACATCCCGCTCGACCTGTCCTTCGCCTTCCACACCGATGCCGGAACGACGATGAACGACTCGATCGTCGGCACGCTGGCCATCTACACCCGCCTGTCGAACGACGAGGAGAAATACCCGAACGGCGAGGACCGCTCCCTGGGGCGCGACATGACCGACATCATCCAGACCCAGATCGTGGGCGACATCCGGGCGCTCTACGAACCGCAGTGGAGCCGCCGCCAGCTCTGGGACCGTTCCTATGCGGAAAGTCGGATGCCCGAAGTGCCCGGCATGCTGCTGGAGCTCCTCTCCCACCAGAACCTGGCCGACATGCGCTACGGCCTGGACCCGAATTTCCGTTTCACGGTCTCACGCGCCATCTACAAAGGCATGCTCAAGTTCCTGGCTTGGATCAATGATTTTGAATACACCGTCCAGCCGCTTCCCGTGAAGGATTTCGAAGTCCACCTGGGTGAAGAGGGCGACGCCGTGCTGAGCTGGTCGCCGGTCAAGGACCCGCTGGAAGCGACGGCCGACGCCACCGGCTATGTCCTGTACACCAGCGTGGACGGCGCCGGATTCGACAACGGCGTGGCGCTGTCGGAAGCGCACGCCCAGGTCCCCGTCGAGAAAGGCCACCTCTACCGTTTCAAGGTGACGGCTTCCAATGAAGGCGGCGAGAGCTTCCCGAGCGAGACCCTCGCGCTGGGCGTCGTCGCCGAAGATGCGCCGACCGTGCTGGTCATCAACAACTTCGACCGCGTGAGCGCCCCGGTGAGCTTCGCCTCGAAAGACTCCATCTACGCCGGCTTCAACAACCGG
>CADAOB010000018.1:0-23358 GCA_902789445.1 uncultured Bacteroidia bacterium | reverse complement strand
GACGGCGGTGTCCCCTATCTCTTCGACATCTCCTACATCGGCAACCAGCATGAATTCCGCCGCGCCATCCCGTGGATGGACGATGACAGCGCGGGCTTCGGAGCCTCGGAGAGCAACTATGAGACCAAGGCCCTGGCCGGCAACAGTTTCGACTATCCGGCCGTGCACGGCAAAGCCTGGATGGCGGCCGGCTGCAATTTCGTGTCAGCCAGCCGCGGCGCCGTGGAAAACCACCGCATCGCGATGAACCACTACACGATGGCCGACCTGATCTGCGGCGAGCAGCTCACCACGCAGATCGGCCGCCGCGGCGCCAGCGAGCTCCGCTACGCGGTATTCCCGAAGGGCCTGCGCGAACAGATCGAAGATTTCACCCGCGTTGGCGGCAATATCCTCGTCTCGGGCGCTTATGTCGGTTCGGATCTTTGGGAGCCCGTCTTCGATTTCGAACTCACGGACAGCCGCAAGGCCGACTACTTCGAACCGGCCCAGAAATTCGCCCAGGAAGTGCTCCACTACCGCTGGATGACCAACAACGCCGCCGTTACGGGTGAGGTCAAGGGCGTCCAGAACCCGCTCGGCATTCCCTACAAGAGCCGTTTCATCTTCAACACGGAGCTCAACGACAAACTGTACTGCGTGGAATCGCCCGACGGCCTCAGCCCCGAGGGACAAGGCGCTTACACCGTCTTCCGCTATGCAGAAAACAACATCTCGGCCGGTGTCGCTTACCAGGGTGACTACAAGACCGTCATCCTGGGCTTCCCGGTCGAGACGCTGGATACGCAGGAGCAGGTCGACTGCCTGATCGGCGAAGTCGCCCGCTTCTTCAAGCGTTAGAATTTTGAGAAATCAATTTCGGTGACGCCGGCGACGGACTCCAGTTTGAAGGAGTAAGCGCCGGCGGCATTGATTTCTACGGTATGCGTTCCGGCAGCGCTGTAATCGTGCCAGAGGGAGCTGCTGTAGCTTTCTTCCGCGCCGTCACCCCATTTCACACTGGCGGCCACACTGCTGCCCGTCAGGGTCGGGACCGTGAAACGGCTGGCCGAATGTTTGAAGACGAGCGTCTGTCCCAGATGGGGCATCTGCGAAACGGCGACCCCGCGCACCATCTCCCGGCAGGTGACCGTGACCGTACCCTTGCGGGCGGTACTCCGGTCGCTGGCCTCAACGCGGATGGCCAGCGTAGTCGTTCCTTTCTTGCCGGAGGTCGGCGACACCTGGATCCAGGGATCGGAAGCCGTGGCCGTCCAGTTGTAATTGGTGGTCAGGCTGACGTTCTGGCTTCCGCCCGCGTCTTTCATGTCGATGGAGGTGATATCGAAACTGATGAGCGGCTCTTCCTTTTCGCAGGAGGCCAGCAGGGGCAGGACAAGGGCTGCCGCTGCGCAGATCAGGATATGGATCTTTTTCATTTGCTTCCCAATTTAAGTGTGAGGGTCAACTGTTCGTCCGCCCGTTTGAGCGTCAGGGTATAGCTGCCGGCCGGCAGCGAAGCCGAAGCGATCTTCAGGGCGGTCATCTCATAGGTGACGCCGTCGGTGACAGCGCCGGACGGACCGGTCAGGGTCCATTCCACCAGGTCCTTGGTCTCGATGAGGATGTCACCCGAGGTCTTGTTGAAGCTGAACGAAGTCACATCGGCCAACTTCGTATCGTCCGTGACCGGGATTTCAGCCGTGATGTCGGTGGCGGTCAAGTCGTAATGCGGGAACTCCCACACACCAGCCGGCCATTCGTCGCTGCGGTACATCAGGCAGACCTTGTCGCCTTCGAGCGGATACGACTGCATGAAGCAGCTGATGGAAGAATAGCCCCGGCCGCTGCCGGCCTTCAGGGAATTGAACGTGCTCACGCTGCTGATATTCTCCTTGACCCTGCCGTCTTTGTCGCACAGGACGATGACATATTCTCCGGTGAAAGGATACAGGCCGCCGTTGTAGAGGAAGCCCGCCTTCATCGTGAAGGACTTGTGCGGACGGATGGTTTCGGAAGGCGTCAGGCCGTTATAGACCGTGCCGCTGCTGCTGGAAGTTCCCGCCTGGTAATAGAGGTAGGAACGGGGCGAACCGCCCTCCCCTTCCTTGGGTTTGAGCCCGAACACGGCACCGTGGTTGAGCACATATTTGCGATTCTCGCTGGGCGTGAAGGCCGACAGGGCATAGTAGCCGTTGCTCGAGCCACCCCAGCCCCAGTTGACGCTCAGGTAGTCGTTCTCATCGTAGCCGTCCACCAGGAAAGCGTGTCCGCCGCCTTCGCGGCGGGCGGAGTAGAGAATCGGACGCGCCTGCAGTTCCTCCTTGAGCATATCGAGCCATTCGGCGTCGGAGAAGAGGGCGCGCTTGTAATAGTATGTCCCCGGATCGAAACCGAAGTAGGTGACGCCGCAGCCGGCCATTTTCTGGGTGCTGGCGCTGGTGGACTCGTCGAACTTGGCCTGGACGGCCACGCCGCAGTCATAGACCAGGTGCGCCACGGCGGCGCCTTCGGCCTCGGTGTAACCGTCGGCATAGTTGTATTTGATCTTGTCCCATTCATAGGGGTCGCCCAGGTCATAACCGGGAATCTGGCAGGTCGTGCCATTGTCCATATCGTAGCTGTAGGACTCAAGCGTTCCCTCGCCCTTGGCCGGATAACCGTAGAAGCGCATGATCATGCCCATGGCCAGCGGCACGCAGCCGATGACGGCGTGCTTGCCGTCCACCATCGGGGTGAGGCTGTTGAAGGGCGCGCCCTGCGACCAGGTCGGCGTCTCGTGCTTGAGGGCCGGCTGATAGGAAGTGGCGCCCACCTTGGTCGTTACCATCAGGTCGGTCCAGGCCGCGACGGCAGTGGCCGTACGGCGCTGTTCGCTGCGGACGAAGGCGACCTGTTCTTCGAGGTCGTCCAGCCATTCCCGGAGGTTCTCGGGCATATCCTGCTCCGTACCGAAATTGCGGTCATACGAGTAGGCCAGCACCGGACGGCAGGCATCGTCCCCGGCGATGATCACGAATCCGCCGCCCGCCCGGTTGAAGATGCGGTAGGCAGGTTCCGCCTCACCGGCCTTGGTCAGCGGCGCGCTGGACAGGCTGACCTGGGTGACAGGCGCCATCCGGCGCGAAAAATTGCGGTCGTGCTGGAAAAACGCGCGCGCCGCGTCCAGCGCCCGCACGGCGTCGACAGGTTCCGCGGCGAGCGGAAGGGCCGTCAGCAGGAGAACGGCCAGCAACACAAAGTTTTTCAGTTGTTTCATCGGCAGCCTCCCCTACATGCTCCGGACAAAGATTTCGAGTACCCGGCCTTTGAGTTCACGCCATTTGCCGGCAACCATCGCGAAGAAACTGTCGGTCTGGTTGTTGAGCAATTCGGCCACGGCTTCTTCCCGACCTTCGGCCGGCAGGGCCTTGACTTTCTCCTGCAGTGCCTTGTCCTGCTCGAACATCATTTCTTCGAAGAGGGCCCGCTGGGGCTCGAGAACCTTGCGGGTCTTGTCCCAGTAGATCGTGGCGATGCGGTTGGTCTCGCGGAAAGCCCAGACGGCCGCCTCGGGCCGGTAGCTGTTCTGGCCGCAATGGCCCAGTTCCACGGGCAGGCGCGTGGCGCCCGCATAGATCGGGAAGCGCGGGCTCTGGCCCGGGTTGTCGAGGGAGAACCACAGCACGCCGCCCACTTCGTCGGGCAGCCAGTCGCGGCACTGGGCAATCCAGGAATAGGAGCACTGGATCACGGCGATGGTCCGGCGGTTGGTCACGGTGCCGGGGGCAATCTGGTTGAGCATGGCGCGCACATCGGCCGACATCCAGTTGGAAATCGGAGTCACCTCTTCGTCATATTCGGTGTAACGGGCATCGGGATACGGCGGGCCGTTGGGGTCCTTGATGCGCCGGTGCGCCTTGATCTTCAGATTCTTGCCCATATCGAGGTCAGTGCCCTCATAGGTCTCGCGGTAGAAGGCGAGCACGCGTTCCGGAGAAACCTTGCCTTCGGGTTTGACCGAGAACGGCAGTTCTTCGTCATCCAGGGAAAGGCCGAGCGAAGGAGCCAGGGTGCTGAGCACGAACCACTCGCGCACCGAAAACGGCTTGCGCTTGGCGTCGCCCACGACTTTCCAGAACTTCAGCGGGCCTTTGCCGTCCCACAAGCCGAGGGCCTTGGCTTTCTTCTTCAGGTCTTTGCAGTACATGAAATGGTCGGGATCGTTGAAATCGATGGCGCCGATGCGTGCGATGTTGGCCGAAATGCCCACGTGGTCGTCGGGGATACGCTGGGCGGCCCAGATGGCACCGGGTTCGCCCGGGCCGGGACCGTTGATCTCAAACTGCCAGACCTCGTTCGGGTCGGCGACGGTCAGGCACTCGCCCCAGTCGGCATAGCCGTATTTCTCGGCCATCTCCCCCATCAGCCGGATGGCGTCGCGGGCGTTGTCGCAGTACTGGAGGGCCAGCCGTTCGAGTTCTTCAATCCAGAACACGCCGTTTCGGTTGAGCAGGTCGCGGTTGCCGTCGAAGGTCGTCTCGCCGATGGCCAGCTGCTTCTCGTTCATGCAGGGATAGGCGGTATTGACGAAACGGTAGGTCTGGAGCGCCGGCGGTACGATCCGCCCGGTCTCATAGACGCCGCGGGTGTCCCAGGGTTCTTCCTTGTGGAGGACATTGAAGAAATAGGGCTCGGTCTCACCCGGCGCAAACGTCTTGCGCGGCTCGATGGTCACGAAGGTCCGGTAATAGGAGTCGCAGCAGTGCGCAGTCATCACCGACCCGTCCGTGGAAGCTTTCTTGCCGACCATGATGGACGTACAGGCATCGCCCGAAGGGGCGGCGAAAAGCAGCAGGGCGGCCGCAGCGACGATACAGTTATTGAGCAGTTTCATGTTGCGGTAATTTATGGATTTTGATATTGAATACAGCATAGACAATGGCGATCAAGGGCGTAATGAAGCAGAAGATCGCAAAGGGGAAATAAGCCAGTGTCGCCACGCCCAGCACGCTGGACTGGACCACGGCGCAGGTATTCCAGGGCACCAGCACCGAACTGACCGTCGCCGAATCCTCAAGGGTACGGCTCAGTACCTCCGGCGCCAGGCCGAAACGCTTGTACGTATCTTTGAACATGCTGCCGGGCAGCAGGATGGCCATGAACTGGTCGGACAGGGTCAGATTGCAGAAAATGCAGCTCAGGACCGTGGCTGTCACCAGGCCGCCGTTGCGCCGTACCCGGGAAATGATAGCCGTCGTGATGCGTTCCACCATGCCGCAGGCCGAAAGGCAGCCGCCGAAAAGCATGACGGCGATGATGATCCAGACCGTATTGACCATGCCGCCCATGCCGTTGGTCGAAGCCAGGCGGGAGATGAGGGGATCACCGGCCTCGATCGACACCGGCGAGGACATCATCTTCATGAGCGAGCCGAAAAAGCGGCGGAACCCGTCCACGTCAGCCCCCACGATCTGGTCGATGATCTGCGGCTGGGCGAAGAAGGCCAGGATGCCGCCGGCAAGCGCCGAAAGGGAGAGCGTGACCAGCGCCGGAACCTTCAGGACGATCATGATGATGGTCAGGACCGGCACCAGCAGGTACCAGGGCGAAATCCGGAAGGTCTCCTGCAGGGCATCCAGCTGCTGGCTGATCTCCACGCCGGAAGAGACGGGCAGCACGAAACCCACGATCCCGTAAACCAGCAGGCAGATGATCAAGGCAGGCAAAGTGGTGAGCAGCGTATAGCGGACATGGGTGTAGAGATTGACGCCCGCGATGGAGGCCGAAAGATTGGTCGTATCGCTCAAAGGCGAGACTTTGTCGCCCAGATAGGCACCGGAGATGATGGCGCCGGCCAGCCAGCCGGACGGAATGCCGATGAAAGTTCCGGCACCGAACAGCGCCACGCCGATCGTGCCCACCGTCGTCCAGGAGCTGCCCGCCAGCAGGGATACGAAGGCGCAGAGCAGGAAGGAAAGCACGATGAAAATCCGGGGATGGATCAGTTTCAGGCCATACCAGATCATCGTCGGCACGATGCCCGAAAGCATCCAGGTTGCCGTCAGGGCGCCGATGGAAAGCAGGATGATGACCGCGGCGCTGGTTGACTTGAGGTTACTGCCCACCTTGTCTTCGAATTCGCTCCAGGGGACCTTCAGGCCGTAGAGGCCGATCATGCAGGTGATGACCGCCGCGCCGAAAATGGCAATCTGCGACGGTCCGCTCGTGAGTTCGTCACCGAAAATGCTTACGCCGATCATCAACAGGGCGATCAAGCTAAGCACCGGGACCAGCGAGAGGAGGAGTCCGGGCTTCTTCATGGATTACAGCATTTTTTTCTTGCGGAAGATCAGGAAGACCAGCAGCACGATCAACAGCATGGCCACCAGGATGATGATCATGTCCCATACGCCTCCTACCAGCGGCAGCTTGATGTTCATGCCGTAGAAGCTCGCGATAAGCGTGGGCGGCATCAGCAGGAGCGAGACCAGCGTGAAGATTTTCATGATCTTGTTCTGGTCGAGCTCGATCAGACCGAGCACGGTGTTCTGGAGGTATTCGAGTCTTTCGAAACTGAAGTCGGTATGGTTGATCAGCGACGAAATGTCCTTGAGCAGGATGCCCAGCTTGCCGTTGATCACGTCGGGCGTCTTGTCGCTGCGCAGGATGCTCGAAATCATGCGCTGCTTGTCCACGATGTTCTCACGTACCAGCATCGTGTTTTCCTGCAGCTGGTTGATATCCAGCAGGAACTCTTCGTTGACATCCTCGCCCAGGCTCACGCGCTTGCTGTACTGGCCGATCTCCTTCGACATAAGCTCGATCATATCGGCGTCCAGGTCGATGCGGTTCTCCAGGATGCCCACCAGCACGTGGAATCCCGTGGGATAGAGCTTGGAGTTGAAGAGGATACGCCGCTGGATGTCGGTAAAGCTGCGCAGGGGGACCTGCCGGATGGAGGTGATGGTATGGCCCGTCAACACGAAGGAGACACTCTCCATCGTGTAGTTTTCAGCGCTCGGAATCAGGAAGTTCGTATTGGCGAAGATGGCATCGACCGTCTCGCTGTAGCGCGAGGAACTCTCGATCTCCTCGGCTTGCGCCCGGCTTTGCAGGGTGGTATGCAGGAAGGACTCCACGGCCCGCTTCTCTTCGCCGGTCGGCGAAAAGAGATCGAGCCAGAGGGCGTCATCCAAAGAAATCTTTTTCAGGATCCCGAGGGATTCGGAAACTTCCGCCTGTCCGTTGAGATTGTAAAAGACTTTGATCATCTTCCTCCTGCATATTGGACAAAGATACGAAGAAAATTTTATTTATCCGCATCTTTGGCCCGGAAAAGCCACATGCCGAAGAAGGTGAGCAGGCCGTTGACGATCAGCAGGGTGAAACCCAGGTCGAAGCCCAGGTAGCGCTTGCTCAGCAGATTAAACACCAGGCAGAGCACCGGGGCGGCCACGGCGATCCAGGGCGTAGCGCCGTCGCGGACCCTGGTTTTGGTCAGGATTCCGAAGAAAAACATGCCCAGCAGCGGCCCGTAGGTATAGGAGGCCAGCTTATAGACGAGGTTGACCACCGCATCGCTGCTGACGATGTAGAGCACCACGATGATCAGCAGGAAGAGCAGGGCCACGCCGGCGTGCACCCGCTTGCGGATGGACTCCTTGCGGGCGTCGTCCAGGTCGGTCCGGCTGTTGAAGCCCAGGAAATCCACGCAGAACGACGTGGTGAGCGAGGTCATCGCCGCACCCGCGCTCGGATACGAAGCGGAGATCAGGCCGATCAGGAAGAAGATGCCCACACCCACCCCGAAATACTGGCTGGCGATGGTCGGGAACAGTTCGTCGGTCTTGGTGATGCCGAGGGCCTCGAAGCCGCCCAGGCTCTGGGCATAGACGCACAGCAGCGCGCCCATCAGCACGAAGAAGAAATTGGCCACCACGATGATGATGGAGGTGGTGTACATATTCTTCTGGGCTTCCTTGATATTCTTGCAGGCCAGATTCTTCTGCATCATCGCCTGGTCGAGGCCGGTCATCGCGATGGTCACGAAAATACCCGAAATGAACTGCTTGACCGCATTGGTCCCGTGGCTCCAGTCCCAGTCGAACCAGCTCGTGAAAGTCCGGCCGAAGCCCACGGTCCCGGCATTCTCGTTGACGGTGCTTCCCACCACCGAGAACATCTGGCCGAAACTCCAGCCCATGTTCCGGCAGATATAGTAGATGGTCAGGCCGACGGCCAGCAACATGAACGTGGTCTGCAGCACGTCGGTCCAGATGATGGTTTTCACACCGCCCTTGTAGGTATAGAGGTAGAGCAGGACCAGGAAGATGGCCGTAATGACGGCAAACAGCAGCACGGGTGACATCCCGGCCGTAAGCGACTTGGGCATGAAGGCGAAGAACACGACGATCACCACGAAGATCCGGACGGCGGCGCCGAGGATGCGCGAGACCATGAAGACGGTCGTCCCGGTCTTGTGCGACCTGGGCCCGAAACGCTCCCCGAGATACGTATAGATCGAGGTCAGGTTCATCTTGTAGTAGAGCGGCAGCAGCACCTTGGCGATGATGATGTAACCGCCCACAAAACCCAGAACCAGCGGCATATAGAAGAAATTCTGGACCCAGACGTTGCCCGGCACGGAAATGAAGGTCACGCCGGAAATGGAGGCGCCGATCATGCCGTAGGCCACCACGGGCCACGGGGCTTTCCTGTCGCCGGAAAAGAAGGAATTGGAACCGGCTTTGCGCCCCGTCAGCCAGGAAATCAGGAACAGGAGCGCGGTATAGGCGGCGAAGGCCGCCAGGAACCATACAAAGGGGAATTCGTGTCGCATCGGATCAGGGATTAAAGAGTTGTCGGTTGGCGATCGAGCGGCCCAGGGTCAGCTCGTCGGTGTATTCGAGATCGTCGCCAAAGCCTACGCCGCGTGCGATGGCGGTGACTTTGACGGGAAAACGGGAAATCTGTTTGTAGAGATAGTAGGCGGTCGTCTCTCCCTCCATACTGGTGCTCAGGGCCATGACGACTTCTGAAATCGTTCCGGCCTCCAGGCGGTCCACCAGTTCGCGGATGCGCAGGTCGCCGGGGCCGATGCCGTCGATCGGGGAAATGATGCCGCCCAGGATGTGGTAGAGGCCGCTGTACTGGCCGGTATTCTCGATGCTGAGCACATCGCGCAGGCTTTCAACCACGCAGACGACCGTCCGGTCGCGGCGCGTATCGCTGCAGACCGGGCAGTTTCCGTCGTCGGAAATCATGCCGCAGACGGGGCAGTGGCGGATGTCGCGCTTGAGGCGCACCAGGGCGCCGGTGAACTGCTCTACGTTTTCGCGGGGCTCGCCAAGCAGGTGCAGGGCCAGCCGGAGCGCCGTGCGGCGCCCGATGCCCGGCAGCGTGGCGAGCTGGTCCACGGCCTCTTCCAGCAGCGCAGAGGAATAGTTCCGGCGAAACATCGGCGGTCTCCCCTACTTGCGTTTGTCAGGATTCTCCGCGAAATAGGTATCGACGGCACTTCGGACGGAACCGTAGCGCAGCAGCATGGCCTTGGCCTCGCCGTAGTCCTCGATGCCGGTCTCGTCCATGATCATCTTGGTACCGCGGTCCACCAGCTTCTTGTTGGTCAGCTGCATGTCCACCATCTTGTTGCCCTTGACGTGGCCCATGCGGATCATCACGGAAGTAGAGATCATGTTGAGGATGAGTTTCTGGGCCGTACCCGATTTCATGCGGGTGCTGCCGGTCACGAACTCGGGGCCGACGACGGCCACGATGGGGATTTCGGCGGCGGCGGCCACGGGGGCGTCGGGATTGCAGGTGATGCAGCCGGTGAGCAGCCCGCGGCGGCGGGCTTCCTCCACGGCGCCGATCACATAGGGCGTCGTGCCGGAGGCCGCTACGCCGATGACGGTGTCATCGACGGTCGGCTCGTAGGGCTCGATGTCCTTCCAGCCCTGTTCCTTATTGTCTTCAGCGCCTTCGGCGGCCCGCCGGATGGCGCCGTCGCCGCCGGCCATCAGGCCGATGAACAGGTCGAAGGGGGCGCCATAGGTCGGCGGAATTTCGGAGGCATCCAGGATGCCGAGCCGGCCGCTGGTGCCGGCGCCCATATAGAAGACGCGGCCGCCGCGGTGCATCCGCTCCACGATTCCGTCCACCAGTTTCTCAATCTGCGGGATACAGCCCGCCACCACCTCCGGCACGTGCCGGTCTTCCCGGTTCATCCCCTCGAGCAGCTCGCGGGTCGTCATCTTGTCGAGATTCGAATAATTCGAACTCTGCTCTGTAACTTTCATACTTGAAAAATTTACAAATATTTCTGACAGTTATATTCGAATATTGCAATTCAAAAACCTTCCGCTACGCTCCATCCCTCCCAAGCAAGCTTGGGCCCCTCCCGTTCACATGGCCACGGGCGGCCATGGGTTTTTGCCTTGCAATATTCTCATTACTGTCAATCTCTTTTATATACACGTATCGCGTATATGTGTCGCGATTCAGCGCGTCAAGTATCGATTCCTGAACCCATAGACGCCCATGTCTCTGTGAATGGGAGGGGCCCAAAGCGGCTTGTCCGCTTTGGGAGGGATAGCGCGGAGCGCGTAGGTTCAGGAATCGATGCTTGCAAGCCATCGCGACATTATCGTATATAGATTATCGCGTATTTTTATGATAAGCGACTAACCCGTCGATGGGGCCCTGGAGGACAGTGCCCATACGCATGCCGGCGGCGTTCACGGCCTTTTCAAGGATATCCTTGTAGTAGAAGGCGATGGAGCCCACGAAATTCACCGGATACTTCTTGTAGTCGTAGTGGATGATGTTGCGGCGCAGGAACTCCTCGAAGCTGCTCTTGAGCAGGTTGGCGATGTGCGGATGGTTCTTGAACTCGCTGATGAACGGCGAGAACGACGCCAGGAAACGGCTGGGCATTTCCTCACGGTAAACCTTCTGAACGATCTTCATGTAGTCCAGTTCGTAGCGCTTGGTCAGCTCCTTCTCGATGGCCGGCGGCAGCAGGCCCTTGATGTAGTCGGAAAGCAGGCGTTTGCCCAGGTAGGCGCCGCTGGCTTCGTCGCCGAGGATGAAGCCGCCGGCGCGGACATTCTCCGCAATCCCCTCCCCGTCATAGAAACAGCTGTTCGAACCCGTACCCAGGATGCAGGCGATGCCCGGCTTGTGGCCGCACAGCGCACGCGCGGCCGCCAGGACGTCCGAAACCGCTTCGCAAGCCGAACCGGGGAACACCTTGCCGAAGCAGCGTTCCAACTTGGCGGACGGCTCCCCGCCGACCACACCGGCCCCATAAAAATAAATCCGGTCCACTTTCGTGCCCACTACCGGCACCAGCCTCTCTGTCAGGATGGCCTCGATGGCCGCATCGTCCATGAAAACAGGATTGATACCCACAGTCTCGACGGCTTTTACCGAACCGTCCTCTGCAATGGCCCGCCAGGACACCTTGGTCGAGCCGCTATCTGCGATCAGTTGCATATTTGAATAAAATTATATCTTACAAAATTATGAAAAAAAATGCAATTTACCTAACTATCAAAGCTCGCATTTACTTTGTGTCTATGATTGTCGAGTGCCTCCAAAAAAAGGAGCGCTTCAATATAATATTGTTATTTTCTATAAATTCAGTATATTTGAAGAACATAATAATATGACTTTTTATGAAATCTTTACGGTTTATTCTTCTGGTCATTATCCTGTATTCTTCGTCACTACCGGTCTACGCGCAGTTGTCTCTCGGCAGCAACCCGCAGCCGGCGACACCCCAAACGGCGGAGATGACGCGCTATGGCGGACACAACGTGAACCTCTATACTGGGCGCATAACCATTTCCATTCCGATCGGGGAATACCGGGACAAGGACTTCACAATCCCGGTGTCGCTGGAGTACAACTACAACGGCATGCGCCCGAACGAGCAGGCCGGGGAATGCGGCTTGGGATGGATGCTCGCCTGCGGCGGGATGATTACGCGGGAGGTCGTCGGAACACCCGATGAAGGAGAAGGCGGTACCTCACACCGCTCGTTCGATCTTTTCAGTCCTTCCGGACAAATGATCTCGACGGACATTCTTCCTTTTGACAACATACCGTACGATTCCCTTGCCACCTATAGTACCATTGTCGGGCAATTGTTGCAATCCACGGACAAGCCAGACAATGCGCTGACGGTCGCTTATGAAATAGGTGGCCGTTATTATGATGCCTCGTCTGACGTCTATCATTTCCGAATGCCAGGGCATAGTGGCAGTTTCTTCCGAAACGACGACGGAACCTTCACGGCATTTGACACGGACGGTCCTTGCGGCACCTACCGCATAGAAAAAACCAACGCGGCCCGCACCGGCAACGGCTACCGCTCTCAAATTGTCATCACCACCGGGGACGGCTATCAGTACTTCTTCGGCTCTCTCGCGGAGGATGACAACTTCCTGGAGCGCATCTGGCTGTCGAAAGAACCCGGCCCCGACCGGGGAACAATCGTCGCCTGGAGACTCCGGAAGATCGTTTCGCCCGGCGGCCGTGAACTGACGTTTTCGTACCTCTTCAAATGGGACGATCCTTTCCGGGCCGTACAGGGATTCTCCGATGACCGCTGGATATTCAATTCTTCCGGATTCGTAGACCAGGATATCTCTGGAACCGAAGTGTTCACAACCTATGCACCGCTGGAGAAGGTATCCGCCGGCGACATCGTTATCCAATTCCATTACAGCGAGAAAGACGCCTTACATAGCGGCTTGTTTCTCAACGGTACCGGCACTCACAACTTGTCGCCCGGTCTGGCGACCCGGCTGCTCGACTCTATCTCCTGCAACAATGTCAGCACGCAGTTAGCCTATACGTGGAATAATCAGGGAAACCCCTACCCCTTCCTTTCGTCCGTCCATACAGACGGTATCGGTACTTGGAACATGACCTACGAAGGTCTCTCCAACGGCTATTTTCCTCCGTTCTGGACAATCTCGACAGACCACTGGGGTTATCTCAACCAGACGACAACTGCCGCCTGCAACCGGCATACCGTCGACTGGTCGTATGTGAGTGACCTCGGCAATAATTACGCAGAAACCGAAGCTTCCAACTCCAGGAAACGCCCAGACACGACGGCCGTACGACTCGGCATCCTCACTTCGCTCCATTACCCGACCGGTGGCAACACATCATTCAGCTACGAGCCGAACCGATATGCCAGCGTCGTGGACAAGCGTTATTCCTCGTCTTATCTACTTCAAGAATTCACGGAAAGCGGCATCGGGCCGGGACTCCGCGTCACCCGCATTGAAAACCGTGATGCAGACGGCACCATAACTGATGCACGCTCCTTCACCTACGGGAACGGACGTCTGCTGGCCCCCTTCCGCCACAAGATTCAATACGGCGGGATACTCTATGACCTCTACTCCCCGGGAACTTCATCCGCCAATGTGTCGATGTACTATGCGACTACGGGCGGGCTGCACCGGCCGGGATCCGTCCTGCTGGAATACCCTGACGTGACGGAAACGCGCCTCGACGGCTCCCGCACCGCTTACACCTTCACCAGCTGGGCAGACCGGCCCGATACGATGACCGACACATATACGCGGATGCTCCGCGTTGAGAATGCAAGCTGGGGCAACATCATCGGATATGTGACAAGCATCCCGCAGTTGAACTATGTGAATCGCATCCTGGAACCCCGCTCCAGCCTCCAGCACTACCGAGGATTGCCGTTAACCGTCGTGGATTATCCGGCAGGGAGCAATTCTCCCGTGCAAAACGTCACGACACACTACGACCTCTCGGAGCCTGCTTTCCGCGAAGTGTTCGTCAACGTCGGCGAGGCCTTCGCACGGTCACGGCGCTATGCCGGCAAAGCACAGGCGCTGTCTCAAACCACGACAACTTACTATTCCCCGCTGTCCGTCTCCTCGACCGTCAGCTACGGCTACAACGCGGCAGGACAGGTATGTGACGAACGGACCGCCCTCCCAGACGGCGATTCCCTCCGTACCGCTCGCACCTTCCCCCAGGACTATCCGGCGGATGCTGCACTCTCGGCGATGGCCGCAGACGGTTTTGTGGATTTCCCGGTTACGGTGGTACAACTGCGGCGCCGTAGCGGTTCATCTGACTGGGATACGACCGCAGCAGTCAGATACATTTATGCTCCTTACACCAACTCGCTAGGAAACACATCCTATGCGGCGTCTTCGGCCCTGCGATGGAAGGGCAGTGGCCTTTGGCAGACCGAGTATACATTTCTCCACGACGACGAGGGAAACATCATCCAGCAAACGGACGCTGACGGCTGGTCCACCAGCTATGTCTGGAACATTCCCTATGGCGTATCCATCCTCATCGAAAATGCCACCCGGCAACAGGTTGAAACCAGCCTTGCACTGTCACCCGCCGTCTCCATCTCGGACACCGATGCGGCGTCAGAACGGCTGCGCGACCGGTTGACCCAAGCCCGTGTCACGGACTTCGCTTACTGGCACTACGGACTTCCTACGCGTATGACAGATCCCGCTGGACATACGTTCATCTATGAATACGATGACAACGACAGACTCTTGTCCGTCAAGGATTCGATTGCAGGCTTCCTCCAGCAGTTCTGCTACAACTCGGCCACGGCAACCGGCTCGCAAACCATCACGACACCGACCGGAGAAGTCCTCGACGGCGAGGAAAACTGGATCCTGCAACGTACCCTGCTCGACAGCCTGGGGACATCCGTGATGCGCGACGTAACCTATTATGACGGCCTGGGGTATCCCGTCCAGACAATCCAAGTCAACGCCTCTCCCCTTGGAGGAAGCATTGTCACGCCCATCTATTATGACAGTGTCCGGCGTGATGATGCGCGGTCTTATTTACCCTTCGTTTCATCTACCGGACTGGCGCGCGTGGCGGATCCCTTCACGGCGCAACAGATGTGGCATGCCGCTCAATACAGCACCGCAGACGGCGCCGCGGCGTATGCCGTGAAAACGTATGAGCCGTCCGCGCTGAACCGTGTCACGGCGTCGCGACGCCCGGGAAGCACCTATGCCTCCGGCAGTCACGACGCCGCCTTCTCATACAGTTCCAACACCGGTATGTCAGTCCGCAAAGTGACTGAAGGCGCATCCTCTTCTTCGCTGTCCGTCAACGGCTATTACCCCGCCGGATCCCTCCACTGCGTGACAGCCGTCGATGAAGACGGCCTCACCGTGCAGACATTCACCGATGACCTCTGGCGGACGGTCCTGGAGCGCAAAACGCTCTCCAGCACGCAAAAAGCAGACACCTACTATGTCTATGACGGCGCAGGACGCCTGACCTGGGTCATCACTCCCGAGGGCAGCGCACGGCTTGGCACCAGCACAAACTGGAGCATCGATGACGCAGACGCAGCGGCATACTGCTACCGCTACACCTACGACGGCCTGGGCCGCCTGACAGAGCGAAGGCAGCCCGGACGGGATGCCGAGTACTTCGTCTATGATCCGGCAGGACGGCTGGTCGCCCGGCAGGACGGGAACCTCCGGGCGCAGGACCGGTGGCTCCTTTCCCGGTACAACGCCTTCGGGGAAGAGACGGCCCGTTACCTGTCTGTCGCCGGAACATTGACCTTCAGCGGGCTGACCGCCTTGTTCGCCGACAGGGCCGAGCCGCCCGGCGTCTATGCCATCCTCGGCAACAGGCTCATCTATTCCGCCCAATACGGCACCTATCCCACCGGCGCCCCTTCCTTCACCGTGGTGCTGAATACGGTCACGGAAAACGACATCGACAGCTCCAACGCAGGACGGCTGACTTACGAGAAACTGGCCGACCTCGCGACTGTCGCCTCCGGAACCGTACAATATGTCGAGCGTGCCTACTATTATGACAAGTGCGGACGGCTGCGGCAGCAGGCGGAGAGTGACCCGGCAGGCGGTACGCTGCACACCAGTCTCCAATATGATTACGCCGGAAACGAACTCCGGCGGTATGTGGCGGGAACGTTGGGCGGTGCGACCAGTGACCTGGACAGGGCAGCGACCTACGACAACCGAAACCGACTGAGGACAGAGTCTGCAATATTGGGATTAAAGACTGCCTTTGTCAAGCACGGTTACGACGCTCTGGGACGCCATCTCGTGGACACCTTGACCAGCAGTGGTACGGCCGGCATCATCACCGACACCTACGACATCCGCAGCCAACTGCTGACGCGGACCGCGAAGAAGGGTTCCACGACGCTCTTCCTGGAGACCCTCCGCTATGACAGCCCGATTCGGGGAACAGCGGCCCGATACGCCGGAGGCATCTCCGAAGTGATGACCCTTCAGGGTTCGACCCGCAACACCTACGGGTTCACGTATGATGCAGCCGGACGGCTCACAACGGCCAAACGGTTCACGGGAACTTCCGGCACCTCAAGTTCGGCGGCCTATACAGAACGGAATATCACCTACAACCGCAACGGTGCTCTGCTGGCGCTGCAGCGCTACGGATCCAGCGCTTCGACGCCGCAGGACGACTACTCGTACACCTACAGCGGCCCGCTGCTGACTGGGGTATCAGGAACAGATGCAGGAACGGCTATCACGGCTGCGTTCTCCCACGACGGCAACGGCAACACGACGGCCGACGGCAGAACCGGCCTGACCTTCACCTACAACCTCCTGAACCTCCCCGAGACAGTAACCAGCGGAAACACCCAAATGGCCACCTACCACTGGCTGGCCGACGGCACGAAGTACAAGGTAACCGACCCGGCGGGAAACGGCGTGATCTACGCCGGAGACCTGGCCTATACGGCGACCGTCAGCGGCGGCAACACAACCTATGCCCTGGAGAGTGCCGAAGCAAGTGTCGACGGTACTGCACGATTTTTGAAGAACGGAACGTCTATGACGCCGTACTACACAATCAGAGACCATCTTGGCAGCGTCCGGACCATCGTGAACGCTTCCGGCACCGTCGTAGAGCGCAACGACTACTACCCCTTCGGAAGCCGCACGACATTCGGCGCCAGTTACCCGACCCTCAGCATCAACCGGCAAAAGTTCTCCGGAAAGGAAGACCAGGGCACGATCGGCAGCTCCACGCTCCCGTACCTTGACTTCGGCGCGAGAATGTATGACGCGAAGTTGGTGAGATGGAATACCTTTGACCCGATGGCCGAAAAGTACTACGGGATTAATCCGTATGTCTATTGCAATGGGGATCCGGTGAACGCAATTGATTCAGATGGACAAAGAGTGACAATTATAAATAATAGGAAACGTGCTCTATCTTTTTTGGCTAGAATTGCAGCTACTCGTTTAGGGGAAGAGCGACTGTCTGCCTTAATCGACGCCCAACGCGACTATTCTTTGAAACGCGTTTATCTAACAAAAAATGCGGGATTTAGTGAGTCTTCACGTGAAGTATCGTACATTAATTGGACTTTATACCGACGAATTGACGGGGGATCTAAATCTCCATATGCACTTTTAGGTCATGAAATAGAACACGCATATAGACATAGAATATCAGACATATATACCAGCTCTTTTTCTGGTCGCCGAGATGCGGAAAGAAAAGCTGTAGGCTTCGCGAATTATATTAGAAAAGTTTATAGAGAGTATCCTCTTCGTAATAGGTATTCTTTTTTAGTAGGTGGTAAAGAAGGTGAATTTAACCCTGTGAATTACTATACTCAGAAAGAATTCATTTCGAACTTTCTCGAAATAGGGCATAATAATGATAGCTCTGCCTATGGCTTTAGTTATGATGTTTCTTTTGACGAGGGTATAAGTGTCACGAACTATATTATTATTGGAGTCAATCAAAACAACTCCTTGTATTTAAAAAAATATACTGATAAAGATGAATTTGACAAAGAGATACACCGATGGAAGAAATGACATTATTAAAACGAATAGTACTTCTTGTTACTATCTTATTAGATTTGTTTTTTTTTATTTTAGGAATAGAGGCTATACTCCCTTATTTTATTCACACAAAACTTTATTTAGTATTATTTCCTCTCGCTGGATCTATAGTTTGTTTGTTGGTGTCGGTAGTTGGTATTGTATTGGCATTCCTTTACCTAAAAGATAGGATTAGATTAAAGCTATATTTGATAATTCATTTAATTATCCTATTGATTAACATACTTATTCCTATAGCGTGTATGTTGTGATAAGAAAGGCTTTCTTTTAGAAGCTGATTTTTTCGAATCAGCTCCATAAGAATGGAACAAATGCCGTTTTGAAGATGAAAAGCCGTCAATCCACATACACCCCGTTGCGGCGCCAGTTGCGGATGCCGAAGCAGGACATCACGATGTAGCAGACGTACATGACGGACATCCAGTACATGCCGCTGTAGATGAAGACGCCCACGGTGATCAGGTCGAGGAAGATCCAGATATACCACTGGCACATATAGGATTTGCTCAGGAAGAAGGTCCCGATCATGCTGCCCACGGCGATGAAGGCGTCCCAGTAGGGCTGGCTCGGGAACAGGAGCGTGCCGTGCGCAGCCGCATAATGCTTCAGGAAGGGAACCAGCAGAAAGAACACCGCCACGCCCAGCGCCAGGGCGATGCCGCCCGTCTTCCAGTTGAAACGGCGGATGGCCACTTTCTGCCCCGTGGGATTGCGTTCTTCCCCGTAGATCTCGATGGCTTCTTTCTTGATCTTGGTGAACGAGTAGATGCCATAAATGGCCGTCGCGATGTAATAGAACTGGATAAGCGTCATTGACAGATAATTGTTGTGCCAATAGACGAAGATGTTGAGGATCGATGTCAGGATACACACATACCAGAGCAGCCGCGTCTTGCGGATCTCCAGATAGACATAATAGATCCCCACGACCATCGCAAGAATCTCCAGCCAGCCATAGAGGTCCAGACCGGCGAAATAGTTGAGTATCTGCTGCATGGCTTAAGCCCCCGCCAGGTCCAGCACCGTTTTCACCGGGACGTCCGCCGGGAACTTGGCTATGCTGCCGAAATCCTTGAGATAAATGATGAAACTGGCATACACTTGCTTCGGATGAAATACCTTCACGAGCTTGACCGCCGCGCTGGCGGTTCCGCCCGTGGCCAGCAGGTCATCGTGCACCAGCACGACATCGTCCGGCTCGATGGCATCGGTATGCATCTCGATGGTATCCTCGCCATACTCGAGTTTGTAATCCATCTTGACCGTATCGGCAGGCAGTTTGCCCGGCTTGCGGATCAGGACAAAACCGGCACCCAGCCGGGAAGCCAGGGCGGCCCCCATCACGAAGCCCCGGCTCTCGATGCCGGCCACTTTCGTAATGCCCTTGTCCTTGTATTCCTCATAGAGAATGTCCTCAACTTCCTTGAAAGCTTTCGGATCCTTGAACAACGTGGTGACATCCCAGAAGAGGATGCCCTTTTTGGGATAATCCGGTACAGTCCGAAGACTGGCGATCAGGCTTTCTTTACTCATTATTTCTTTTCGACTAAAGTGATTCGATACAGTTTCGGCCAGTTCTTGCCCGTCACATAGATCCCGCCGCTGCGCGGGTCGAAGGCAATGCCATTGAGCACGTCGGTCCGCGGTTTGCGCAGGCTCTGGGGCAGGATGCCCCGCAGGTTGACCACGGCGCGGACCACGCCCGTAGCCGGGTCGATCCGCACGATCTGGTCGGTGCCGTAAACATTGGCCCAGATCTCCCCTTTTATGTATTCCAATTCATTCAGGTAGAGAACATTCTGACCGCGCAAGGTAACCGTTATGGCGCGCTCCGTGACGAAAGTGTCCGGATTGCGGAAGGTGATCGTGGACGTGCCGTCACTCATGATCAGGCTCTTGCCATCGGTCGTCAGGCCCCAGCCCTCGCCCAGGTAGCGCAGGGTTCCGATCCGGTTCCAGGTCTTGATGTCATAGACAAAACATTCCTTCTCCTGCCAGGTGAGCACATACAGCTTGTCACCCAGCACACAGGAGCCCTCGGCGAAATAGCGGCCCTCGAAATTCAGTCGTTTCAGCACACGGCCCGACCGCAGGTCCACCTTCCGGAAACTCGATTCCCCGTACTGCCCGGCCGACTCGTAGAGCTCGCCGTCGTGGAAGAAAAGCCCCTGCGTGTAGGAAGCCACGTCGTGCGGCAACGCCTCCTCCACCTTGTAACCATAGGTCTTGACGTTCTGGGCCGAAGCACTGCACGCCGTCAGCGGCAGGGCGCACAGCAGGACAAGGAAAATGCGGGAGAGGTGTTTCATAAGCAGACGATGTGGATCAGGAGAATTTCCGGTAATTGCCGCGCTGTTTCTTGACCGGTTCGCAGGTGAGGCCCACGCCCAGTTTCTGGAAGACCTTGCGGTCCACCTCGGCCAGCATTACGGTACTGTGCACCTGGCAGCCCTTGAGCTGCGGCAGGCAATCGATGGCCTTGCGGCAGTTCTCATCCTGCAGGCTCAGCATCGAGATGGCCACCAGCACCTCATCGGTATGCAGGCGCGGGTTGTGTCCGTGCAGATAGGAGACCTTGGTTTTCTGGATAGGCTCGATCATTTCGGCGGGAATCAGCTTGACCCGGTGCGGAATGCCGGCCAGGTGCTTGAGTGCGTTCAAAATCAGTGCCGCACTCGGGCCCAGGAGCGGACTCTGCTGGGCGGTGATGACGGTGCCGTCGGGCAGTTCCATCGCGGCGGAGAATTCTTCGCTGCTGAGCTGGCGCTGCTTTGCGGCGACGGTCACGCGGCGGTATTCGGTTGCCAGGCCGGCCTGCTTGAGCAGGAGCGTGAGCTTGTTCACCTCGCGTTCGTTGTCCTCCCCTTCCGCCATGTTGCACAGGCCCGTATAGTAACGGCGGATGACTTCGTTGTTGGCGGCCTCGCGGCAGACGTCGTCGTCGCTGATGCAGAAGCCGATCATGTTGACGCCCATGTCGGTGGGCGACTTGTAGGGATTCTTGCCGTAGATCTGGTCGAAGATCGCGTTGAGCACCGGAAAGATCTCGATGTCGCGGTTATAATTGACGGCGATGGTGCCGTAGGCTTCCAGGTGGAAAGGGTCGATCATGTTGACGTCGTCCAGGTCGGCGGTGGCCGCCTCATAGGCGATATTCACGGGATGTTTCAGGGGAAGGTTCCAGACCGGGAAGGTCTCGAACTTGGCGTAACCGGCCTTGACGCCGCGCTTGCTCTCGTTGTAGAGCTGGCTCAGGCAGACGGCCATCTTGCCGCTGCCCGGCCCGGGAGCCGTAACCACGACCAGCGGCCGGGTAGTCTCCACGTAGTCGTTCTTGCCGAAGCCTTCGTCAGAGGCGATCAGCGGCACATTGGTCGGATAGCCTTCGATGATATAGTGGTAATAGGCCTTGATGCCCATCCGTTCCAGCCGCTCGCGGAATGCCACGGCGCTGGCCTGGCCGTTGAAATGGGTGATGACCACCGAGCTGACCTGGAAACCGCGGCTGAGGAATTCGTCGCGCAGGCGCAGCACGTCCATGTCGTAGGTGATGCCCAGGTCGCTGCGCACCTTGTTCTTTTCGATGTCAACGGCGGAAACGACGATGACAATCTCCATCTCGTCGCGCAGATGCATGAGCATCTTGAGCTTGCTGTCCGGTTCGAAACCCGGCAATACGCGGCTGGCATGGTAGTCATCGAACAGCTTGCCGCCGAACTCCATGTAAAGTTTGTCCCCGAAGTGAGAAATGCGTTCCTTGATGTGTTCTGATTGAATCTTCAGATACTTGTCGTTGTCGAAGCCGATTTTCATAGTCCCGTTAGTGTCTTAACGGGTCACAAAGATACGAAAAAAATCGGTACTACCCATTTTTTTGTACCTTTGCATCCGGCAAGCTTTTCTGTCGCGCCGCCTTCGGGCGGTGAGGAAAGTCCGGACAGCGCAGAGCGCCTCCCTGTGGAAAGCACAGATAGGTGAAAGTTTATGGAGCGCGTAACAGAAAACAACCGCCGGTTTGGCCCGGACTTGTTCCGGGGCCGGCAAGGGTGAAAACGCGGGGTAAGAGCCCACGACCGGCGGCGGCGACACCGTCGGGGTACGCACCGGAGGGCTGCAAGGCCAAATATATCGGCGTCTGAGGGCTGCTCGCCTGAGCCGAGGGGTAGGCTGCATCAGATAAATGACAGAAGCCCGAAAAGCGGGTACAGAATCCGGCTTACCGGCTTGCCTTTTTTAAGATATGAAACGCACAATCATACTCCTGAGCGCCCTTTTCGGGCTTGTTTTCAGCGCTGCCGCCTATGAGAAGGGCGATGCGCGCTTCACGCAGAAAGACGTGGAGAATTTCCAAGAAGTGATGGACCTGCTGGCCCCCGACCGCGAACTTCCGATGAGCGAGCTGGTCATCAAGGTGGCCAAGCATTTCCTGGGCACGCCCTACGTGGCCGGCACCCTCGAGATCGAGCCGGAACGCCTGACCATCAACACCCGCGAGACCGACTGCATCCTTTTCGTAGAGATGTGCCTGGCCATGTCACTCACCGCGAAAGACGCTGAGCCCACTTTCGAGAAATACGTGGACAACCTGCGGCGGCTCCGCTACCGGAACGGCAAGGTGGACGGCTACGCCTCCCGCCTGCACTACACCTCGGAATGGATCATCCAGGGCGAGACCCGCGGCATCTTCCACGAGGTGAGCCGCCAGTGCGGCGGATCGGTGCTCGACCAGAAGTTCAACTTTATGTCCAACCATCCGGCCTCCTACAAGCAGCTCAAGGACAATCCGAAAGCCGTGGCCAAGATCCGCATCGCCGAGCAGAACCTCGAAACCTGGGACTACTGGTACATTCCCAAGGCAGACCTGCCGCGGTGCATCAAGAACATCAAGACGGGCGACATCATCGGCTTCAACTCCTCGACGCCCGGCCTGGACATCGCCCACGTGGCCTACGCCTACTGGGAAGGCGACACCCTGACCTTCATCCACGCCTCCATGTCCGACAAGAAAGTCGTCATCAACAAGACGCCCCTGGTGGAATACACCAACGGCATCAAAGGCCACAACGGCCTGCGGGTCGTCCGGCTTTATTAAAAAAATTTTTGTAATCCCGTTCTTTTGACTATTTTTGCAGTCCCAATCCAGCCACTTTAGCTCAGTCGGTAGAGCAGCGCATTCGTAACGCGCAGGTCGGCAGTCCGAGTCTGCCAAGTGGCTCACAAAAAAGCAGGAAGGTTAACCTTCCTGCTTTTTTGGGAACTATATACCAGTTGACCCTGAAAACGGATCAGCGCCAAAAGTGGGTGGGACGGCCCGATTCGCCCTGCCGCCAAACTGGCGCACAAGGACCCGCCACATACGACATCAGATGCCGATGGGTGTGCGCCAACAGCCGAAATTGAACTGCCCCCTAAAAGTTGGACGGGTTATTGATTTGTTTTAGATAATTCTTCCTATAGTCGACGGGGCTCATTTTTAGTCTGGTTTTTA
>CADAOB010000017.1 GCA_902789445.1 uncultured Bacteroidia bacterium | reverse complement strand
AAATTGCGGTTTCCGAGCTGCGACACAGACAGGTGTGCTGCTTTGTCTGTGCCGCGACGGCACTGTCAGGCTGTTCACATCGTCGTCGTGACCAAACAATACGTGATGCGGGCACGGCTGGCCGACCACGTAATGCGGGCACAGCCGGCCGACGAAAAGACCGTTCGGCCTTCCTGTATCCACCCGATTTTGGCGGTGATCCGATAAAAGAGGTTAATTCTCATCTATTGCGAAGAACAAATTGGCGAAAGGCATCCGATGCCTTTATTATTACCATATGGCGATTGACTCTCTTTTCGTTTCGTTAAGGTCATCACTTTACTTGTTTAGGGCCAATATACGAGGGGGATCCTATTATGTAAGCGGGATTATCCTGTGCAAAGTTAGCAATCCATCTCCGGATTGTTCGCTTTGTTGAAACTACACGTCAAAAAAACAATTTACCGGATTTTACAGCACTTTCTATCAAGTGATTTGCAAAAACAAAAATTGAATCCTCTTCATCTGTCCTAGATAATGAGTTAGTGGTAGATTGTTCATGAAGAATAGTTTCGCTATCAAGACGATTGTCTAACTTTGTTATTAGAAAGAAGGAGGAATCATTTTCACTCCATTGTGCGTATATCGGAAACGAATGTTGGTTATACTTCTCAGGAACATAGAATAAAGTACCATGCTCATCTTCCAAGATGAGTTTTGAGACTTGATCAAGTGAGTACTCGCTTTGGATTTTCAACGCAAAACAATTCATTCCTGCCTGAAAAAAAGGATATTGTAAACAGTCTCTTATTATGCTGTTAGAAAAAATAAACTGATACTTTGTTTTTGTTTTAGGAACATATAAGAATAAACTATCAATCTTTAAATGCTCTTTTGTTTTATCATGTGGAATAAAAAGAGTATGGGATATCTGGGGCTCTTGATCAAAGTGTCGAGTCTCTTGCTTATTAGCCTTAATATGCAAAAACGGCTTTACTAATTTTTTGGGAATATTAAAAGATTCACTTGACAAGACAGTTTTAGATTTTGGATCAGTTTCATTAAAAAACTGATTCCATTCTTTGGATATCGCATTTATCCCTTTTTTGTCTATGTATTTAGCCGCTCTATTTAAATCGCTATTTGATAGATTTAATGTTAAGTAAAGATCGTAATAACGATTCGTACATAGGTAAATGTTGTCGAAATCAGCCGGACAGGGAAAAGAGTTGAGTGTTTTTTGACTATTCCATATGTAATGAATGGCAAAACTGTTTTTTTCGAAAGGTTTCTTTAGCTTAAAGATGACCTTGCTTGTACCATCATAATATAGAATATCTGATAAAAAAGGAATCCAAATGACAGGATAATCCATCAACAGAGGATAAGATTTCTCAGGCTGTTTCTGATCAGAAACAAAAAATAGTCCTCCATTGATCACCGATGAATCTTCGAAAATATCGTAATACAGCGTAATAATAGGATCATCGATCTGAAACAATCGATTTGACTCGACATCAAAAGGAAGCATATGACAATCAGCCTCAGAAATATGATATTCTTGTGTGCCACAAGCATATAAAAGGAAATATAAAATAATTAAAACAACCCGTTTCATTGTTCTTTTCTGTTTTTAAACAAATGTAAAAACGTATCCTTTACTTTCTCGAGAAAGTTTAATTCTACCGGGAATCCTGCAGGAGAAGATAGCATATCTGAAAGATTCTTTTGAGTTTGTCCTGGCTGTTCCGTTCATTTTATCTCATTTTGTGGACAGAAGAACGACGCCAGGACGCAAAGGGAACGAGATGGCGAAAGTTCGACATTATACGGGGCATTTTTTGATTTTTTGATTCTTTTCAAAGTTATAAAAACTTTCGCTTATTTCCGCAGAAAAGGGAGGAAATAGGGAATAATTTGTATTTTTGCGAGTTATTGCGAAAATATTGATTAATCCAGTCAGACCATATATGAACCAGAATTTCACGATGCCCGACTACCTGTTCGAGACCAGTTGGGAAGTTTGCAACAAGGTGGGCGGCATCCATACCGTCATCGCGACCAAATCACTTTATCTCGGTAATTCTTTCAAGAAAAACCATCACATCCATATCGGTCCGGATGTCTGGCGCGACGTGGCCCAGAATCCGGAATTCAGCGAAGATCCCGCGCTGTTCCGTTCCTGGCGGCAGGCTGCCGCGGAGGAGGGGCTGCGTCTCAGGATCGGCCATTGGAACGTTCCGGGCGAGCCCGTGGCCATCCTGGTCGATTTCACGACCTTCATCAGCCACAAGGACGAGATTCTGACCGAACTCTGGAAACGTTTCGGCGTGGACTCCATCAGCGGCGGCTGGGACTATGTGGAGTCGGCCCTCTTCGGCTATGCGGCGGGCAAGGTCATCGAGAGTTTCGTGCGCTACAACGTGAAACCGCACGACAAGGTGGTCGCCCAGTTCCACGAGTGGATGACCGGTGCAGGCCTGCTCTATGTCAAGATGTCGAACCTGCCCATCGGCACCATCTTCACCACCCACGCCACGGTCATCGGCCGTTGCGTGGCCGGCAAGAACATCCCGCTCTATGACGGGCTGGCCGGACTGGACGCCGACCGCCTGTCCCATGAGTACGGTGTCGTGGCGCGCCATTCCCTGGAGAAGGCCTCGGCCGTCGCCTCCGACGTATTCACGACCGTGAGCGAGATCACGGCCCTCGAATGCAAGCAGTTCCTGGGTCGCGACTGCGACGTGATCACGCCAAATGGCTTCGAGAACAGCATTACGCCGGCCGCCGAAGATTACGACGACTGCCGGAAGGCAGCCCGCCGGAAACTGCTGGAAGTGGCTTCGGCCATGGGTGGCGAGGCCTATCCGGAAGACAGCCTGCTGGTGGCCATCAGCGGCCGTTACGAATACAGCAACAAGGGCATCGACGTATTCCTTGATGCACTGGGCCGGATCGACGCCGGACAGTATGCCGGCCGCCGGATCCTGGCCTTCGTCATGGTTCCTTCCGGCAACAACGGTCCGGACAAGGAACTGGTCGCCAAGCTGGGCGGCAACGGAAGCTCCTACACGACGCAGACCACGCATTACCTGATGGACGACTACGATATCGTGATGCGCCGGCTCCGCGAACTGAAACTGAACAACGCCGCCGGCGGGAAGCTGGACGTCTTCTTCGTCCCGACCTACCTGAACGGTGATGACGGTGTTTTCAACATGCGCTACTACGACCTGCTCATCGGCATGGACCTGACCGTCTTCCCGTCGTACTACGAGCCGTGGGGCTACACGCCGCTCGAGTCGCTCGCCTTCGGCGTGCCGACCACCACGACCTCGCTGGCCGGTTTCGGCGTCTGGGTCCGCGATCATTACAAGGAGGCGCATCCCGGTATCGAGGTCATCGAGCGCAATGACGCCAATTACAGCGCCGTGGTCGATGCCGTCGCCGCGCGGATCCTGGAAGCGGCCGGCCTCAGTGCCGAAGAAAACGTCGTCTGGCGGAAAAATGCCCGCGCCGTCTCCAAGATCGCCCTTTGGAGCAACAACATCGACTATTACAAGGAAGCCTACAACGCCGCCATCGAGAAGGTGCGTTCTTCCCGCAAGGATTTCATCGACATTCCCGACGAGCCGCACAGCTACGAGAACCTGTCGGCCGGCCAGCCGACCTGGACCAGCGTGTTCATCAGCCGCGCCCTGCCGGAGCGCCTCCAGCATCTGGACGCCCTGGCCAAGAACCTCTGGTGGTGCTGGAACCAGCCGGCCATCGAACTCTTCCGCAGCATCGATCCGGAGCTCTGGAAAAAGACCGGAGGCAACCCGCTGCTCTTCCTCGACAAGATTCCGCTCAAGCGCTACCGGATCCTGGAAAACGACGAGAACTTCCTCAAGCGGCTGGATGATGTCTATGCCGAGTTCCAGGCCTACATGGCGGAGAAAGACAGCCGCAGCGGCGCCCGCGTGGCCTATTTCTGCATGGAATACGGCATCGACACCTCGCTCAGGATCTACTCGGGCGGCCTGGGCATCCTGGCCGGCGACTACCTGAAGGAGGCTTCCGACATGAAGGTCAACATCACGGCCGTCGGCCTGCTTTACCGCTATGGCTACTTTACGCAGCGCCTGTCGGCTTTCGGCGACCAGATTTCCGACTACGAGCCGCAGGACTTCACCAAGATTCCGGCCGCACCGGTCTATGACGCCGACGGCAACTGGGTCAAGGTCAGCGTGGCTTTCCCGGGCCGCAACCTCAATGCCCGCATCTGGAAGGTCGAAGTGGGCCGGACCGACCTCTACCTGCTCGACACCGACTTCGAAGAGAATCTCCCGGAAGACCGGCAGGTTACGCACCAGCTCTACGGCGGCGACTGGGAAAACCGCCTCAAGCAGGAACTGCTCCTGGGCGTCGGCGGTATCCGCGCCCTGCGCGCCCTGGGCATCGAAGCCGATGTCTATCACTGCAATGAGGGACATGCCGCCTTCTGCGGTTTCGAGCGCCTGCGCGAATACATCCAGAACGAGAACCTCTCGTATCCCGAGGCGCTGGAAGTGGTGCGCGCCTCGTCGCTCTTCACCACGCATACCCCGGTCCCGGCAGGGCACGACGCCTTTACGGAAGACCTGCTCCGCGTGTATATCTCGCACTATCCCGAGCGGATGAAGATCGACTGGAAGACCTTCATGAGCCTGGGCAAGATCAATGTGGACAATCCGAACGAGAAATTCTCGATGAGTTTCCTGGCGGCCAATCTCTCGCAGGAGATCAACGGCGTGAGCTGGCTGCACGGCAAGGTGAGCCAGAAGATCTTCGCGCCGATGTGGCCCGGTTATCTGCCGGAAGAGAACATCGTCAGCTCCGTGACCAACGGCGTCCATTATCCCACCTGGACGGCGCCCGAATGGAAAGAGATCCACGCCAAGGTATTCGGTCCCCAGTTCCAGACCCACCATTACGACAAGAGCTGCTTCGAAGGCATCTACGACGTGCCGGACGACCGCATCTGGAAGACCCGCAACTTGCTTCGCAAGCGCCTGATCGACACGGTGAAGGAGTATATGGCCGATACCAGACTGACCAACCATTATTCGCCGCGTGAGATCGTCAAGATCCGCAAGACCCTGCGCGACGACGTGCTGACCATCGGTTTCGCCCGCCGTTTCGCCACCTACAAGCGCGCCACGCTGCTGTTCAGCAACCTCGACCGCCTGAACGACATCGTCAACAATCCCCAGCATCCGGTGCAGTTCCTCTTCGCCGGCAAGGCGCATCCCGCCGACCGGGCCGGACAGGACCTGATCAAGCGCATCATCGACATCTCCAAGATGCCGCAGTTCCTGGGCAAGATCGTCTTCGTCCCCAATTACGACATCACCATCGCCAAGCTGCTGGTGCAGGGCGTCGATGTGTGGATGAACAACCCGACCCGTCCGCAGGAAGCCTCCGGCACCAGCGGCGAGAAGGCCGTGATGAACGGTGTCATGCACTTCTCCGTGCTCGACGGCTGGTGGGTGGAAGGCTACAAGCCGGGTGCCGGCTGGGCCCTCAAGATGGAACGGACCTACGACAACCAGGCCTTCCAGGACGACCTCGACTCCTCGACCATCTACAACATCCTCGAAACGGAAATCGTCCCCACCTTCTACGACAAGGACGAGCAGGGACTTTCCAAGGACTGGATCGGCATCATCAAGAACACGGTGGCCAAGGTGGCCTGCAATTTCACGACCAACCGGATGCTTTCCGACTACTGCAAGCAGTATTACGAACCGCTCTGCGCCCGTTGCCACGGCCTGGTCGAGGACGACTTCAGCGTAGCCCGGGAGATCGCCTTCATCAAGAAGCGCCTGCGCCGCGAGTGGGGTCGGATCGAAGTGCTTTCCTTCCAGCGTCCCGCCGTGAGCCAGTCTTCCATCCAGCTGGGCCAGTCCTACAAATCCGAACTCGTGCTGTCCATCGGTGAACTCGACCCCGAGGACGTCGGCGCCGAGATCCTGCTGACCGAGCGCAACGCCAAGGGTGAGCACCATATCGTTTCCATCCACGATTTCAAACTCGTTTCCTTCGAAGACGGGGTCGCCACGTACCGGGCAGACATCGTGCCGGAGGTATCCGGTACCTTCGAGACCGCTTCCCGCATCTTTGCCAAGTATCCGCAGATGCCGCACCGGCAGGATCTTGAACTGGTGAAATGGCTGTAGCGGCAACCGGTTTTTTCGATGGCGTGCATCTCGGACACCGGCAGGTGATCGGCCAGATGTGCGCCATCGCCCGCGAAAGGGGAGAGGCGTCGATGGTCGTGACCTTCTGGCCGCATCCGCGCAGCGTCCTGCAGCAGGATGCCGACCGGCTCCGCTTGCTGACTTCCCTGCAGGAGAAACGGGAGCGTTGCCTGGCCTGTGGCGCGGACCGCTTCGAGGTGCTTCCCTTTACCCGGGAATTCAGCCGGCTGTCGGCGGAACAGTTCGTGCGGGACTACCTGGTGGACCGTCTGGGCGTCACGACGCTGATCCTGGGCTACGACCACCGCCTGGGCCACGACCGTTTCGAGTCGCCGGAGCAGATGATGGAGACGGTCGCCGCCTGCGGCGTGGAGCCGGTCCGGGTGGAAGCCTTCACCGGCGCGCCCGGGATGGCGGCCATCAGCTCCACGCAGATCCGCCGTTCCCTTTTCGAGGGGGATGTGGCGGCGGCACAGGCGATGCTCGGCTACCGCTACCGGCTTTGCGGCGTGGTGGTGTCCGGAAACCGGATCGGCCGCACGCTGGGTTTCCCGACCGCCAACATGCAGTGCTACGAACCGCTGAAACTGGTGCCCGGCAACGGCGTCTATGCCGTCTGGGTGGATGTGCTGGGACGGCGCTGCAAAGGCGTCTGCAACATCGGGACCCGGCCGACGGTCGGGATGGGAAACGCCCGGACCATCGAGACACACATCCTTGATTTCGACGAGGATATCTACGGATTGGACCTGCGCATCGAGTTCTGCGCCCGCCTGCGCGAAGAACGTCGTTTCGATTCGCTCGACGCCTTGAAGGCGCAGTTGCGGCTGGACTGCAAGAAGGCGGATGAGATAATTGTTGCATAAAGAAAAAATTCGTATATTTGCAGAAATATTGAACACTGAAAGGGTCCCACAAAGGGTGGGATTCTTTTCTTTTTAACTTTTGTACTATGGGAGAATCACATTATGTAACCCAGGAAGGGCTCGACAAGCTGCGCGAGGAACTCGCCGCGATGATTGCCGAGCGTCCTGTCATTTCCAGGGCGATTGCGGAAGCGCGCGACAAGGGCGACCTTTCCGAAAATGCCGAATATGATGCCGCGCGCGAAGCGCAGGGAATGCTCGAACTCAAGATCAGCAAGATGCAGGACCTGATCGCCAACGCCAAAGTCATCGACGAATCGAAAATCAATACCGATACGGTCCAGATGCTGACGAAAGTCAAACTCAAGAACCTGGGCACGGGCGCCGTCGTCTCCTACACTTTCGTGGGAGAGAGCGAAGCCAACATCCTGGAAGGCAAGCTGGCCATGACCACGCCCATCGGCAAGGCCCTGATGGGGCACCGCAAGGGCGAGGTGGTCCCCGTCAACGTCCCTTCCGGCGTCATCAAGTTTGAAATCCTCGAAATATCGATCTAACGATGGCCTCCATTTTCAGCAGAATCGTGGCGGGCGAGATTCCGTCGTGGAAAGTAGCCGAAGACGAACGCTACTATGCCTTCCTTGACATCAACCCGCTGGCCGAGGGTCATACGCTCGTGATCCCCAAGAAAGAAGTCGATTACATCTTCGACCTCGACGCAGAGACCTATGCCGGCCTCTGGCAGTTTGCGGGCCGGGTGGCCAAAGCCGTCCGCGAGGCCGTTCCCTGCAAGCGGGTCGGCGTCGCCGTGCTGGGCATGGAAGTCCCGCACGCCCACATCCATCTGGTTCCCCTCCAGTCGGAAGCCGACCTGGATTTCCGCAAGGAGAAGAAACAACTCAGTCCCGAACGGTTCGCCGAAATCGCCGCAGCCATCGCGGCGGCCTTCAACAAGCAATAGCTCCACTATGAAACGATTGATCATCTGGGCCAGCGCATTGCTGCTCCTGGCCGCCTGCCAGCAAGACCCGGTCGCCCGGATCAACGCGACCATCGATGGCGCCGGCGATTCCGCCGTCGTGCTGCAGAAGTTCAATTACAACCGGCTTCTGCCGGTCGATACCATCCGTGCCGACCACAACGGCCATTTCAACCGCCGGGTGAAGCTCACGGGCAATGCCCCGTATTTCTATTATCTTTACACCGGTGGTAAGCCGGTCGCCTCGCTGGTCCTGCTGCCGTCCGACGAAGTTACGGTCAAGGTTCCGGCAAACGGACCTTTCACGGTGGAAGGCTCCGAAGAGTCCCGCCTCTTCCAGGAAGTCAACGCCTCCTTTGCCGAGGCGTCCGAGAAGATGAAAACCCTCGCAGCCTCCCTTACCGAAGAGAGCTCGGATGAAGAGGTCGCGGAGGTGAACCGGGCCATCAGCAAAGTCTATGTGGACTACAAGCGCCAGGCCATCAAGTTCATCGTCAATCATCCGAAATCCATCACCTCGGCCGTCACCCTGTTCCAGCGCTTCAACGAGAACCTGCCCGTTTTCGGCCAGGAAAGCGACGTGGTCATTTTCAAGACCGTGCAGGATTCCCTGATGCAGGTCTATCCCAAGTCGGAATACCTGGCAGCCATCCGTGACCTGATCGATACGCGGACCCGGGACCAGGAAATGGCCAGCCGCTTCGGCGACGTGTCGGTCATCAGTTTCCCCGACCTGACCCTGCCGGACATCGACGGCCAGTTGAAGACGCTCTCCGACATGGAAGGCAAGGTGATCATCCTTTCCTTCTGGAGTGTCGGACAGGACGAGCACAAGCTCTTCAACGTCGATCTGGCTGAAATCTACGCGAAATATCACGAGCGGGGCCTGGAAGTCTATCAGGTCGGCCTGGACATCGACAAGCCCAGCTGGGCTGCGGTGGTCAAGAGCCAGAAACTGCCCTGGACCAGCGTGAACGACGGACTCGGCGTGCAGTCACCGGCCGTCATCAGCTACAATGTGGACCATGTCCCCACGATGTTCGTGATCGACCGCAAGGGCGACATCGCCGCCCGGGACGTCTTCGACGAGACGGCCCTGGACCAGCTGGTCCGGAAACTGTTGTAACAGGATTATAGAACGGATTTGCGGCTGATACCGGCCACGAATTCCTTCAGGTAAAAGGGTTCAAAGTACGCAACGTCTTTGAGCTCTTTTTTTTGCAGGGCGGCGAGGGCGGGCTGTACCATGGCGGTGGCCAGCGGCGGGCATTCGCGGAACGTGGCGTTGGGATGCGGGCAGATGCGCTGGAATTTCTCCACGCCGGTCCCGATGAACAGGACGGTCCCGGCCTCCAGTTCCTGCCGGTAGCTGTTTTCGTCGAGGATGACCGCCTGCGTTTCCGAGACCTTGCGGGCGGAGGCGTCGAACGAGGCAGCATAGACTTCCATCCGACGGGCGTCGATCATGGCGACGATCCGGTCGAAGCGGCCTTCGGCCAGGGCCTGCATGGCCAGGATCTGCAGCGTGTCGATGCCCAGCAGCGGCTTCCCGGCGCCGAAACAGAGTCCTTTCGCCGTGGAGACGCCCACGCGCAGGCCGGTGTAGGAACCGGGGCCCTCGCTGACGGCTACGGCATCCAGCCCGCTTGCAGCGAGGCCGCATTCCGCAAGCACTTCCTGCACATAGGGAGCCAGCATGGCCGCATGCTGGCGCGGGGTTCCGTTGATCCGGGATGCGAGAATCTGCGCTCCGTCGGCGAGCGCGACCGAACAGCACTCCGTGCTGGTCTCAATCATCAGTATCTTTTCACTCATGGTCTTACGTCCGTTATTCTGAGCTTCTGTCCTTCGGTAAGCTGTTTCCCGACGATTTCCGCCGGGCCGCTCACGACCCGCTCGCCGTCGGCGAGGCCTTCCCGGATCTCGATCCGGTCGGCCTGCTGGATGCCGGTGGTCACCTTCCGGGCCTGGGCGGTATTGCCGGGGCCGACAATCCAGAGGTACGTCTCCCGGTTGCGGGTAAAAATGCTTCCGGCCGGGACGGCAAGGCAGTCTTTCCGTTCTTCCGTACGGATGGAGACGGCCGCGGACATGCCGGGCAGGAACCGCACCGAATCGGGCAGGAGTTCAATCCGGACCGCAAAGTTAGTAACTTGTTCGAAGTGCGCGTCCAGATTTTTGGCGGAATTTGCAATTTGTGTCACCAGGCCCCGGAACCGGCATCCCGGGTAGGCGTCCACTTCCACCCGGACACTGTCGCCGGCGGCAATGCGCACAATGTCGTTTTCCCCGACTTCCACGGCCACCTCCATCCGGCTGAAATCCGCGATGCGGAGCAGTTCTGTCCCGGCCATCTGGCTGGTACCGACCACCCGTTCCCCCTTCTCGACACTTACGCGCGAGACCGTCCCGCCTATGGGGGCATAGACGGTGGTTTTCAGCAGGTTCTCCCGGGCTTCCTTGAGCTGGGCTTCGCCGCTGCGGATGGCGTATTCTGCGGCGCGCAGCGCGCTTTCCGCTACGTCGAGTTCCGTTTGGGAGGCCTGGAATTCCGCGGCGGAGACGGCACTGAGTTCGTAGAGTTTGCGGTCGCGCTCGTGGTTGAGGCGGGCCTGCCGCGCTTCGGCCCGCTGCCGGGCGTGCTGGGCGCGCAGGCTCCCCAGCGTAGCGCTTGCCTGTTCGACCTGGGAGAGATACAGATCCTGCCGGATCTTCAGGAGCAGGTCTCCCGCTTCCACCCGGTCGCCTTCCCGGACGAAGATATCCACGATTTCGCCCGAGACATCGGGCGTGAGTTTCACTTCCACCACCGGACGGATGGTGCCCGAGGCCGGAATCAGCTCCGTCAGGTCGCGGCGGCCCGCCTGGAAGACCGTCACTTCCGTCCGCGGTGTCCGCCCGGCCCTGATCAGCAGCAGGAGCAGGAGCCCGCCCGCCGCCAGGAACAGCCATTTCTTCTTTGTGCGCTTCGTTTTCATTGCCGGTATCGCTCCAGCAGCTTGAGCTGGAACAGGTATTGCCATTTGGCCTGCAGGAAATCGGACAACGCCTTCGCATGGTGGTTCCGGGCCAGGATGTAGTCGAGAACGGGTGCCGCGCCCAGATTGTACTTGGCCTCGGTCACGCTGAGCAGTTCCTGCATGGCGCGGAGCGTCTCTTCGGCCGAGAGGTATTTCTGGCAGCAGTTCTCCGCTTCGATGGTCGCGCTGCGGATTTCCGCTTCGACGCGGGTGCGGACTTTTTCTGCCTGCAGCCGGCTCCGTTCCAGGTCCAGTTTCGTCCTGCGCACCTGTGAAACGCGCTGCAGGGCGTCGAAGACCGGGACGATGAGGTGCAGGGAGAGGGAAGGGTTGCGGTTTTCGCCCAGCTGGGTGCGGAAGGAACCGTCCGCCGCGCTGCTGTAATAGGTCCCGTAGCCGGCACTGAGGCTGAGGCTGGGCAGGAAGGCCCCCTTGGCTGCGGCATGCCGGTATCCGGCCGACTGGATGGCCGTCCGGGCGCTCCGGATCCGGGGATCCTGCCAGAGCCAGTCCTCCACCTGGGTCCGGGACAGGACCGGCGCCGCAGGCGGGACTTCCGTTTCGGCAAAGGCGTCGCCGGACGGGATGCCGTCCTGGGTGTCGAGGTTCATCAGCCGGCTCAGCGCCTGGACCGCGGTGCGGACCTGGCAGGATGCTTCGACCAGGGCGGCTTTTTCCGCCGCCACCTGGGCCTCCATTTCGCTGAGGGCGCTCTTGGGCTGGCTTCCGGCCTCCACGAGCCGGGCGGTCCGTTCGCGCTGCATGACGATGGTCGCGTGGTTTTCGCGTGCGCAGCTTTCGACCTGCCGGGCCAGCATCAGCTGCAGGTAGGCGCGGGTGATGTCGATGGCCAGCGCCTGCCGCAGCGCGGCTTCATCCAGTGCGGCGCCTTCCACCGCTTTGCGCGCCGCCCGCCGCTCGTTGTGCCGGGCAAATCCGTCGAACAGCGGCAGGCTGGCGTTGAGGGAAGCCCCTGTGGCCCGGGTCAGCTTGTTGCGGATGATGACCAGTTCCTGCATATCGACGCTCCGTCCCCAGTTCCAGTCCTGGGCGACGGTGGCGGTGATGACGGGGAAGTGGGCGGCGACCTTTTCGCGCAGCACGGCGCTCCGGAAGGCGGTCTCGACGGCCTGCTCCCGCAGGTCGATGTTGTGTTCCATGCCGTATTGGATGCAGCGTTCCAGCGTCCAGCTTTCCTGGGCGGTCAGGCTCGCGGCCAGATGCCCCAGCAGCAGTAGTGACAGAATTCGTTTCATGGGAGGAAAGGGTCTCTCCGAAGAGAGACCCGGCGAGTCAGGTTCAGGCAGTCGGTTTGTCCCGTTTGAAGAGGAACAAGGCGCCGATGAAGTGGGCGATCACGCCCAATACATAACCGATCGTGTAAAGCGCGTCCTGCGCTTTCTTGTCCACGCCGCCCCAAATCAGGGCGGCTTCGTTGATGGCAATTTCTCGCATGGCCGTCCTCCTTTACGATCTGTCCTTTCCGAAGAACCCGTCCTTGATTCCCTTCAGGAAATTGGGAAGGTAGTCGGCGATTGTGTCGATCAGGTTGCGGATTTTCTCGAAAATGCCGGCCAGGACTCCGCTTGCCCCGCCCCGTACCTGGAGTTCGGAAGAATTCAGTTCTCTCAAACCCCGTCCATACATCGTTTTTTCTTCCATACGGTCTGTGTGTTTGTTGAGTGGTTCCCGTCCTTGCAGGTGTCCGGGACTGACCTTGTTTCCGCGCGCACGGTTTTTTTATGTCATGGTTATGATTCTGTCTGCGATGGATTCGTTGGCGCTGTCGTGGGTGATCATCATCACGGTTCCGCCTTCGTCCCGGAAGCGGACGACGCAGCGCAGGAGACTCAGCCGCGCCGTTTCGTCGAGCGAGGCGGTGGCCTCGTCGAGGATGAGGACTTTCGGCCGGTGATACAGGGCCCGCGCCAGGGCGATCCGCTGGCGCTGGCCGCCGGAGAGCGTTCCGCCCCGTTCGCCGATGCGGGTGAGGATGCCCATCGGCAGTTCCCGGACCATTGCGCCCAGGTCCAGTTCGTCCAGCAGGCGGATGATGCGCCCCACGTCGGGATCCGGGTCCAGGCAGGCGACATTGTCGAGGATGGATGCGTTCAGCAGGCAGGGCTCCTGGGGTACGATCGAGATGAAGCGGCGCCAGGCCTCCAGGGAATAGAGCCGGATGTCATCGCAGCCCAGCCGGATTACGCCTTTCTGAACGCTGTAGTCGCGCATCAGCAGGGCGGCCAGCGAGCTCTTTCCGCATCCGCTCGGTCCGCGGACGGCCGTGATGCGGCCGGCTTCCAGCGTAAGGCTGAAATCTTCGAGCAGGACGGGACTGCCGGGATACGAGAAGCTGATCCGGTCGAAGACCAGGTCGGCCCCGGCTTCGGGCTCGAAAGCGGTCAGTCCGGGGTCTTCTGCTTCCAGTTCCGTGATGTCCCGGAGCCGTTCGAAGGCGATCCGGGCTTCCGAAAGATCCTCGTTGAGGCCCACGAGCTGTTCGAGCGGTGCCGAAAACCAGGCGGTCAGCGAATAGAATGACACCAGGGCTCCGACGCTCAGCGAGCCGGAGAAGATATACAGGGAACCGACTGTCAGCAGGGTGAGCGTCAGCATCTTTGCGATGCCGTCGGAGGCGCTTGCAAAGAATCCGGCCCAGCGGCCGCCCTTGAACAGGGTCTGCACCAGCAGGCGGTATTCCTTTTCGATGCCGCGGAGCAGCCGCCCGCCGTATCCGAAATAGCGGATGGTCCGTACGGCGGCAATGCCTTCCACCGTGCGCTCCTCAAAAGCGGCGGACTGTTCGATAATGTCCCGGTTCACCCGTCTGTTCACCCGGTCGGCGACCAGATAGAGGGTCAGATAGAACGGAATGAATGTCAGCATGAGCAAAGCCAGCCGCCAATGCGTGGTGAACATCAGGGTGAACGAGACAAGGAGGATCAGGCTGCTGGTCAGCAGGGTGGACAGCCCGTCGATCAGGAAATGGCGGACTTTTCCGGCGTCGCCGATCCGGGCATGCAGTTCCCCGGTGCCGCGGCGGGTGAAGAATCCGGCGGGCAGGTGGAACAGGTGCCGCAGGTAGTCCAGGATCAGGCGGCTGTCGAGCGAAAGGCTCAGCCGGAGGGCATAGATGACCCGGCCGTAGCCGACCAGCAGCGTGCAGGCCATGACCGAGAGCATCAGCAAAGCGGTCTGGAGCAGGCCGTGCCGGTCGCCAGTCGGCAGGACGCCGTCGATGATGTGCTGCAGGAAGATTGCCGTACACAGGCCGGCGACGATATAGACCACCGAACCGGCCATCATCCGTGCGAAATCCCGGAAAGAAAGCGCCCGGAGACATTGGAAAAGACTTTTGGCCGGGTGAAGCTTCGTGCGGGGTTTCCCTTCCGGATCGGGGATCATCGTGACCAGATAGCCGGTCCATTGTTCCTGCAGCTTGTCCGGCGCGAGCCGGATGCTTTTCCCGAGACCGGGATCCATGATGCGGGCCTTTTTCGGTCCGAGCGATTCCAGGACGACGAAATGCAGGTCGTCGCGCTTGTCGCGGATATGCAGGATGACGGGCTCCGACAGGCCATAGAGGCTGTCCAGCTTCTTTTCGTCCGACTTGTAGGCTTTGGCCTGGAAGCCGATTTCCCGGCAGGCGTCGAGGATTCCCTTGATGCTGGTGCCCGCGGCGGAGGTTCCGGAGGCTTCCCGGATGACGGTCAGCGGAACCGGTGCGCCGTAGTGCCGCGCGATGGAGGCGACGCAGGCCGCCGCGCAGTCTGAAAGGTCGTGTTGTCGTATGGCCGTTTTCATCGTTGTTTTCTTTCTTAAAAGAGGGAGCTCTCCCGCACGGGTCTTCCCGCCCATGAAGACAATCGCTCGCACGCTCCCCCGGGTGTGCTTTATCGGAAAAAAATGACCGACAGGACGGACAGGGCCAGGGTTGCCGCCAGCAGAAGTGCGTAGAGAAAGCCAGAAAGGAAGGAGTCGGGCAGGAGAAATTGCCGTGCCGCGTCCATGTCGGTCAGCTCTCGGATCCGGTTGTCATGTGCCATTTGCTCGGGTTTTGTTTCCGAAAGCAAAGTTCAGCACGAAATCCGGTTCCGGGCCGACAGAAAAGCAAAATCTGCAGGAGGTCCTGAAGAATTACGAATTTAAATTTCTCCCTGCTGGAAAAGTTCCTTGAAATGCGGGAAGACTTCTTTGGAAAGATCGAGCAGGGCCGGGTAGAAGCGGGACTCTTCGAGTTTCTCCTTCGGGATGAAATCCAGGAGGTTGTTGGCCGAATCCACGAAATAGACGATCACGGAAATCAGCAGGGCGAAGATGCAGAAGGTCATCACGATGCCCAGGAGTTTGTTGAGCCAGCCCAGCAGGGAAATCTTGATAATTTTCTCGATGATCCTGCCGAATAAACTTAAAAGCAGCGCAACTGCGAAAAAGATCAGGATGAAAGAAACGGCTTTTGCCCAGAATTCGGATAAATGCACGTGTTCCACGACCCAGGCGGCGACCGGCGTGGCGAAACGCAGGGAGAGCCGGATGCCGAAATAGACGACGGCAAAAGCAACCAGTTGCTTGACCAGGCCGTTCTTGATGCCGAAATAGAGGACCGGCAGGAAACAGCAGACAATGACGATGTCGATGACGCCCATAGCAATTTTATTTTGCGCAGCCCAAAATTAGTGAATTATCGTATCTTTGCAAATTCAAAATGAATTCAATTACAGAAGCGATATGAGTTTTGCCGAATACAAGAAGCTCGACCTGGTGGCTGTGAACCGGGAAATACTGGACAAGTGGAAAAAAGACGATACCTTCCGCAAGGTTTTGAAACTGAGCGAAGGCGCACCGGCGTTCGTGTTCTTTGAAGGACCGCCGTCCGCCAACGGCATGCCGGGCATCCACCACGTGATGGCCCGTTCCATCAAGGATGCCGTCTGCCGCTACAAGACGCAGACTGGTTTCCACGTCGAACGCAAGGCCGGCTGGGACACCCACGGCCTGCCGGTCGAACTGGGCGTCGAGAAGAAACTCGGTATCACCAAGGCGGACATCGGGACGAAGATTTCCGTGGCCGACTACAATGCCACCTGCCGCAAGGAGGTGATGAAATACACCCGGGAATGGGCCTCCCTGACCGAGCAGATCGGCTACTGGGTCGATATGGACGACCCCTATATCACCTACGACAACCGCTACATCGAGACCCTGTGGTACCTGCTGCGGAAGATTTACGACAAGGGCCTGCTCTACAAAGGCTTTACGATCCAGCCCTATTCGCCTACCGACGGTACGGGCCTGAGCTCCCACGAACTGAACCAGCCCGGCTGCTATAAGGACGTTTCCGATACGACCGTCACGGCGCAGTTCGAGATCGTCCGCGACGCGGCTTCGGCGCCGCTTTTCGCCGAAGACCTGCCGCTCTATGCGCTGGCCTGGACCACGACGCCCTGGACCCTGCCCTCCAATACGGCGCTCTGCGTCGGTCCGGAGATCGAATATGTCCGCGTCCGCTCGTTCAATCCCTATACGGGAGCGCCGGCCGTCTATCTGCTGGCCAAGGCGCTGGTCCCCGTCTGGTTCAATGCCAAGGCGGAAAATCTGCCGCTGGAATATGAAAAGGGCGGCAAGCTCGTTCCCTGGCGCCTGCTGGAAGGCAGCCTGAAAGGCCGGGAACTGACGGGCATCCGCTATCGCCAGCTGATTCCCTGGTTCAAGCCCGACGGCGATGCTTTCCGCATCATTCCCGGCGATTATGTGACCACCGAAGACGGTACGGGCATCGTCCATATCGCGCCGACTTTCGGCGCCGACGACAAGCGGGTCGCCGCCGCTTCCGGCATCGCCGCCGTCCAGCCCGTTGACAAAGACGGGAACCCGCAGGCGCAAGTGGACCGGCAGGGCCGTTTCTGCCGTCTCGAAGACCTGGATCCGGACTATGTCCGCGACTGCGTGGATCCTTCCTATGCCGAATTTGCGGGTCGCTATGTGAAACCCGGCTACAAACAGTATTTCGAGCATGTGGAAGAGGAGGGGAGCCTCGACATCGACCTGTGCGTGATGCTCAAGGCCGACGGCCGCGCCTTCAAGGTCCAGAAGCATGTGCACAGCTATCCGCACAGCTGGCGGACCGACCTGCCCGTGCTCTACTATCCGCTCGACTCCTGGTTCATCAAGGCCTCGGCCGTGAAGGACGAGATGGTCGCGCTCAACAAACAGATTACCTGGAAACCCGCCTCCACGGGTACGGGCCGTTTCGGCCAGTGGCTCGAGAACATCCAGGACTGGAACCTGAGCCGCAGCCGCTTCTGGGGCACGCCGCTCCCGATCTGGCGCACCGAAGACGGCCGGGAAGAGAAATGCATCGGGACCGTCGCCGAACTGTACGACGAGATCGAAAAAGCGGTGGAAGCCGGCATCATGCCTTCCAACCCGCTGAAAGAAAAAGGTTTCAATCCCGCCGACATGAGCCTGGAGAATTACAACCGCATCGACCTGCACCGGCCGTTCGTGGACGAGATCTTCCTCGTCTCGCCGTCCGGCCGCAAGATGGTCCGCGAAAGCGACCTGATCGACGTGTGGTTCGACTCCGGCGCAATGCCCTACGCCCAGGAAGGCCTCCGCAACCTGGCCAGTGAAAAATTCGGCGCCACGGCCGATTTCATCGCCGAAGGCGTCGACCAGACCCGCGGCTGGTTCTACACCCTCCACGCCATCCATACGATGGTCAGCGGAACGCCCGCGTTCAAGCGCGTGATTTCCAACGGACTGGTGCTCGACAAGGCCGGCAACAAGATGAGCAAGCGCCTGGGCAACGCCGTCGATCCCTTCAAGGCGCTCGACAACTACGGCGCCGACGCCCTCCGCTGGTACATGCTCACCAACGCCGAGCCCTGGGACAACCTCAAGTTCGACGAAGGCGGTGTGGACGAGGTGCGCCGCAAATTCTTCGGCACCCTCTACAACACCTACGCCTTCTTCGCCCGCTACGCGAATATCGACGACTGGCGTCAAGGCCCGGTGGACCGGACGTCCCTCACGGAAATCGACCGTTGGATCATCTCTCGCCTGAACAGCCTGATCCGCGATGTGCGGGCCGCTTACGACGACTACGACATCAAGACCGCCGGCCGCCTCATCGAGAACTTTGTCTGCGACGACCTTTCCAACTGGTATGTCCGTCTCAACCGCTCGCGCTACTGGGCCGGCGAGATGACCGCCGACAAACAGGCCGCCTACCAGACGCTCTATACGGCGCTGTACGACGTGGCCGTCCTGATGGCTCCTGTGGCCCCGTTCTTCGCCGAGCGGCTCTATCTCGACCTGACTGCGGGACAGTCCGGCAGTAAAGCCTCCGTCCACTTTGTGCAGATGCCCGCCGCAGACCTGGGCGCCATCGATCCGGAACTGGAGGCGCGGATGTCCCTGGCCCAGCAGGCCACCTCGATGGTGCTCGCCCTCCGCAAGGCCGAACACCTGGCCGTCAAGCAGCCGCTCAAGAAGATGCTGGTCCCGGTCATTTCGGAGCAGGTCCGTTCGCGGCTCGAAGCCGTCAAGGACCTCATCCTGGCCGAAGTGAATGTCAAGGAGCTGGAATTCGTCGAAAATACCGACGGCATCCTGACCAAGAAGATCAAGCCGAACTTCAAGACACTCGGCAAGGTATATGGCCCGCGCATGAAGGAGATCGCCGCCGCGATGGCGGCGCTGCCGCAGGATGTCATTTCCGCCATCCAGCGCGCAGAAGCGGCCGCGGAAGTTTACCGGCTCGCCCTCCCGGGCGGGGAAGTGATGCTCAATCCCGGCGACTATCAGATCTCTTCCGAGGATATGCCGGGCTGGCTCGTTTCCTCGCAGGGCGCGCTGACCGTCGCGCTCGACGTGGAAATCACCCCCGAACTCCGCAAGGAAGGCCTGGCCCGCGAACTGGTCAACCGCATCCAGAACCTGCGCAAGGCGTCCGGCTTTGAAGTGACCGACCGCATCGAGGTCACCGTCGAACCGAATGCCGCCCTGCAGGAGGCGCTCGAAAGCTTCGGTACATACGTCTGTGCCCAGACCCTGGCGCGTTCCCTCCGTTTTGAAGCGGACCCGGCCGGAGCCGTCCCGGTGGAATGGGAAGACGGAACGCTTGCGATAGCTGTTGTGAAATTGAAATAAAAAGGTTATATTTGACTTTTGGTTTTAAACACGTATGCGTTATGGAAGAGAAGAAAGAAGAAACCGTAGAGAAAGTCCGCTACAGTGACGAAGAGCTCCAGGAGTTCAAGGAACTGATCCTGCAGAAGCTTGCCAAGGCCCGCAGGGACTACCAGATGCTTCAGTCCCAGATCGACCACAGCAGCAGCAACGACACGGAAGACACCTCCCCGTCGTTCAAGGTGCTGGAAGAAGGATCCGCTTCCCAGGCGAAGGAGGAAGCCAGCCAGTTGGCAGCCCGGCAGTACAAGTTCATCCAGAACCTGGAAGCCGCGCTCATCCGTATCGAGAACAAGACCTACGGCATTTGCCGGGAAACGGGCAAGCTGATTCCGAAAGAACGCCTGCGGCTCGTTCCGCACGCCACGCTCAGCGTTGAGGCCAAGAACAAGCGCTAGCCGATGAGAGTCTCCAAGGGCACCCGGATCACGCTGCTCGTCATCCTCCTGCTGATCATCGACCAGGTCATCAAGATCCTGGTCAAGACCAATATGTCCATCGGCCAGAGCATCCATGTCTTTGGCGACTGGTTCCAGATCCTTTTCATCGAGAACAACGGAATGGCGTTCGGCCTGCAGTTCGGCGAAGGCTGGGGCAAACTGGCCCTGAGCCTGTGCCGGCTTGTGCTGATCGTACTGATCATCCTCTATATCCGCAGGCTGCTCAAGAAGCCGGATGTCCCCGGCGGGGTCCTGGTCGGCATGGCCGCCATCCTGTGCGGGGCCATCGGAAACATGATCGATTCGATGTTCTACGGCATCATCTTCGACTATGCCCCGTTCCTCTACGGCAGGGTGGTGGATATGTTCTATTTCCCGATCATCGATACGACGCTACCCGCGAATTTCCCCTTCTGGGGCGGACGGCACATCATCTTTTTCCGTCCGATCTTTAATTTCGCGGACAGTTGCATCACCTGCGGGGCCATCTATTTGCTTTTATTCCAGTGGAAATTCTTCGCCGGAGACAAAGCCGGTGAGAAAGCGGTGGAAGAAACAGGCGGAAGGTAAGGGATTCGAACCCCTGAGGCGTTGCCGCCTAACAGTTTTCAAGACTGCCGCCATCGACCACTCGGCCAACCTTCCTAATTGCTGCAAAGTTAGTAATTTTTTCGAATGATGTTGTCAATTCTCAATATCCTGCTCGCGCTGGTGCTCGCAGGTGCCAATCCGCCGGTCGTCCACCCGACCCCGGGCGTTACGCGCCTGGACGCTGATTCCGTGGTGATTACCTTCGTCACCCGCAAGCAGAACTATGCGGGCGGCGATGCCGCGACGCGGGATGAAGACATTTTCTCCCCCAAGTCGGTGCACATCCATCCCGACGGCAGCAAGTATTATGTCAATTCGCTCGAAGGGATGCGGACCGTGGCTTTCGATTTTGCCTCGGGCGGGAAACGGGCCGTGATCCATCATCGCTTTGACTCCACCGCCCTGGACCGCTGGGCGCCGGACAGCGGCCTGTTCCCCTTCTCTTACACCTATAAGGAACCCGGGACTTTTTCCGGCAAACCGGTGGAAAGCACCTTTTCGCACGGCGGGCGCTATCTCTGGGTGCCGTACTATCGCCGCAGCTATGACATCAACGCCCAGGACCCTTCGGCCGTGGCTGTCATCGATACGCAGTGCGACTCGATCGTCCGGCTCTTCGAGACCGGACCGCTCCCCAAGATGATCGCGACCTCGCCCGACGGGACCCGGATCGCCATCGCCCATTGGGGCGACAATACCGTCGGCCTGCTGGACATTGCCGGTGAGGACGTGGCCGCCTGGCACTACATCGGCTGCTATACGGTGGACTACAAGCTCAAACTCAATTACAGCCGCACCACGCCGGTCAACCGGGACGTCGGCAGCGGCTACTGCCTGCGCGGCACGGTGTTCACGCCCGACGGCCGTTACCTGCTGGTCGGTTGCATGGGCGGAACCGGCGGCATCGCGGTCATCGACCTGGTGCAGGAACGCTATCTGGGCCGGATCCTGGGCATGATGTCCAACCTGCGGCATCTGCTGCTCCACGGCGATTATCTCTATGCCAGCATCAACAGCAAGGGCTATGTGCAGCGCATCCCGCTGCGGCGGATATATGATGCCATCTCCGACCTGCAACCCGACAAAAAGACCACCGTGCTGGACGGTTGGGAGAGTTGCAAGGTCCCGGCCGGCGCGCGCACCATCGTCATTTCGCCCGACGGGCGTTTCGTCTTTGCAGCCTGCAATTTCTCGAGCAAGATCGCCGTGGTCGATACCCGTACGATGAAACTCGTCGGGACGCTGGATGCGGATTCCTATCCGGTCGGACTCGATATCTCGCAGGACGGACGCTATCTCTTCTCGACTTCCCAGGCCCGCGATGCGGGCGGCAATGCCGTGGATATTTTCAGAATTGACTACAAATAGCCCATGAAACGCGCTGTCCTGTCCGTCTGCCTGCTTGTCCTGTGCGCCGCGTCGGTGCACGCGCAGCATCTGTACGCCTATCGCGATTCGGTCAAGGACGGCTACAATTTCATGCTGTATGAGCCTTCACGCAGCGATTCCACCTTGCACAAGGAGCTGCCGCTGATCCTCTTCCTGCACGGCAAGAGCCTCAGCGGGACCGACCTGAACCAGGTCCTCCGTTACGGGACGATCGACGCCGTCGAGCGCGGACTGCCGCTGGAAGCCGTCGTCATCGCGCCTCAGACGGAAGTCGTGGGCTGGAAGGCGGACCGGCTGAAGCGGGTCGTGGATTTCGTGACCGACAAATACTTCGTGGATACGAACCGTTTCTATGTCATCGGCATGAGCATGGGCGGGTGGGGGACCCTGAAGATGGTGCACCAATATCCCGACAAGATTGCCGCCGCGCTGGCCATGTGTGGCGGCTATGAGGAATCTACCCTTGACGGTCTTTCGGAGGTTCCGCTCTGGATCATCCACGGTTTCCGCGATACGGTCACGCGGGTATCCTATTCTGCCGATCTGGTCAAGAAACTGTACGACAGCGGCCGCGGCGAGCGGCTGATCTTCGACCAGCCTGCCTGCGGCCATTCCGAACTGGCGCGCGTGTTCTACCTTCCCGAGCTGTACGACTGGCTCTTCGAGCACAATCTGCAGGACAAACTGCGCCCGGTCAACCTGGGCTATACGATCACGGAGAAGAAAATGAACGCCGCCTATTCCCGGCTCGATCCGGACAAGGCCCTGTCCCTGACGCCGAAACGGCCGCCCTATATCCCTTCCCGGCGGAAGGAATTGGAGCAGCCGCTTCCCGAAATCAAGTCGTGGAAGGATCTGCCTTCCCTGGTCGACTTTAACTGGGAGAAAGGCCCGAGGCCGGCTTACGGCTCCTTGGGGTGGATCTTGCGGTAAAACTTGGCGCCGGACACCAGGGCGGACAGGTCTGATTTGCTGACCGTGGTCGCGCGGATGTAACCGTCCCTTTCCAGACTGAACTCGAGCATGCGGCTCAGCAGCGGCTTGCGGTAGGTCACCTTGGCTTTCTCCAGTCTGTCCGTGGGGAAGGTCGGCGAGAAGCAGCAGTCCATTTCAATGGAAGTGCCCTTGGGCTGCTTGAACAGCTCCTGCATCTGTCCCAGCGTTTCCATGGCTTCCGCAAGCGTTCCGCCGAGCGGAATGAACAGCTTGAAGAGCGGATCGAAATTGACCTGGATGATCTCGTCGCCGATGCCCAGGTTCCCTACGTTGAGATAGTACTGCAACTGGCCGTCCTTTTCCATGGAAAAGAGTTCCAGATACGTGTCGCTGTCCTCCTGCTCGATTGTGGTGATTTCCTTGATGACAGGGATCTTGGACTCCTGCGCGAACACCCCCGACGCGAGGGTGAGCAGGATGATGAGGCTGAAGATTTTTTTCATGGATGCTATGGTTTAAGATGGATGATTCTAATATTCTTTAAAGTATTGCTGGATCTGCTGCCAGTCACGGGTCCGGGTCAGGGCGAGCATCAGCAGGATACGGGCCTTTTGCGGATTGAGGTCCAGGGAAGCCACGAAATGATACCTGGCATCGTCCACTTCGCCGTCCAGACAGGTCGGACCGGTCGGACAACGGGAGGAACGAACAATTTGTATGCCTTTCTGCTGAGCCTTGACAGCCACCTCGAAAACATCCTTGTGGAAATTGCCGTCGCCGACGCCGGCCAGGACGATGCCGTCGAATCCGGCATCCACGAAAGCCTGCATCGGCAGGGGCGAGGCATTGGCGTAGCCATAGACAATGCCGACCTTCGGCAGTTCGTCGAGATCGGAAATGTCGAATTCCGAGTCTTCCGTATGCTTGTTGAGGGGTTCCTGGAGGTAGTACGCCCGGCTGTTGTGCACATAGCCGATGATACCCGACGGACCGCCCTCGAAGGTATCGCTGTCAATGGTATGCGTCTTGATGACGGTCTTGGCATCCAGCAATTTGTCGTTCATGCAGCAAAGCACGCCCATCCCGCGGGAATCGGGTGAGATGGCGGCCGCCACGGCGTTGTAGAGATTGATGGGGCCGTCCGCGCTCAGGGAATTGGAGGGCCGCATGGAACCGACCAGGATGACGGGCTTGTCACTCTTGACCGTCAGGTTCAGGAAATACGCGGTTTCTTCCATTGTGTCGGTCCCGTGGGTGACGACGACGGCGTCGTAATCCTCCTCTTCCAGCAGGTGATTGATGCGTTTGGCCAGGCGGAGCCAGATGGCATCCGTCATGTCCTGGGAGGCCATGTTGGCGAACTGCTCGCCGGAGACCTCGGCCAGTTCCTGGATTTGCGGGACGGCTGCGAGCAGGGTCTGGACGCCGACCTGACCGGCCGTATAGATGGATGAGGTGGAGGAACCGGCGATGCCGGCGATGGTGCCGCCGGTGGCCAGGATGCGGACTTTCGGTTTGGCTTCCAGCGTGACGCTGGCCACGAGCATAAGGATCAAAAGGGTGTGTCTGAGATATTTCATGGTTTCTGGGAATGAACGGTTCGGGGCACGACCCAGCGGTCGGTCAGGACCAGCGTGGCGGGAAGTGCAAAGAGGACGAGGAGGATGGCCGCGAGCGCGCCGGCCGAAATGCTGCGCAGGATCGAGATGATCATCGGGTCGGAAATCACCAGGGACATGATCCAGGGTGCCAGCACGAGGATCAGCCCGGAGGTGAGGATGGTATGGATGGCACCTTTGTAGGCGGTCGCCAGGGCCGGGATCCGGTCGTGCGACAGGCGGGCGTCGCGGTAATAGTGGGTGAAAAGGATCGAATAGTCGATGGCCGCGCCCATCAGGATGCCCTGTACGATGAGATAGGCCAGGAACAGCATCGTGCGGCCGCCCAGCCCGCTGACGGCCACATTGAGCCAGACCGCCATCAGGACGGTCGGAATCAGCAGCAGCGGAATGAGTGCCGAGCGGAAGGTCAAGGCGATGATCAGGAAAATGGCGGCGATGGTCAGCAGGGTCAGGACCAGCAGCTCGCGCGGAAATCCTTCCTTGATCTCCTTGTACATCTGGGAGAAGCCGATCAGGTAGCTTTCGACCTTTCCGGACTTTATCGGGTGTATCTGGTCTATGAAACGGAATGTTTCTTCACTTTCGACGGGCAGGTCGGTGGCAATCACCGCCAGCGACCAGGGATCACTCCGCAGGGCTCCCAGTTCGGTGTCCAGTTGTTTGCGGATCCCTGTCAGCCGTGCGAGCTGGGCGGAATCGGCATAGGCGGTTATCAGGGGATTCCCGGACAGCTCGTTCAGGAAGTCCGCGATTTCCAGCAGGGACAGGCGTGCGCTCGTATCCCGTGCGGACCGGTAGCCGTGATAGAGGTAGAGCAGGTCGAGTTCTTCCTTTTGGACGGAGACGCCGGCTCTTTCCAGGGCCCGGTGGAACTGTGCACTGCTGTAACGCTGCCCGGAAAAGGCCATTTCGGCGAGTTGCTCAAGGGGCGAGGGAGGGACCGGTGCACTTTCCGCCGCAGCCGGTGTGGCTGGGGCGGGATTCGGTGCGGGATTCGGTGCGGCGTCGGCGGCCGGGCTGGGTGCCGGGGCCTTTGTGCTGTCCGTCGCGGGCAACGCCGCGGGAATCGTTGCGGGTGCGGGCGGCGCATCGGGCCTTTGCGTCGGACCGGCGGACCAGATGACATCGATCTCCTGCTTTGCTGTACGGAATTCCGCTGCCATCTTCTTCGGGACCATCGCCGCATAGAATTTGTTGCTGAGGACCTTGTCGGAGACCAGCTGGAAGAATTCGTGCATATTCAGCGTGGCCGGCCGGCCTTTCCGCCCCACGCCGCCGATCCGGTACACAAGGGCGATCTGCTGGGGATCGAAGTGCAGGATTTCAGCCATTTCCGCCGCGGTGCGCTGCTGCGCGACCTGTTCATAGCTGAACTGACTGGCGGAAAAACTGCTGTCTTGTCCGGCCTCGTCGGCCACAGGCGGTTCCGTCTCCCAGTCCGCCTCCCAGTCCATATCCAGTTCCAAGTTCGATTCTGATTCCGACTCCGACTGCGACTCCGACTCAACGGCTGTATCGCTACCCAATTCTTCGAAGGCCGGTGGAGGAGCCGATGAAAAGTCCAGCCGGCCTACGATCTGCTGCGGATCGAAGCGCTTGGCAATGCCGGCCAGCGCGTCTTCCGGCAGGAATTGCCGGGCCAGCGCCAGGAGCGAGTCGGCGGTCGGCTGGAGTTCGTCAAGGCGCATCTTTTCGTCTCGCTGCGGATGGGTGACGGCATAGTAGATCAGATCGACCGCCTCCTTCGGGGCCTGTCCGGCCAGATCCGGGCTAAGCGCTCCCAGTTCCGAGACCAGTTCCCCTGCCGTACGCGGTTTGAGCGCGATGGTGGGATAGCTGATGAGGGATGCATCCTGCGGAAGCGCCGCGATTTGTTCACCCAACGGAAGAATGACCTCTTCGTCTTCGGTCGGATAGAGCAGCAGCAAGGTATTGCGGGGTGGGAATTCTTTCGTAATCTGCGTCGGCCAGACGACAGAGTAGGAGATTTCCGTCTGGCGCTGAAGGAACCAGGAACCGATGAAAAGGGCGGCAAACAGGGCGGCCAGGGCGATGCGGTGCCGTGATTCGAAACGGGCCAGTCTGTCGGTCGGGATCCGCGGAACCTTTTTCTGGGTGGCTTCGATGCCTTTTTCGAAAGCCAGGATGAGGGCGGGGAGTACGGTGAAGGTAGCCACCAGGCTGCACAGCACGCCTTTGGACAGGACGATACCCAGATCGGCCCCGATCTTGAGCCGCATAAAGACGAGCATCAGCAAGCTGGCGACCGTGGTCAGGCCGCTGCTCAGGATGGAAGGGGCTGCGTGCGCGATGGCAGCCGTCATGGCCGAGGGACCCGTGAGACCGCCTTGCTTCTCCTGCCGGTAGCGGTTCATCAAGATGATGGCATAGTCCATCGACAGGACCAGCTGCAGTACGGTTGAAAGCGTATGGGTGAGCAGATTTACGCTTGGAAGCAGGGCGTTCGTCCCCATATTGACCGCGACGGCAATCCCGATGGTCAGCAGAAAGAGCAGCACCTCTACGACCGAAGGACACATCAGGAAAAGGATGAGCAGGACCAGCGCCACGCCGACGCCCAGCATCAGGACCAGGTTGTCGGGCATGCCGGAATTGTCTTCCACTTCCACGACGGCCCGCGTTCCGAAACGCGCCTGTACGCGATTTGTAAGGGCTTTCCCGTCCGCATCGGCCGGGAGCATGTACTGGTAGAGCGTATGGGTATCGTGCTGCCGGACTTCTGCGAGGCGGGCGCCGTCGAGCAAGCCCGTCAACGCCGTTTCAAGGGAATCGGCCGGCGGCTCTGCGAGAAACATCACGCGAAGCGTCTGCATTCGGATGTCCATCGCCGGGAAATACTGCTCCAGGATGGTGATTCCGCGCCGCATGGGAGAATCCTCCGGCAAGGTGGCGGTCACGTCGCCGTTGATCCGGGTCCGCGGAATAAGCAGGGCCGAGACAAGGGCGGCGGCAGCCATCAGCGCGAGGAGATACCAACGCCACCGGACCAGCAGGCCGGCCGCCAGATGCTTTTTATCGTTGGTTTTCTCCATAAAATACAAAAATACAAAAAACAGCCATTATTCCTTCCGCCTGCGGTGGAGTTATGGGAATTAATCGTATCTTTACTGAAATGATTCATTGCCTGCTTTTGTTACTGGCGGCCCTGCCTTATGTGGATGCCGGGCGGATAGGGTGTTTCGGTTGGTCGATGGGTGCGCACCGCGCCTGGCTGCTGGCTGCATTTTGCCCTGTGGTGAAAACCGGTGTGGCGCTCTGTTGGATGACGCTCAAGCGTACGCAGGCGCAGCCGCCTTCGGCCTCGGATTATTCGATGATGATACCGGAGCTCCGCGAGCGCTGGGATTTCCCCGACATCGCCCGCTGGCTCTGCCCCAAACCTTTCCTTTTCTTGAACGGCCGTTCCGACCGCCTGTTCCCGGCAGCGGCTTCCCAGGAGGCCTTCGAGCGGATGCAGGCCATCTATGCGGAAGCGGGTGCCCCGTCCCTTCTGCGCACGGAATGGTTCGACGGCGGCCATCACTGCGGCCTCCACGAACAGGAGACAATCCTGCAATTTTTCCGGCAGCAGCTCCTGGACGCGCCGGATGGCTTGCCTCCTTTCCCCGGCGTGGAGACGCGGCTTGTTTACAAGGGACACGGCTATGTCAACAATGCTGTGGTGACCCGTTTCAAGGGCTGTTATTACTGCATGTGGCAGCAGTCGGCCTGTGACGAGGATACTCCGGACACTGAAATCCGATACGCCCGCAGCATTGACGGACGATCCTGGAGCCGGCCCCGACGGCTCGTTGCGCCTGACGACAGTACTTTCGTCTCGCCGGGCGGATGGATCCAGCGGGGAGACTCGCTGGTTGCGCTGGTCAATCGGATCTGTGCTGCTGATCGGAGCAGGGGCGGGACAGCCTGGTATGGATCCACCCGGGACGGCCGGCGCTGGAGCCGGCCCGCACCTGTCCTGATGGCCGACGGAACGCCCGTTGACGGCATTTTCGAGCAAGATCCGATGATGCTCCCGGAAGGAAGGACCGTCGGGGCGGTGCATTTCCGTCCCGGCTATCAAGTCGTCCCGGTCTATACGGATGACCCCTCCGGCGTCCGGGGTTGGCGGAAAGCCCGTTTCCCGAAAGGGGAAGGCAAGCCGTTGGAGCCCAGTCAGTATGTCAGTCCTGACGGCTCGTTGGTGATGTTTTTCCGCGATCAGGACAGTTCGTTCGAGAAGCTTTCCAGCCACTCCGTCGACCGGGGCGAGAGTTGGACCGCACCTCAAAAGACCGGCATTTTGGATTCCCGTTCAAAGCAATGCGCAGGGACGCTCCCCGATGGTCGTGCCTTTTATGTCGGCAACCCGACCGGCTCCAAATCGCGCCGCACACTGGCGATCGCCTTTTCCCGTGACGGCCGTTTTTTCGATGATATGCATCTTCTGGCCGGTGAAAACGACCTGCCACCCCTCCGCCATGAAGGAAGATACAAGACCCCCGGATACAACTATCCGAAAGCTTTCATTGATGACAATTTCCTGTGGATCACCCTCTCCCGCAATAAAGAAGATATTCTCCTGATTCGCCTTCCCTTGCCCGACGAGGAATTCCGGCGGTGAAGGTGAAGAAGAAAACACGTTTTTTTCGTATATTTGCAATAGGGTTGTTGCCGGCCGCCTCTGGCGCTGGCACTTCCGTAAATACCCGTAGTTCATGGCTAAATCGAATTGGTCAAAGACGCACAGTCTGGTCTTCATGGCATTGCTCTATGCCTTCGCGACAGGCCTGGGAGCGCTTATGTTCTGGATCATGACAAGTCCGAAGTGCGGAGTCGTGGCCCCGGACATCCTGGCGCTGCTGGCAGCCGACCTGATCGCGATGCTCTTTGTCTGGATCTATGACATCATCTACGAGAACGTCTCCGTCTATGATCCGTACTGGAGCTTCGCCCCGCCCGTGATGTTTACCTTGTATGCGCTCCACAAGGGACAGTTTACCTTACCCGTCGTTCTCCTCCTGCTTGCCGTGCTCTGCTGGGGCATCCGGCTCACATGCAACTGGGCACGTTCTTTCAAAGGCATGGGACACGAAGACTGGCGTTATGCCGGGTATCGTGCGAAGTTGCCCGGGACACGGTTCGAACTGCTGCATTTCTCCGGCTTCGTCCTGATGCCCACACTGCTTGTCTTCGCCTGCATGCTGCCGGGATTCCGGATGTGGGAAACAGGTGCTCCGGCGAACGGAATCACCTGGCTTGGCTTTGCCCTCTGCTTGGCGGCGGCGACCATCCAGCTGGTTGCCGACAACCAGAGCCATCGTTTCCGGGCAGCCAATCCGGGTCAGGTGTGCAACGTCGGGCTCTGGAAGCACGGCCGCCATCCGAACTACTTCGGTGAGATCCTGATGTGGTGGGGCGTCTGGACGATGTACGCTTCTTTTTTCGGCCTCGACTGGCTGGTCCTGGCTCCTGTCGCCATGACGGCCCTTTTCCTCTTTGTCAGCATCCCCATGATGGAGCATCGACAGCTGGAGAACAAGCCCGCTTATGCGGAATACCGGAAAAGCACCCGTATCCTCTTATAAGCTCATGCGCGCTGGGGACCTTTTCGCCCCAACCTTCGATGATATCCTGCTATTTGATACGTTTTCCCATCTCTTAGGCGCGAGCTGAACCACTAGGAATCTGTCTGGTTCTACCCCTTGAGGAAGGTGCCGTACTTTTTCAGTTGCTCCTGCAGGGCTTCCTGACTGATTCTTGCCTCCGGGTGGAAGATCTCGGTCTGGTTCGTGCCCCCGGATACGGACCAGTTGCCAACCACTTCGCCGTCCAGGAGAATGACTGGCCAGAAATTGCCGGTGCTGTTGTGGGCTCGGTGGGTGTGGTCGGGGTGGAGGGCGACATGGCGGCTCTTGTAGCCGATGAGGTATTCGTCGTAGGAGGGCAGCAGGGTGACTGTGCCGCTGCGGAATCCGCGGGTGCGGCTGTCCTGGTGGTGGAAGAAGCGTAGGCCTTTCCAGCGCTCTTCGATGAGTTCGCTTTGGATGGCTTCCATTCCAGCTTTGCAGTCGCCGATGTTCATGCCGGTCCACCACACGAAGTCCTCCAGGGTGGCGGGGCCATGGCTACGGAAGTACTTCCGGGCCAGCAGGGCCAGGGCTTCGTCCTTGGGTACAGGATTCTGCTGCGGCAGTTTCATATCAACCAGGGCGTAGCTGTGTTTCATGGGGAAGAGGTCCCCGCTGCACAGCAGTCCCGAATACTCGGCAAGGCGGATGTGGTAGGAGAGCCGGTGCTCGTCCATGTTGATGCCTTTGTCTTTGACGGCCTCGGCAAAATCAGCCTTTTGGGCGATTCTGTTCCTGTTTAGGTAGTCGCTGAAGATCTGCTGGATGGTCGCCTGTTCCGCCTCGGAGATGCTTACCCCGT
>CADAOB010000016.1 GCA_902789445.1 uncultured Bacteroidia bacterium | reverse complement strand
CAGACCAGAAGAAAACAAGAACGCGCCGTTGTCCACCTTGAAAAAGATGGACGGCACTACTATTATGGCAACTTAAAGGCGTTGACCGACCACTGGCCCCAAGAGGCCATCGGCGTTTCCTACACCTACTTAAAGAACCTCAACATTGATGAGGATAAACCCTACCAGAACGACAAATGCATCATCAGACGCAGCATCATCATCACATCACCAAGAAAACAATAGCCCGATGAGAAAGTCCAAGATACAATATCCGCAGCGTTGCGTGCCTTTCATTTTCCTTACCCTTATCATCCTCGGCTTATATGTCGAGCCTTATTTAGTCACGGTGATGGTTGTTTTCGTTTGGTGGATAGTGCTGCCCTTGATTATTTGGGCTATTATCGCCTTCTGCCGAAGTTGGAAACTTGGTGGACCAGACAGATATTTTATCTCGCCTTTTTGTGGTCTTGTTGCATTGGCTCTTGTTCTCTTCTTTGTGGTTCGTGTTCCTGCCTACAAGTTCCATCCAGAAGAAATGATAGCGCATTACGAGAAGAACAAAACGGAGTTACAAGGACTCATAGGATTTACGCAAACTGCGTTGGATGAGGGACAGGCAATCTATCTTGAATTTGAATATGGTGGCGTGTCGATATTTCATACGACGGACTCCCAACACTGGAACGTTTCTGATTCGCTGTTAATCGTTCTTATGAAAGATGTCGGGCTGGACAACGAGGAATTCGACTCAATCAAAACGCAATTGAAATCGGTTAACTGCATCTCCATTGATACTCATTTCCCCGAGTATTGTGACATCGGTTATAAACGAGTCGGCGCTGGCATGTATTCATATCGGATTTACTTAGCGCCCATGACCGAGGAACAGAGACAAACCGCCTTTTCCGACCCTCATTTTATTCCGTACGATGACAGAATGTCTTTGATGTTTGGCGGAGGAGCCTATGGTCCTGATGTGTTTTCGTGGGAATTAAAGGATAAATTACAAGAAAAGTATTCCCAGCGCGAAACAAGTTCATCAGAATAACACAAAAACATAAGGTGACACATCCGACCCTGGGCGTGTCACCTCTTTTAAGGTAAATCAGCGGGTGAGGCCTGCCAGCAAGGTTTCGGCGAAGGCGGGCCAGGTCATGTTGGCTTTGGCGCGGCGGATGTTTTCGACGAAGGTGTCCGGGCCGGTTTCAAAGAAGGCATTGATGCTGCGGGCGATGGCTTCGGCGCTGATGGCTTCCGTCATCAAGCCGATGCCGGGCCGCTCGATGCTTTCGGCCAGGCCGCCGACGGGCGTCGCCACAAGGGGCAGGTCGAAATGAAGGGCGATGGCCGTGATGCCGCTCTGCGTAGCGCTCCGGTAAGGGAGTACGCAGAGGTCGGCGGCCGAGAACAGGCCGGGGACCTCTTCATCGTCGATGTATCGGTTCAGCACGTGGATACGGTCGGCACAGCCGGAGGCGTCGATCTGCGCCTGGTATTTCTCAAAGCTGCCGTAGCTTTCGCCGGCGATGACGAGCTGGTAGCCGTCTCCGAGCAGCGGCAGGGCGTCGATCAGCAGGTCCAGCCCCTTATAGTCGCGGATCAGGCCGAAAAAGAGCAGCGTGCGGAGGCCGGGCTTGAGCGAGAGCGCGGCTTGCGCGGCAGCCTTATCCTGCTTCTGCCCGAAATGGTCGTACACCGGATGCGGCCGCTGGATGATCCGGGCATCCGGACAGAGGCTCCGGATATCGGCGGTCACGGCATCGCACATCGACACGAGCAGGTCGTTCTTCCGGAAGAACCACCTGGCCAGCGGCTTGTCGAAGAATTTCGGCTCGTGCGGAATGGCATTGTGGACGACGGTGATGCATTTGACGCCACGACGACGCAGGGCCGACGCCACGCATCCGAAGGCAGGGGCAAAGAAAGACATCCAGTAGCTGAACACCACGATATCCAGCTTCCAGCGCAGGATCTCCCGGGCTGTCCGTCGCCAGGAGAACGGGTTGATGCTGTCGAGGATGCGGGTGCTCTCCACCGGCATGGCCTTGTCCTGTTCCGTCACGTACTGCGTCTTGCCCGGAAAGAGAAAATCCGGATACTGTCGTGAAAAATTGAAGACACGGACTTCCCCGTCCTGCCCCATCGCTTCGCAGAGATGGGCGTTGAACTGGGCGATACCGCCCCGGTAGGGATAGAAGACAGACAGGAATGCAATTCTCATGGCATGGACTTGAAATTTGCTGTCACAAAGGTACGCAAAAAAGATTTTGTAATTTGTTTGGATTGACTAACTTTTTGTATATTTGTAGCATAGATACTCATTTTTTCAAACAATTACGCTATGGCAAAATTTGAAATCACTATGAGAAAGAACGGCGAGTTCCAGTTCAATCTCAAGGCTTCGAATGGCGAGGTCATCCTCACCAGCGAGGGTTACACCACGAAATCCGCGTGCCTGAACGGTGTTGAGTCCGTCAAGAAAAACGCAGTCGAGGAGAAACGTTATGAGAAACTCGTGGCGAAGAACGGCAAGCCGTACTTCACGCTGAAGGCTACCAACGGCCAGATTATCGGCCAGAGCCAGATGTATGCCTCGGAGCGTAACCGTAACAACGGCATCAACTCCGTGATGAAGAACGCCCCTGTCGCTGTGGTCGTGGAACTCTGAGAAGCCCGCAGAGGACGATAGAAGCCGGCCCATTGCGGGTCGGCTTTTTTGCGATAAATTTTTCAAGATTTTATTAAAATTTTATTGTTATTCAATAATTATTTTTATATTTGCAGAAAATTAAACACTTCAGCTATGATTACGACCTGGTGGGCATCTCTTTCCCTTGTCATGAAAATCCTGTGGGGCGTCACCCTGGCGGCTTCCCTGATCTTCATCATCCAGAGCATCCTGACCTTCATCGGTGCCGATGCCGGAGACGGCGGCATCGATACGGACTTTGACACCGGTTTCGACACCGAGGCCGCCGACGCGGCCGTGGAGGGCGGGACCAATCTGTACACCTTCCGCAATTTCGTGAACTTTATCCTGGGTTTCGGCTGGTCGGCCATCCTGCTCCAGGAAAAGATCCACTCGGTTCCCCTGCTGCTGATTGTATCGGTCATCATCGGCGTGGCGCTGGTGGCCGTCGTGATGTACCTGTTCAAATGGCTCAGCGGCATGCAGCAGTCGGGCAACATCAATGTCTATAAGTCGGCCGTCGGCTGCAACGGCACGGTCTATCTGACCATTCCCGGCGAACGCGGCGGAGAGGGGAAGGTGCAGATCTCCATCAACAACGCTGTCCGCGAATACGACGCCGTGACCGACGGCGACGCCCTGAAGACCGGGACGCCGATCCGCGTGACCGAAGTCATCAATGCCAATACGGTTCTGGTCGAACCGCTTGAACCCCAGATCATCTAATTCTAACGTATATGGAACTCTATCTGATTCTGATCATCGTGGCGGTGGTGTTCGTCACCTTCACCGCCATCCTGCGGCGCTACAAGCGCTGCCCGTCCGACAAGATCCTGGTCATTTACGGCAAGACCGGCAAGAACAAGGAAGGCGGCATCTCCTCGGCCCGCTGCATCCACGGCGGCGCATCCTTCATCTGGCCCGTGTTCCAGAGCTACGCATTCCTCGACCTGACCCCCATTTCGATCGAGTGCAACCTGACCAACGCCCTTTCGAAACAGAATATCCGCGTGGACGTGCCCTGCCGCTTCACCGTGGGTATTTCCACCGAGCCGGAAAACATGACCAACGCCGCAGAGCGCCTGCTGGGCCTGACCACCGAGCAGATCCAGAGCATCGCCACCGATATCCTCTTCGGACAGCTCCGTCTGGTGATTGCCACGATGGATATCGAGGAAATCAACGCCGACCGCGACAAGTTCCTGGCCAATGTTTCCGCCAATGTGGAAGCCGAACTCCGCAAGATCGGCCTGAAACTGATCAACGTCAACGTGACCGATATCCGCGACGAATCGGGCTATATCGAGGCCCTCGGTAAGGAAGCGGCCGCCAAAGCCATCAACGATGCCAAGAAGAGCGTGGCCGAGCAGAACCGTTTCGGTGAGATCGGCAAGGCCGAGGCCGACCGGGACAAGGATATCCGGATCGCCGAGACCACGCGAGACACCCGTATCCGGACGGCCGATGCCAATGCGAAGGCCGTCGAGGGTGAAAACAATTCGAAGATCGCCATCGCCCAGTCCGATGCGGCCCGCCGCGAGAAGGAAGCCGAGGCTTCGCGTATCGCCGTGGCGGCCGAAAAGGTGCAGGCGGCCAAGGCCCTCGAAGAGGCTTACAAGAGCGAGCGTGACGCCGAGTTGGCCCGTGCCGAACGGGAGAAGGCCACGCAGCAGGCCAATGTCGTGGTGGCGGCCCAGATCGAGAAGGAGAAAGCCATCATCGACGCCGAGGCGGAAGCCGAGAAGATCCGCCGGATGGCCAAAGGTGAGGCCGATGCCATCTTCGCCAAGATGGATGCCCAGGCCCGCGGTACCCTGGAGATTCTCTCCAAGCAGGCGGCCGGTTTCGGCCAGCTGGTCGCGGCAGCCGGCGGCGATGCCCAGCAGGCCATCACGATGCTCATCACCGACAAGCTGCCCGAACTGGTGGCCACGCAGGTGGAGGCCGTCAAGGGCATCAACATCGACAAGGTCACTGTCTGGGATACTGGAAACGGCACAGACGGCAAGACGGCTACGTCCAATTTCATCTCCGGTCTCATGAAGTCGGTACCGCCGCTCGAGGATCTCTTCAAGCTGGCCGGCATGGAACTGCCGTCCTACCTGAAAGGCAAAGGTCCGGAAAAGCAGGACGGGGCCGAGGAGATCAAAGCGGAGGAAGCGTAGGCCATGCCCATCATTATCAATGTTGACGTGATGCTGGCCCGCCGGAAGATGTCATCGGGAGAGTTGGCGCAGAAGATCGGCATCTCAGCCGCCAACCTCTCGATCCTCAAGACCGGCAAAGCCAAAGCCGTGCGTTTCTCAACGCTCGAGGCCATCTGCCATGCCCTCGACTGCCAGCCCGGCGACCTGCTGGAATATCGTCCGGATCCTTAAAAGCGAAGCCGCTGCCAGCGGCCTTCCGATACAGGGAGTGTGACTAAAGAGCGGTCACCCGTCCTCAAATTAAGCCTATTTTGAGGATGGGAGACGAAAAAATGAACTGCCATCCTCAAAGACAGGCTTCTTTGAGGATGGCAGACTTGTTTGCCGACGGATCAGCAATAAAAAGGTTCATCCGGTAAATGCATAAATGCTGCCGCCCCGGGTTCGTAGATAACGGCAAGAGGGAAGGCAACCTTCCTTGCCTTCCCTCCTGTATGCACGACGGCATACTGCTCCTGGGAGCGGGACACTATAAATAAAACGTTTCTGGAAAGGCAAAGTTTTGCATCTATGTCTGTTTTGTGGCCCGTTTTCCCGCAGGCCGGTTCAACATGGTGCAACAGGCAGGTCTTCTGACTTGTTCCGCCGCGGCGCCTTCCCGGGCCCGGGGCCCAGTGGCAAAAGAGTGCCGCGACTTGAGAGGAACTTACAGCAGCGGGAACTGTCCGGGATTTTCACCCGATTCCCTTTTGATCCGAACCGGCCGGCGGCCGGCAGCGGAACCCGTTGCATCCACAAAGTTAAACAGTTTTTCCGAAACGGCAAATAAAATCTACAGACGGTCTTTCCAGAAGCGGCGGGTGATATCCTCGGGGACGCTTCCGGCAGCGGGCGCTTCGCTATGACGGATGCGGTAGAGGCGCTGGTTGGTGGTGGGCGACTTGAGGCCGCCGCGGGCGGCGATGTAAGGGCCGGTCTTGACGTAGTCGAAGTGGCCGAGGGCCTCGCCTGCGGGGAGCACGTCGCGGCCGGACCACCAGGCGCTGCGCAGGCCCATTTCCTGTTTGATGTAGGCGCAGAGGCGGTCCACGGCGGCCGGATCGGCATCGCCGCCCATCAGGCAGATGCAGGTCACTTCGCCGGCATACCCGGCGTACAGGCGCCGCAGCTCCGCCTCGTCGAGCGCTTCGCCGATGTCCTCCCACAGATGCGGGCTGTGGCAGCCGGGGCAATGAACCGGACACCCGGTGAGGTTGACGGCCAGCGTCACCTCATCGGGTATCTCCTGGAATACGATATCGTAGTTGTAGTACTTAAGCATCCTGGGCCACGGGCTCGGCGACCGGCTCGGGCGTAAGCTGCACGGCGTCCGGACGGTTGCCGTTATAGTAGAAGCGGCGGGCCGCCTCTTTCTGGCGCGGCTGCGAGAAGCTGCTCACGCGCTTCATATAGCCGATGATGCGGGTCGCGTAGTCAATGTCATGGCTGCCGCATTTGGGACATTCGTGCAGATAGCGCTTGTCGATGTGGCCGCAAGTGTTGCAGATGGTATTGGGAATGTTGAAGGTGAAATAGTTGCACCCTTCCTTGGCCGCCACGCGCAGCAGCTGGCGGTACTGGCCTTCGCTCAGGTGCTCTTCCAGGTTCATGTGCAGGGCGCTGCCACCCGTCAGGTGCTCGATGTACTTGCTGCCGTGGAGCCGGAACTTGTCGAGAATGTTCAGGTTCTGGTCTTCCACGATGTAGAAGTAGCTGTTGTAGCAGTCACGCGGCACGATGTACCCGTCTTCCTTGTCCCATTTGGCGTGTTTGACACCGACGTTCTCGGCCGGGATCATCTCGCAGTTGAACATCACGTCCTTGCTGCGGTATTTCTTGTTGAGGCGTTCGATCATCCCGAGGACTTCCTGGACGAAGGCCACGTAGTCCGGGTTGTCGGTGATGCGGATGCCCAGGAACTCAGCGGCTTCCACCAGGCCGTTCACGCCGATGGTCAGGTACTGGCGGCCGATGTTGATGAAGCCCGCGTCGAAGAGCGGCAGCATGCCCTTAGCCTGCAGGTCGGCCAGGTTGGCATTATAGGCCAGCTGCACCTTGTGCATCAGTTCCACCACCTCCTCGAGGAATTCCATATAGGGGATGCCTTTCTTGAAGGCATGCTGGACGCAGCGGTTGAGATTGATCGTCAGCACGCTCTTGCTGCCGGTGCTCACGCCGCCGGCGCCGAGGGTGTAGCTGAAGCCGTTGTCCTGGATCTCGTTGCGCAGGCGGCAGCAGGAGGCCAGCGAGTCGGCATTGTCGCTCATGTAGGTGAAGAAGCTGTGGCCTTCGCTGTACATCTTCGCGGTCCAGTCGGCGTATTCGGGATCTTTGGCGTCGCCGTTTTCCGTCAGCAGGGCCATTGTCTCGACCGGGAAGGTGAGGATGGTCTTCGTGCGCTCGGCATTGAACCATTTCATAAAGCGCTTCTGGAGCCAGGAAAGCGAATCCCAGTGCGGACGGCTGCCGTCGGGGAAGATGAAATCGCCGAAGATGCTCTGGAAATAGAAGCGGTCGTAGTAGGAGATGTTCCAGAACACGGACTGGAAATTGCGGGCACCGGTAGGCTGGTTGATGGAATAGACGATCTGCTCGAAGCAGTCGGTGATGACCTTGTCGATGGTGCGGCGTTTCTTGGACAGGTCCACGACCTCGTCGGCACGCTGGTAGTAGTCTTCCCCGTATTCCTGTTCGATGAAATAGTTCATGTACATCAGGAATTCCGGCGTGGCGCAGGCGCCGCTCAACATACTGGAGACGATGAACACCAGGTTCACGAATCCGCCGCAGAAGCTCTTGAGGTTGGTCGGCGGCGTGGAGTTGCCGCCCAGGGGGATGGTACCCTGGAGGAGCCAGGGGTACATCGTGATGCTGGCGCAGTAGTTGGCCAGGCTGGTCTCGTCGTTCTTGTAGATGTAGTGCTTGTTGAGCAGGTCAAGGTAGCGGTCCGACAGTTCCTTGCCGTACATCTCGCGGATGCGGTCGGTCAGCAGGCGACGGTTGAGCCGGATGAAGCTGGCCTTGGGCAGTTCGCCAATGAGGGTGGCGATGTTCTTCTTCTCGACGTTGGCGTTGGCGTCGTACTTGCTGCCGGTGGCCGGGTTCGAGGCCGAGCAGTAGTCGATCAGGAAGTTCAGGCGGTCGCGGACTTCGCGGTCTTCGGTGTGGTGCTGCCGGTAGAGCATGTAGGCTTTCGCCACGGCGAAGTAGCGCTCGCTCATCAGCGAAACTTCCACCTGGTTCTGGATTTCTTCGACGTGCATCCCGTTGGAAATGTGCACGCGGCTGAGGATGTTGGTCAGGGTCTCTTCAGTTGCGAAACTGCCGGAAGCCAGGAAAGCCTTCCGGATGGCGTTCTTGATCTTGTCAAGCGAGAAAGGGGCGCGTTTACCGTCCCTTTTGATGATGTAAAGGTCAGTATATTCCATAGTTATATCCCAACGGGGGTAAATGTGATGTGTTGTCGGGTTTACAAAGTTAAACAAAAAATAGCCGGTTGATACTCCAACCGGCTAAATTTTGTAACAAAAATGTTTTTGTTATCTGAACTTCAGGAATTCAACGTCCTTCGAAGCGCGCTCAGCGAGTTTCTCGTTCTTCTTGACGATCTCCATGGCTGCATTGTAGGCGTTCACGTCACCCTTGCGGGCTGCGATGATGGCCTTCTTGTAGTTGCAGTACGGGCAGTTGCCCTTGATGGTCTCGGAGGCTTTGTCGAGCTGGTTGGTCAGGATGTAAGCGATGGTCTCGTTGTGCGTACCGCTGCCGGCCAGCTTGGTGGCGGCGTCGTTGTACCTGCCCTTGAAGATGTCGATCGTGCCCTGATTGATCTTGCCGTGCTTGCAGCTGACCTTGGAGAACCAGTTAGCAGCTTCGTCGAGTTTGCCGTCGCGCATGGCGAGGACACCCATCACGTTGTTGTAGCAGTTGCCTTCCTTCTTGTCCATCTTGGCGAAAGCATCCTTGGCGGCCTTGTTGTCACCCTTGTCGAGGTAAGCCACGCCGAGGTTGTATTTGGCCTTGTCGGTGCCGTATTTGTCAACGGCCTTCTTGTAGATGGCGATCTTGGCGTCGATATCCTTGGCGTTGGCGGCGGCACGCAGGAGGGCGGGCTCGTCGAGCACGTCGATGTTGTTCTCAACCAGGTCGGCCAGTTCTTCAGCGGTGTAGTTGGTGTACTCCACGTTGGTGATGAAGCGGGCGCGGCGCAGCTGCGGGAGGATGTTGGTCTTCAGTGCGGAATAGACCGACGACATGTTCTTGATCTCACGTTCGCGGACATTCGGGTCGCTGTACATCGACAGGACGCGGAGGATGAGTTCCTTGTCTTCGATGTTGGAGTTGTTCACCAGTTCCTGGAAGCCTTCCCAGTCCTCACCGATGGTGCGGGAAGAGACTTCGCCGGCGTTGAGCTTCTTGGTGATCTTGTCGAAAGCCTTGGAAGCGCTCTTCTCACGGTTGGCGGAGAGCTTGTTGTTGAGGGCCTCGGGGCCGTCCGGGGAAGCGTAGGCAACGATCTCGGTACCCTTGATCTCGCGGCGGTCGTCGTTGGCAAGCGCCTTAAGAGCTTCCTGGAAGTCTTTCACGTCGTTGCTCTTGAGCTCGGAGTTACGGACGTCGGAGCTGTTGATCAGATACATGATCTGGGCCTCGGCGGTCTCCGGGATCACTTCCTGGTAGCCATCGGCCATGTAGTGGTAGCTGCCATTGCAGTCGGCGAGCATATAGGTGGTGTTGGCACCGTCCGCGATCTTGATGTCGGCGGGATATTCATACTCGTTACCTTTGTAATAAACCTTCGCACGGCCGACGAGTTCGGATTTCTCCATACCCGGCACATAGTCGAAGTGCACCTTCTCGGTGATGGTGGCGCCGTCGCGGGTGACGGTCTTGAAGTTGTCGGTGATCTTTTCACCCTGGTAGGTGAACGGCTTGCCGACGGCTTCACCGCCGACATAAAGGATGACCGGGGTAACTTCGAGGGTGGCCTTCGGGAGGAAATACTCCGGCGGGAAGGTCACGGAAACGGTAGCATCGATCTTGCCGTCGATGACCTCAAGCACTTCCGGATTGCACTTGATGGTGATCGAGTCGGCCGCATCGATCATCTTCTGGGCCTGATTGCAGGAAGCAAGCCCGAACGAAACAACTGCGATGAGCAGCAGGCTGATGAGTGATTTTTTCATAAAAACGTTTTTATTTGAGATTTGTTGGTTTAGTTCATTCGTCTGGTAATACCTCACAAATATAATACATTTTTTCGTAACTTTGCAACTATGGATTTGAATCAGATCAAGCAGCGCTTCGGTATCATCGGCAGCGACCCCGAGCTGGAACGGGCCCTGGAAATCGCCCGCCAGGTGGCGCCCACCAACCTCTCCGTGCTGGTCACGGGCGAGAGCGGCGTGGGCAAGGAGGTCATTCCGCAGATCATCCACCAGTACAGCGCACGCAAACATAACGTCTATCTGGCCATCAACTGCGGCGGCATTCCCGAAGGAACCATCGACTCCGAACTCTTCGGTCACGAGAAAGGCTCCTTCACCGGCGCCATCGAAACCCGCAAAGGCTATTTCGAGGAAGCCGACGGCGGCACCCTCTTCCTCGACGAGGTGGCGGAACTCCCCCTCTCCACCCAGGTGCGCCTGCTCCGCGTCCTGCAGACCGGCGAATTCATCAAGGTCGGCTCGGCCAAGGTGCAGAAGACCAACGTCCGCGTGGTGGCCGCCACCAACGTCAACCTGCTGAACGCCATCCGCGACGGCAAATTCCGCGAAGACCTTTACTACCGCCTGTGCACGGTACCCATCACCGTACCGCCGCTGCGCGAACGCAAGGGTGACATCCACCTTCTTTTCAAGAAATTCGCCCTCGACTTCGCCGACCAGAACATGGTGCCGGCCATCCGGCTGACGCCTGACGCCCAGGAAATGCTCCGCACCTACCGCTGGCCCGGCAACGTGCGGCAGCTCCAGAGCGTGGTCAACCGCATCTCCGTCCTGGAGACCAACCGGACGGTCTCGGCCGAAGTCCTGGCCCGCTACCTCCCGTCGGAAGGCTCCTCCGCCCTGCCCGTGCGCACCGGCGAGTCCGGCGCCGACTACCTGAGCGACCGCGACATCATCTTCAAGATCCTCTACCAGCTGCGCCACGAAATCGACGAGATCAAGGCGCGGCTCGACGAAAGCCCGCTGCCGCACGAGCCGGAAGAAATGCCAAGCGGCCCGGGCCATCTGCTCATCAGTCCGGAAGACGTCCATTCCAGCAGCACGGAAAGCGCCGAACCCGTTTCCATCCAGGAAGTCAGTGCCGAACTCATCCGCAAGGCCCTGGAGCGCCACGGCGGACGGCGGAAAAAAGCCGCCGAGGAACTCGGCATTTCCGAACGGACCCTCTACCGCAAAATCAAAGAACTCGGCATCCAATGAAAAAGACCACCCGTATCGCCCTGGTCCTTGCCGCCGCCCTCGCGACGCTGGCCGCCTGCGGCATCTACTCGTTCAGCGGGACCTCCATCCAGCCCGACGTCAAGACCATCTGCATCGAACCCGTGGTCAACAAGGCCACCAAGATCAACCCGTCCCTGGCCAACCAGATCACCGAGGAGCTCAACGACAAATTCCGCAAGCTCACCAAACTGGAGCAGGTGACCGAAGAAGGCGACCTCAACCTGCTGGTGACCATCGAATCGTACGACGTGCGCGCCGCCGCCGTGACCGCCAACGAGGTGGCCGCCCTCAACCGGCTCACCGTCACCTGCAAGGTGAAGTTTACAAATGTACTCCACCCCGAAGATAACCTGGAGCAGTCGTTCGCCAGCTACGAAGACTACGACTCCAACAACCCGCTCGACATGGTGGAAGGACAGCTCTGCGAGACCATCGTCAAGAAGCTCGTGGACGATATATTCAACGCAACCGTCGCCCAATGGTAGAACTCGCCCGCCTTTCCTCCGCCGAACTCCAGCAGCTGCTGGAAGACCGCCCGTGGTTTACCGTGGCACGGCGGGAAGCCATCGCCCGGCAGGGCGATGACGAAGCCGCCCTGCGCCGGGCCGTGGGCCGCGACGCCATCTTCTTCCTCTCACGCGACGAGATGCTCCGCCTGCTTACCGGCAAGGTCCGGGAGCCCGAGCCCGCCGCCGAAGAGAAGCCCGCCCGTCCCCAGTACTACGTCGTGGGCGGCGACTATTTCGGACAGGAAGACTTCGAGCGGCTGGAGCAGGAAGGCTTTTCCGTCACCACACCTGTGTTCGGCGCCAATGCCGGAAGCGTCGATTACGCCCCCGCCGTCGCCGAAGAAGTGGACCGCGACCGCACGATGGTCAGCGAAACCCTGGCCGAAATCTATGTCCAGCAGGAGCTTTATCAGCGAGCCATAGCCATTTACGAGAAACTTATTTTGTTATTTCCAGAAAAAAGTGCTTATTTTGCGTCTCTTATCGAAAAAGTAAAAAATAAAAAACAATAAAACTATGCAAGCAGCATACATCACTCTCTCCGTCATCATCGTGATTGCGAGCATTTTGCTGACCATCGTCGTCCTGCTCCAGAACTCCAAGGGCGGCGGACTGGCAGCCAATTTCGCGACCGGCAACCAGACCTTCGGCGTCCGCCAGACCGCGGACTTCCTCGAGAAAGCCACCTGGACCCTGGCCGCTGTCGTCATCGTCCTGAGCGTCGTGGCCACTTTCGTGATCCCGCAGCGCAGTTCGCGCCACTCCAACATCAAGAACCAGATCGAGCAGACGGTTCCCGTGGAAGGCGCCCCTGAAATCCCGGTGACCCCGGCCGAACCGGCCCCGGAAGGAGAATAACAGCGATAATTGAGCAAAAAAAAGCGCTGCCGGCTGGCAGCGCTTTTTTTATAACCACTCTGTATGGAAAAGCCCCATCAGGGTCAGGACTGTCACGACCGTCAGGGCGATGATCCACAGGAGGAAGATCACCAGGCCCGGCCGCCAGCGCGGCGTCCGCAGGTCGAAGATCATCATGATGCCGCCGTAGAGCATCCCCACGAAAGGCAGGAAGCAGGACAGCAGCACCGCGACCCGGTACAGGACCGAGGAGACCAGCGGCAGGGCGCCCGGCGCATTGAAGGCGAGCTCGTCCCGGATTTCCTCCAGGATATTCCAATCAAAGATGGTCTGGCCGAAGAGGGCGGCCAGGCCGAAAGTCAGGCCGCATACAGCCGTCAGCAGCAACAGGCAGCCGATTCCGATGCGCAGCACGCGACCCAGGCCGCTGCCGACCGGCTGGCTGGCCGGGGCGGCGGCGGGAGCCGCCGCTGCGGCGCCTGCCGGCGGATTGCTGATCCCCAGCTCCCAACGCTGCTGTACCGTCCGGGCCTCCGGCATGGCAATCCAGAGGATGACATACAGGACCGGTACAGACAGATTGAGCGAAAAACTGTCGAAGCTATGCCAGCTGTCGCAGCCCAGCACTACGCCTGTCAGTATAAACAAGCCAATAAAAATGATGCGGATGAGCACCACGTCGATCTTGAAATACGCAGCCAGTCCGCTGCACACGCCGCCGATCATCTTGTTGGTCGGGTCGCGATAGAGGCGTTTCTTCTGTTTTCCTTTTTCGTCCTTGCCATCCACCGCACCCGGCATTTTGGGCTGCGGATCGTCTTCCGCCTCGATGGCCGACGGTTTGCCGAGAATTTCGATGATGCGGCGGACTTCCTCGACCGAGGCCACGCCGTCATCCGCACATTTCTCATAGAGAAGCTCCGCCATCCGTTCTTCGAAGCCTTCCATCACCTCGCTGCCGCCTTCCAGCGGTGCATAGTGCGCCTCCAGTTCATCCAGGTATTCCCGGACGATGGTGTAAGCCTCTTTTTCCAGCGTGAAGGCGTAGCCGCCGATGCTTACTTTCTCAACTTCCGTCATGACTTCAAGGTTTTGATGGTTTCGACAAGATCCGTCCACGAGGCGTCCATCTCCTGCAGGAGCAGGCGGCCGTCCTCACTGATGCAATAGTATTTCCGCGGCGGTCCCTGCGGGGACTCCTCCCAGCGGTAGGTCAGCGCTCCCTGGTTCTTGAGCCGGATGAGCATCGGATAGAGGGTCCCCTCGACCACGATCATGTTGGCCCCTTTCAGTTCCTCGATGATTGCGGAAGCATAGGCTTCCTTCTTGTCCAGGATGCTGAGGATGCAATACTCAAGCACGCCTTTGCGCATCTGGGAGCGAATGTTTTCCGTATTGAGTTCCATCATCTTAGCGCTTGCTGCTGTCCGTAAATTTGGCCAGATTCTCGGCCGTGGTCTCCAGGCCGCGGAGTTCGCATTTCTGGGCCGGCGTCAGGGCTTTGGGCGCCACGATCCAGATGATCAGGTAGAGCCAGAAGCCGAAGCTGCCGGCCAGCAGCAGGGCCAGGAAGACGATGCGGATCAGGGTCACGTCAATATCGAAATAAGCAGCCAGGCCGCTGCAAACGCCGCCGATCTTGCGGCTTTCCACATCCAGATACAGTTTTTTGACAGGGGTGCTCATAGTTTTTTCCTCCATATTTTCATTGTTTTCAAATTCGGGTTTCCCGTCGGGCATGCCGAGCTGGGCGGTAATCCGGTTCACGAGGGCCAGACTCACGGACTGCTGGCCCGAACCGAGGTTTGAGAGCAGAAGCTCCGCGATGCGGGCTTCGATGTCGTCCATCACCTCGCCGCCCTGCTCCTCCGTGAGACGGGAGCGGAAGGTGTCGAGGTAGTTCTTGAGGCGCTCGTGCGCATCTTCATCGATGATGAAGCTTTTGCCGCCGAGGCCGATGTTGAGGGTCTTTTTCATAGCGTCAGTTCCCGTCCCCGGTAGAAATCGAGCAGGCGGGTTTGATAAAGGAATTCGTAACGGGCCTGTGCCAGGTCGGAGCAGGCTTTGAGATATTGGTTTTTGGATTCGTTGAATTCGGTGATCGAGGCTTTGCCGTTCTCGTATTTCGCCTGGGTGAGGGCGAAGCTCTCGCCCGCGGCGGCGGCGGCCTGCGTGCCGCTTTCGAACTTGCTCTGCGCGGCCAGGGCGTTGTACCAGGCCTGCTGGATCTCCTTGTAGAGTTGTTTCTTCGCCGTTTCGAGCTGCAGCTGCTGATTGTCGTAGCTGATGCGCGCGGTCTTCACCTGGTTGCGGTTGGCCATGCGCGAGAAGATCGGGACGTTGAGCGACAGGCCGACATACTGGCTGAAGTTGTTGCCCAGCTGCTCGAAGAAGGTCTTCGACGGGTAGCCCGAACTGGTATAGAAGTTCGTTCCGAGGCCGCCGTTGAGCGAGAGCGAAGGCAGGTAGCCGCTGCGGGCCAGGTCGATGTTGCGTTCCGCATAGGCCAGCCGGGTCTCCTCGGCCCGCACGGCGGGCTTGATGCCGACGGCTTCCTCATAGATGGCCTCCGGTCCGGCAGGCATCGGAACGGCCAGCGCGTCGTCATCGGGGACCACCACGTCGAACCCTTCGGGCGAAGGCAGTTCCAGCAACTGGGCCAGGTCGAGCCGGGCCAGGCGGAGGTTGTTGTCGGCCTGCACGCAGGTCAGGCGGCTGTGCGCCAGCGTGGCTTCCTGCGCGGCCACCTCGGCGGCCGTCGATTTTCCGTTGGCCTTCAGGGTCTCGAGCCGGACCACCTGCAGCGAATCGATCTCGATCTGGCGCTGCGCCACGGCGAGGATCTCCCGGTTGTAGAGAATCTGCACGTAGGCCTTGGCCACGGCCACGCGGATGTCGTCTTTCGCCTTTTCCAGGTCGACCGTCGCCGCTTCGAGGTTCAGCTTGCTGAGTAAAATGTTGTTGCGCAGGCGAAAGCCGTTGAACAGGGTCATATCGGCGCCCAGGCTGAACGAGGTGTTGGTCGTATTTGTGTTGGCGTAGGTGTTGTCGGCGGTCAGGCCGCGGCCGAACGAGAAGTTCTGCGACGCGCTGCCGTGCACGCCCGGAAGCCGGTTGTTTTCCGCCGTATTGACGTCGACCTCGCGCTGCAGAACCTGCAGGGCGCTCCGCTGCACGCTCAGGTTGTGGTCGAGCGCGTAGCCGATGCAATCCTGTAGCGTCCAGGGTTTTTCCTGGGCACCGGCGAGATGCCCGGTCAGGCCGGGTAGGACGAAGGTCATCCAAAGAATGATGATCAGATGCTTTTTCATATTACTTCTCTTCAATGATCTGGTTGCCGCGGACGATGTCGCCTTCCTTGAGGCCTTCCTTGACTTCGATGTTGAGACCGTCGCTGATGCCGGTGACGACGCTTGTGCGGGCGTATTTGCCGTCGGCACCCTTCAGCCAGACGAAGGTCGAGTCGCCGGCGAATTCCAGGGCGCTTTCCGACACGGAGAGCACCTGCTCGACCCGCTGGAGCACGATCTCCGCATTGGCGCTATAACCCGAGCGGATGGTCTTGCCGGGGTCGGTCCGCACGGCGGCCTTGATTTCAAACTGGTTGGTGCCGTTGCTTTCCACCGCCTTCGGCGAGATGTACTCCAGCGTGGCGTCGAACGAGTAGTCCTGCAGAGCACCGATCGTGATGACCACCGGCATGCCTTCCGACAGGGCGCCGACCTCGGTCTCGTCGATCTGGCCGTCGAAGATCAGGTCGTTCATATCGGCCACGGTGGCCACGGTCGTACCGTCATTCATCGTGTTGGCCTGGATCACGGAGTTGCCCACTTTCACGGGGATGTCGAGGATCAGGCCGGTCACGGTGGAGCGCACCAGCGTGGAGCTCGACTTGGCGTTGGCCTTCGACACGCCGTCGCGGATCACTTCCAGGGCATCCTGAGCGGCGGCCCGCTCTTCCTTGGCCTGGTTGTACTGCTGGAGCACTTTGTCGTATTCGTCGTCGCTCACCAGGTTCTTGTCGTGCAGGGCTTTCTCGCGCTCCAGATTGGTCGCGGCCTGCTTGAGGTTGATATCGGCCAGGCGTACGCGGCTCTGGGCGGAGCTCAGCGAGTTCATGTCGGGGATGACCTTCAGCTTGGCGATCACCTCGTTCTGCTGCACCGGCTGTCCCGCCTCCTTGTAGAGTTCGGCGATGATGCCGTTGATCTGCGGCTTGATGTTCACCTCGTTGCGAGGCACGATCTTGCCCGTGACCACGGCGCTCCGCTGTATGTCGGCACGCGCCACGGTGACCTCCTGATACTGCAGTTCCTTTGGTTTGGAATTCCAGAACAGGAAGAGGAAGGTTCCGAGGAACACAATCGCGATCAGCGCGACCAGAATGTACTTGAAAATGCGTTTCATATCGTTTGTTACAGTTTTATTATTCGTCTCTCATCGCATCGACCGGTTTGATCTTCATCGCCCGCAGGGCGGGTGTCAGGCCAGCCAGCACGCCCAGCATGCTCAGCAGCAGCGCCGACACGATGGCCGTCCAGAAACTGATCTGGAACACGGCCTGGTGCTTGGTCAGGGCCTCCACCACGTTGAGGATCAGCACCGAGAACACGATGCCCGCACTGCCGGCGGCCAGGGTCAGCGCCACGCTCTCCCAGATGATCTGCGAGAGGATGTCGCGCGGCACGGCGCCGATGGCCCGGCGGATGCCGATCTCCACGGTCCGCTCGCGCACCGTCACCATCATAATGTTGCTCACGCCCACTGCGCCGGCCAGCAGCGTGCCGATGCCCACCAGCCAGATCAGGAAGTTCACGCCCCGGAAGAGCCGGTCGATGATGCCGAAGAACTGCTCGGTATTGATGAGCGGCATCGCCAGGTTGTCGGTCGGGTCGAACTGGTGCTCGCGGGCCATGATGCCCCGCACCCGGCTCTCCAGCGAACTCATCTTCACGCCCGGCTTGCCCGACATGCAGATCAGGTCGACGATCTGGCCGCGATGATAGAGCTGTGCCGCCAGCGAGTACGGGACCAGCACGGCGTCGGACGACTGGCCGTTGATATTCAGATTGCCGGACGAAACGTCCACGCCGATCACTTGCAGGAAGATGGATCCTACCTGGATGAATTCGCCGCACGGATTGCCGCCCTGCGGGAAGAGGTCGTTGTAGATGCGCTTGCCCAGCACGCAGACCTTGCGGACCTGCTCCACGTCCGCATCGCTGATGGTGCGGCCGTACTTGAGGATCGGCTCCTCGATCTTATGATAGTCGCCGGCGATGCCCTTCACATTGGGCGCGGCGGTGTTGCCTTGATAATAAGCGGTCTGGCTCCACATACTCACGATCGGAGCCACGGCGTCGAGTTCAGGGACCAGGGCCTTCAGGCGCTGCACGTCCCGGGTGTTCATATTCCAGTAACGGCCTTCCTTCATTCCCTTGTAAGGCTTCGAGGTATTGGAAGAGATCATCACCATCGTGTTGGTGGCGAAGCCTTCGAAATTCATCGAAAGCATCTGCTTGAGGCCCTGGCCGCCGCCCACCAGGAACAGGAGCATGAACAGGCCCCAGAAGATGCCGAAGCCGGTGAGGATCGTCCGCCGCTTGTTGCGGAAGAGCGAATCGCCGATCTCGCGGAACGTATCGATGTCCAGACGGTGTCTCATCTTACTCGGCCCTCAACGCTTCGATGGGTTTTACTTTGGCGGCCTTCATGGCCGGGAAGATGCCGGCCACGGTGCCGGCGATGATCAGGACGACGGTTGCACCGACGGCCGTGCTCAGGCCGACCGTCGGATTCTCGAGCATCTTGAAGCTCTCGCCGAAGAGCTCCACCTTCGACTGTCCGACCGTCAGATCCAGCACCTTGCAGGCGATCATGCCCAGCAGCATGCCGATGTAGCCGAAAAAGGCCGTAATCAGGACGCTTTCGGTAACGATCAACTTCAGGATATTACCCGGGCGGGCGCCCAGGGCCTTGCGGATGCCGAACTCGTGGGTCCGTTCCTTCACGGTGATCAGCATGATGTTGCTCACGCCCACGATGCCGCTCACCAGCGTGAACAGGCCGATGATCCAAAGGGCCGTGATCAGCAGTGAGCGGCCTTTCTCCATCTGGATGCTCTGCGTGAAGCGGTTCCAGATCCAGAAGGCCCGTTTGTCATCGGGCGCGACCCGGTGCGCCGCGTTCAGCGAGGCGCGGATCTCGTCTTCGAAGGCCTGGGCTTCGGCTTCGGTCTCCAGATCGTGGAACGAGATGTTGAGTTCGTCGATCCGGTTGCCCAGGCTGAACAGGTGCTTGTAGGTGGAATAGGGAATATAGACGGCGCGGTCGTCCTCGTTTTCGGCACCGTGGCGGATGCCGACGATGACGAAGGACAGGTTGCCCACTTTGATCCGCTTGCCCAGCAACCGGTCATAATCCGTACTGCCGGAGAGGAAGTTTTTGGCGTGGAGATGCGTGATGACGGCCACCTTCCGCCGGGACTTCATGTCTCTCTCGTTGATGAAGCGGCCGGCGTGCATCTGGATCCGGTCCACCTTTTCGACATCCGGCATACAGCCGGTCAGCACGATGTTCCGGAAGTAGCGGCGGCCATAGGTCATCGCGTAGCCGCCCTGCGTCGCCTGCGTGGAAACCTTGTCCACGTGATCGGCGAAGGCGGGCTGCCGCAGCATCTCCATATCCTGCTCGGTCATCCGGATGCGGCGGCCCTGCTTCAAGCCGTCGTATGGTTTGGAGGTGACGCCGGGAAACACGTTCATCGTATTGGTAGCGAAATCGTCGGAATCGCCCATGAACGCGTTGAGCAGGCCGTTGCCGGCGCCCAGCAGCACGATCAGCATAAAGATGCCCCACGCCACGGCCAGACCCGTCAGGCAGGTGCGCACCTTGTTGCGCCGGATGGACTCCCAGATTTCGATGAAGAGGTCGCGCATCGCTTTCTCCTTATTTCATAATGGTATCGGCGCCGAACACCGAACTGTGGTGCTGGCGGTTGTCTTCGATCTTTTCGATGAGGCCGTCCTTGATGTGGACGATCTTGTCGGCACAGTTGGCCACGCCGCTCTCGTGGGTTACCACGATGATGGTCACGCCGTCCTCGCGGTTGAGCCGCGTGAGGAGATCCATCACTTCAACGGAAGTCTTGGAGTCGAGAGCGCCGGTCGGTTCGTCGGCCAGGATGATTTCCGGATGTGTGATCAGCGCCCGGGCGATCGCCACGCGCTGCTTCTGGCCGCCCGACATCTCGTTCGGATAGTGCGAGGCCCAGTCGGTGAGGCCCATCTTCTCGAGGTAAGCCATCGCCGCTTCCTGGCGGCGATGACGGCTTACCCCCTGGTAGAACAGCGGAAGTTCCACATTCTCGACGGCCGTCTTGAAGCCGATGAGATTGAAAGACTGGAACACGAACCCGATCATCTCGTTGCGATAGGTCGCGCTTTCGCGCTCGCTCAGGTTCTTGATGAGCTTGCCGGCCAGGTGATACTCCCCTTCGTCATAATTGTCGAGGATGCCCAGAATGTTGAGCAGAGTCGACTTTCCCGATCCGGAAGCGCCCATGATCGACACGAATTCTCCCTTCTCAATCTCCAGATCGATCCCCTTCAGCACGTGGAGCGGCTGCCCGTTGTCGTAAGTCTTGTGGACTCCCTTGAGTTCGATTAGCATACAGTGTTTAGTTTTGACGCTGCAAAGATATATAAAAATTTTAGTACCTTGTATCACAAAGTACCTATTTTTTAAAAATATTTTTTATTTTCAGCCTCTACTTCTCCCGCCCAACAATCGTCGCCTTCTCTTGCGCTGCAACGGACACAGCTGAAAATCAAGCTATTACACAAAGTGATCCCCCTTTGTTTCAGGGGGATCACTTTACATAATTCGCTGAATGACTGATGTGTACATTGCAGCGCAAAAAGAGGTGGTGGTCAGTCGAGCTTGAGGACCGCCATAAACGCAGACTGGGGCACTTCCACCTGACCGATCTGGCGCATACGCTTCTTGCCCTGTTTCTGTTTTTCGAGCAGTTTGCGCTTGCGGGTGATATCGCCGCCGTAGCATTTGGCCGTCACATCCTTGCGGACCTGACGGACCGTCTCGCGGGCGATGATCTTCGCGCCGATGGCCGCCTGGATGGCGATGTCGAACTGCTGGCGGGGGATGAGTTCCTTGAGCTTTTCGCAGATCTTGCGGCCGAAGTCGTAGGCGTGGTCCTGGTGGATGAGCGTCGAGAGGGCGTCGGCCGGTTCACCGTTGAGCAGGATGTCGAGCTTGACGAGTTTGGCCGGGCGGAAACCGATGACGTGGTAGTCGAACGAGGCGTAACCCTTGGAGATCGATTTGAGCTTGTCGTAGAAGTCGAAGACGATTTCCGAGAGCGGCATCTCGTAGGTCAGCTCCACGCGGTCGGCCGTCAGGTAATGCTCGCTCTTGAGGATACCGCGCTTGTCGAGGCAGAGTTTCATGATCGGGCCGTAGAATTCGCTCTTGCTGATGACCTGCGCCTGGATGAAAGGCTCTTCGATGTGGTCGATGAGCGTAGGGGCCGGCAGGCCCGAAGGGTTGTGGACGTCGATGACGGCGCCCTGCGTCGTATATACCTTATAAGAAACATTCGGGACGGTCGTCACCACGTCCATGTCGAATTCCCGGAAGAGGCGCTCCTGCACGATCTCCATGTGGAGCAGGCCCAGGAATCCGCAGCGGAAACCGAAGCCCAGGGCCAGCGAGCTCTCCGGCTCGAAGACGAGCGAAGCGTCGTTGAGCTGGAATTTCTCCAGCGAGGAGCGCAGGTCTTCATATTGGTCCGCCGTCACGGGGAACATGCCCGCATAGAGCATCGGCTTCACATCCTCGAAGCCGGCGATGGCTTCCTTGCAGGGGTTCGCCACGTGCGTGATGGTATCGCCCACCTTCACCTCCACGGCCGTCTTGATGCCCGAGATGATGTAGCCCACCGAGCCGCAGGGAATCTCGCCCGTCGGGCAGAGTTTCATCTTGAGCACGCCCACCTCGTCGGCTGTGTACTCCTTGCCCGTGTTGACGAATTTCACGCGGTCGCCCGTACGGATCGAGCCGTTTTCGACTTTGAAATAAGCGATGATGCCGCGGAAGGAATTGAACACCGAATCGAAGATCAGGGCCTGCAGCGGCGCCTGGGGGTCGCCCTTCGGCGCGGGGATGCGGTCCACGATGGCGTCGAGGATGGCATCCACGCCTTCGCCCGTACGGGCCGAGGCCAGCAGCACGTCGTCCGGATCGCAGCCCAGCAGGTCCACCACCTGGTCGCGCACCACATCGACCATCGCCGCATCCATGTCGATCTTGTTGAGCACGGGGATGATCTCCAGATCGTGCTCGATGGCCAGGTAGAGGTTCGAGATCGTCTGTGCCTGGATGCCCTGCGTGGCATCGACCACCAGCAGCGCCCCTTCGCACGAAGCGATGGCGCGCGAGACCTCATAAGAGAAGTCCACGTGGCCGGGGGTGTCGATCAGGTTGAGGACATATTGCTCACTGCCGCGGCTGTAGTTCATCTGGATGGCGTGGCTCTTGATCGTGATGCCCTTCTCCCGTTCCAGATCCATCGAGTCCAGCACCTGGTTTTCCATTTCCCGCTGGTCGAGCGTATGTGTCCGCTCGAGCATGCGGTCCGCCAGCGTGCTCTTGCCGTGGTCGATGTGCGCAATGATGCAAAAATTCCGGATGTTCTTCATAATGCTGCAAAGATAGGAAGATTTACCGATTCTTTCCTCTTCTCCCTTTTCCTTTTCACGGCCTTCTCCCTTGCCTCCCCATTCCCCTTTCTGTTCCGCGTGGGACAGGAAGATATTTATAATACGCTGTATTTCAGAATGATAAAAATCAAAAATTCTCAGCAAGAGCATCAAACATTTCCCCCCGCGCGCTCTTTCTGTTCCGAAAAGCGCAGAAAGAATTTCGTAATCATCTGTAAAACAGTATGGTAAAAAACAAATTTCAGAATGATTTGGAAATATGCCGAAGTTTTCCGACCTTTGAAAGGAAGACGATGATGTCTTTCTTTCTAATACGTGCAAGAGATATGAAGGGACGTTACAAAAAATTCCGGCCGAACACGGTGCAACACGTTTATCAGAGAACCATCAAGGGGCATCTGTTGTTTTATTCCATCAAGGATTACCTGGTCTTTTACACGATTGCAGCTGTCGTTGCCCGCCGATATGGCGTTCAGGTTTTGGGCTTATGTCTGATGGTCGATCATTTTCATGTTCTGTGTATCTGCCAGAGCAAGAAACAGTTTTCTGCTTTCATGCGCGATTTGACACGATGGTATGCCTTATTGTTCAATCAGCACTATGGTCGAAAAGGATCTATCTTTACGCCGCGTTTCGGCAGTGCGTCCAAAGTTGGCGAGAAGAAAGTCCGGATGGCCATTGCTTATCTGTACAATAACCCGGTTGAGCGAAAGATCTGCTCCAACGTGATGGATTATCGCTGGAACTTCCTGGCCTACGCCCAGAAGACGTATCCTTTTTCGGAAGCGAACGAAAAAATGAGTAAGGATTACTACCGGGCGGTCAAAATGATTCAGGCGCAAAAACGAGATAATGAGCCCGTAAACTTTGCGATGCTCGATCGTCTGATGGCCCCATTGTCATTGGCCGAGAAACAAAGGCTAACCGATATGACCATCAAAGAGTATGCGTTTGTTGATTACCAGAAATCCACATCTTATTATAAAAGCTTCCAGAAGATGGTCGATGCAATCAATGGCAATACGGGAGCGGAATACGATGTCAAAGAAGTTTTTGAGCCAGGTTCTGACAGGATCTACTATGCATTGGCGAAGGCTGTTGATGGACTGTCTGAGTATCGCGATATCCGCGACCTTTTGTCGGCGCCGGAATATGAGCGCCGGCGTATCGGAGTCCAGCTGAAGACTATTACCGGTTGTACCCGGCGACAGATTGAAAAATTCTTACGTCTGTAAATAAGTAGCCATATAGCTATTTGATAATCTGTACTTTGCTGTTTTCTTTCTGTCCTGTTTGGTACAGAAAGGCGTTAGTTGACAGTAGGCCGATGGGCGGATTCAATCGGCCATTCGCCATCAAATTCCTTATAATCAGATCGTTTCTATATTCTTTCTGTCCTAGATGGGACAGAAAGACGGTGGATGACTGGGAGGGAGTCGTTGTGGAGGGGAAAATTGTTTTCTTCATGATGCTGGGAGTCAATTGATTACGAGATTCTTTCTGTTCCGATGGGAACAGAAAGACGGTGGATGGCTGGAGGGGAAATACTGGGGATGAAGAAAATGTTCTACTAAGATAGTTGATAATCAGGTAGATGGCGAATTCTTTCTGTTCTGCGCGGAACAGAAAGACTGGTTGGTGGGGGAGGGAGAGACGGGCGACGGGCGGCGGGCAAAGGATGACGGGCGACGGGTGACGGCCGGGCCTGGTGATCTTCCTCCTGTGGATCATCGCCCTGACGGTCGTGACAGTCCTGACCCTGATGGGGCTTTTCCATACCGAATGGATCTGACAGCAAAAACCCCGGCCGTCGGCCGGGGTTTTTACGCAGGCTTATTCCTGTTTGTTCTTGTCTTTGTCGCGTTCGCGTCCTTCTTTGAAGACAGAGCCCTGTTTCGGGGGCTGCTGGGGATGCTTGCGCAGGTTGTTGATCATCCGCTGCTGGAAGGCCTCTTCCGCTTGATAGAGTTTGGCCACCTTGCGGATGGGCAGCACTTGTTTGAATTTGGGATACCAGTCGGAAAGTACCTGGTTGGCGGCTTTGTAGGCCTGGACATAGGCATCGACTTTCTTTTCAAGCTCCTTGTCGGAGAGTTCGTCGGCTTTTTTGCCGCGGAATTCACCGAAAGCTTCGCGCATCTGTTTGTTTGCGGCGTGGGCCTCTTTCCAGCACTGGTTGTACACGGGCCAGAAAACCTGGGCTTCTTCGGGAGTCAGGTCAAGCTCCTGGGTAATGAAGGCAATCTTCTCAGACTGGATGCGTTCCCATTCTTTCTTGCGCTGCTCTTCGCTGGACTTGCCCTGCGGCTGCGCAAACAAAAGGACGGCTGCAAAAAGGCAAGTGGTAATTGCAATGAACTTTTTCATTTTCAAACCATTTAAAACGATTGTGCGTAAATGGCGGCCAGGTCGGCATAGGTGAGTTCGGAGGTCAGGTAGCTGACCAGGGTCTCTTCGTCGATTTCGCCGGTCTCGTCGGCCGGCTCGGCCGTCTGGTAATAGTTGATGATTGAAAGGGGACGGATCATCTGCTCTTCGGCCGATGCATAGTCCTCGACGGAGGTGGTACCGGTTCCGCGGTCGAGCGTATGCGTGAGAGAAAGGACTCCGTATCCCATTCCGAAAATCAGGGCGAACATCGCGGCGAGCGTGAGGGCGGGCTTGAGGATCCGCCACGCCGGACGCTTCGGGCGCTCGGCAGCGAGTGCCGCATCTTCAGCAGCAATGCGAGCCATCATACGATCCTCCAGGGAATCGAAGTATCCTTCAGAAACCCGGAAAGGATTGTCGTGAAGCTCGCGGCTGCTTAAGAAATCTCTTTGTTCGTTCATACGACTCTTAGACTGCAAGGTTTCGCAAAAGTTTAATTTCAATTCAATACTTTGCTTCGAGCGACTCCTTCATCCACGCCTTGACCTTCTCATAGGCATGATGATAGGAGGCTTTCAGCGCACCTTCCGAAGTTTCCAGCACCTGGGCGATCTTCTCATAGGGCATTTCTTCGAAATAGCGGAGCAGGAAGACGGCTTTCTGCTTGGGCGGGAGCTTGGCGATGGCCTGGTGAAGGGCGGTCTGCACCTGGTCGCCGTCGAACCAGGGGTCGGACGGCAAGCGGTCGGCCGCTTCGAGACCGGCATATTCGCCGCGGGTCTGCTGGCGCGACAGGAAGGAGAGGGTTTCGTTGGTGGCGATCCGGTAGAGCCAGGTGTAGAGCTGGGCGTCGCCCCGGAAGTTTTCCAAAGAACGCCAGGCTTTCAGGAAAGTATTCTGGAGGCAGTCGTCGGCATCGTCGGCATCGAGCACCATGCGGCGGATGTGCCAGTAGAGGCGCTCCTGGTATGAGCGCACAAGAAGGCGGAACGCCTCTTCGCGTCCGCCTTCCCTGTACAATTCAAGTATTTCCCGGTCCGTTGCCATCAAAATGACAGCGCGGCCTCGATGATATGTGCGGCGTCGAGTCCGTAGGCGGCCATCAGTTCAGCGGGTTTGCCGCTTTGACCGAACTGGTCGTCAATGGCTACGAAACGCATCGGCGTGGGGCACGCTGCCGCGAGCACTGCTGCAATTTCCTCGCCAAGTCCGCCGGCGATCAGGTGTTCTTCGGCCACGACGACCTTGCCGGTCTTGCGGGCCGAAGCGATGACGGCTTCCTTGTCGAGCGGCTTGATGGTCGCGATGTCGATCAGATCGACGCTGACGCCGCGAGCCTCCAGCTCCCGGGTCGCCTGGATGGCTTCCCACACGAGGTGGCCGGTGGCGAAAATCGACACGTCGCTGCCTTCTTCCAAGTGGATGGCCTTGCCGATCTCGAAGGGCTGGTCCGCCGGGGTGAAATTCGGCACGCCGGGGCGTCCGAAGCGCAGATACACGGGTCCGTTCCAGGCAGCTGCGGCGAGGGTCGCCGCCCGGGTCTGGTTGTAGTCGCAAGGGTTGAGGACCACCATGCCGGGCAGCTGGCGCATCAGGCCGATGTCTTCGAGGGTCTGGTGCGTGGCCCCGTCTTCGCCAAGGGTGATGCCGGCATGGGAAGCGGCGATCTTCACATTGGTCCGGGAATAGCAGACGGACTGGCGGATCTGGTCCAGCACGCGGGCCGTCGCGAAATTGGCGAACGTGCCGATGAAAGGAATATAGCCCGCGATGGCGAGGCCGGCCGCCATGCCGACCATGTTGGCCTCGGCGATGCCGACGTCGAAGAAGCGGTCGGGATGTGCCGCCGCAAAAGCGTCCATCTTGAGCGAACCTTTCAGGTCGGCGGTCATCGCAACCACCTTCGGGTTGCTGTCACCCAGGAGGGCGAGGCCTGCGCCGAAGCCCGAACGGGTATCTTTCTTACCGGTATCTATGTATTCTTTCATAAGGCAAAGTCTCCCATTGTTTCTTCCAGTTGTTTCATTGCTTCGGCGCACTGCTCCACGGAAGGATTCTTCCCGTGCCACTTGCAGGTACCGGCCATGAAATCGACGCCATGGCCCATTTCCGTATGCCAGAGGATCATCACCGGGGAGCCGAGGCGGCTGCGGGAACGGGCTTTCTTGAAGACCCGCTCGATGTCCGTGAAATCGTGTCCGTCGCCTTCCAGGACGGTCCAGCCGAAGGCTTCCCATTTGCTGCGCAGGTCGCCCAGGCCGGCGACGTCTTCGACGCGGCCGTCGATCTGCTGGTGGTTCCAGTCGGTCATCGCGATGAGGTTGTCCACCTTATAGTGCGCTGCCGCCATCGCAGCCTCCCAGATCTGGCCTTCCTCGCTTTCACCGTCACCAATGAGAACATAGACGGTATGGGGGTCGCCTTTCATCCGTTTGGCCACGGCCGCACCGAGGGCCACCGACAGGCCCTGGCCCAGCGAACCGGCCGCCTGGTTGACGCCCGGCAGGTTCTTGTCCACCGAAGGATGACCCTGGAGGCGGGAGCCGTAACGGCGGAAGGTGGCGAGCTCATCGACCGGGAAATAGCCCCGGCGCGCGAGCAAGCTGTAGAGCACGGGGGAAATGTGGCCGGCCGAGAGGAAGAACTGGTCAAGGCCTTCCCCGTCGCGGCGCCAGTTCTCCGGCGTGACGTTCATTTCTTTGAAAAACAGGTAAGTGAGGACATCCGTGGCGCTCATCGAGCCGCCCGGATGCCCAGACGCGGCCGCCGTGACCATACGCACGATGTCCCGCCTGACCTGTGAAGCGATCTGTTCAAGTGTGTATTCCATAGTATAAGAAAGAGATGTTTCGATATCCGGATAACAAAGATACGAAACATCTCCCATAAATCAAACAGGCTTCCGCTTCAGGCGATGTCCAGCTCGTGGAGGCCGGGTTCGTAAGGCAGGAAGGTCTGCCGGCCGAACGCCGAAGGATGGATGGTCAGCCGGTATTCCGCTTCGCGGAAACGGCGGCGGATCCGGAAGGTTCCGAAGGATTCCGGAAGGCAGGACTCGATGAGCAGGCCGTCGTAGCAGGGCTTGACACCCAGCAGATACTGTGTGGCGGCATACCAGTTCCAGGCGGCCGTGCCGGTGAGCCAGCTGTTCTTGCCCTCGCCCGGACGCGCGGCGTCTTTGCCGGCCACCATCTGGCAATAGACGTAAGGTTCGACCTTGTGCAACTGCTGGTCGGCGATGAAGGCGGGCGAAATCTTGCAATAATGCCGCCAGGCATCTTCGGCACGGCCCGCCAAAGCCTCGCCGATGATGATCCAGGGGTTGTTGTGGCAGAAGATGCCGGCATTTTCCTTATAGCCCTGCGGGTAGGAGGAGATTTCCCCGTATTCGATCTTGTAGTGCGTGAAGGCGGGGTTGTTGAGCACCAGGCCGTGCTCGCATTCCAGCATCCGACAGGCGGAATCCAGCGCCTTGTCGCACAGACCTTCCCCGGCGCCGATGCGGGCCATGGTGCACCAACCCTGGCTTTCGATGAAGATCTTCGCTTCGTCGTTCTCTTTCGATCCGACTTTCCGGCCATAGAAATCGTAGGCCCTGAGGAACCATTCCCCGTCCCAGCCAAAGCGCCTGACCGACGCCTCCATCGCTGCGACCGCTTCCTGCACGGCGGCAATCTGCGCGGCCGGGGCGCCGATGCGGGCGAGCAGTTCCGCATAGTCCCGGCCCTCCACGACGAACAGGCCGGCGATCATCAGCGACTCGGCCTGGCTGCCCTCGGTCTTGTTCTCGGTGGTCTGGAAGGATTCGTCGGGATTGTCGGAGAAGCAGTTCAGATTGAGGCAGTCGTTCCAGTCGGCCCGGCCGATGCGCGGCAGGCCGTGAGGGCCGAGGTCGCCGGCGACGTGGTCGAAACTAATCTGCAGATGCTCCAGCAGGGTCTTTTCGCTGCCGGGCTGGTTGTCGAACGGGACCGGCTCGTCGAGAATCGAGAAGTCACCCGTCTCCTTGATGTAGGCGACCGTGCCGAAGATGAGCCAGAGCGGATCGTCGCCGAAGCCGCCGCCGATGTCGTTGTTGCCGCGGCGCGTCAGCGGCTGGTACTGATGATAGCAGCCGCCGTCGGGGAACTGGGTTGCGGCGATATCGAGGATGCGCTGCCGCGCGCGGTCGGGAATCTGGTGGACGAATCCCACCAGGTCCTGGTTCGAATCGCGGAAGCCCATCCCGCGGCCGATGCCGCTTTCGAAGAAGCTGGCACTGCGGCTCATATTGAAGGTCACCATGCACTGGTACTGATTCCAGACATTGACCATCCGGTCCAGTTCGGGCGTGTCGGAACGCACGCTGAAACGGTCGAGGATGCCATCCCAGTAGCGGCCAAGCGCCTCGAAGGCCGCATCGGCCTTTTCGGGCGTGTCGAAGGCCTGCAGGATCGCGTAGGCTTTGGCTTTGTTGACAATGGCCGAGCAGGAGTTGATCTCCCGGCCCGTGGGCGCGATGAATTTCTCGTCCGGGGCGTTCTCCACATATCCCAGGACAAAAACCAGCTCTTTCGTCTCACCCGGCGAAAGCGCCAGGTCGATCTGGTGGGCGGCCACAGGGCTCCAGCCGTGCGCCACCGAACCGCCGCAGCGCCCTTCGAGCACCCGCTGCGGCTGGTCGAAGCCGTTGTAGGGCCCCAGGAAGGACTCCCGGTCGGTGTCAAAGCCGTCCACGGGGACATTGACCCCGTAGAAAGCGTAGTGGTCGCGCCGCTCGCGGTATTCCGTCTTGTGATAGATCACGCTGCCTTCCACCTCGACTTCGCCGGTGGAGAGGTTGCGCTGGAAATTCTCCATGTCGGTCTGCGCATTCCACAGGCACCATTCCACGAAAGAGAAAAGCTGGAAATGCCGGGGCCGGGGACTGCGGTTGCTCAGCGTGACTTTGTGGATCTCGCAGCGCGCGCCCGGGGGGACGAAAAAGAGCACTTCGGCCCGCAGGCCGTCCTTTTCGCCCGTGATGCGGGTATAGCCCATTCCGTGCCGGCACGCATAGAAATCCAGGGGCGTGCGGCAGGGTTTCCAGCCGGGATTCCAGACCGTATCGCCGTCCTTGATATAGAAGTAACGGCCTCCGCTGTCCATCGGCACACCGTTGTAGCGGTAGCGCAGAATGCGGCGGAAACGGGCGTCACGGCAGAAACAGTAGCCGCCCGCCGTATTGGAAATCAGGGAAAAGAAGTCATCGGTGCCCAGGTAGTTGATCCAGGGCCAGGGCGTTGCCGGGTCGGTGATGACGTATTCCCGCTGCGCATCGTCGAAATGACCGTATTGTTTCATATCCGGATTGTCAATATTTCCTGCGAAGGTACGCCATTTTTTAGTATATTTGGAGATTAACTGAAGATTTCATGGCTGAGCAACATACTTTCCTGGCTTTCGACTGCGGCGCCACCTCCGGCCGCGCCGTACTGGGTTCGTTCGAAGGCGGCACTTTTTCCATGGAAGAAGTCTATCGGTTTCCGAACCAGACACTTGCGATCGGCGGACGGATCTATTGGGACGTGTATACCCTGTACGGGCAGCTGCTGGCCTGCCTCCGGCAGCTGGGCCGGCAGGGAATCCGGCCGGATTCCATCGGCATCGATACCTGGGGCGTCGATTTCGGCTGCATCGCGGCCGACGGCACCCTGCTGAGCCTGCCCCGCGCCTACCGGGACCCTTACACGGCCGGCATTCCGCAGCAGGTCTTCGATACGATTCCGAGGAAGGACCTGTACGCCGCCACGGGCATCCAGATCATGGATTTCAACACGATCTTCCAACTCTATGCCCAGCAGAAAGCGGACGATGCCGCCCTCGCTGCCGCTGAAAGCATTCTCTTCATGCCGGACCTGCTGTCCTATCTGCTCACCGGCCGGAAAGTATGCGAATACACCGACGCTTCGACATCCGGCATGATGGACCAGACGTCGCGGCAGTTCAACAAGTCGCTGCTGGCCCGGCTGGGCATCCGGACCGATATCCTGCTGCCCATCGTCCAGCCGGGCACTCGGGTGGGAACGCTGCGGGAAGCGCTCGCCGAAGAAACGGGACTCGGACCCGTACCGATCATCGCCGTAGCCGGGCACGACACGGCTTCGGCCATCGCCGCCGTCCCGGCGGCCAACGCGCATTTCGCCTATCTGAGCAGCGGAACCTGGAGCCTGATGGGCATCGAAGTGCCCGCCCCCATCATCAACCCGGCCAGCGCCGCCGCCAATTTCACCAACGAAGGCGGCATCGACGGAACCACCCGATTCCTGAAAAACATCACCGGCATGTGGCTGCTGGAACAGTGCCGGAAAAGCTGGAAGGAAGCCGGACGGGACTACAGCTACCCGCAGCTGGTGGACATGGCCCGCGCCGAAGCCAGCTTCCCCGGGCGCATCAATCCGGATGATCCGCGCTTTGCCCATCCGGGCGACATGGTGGCGGAGATCTGCGCTGCGCTGGGCGGGATGCCCGGTCAGGCCGGGCATGACGCCAAGATCGTCAGCTGCATCTTCCACAGCCTGGCAGAGCGCTACCGCGACGTGCTCGCAATGCTGCAGGATTTCGCGCCCTTCCCCATCGAACAGCTGCACATCATCGGCGGGGGCAGCGCCAACGGACTGCTCAACCAATGGACGGCCGACGCCATCGGCCTTCCGGTCATCGCGGGCCCGACCGAAGCCACGGCCATCGGCAACCTGATGATCCAGGCCCGGGCGGCCGGCCTGGTCGCCGACCGCTGGCAGATGCGGCGGCTGGTCGCCGAAAGCTGTGCCGTCAAGACATTTTACCCGAACCGCTAACACCTTTCCCATACCATGAACGAAACCGCCATCCTGAACGCCTATCAATATGCACGTGAGCGTTACGCCGCGCTCGGCGTGGACACCGACAAGGCTGTCGAAATCCTCGAAAACACGCCCATTTCGCTCCATTGCTGGCAGACCGACGACGTCATCGGCTTCGAGCGGGATACCGGCCTGAGCGGAGGCATCCAGACCACAGGCAATTATCCGGGCCGCGCCCGCAACATCGACGAGGTCCGCCGCGACATCCTTTTCGCCAAAAGCCTGATCGCCGGCCATCACCGCCTCAACCTCCACGAGATTTACGGCGATTTCGGCGGCCGCTTCGTGGACCGTGACCAGGTGGAAGTCCGGCATTTCGAGAGCTGGATCCAATGGGCCCGCGAGAACGGGATGAAACTCGATTTCAACTCCACTTCCTTCGGCCATCCCAAGAGCGGCGACCTCTCGCTGGCCAGCCCAGATCCGGCCATCCGGGCCTTCTGGATCGAACATACCAAACGCTGCCGGCGCATCGCCGACGCGATGGGCCGCGCCCAGGGCGATCCCTGCATCATGAACATCTGGGTCCACGACGGGTCGAAAGACCAGACCGTCGAGCGCAAGCGCTATCGGGAGATCTTCGCCGAAAGCCTCGACGAAATCCTCGCCGAAGACCTGCCCGGCATGAAGACCTGCCTGGAAGCCAAACTCTTCGGGATCGGTTTGGAAAGCTACACCGTGGGCTCGCACGATTTCGTGGCCGGCTACTGCGCCACCCGCAAACTGATGTACACCCTCGATACCGGCCACTATGAGATGACCGAAAACGTCTCCGACATGGTGGCTTCGCTGCTGCTGTTCGTTCCCGAACTCATGCTCCATGTGTCGCGGCCCATCCGCTGGGATTCCGACCATGTGACCATCATGAACGACCAGACGCTCGACCTGTTCAAGGAAATCGTCCGGGCCGGTGCGCTGGACCGCAGCCACATCGGACTCGACTATTTCGACGCCGCCATCAACCGCATCGGCGCCTATGTCATCGGGACCCGCGCTACCCAGAAATGCCTGCTGAGCGCCTTGCTGGAGCCCCTTGACCGCCTGCGGGAATATGAAGACAGCGGGCGCGGCTTCCAGCGGCTTGCACTCCTCGAAGAGGCCAATATTTCAACTGCAAGAACGGTGTACCGGTGGGCGAGGACTTCATTCCGGAGATCGAGCGCTACGAACGGGAAGTGACCGCAAAACGATAAGTCATGAGTAAAGGAAGCCTGAAAAGTACGATTGCCGTATCCCTGACCAATTTCCTGGATGCGGGCGCGATCGTGGCCGGCGCCAGCGGCCTCACCCTGTGGCAGAACTATCTCGGCCTGTCCGAAGTCCATCTGGGCTGGCTCAATTTCATCAGCGCCAACTGTCTGGGTGCCGCCCTGGGCGCGATCCTCGGCGGTTTCCTGGCCGACCGCTACGGACGCAAATTCATCTATACCTATAATCTGCTGGTTTACATGGCGGGCGTGCTGCTGATCATCTGCTCGGCCAGCTTCCCCATGCTGCTGGCGGGATTCCTGGTCACAGGCATCTCGGTCGGCATCGGCGTACCGGCCTCGTGGACCTACATTTCCGAAAGTTCCGAAAACGACAAGCGGGGCCGGAATATCTGTATCTCCCAGATGTCCTGGGGCTTCGGGCCCATGATCATCCTGCTGCTGGGCATGTTCTTCGCACCCGGCGGTTATCTGTCGGGATGGGTGGAAAGCGTGGCCCGCGGCATCGGCGGCGCGGGTTTGTCACAGGAGGCGGTCGATGTGTTCAGTTCGCGCATCGTATTTTTCGCCCTGCTCGTCGTGGCGCTGGTCGCCTGGATCCTGCAGCGCAGGCTCGAAGAAAGCAGCGCGTGGCAGGCCAGCCGCGATGCCGCCCGGCGCAAGGGCGAGGACACGGGGATCCTGCACGCGTTCAAGCTGCTGTTCTCCAACAAGACCGCTGTCAGGACCGTGGTGTACCTGGCTGCCATCTACCTCTGCTGGAATCTCGTGGCCTCGGTGCTGGGATTTTTCCAGCCGCATATCTACGAGACGGCCGGCGGCATCAGCAACGAGCAGGCCAACTGGATGAACTGCATCCAATGGGCCATCATCGTGGCCGTCACCTTCCTGCTCTCCAAAGTGATCGACAAGACCAGCCACAAGCTGATCTACATCCTGGGACTGCTCTTTGCCATCAGCGCCTGGGTGATCATCGTGACCGTAGGGGTCAACGGCCAGGCCGGCCTGTGGCTGTTCACCATCCTCTGGGGCATCGAAGGCGGCATGTCGGTGCAGATCTTCTATGCGCTCTGGGGCTCTGAACTCTTTCCGGCCAAATTCCGCGCAGGGGCACAGGGACTTATGTTCTTCATTGTCCGCGGCCTCTCGGCGGTTTGGGGTCTGGTGTTTACCTTTATCTATGGAGAAAACGGCGAAGGCTTCACCGTGGCGGCCTGGTGCATGATTGCGCTGCTGCTCATCTCGCTTGTCGTGGGCGTGGCGGGCTGCCCCGATACGCGCGGTAAATCCCTGGCAAAAATTACGAAAGACCGCTACGGCGACAATTATTGATCAGACATGGAAAGTATTCTCAATGACCGTCCGGCGCTCCGCCGGCAGATCGGCCAAGTGGCCGAAGTGGCCGGCTATCTCTGGCAGAAAGGCTGGGCCGAGCGCAACGGCGGCAATATCACCCTCAACATCACGGAATCTGTGGACGATGCCTTGCGGGCACTGCCCGCCATCAGCGAGCCGCGTCCCATCGGGACCACCCTGCCGCATCTGGAAGGATGCTGGTTCTACTGCAAGGGAACCGGGAAGCGGATGCGCGACCTGGCCCGCGAGCCGATGGCCTGCGGCTCCGTGATCCGCATCCTGCCCGGCTGCACGCACTATGAGATCGTGGCCGACGAGCCCGTGGCCCCCACTTCGGAACTCCCCGCCCACCTGGCCGTACACGATTACCTGCTGGCAAAAGGCTCGCCCTACCGCGCTTGCCTCCACACCCATCCGATTGAGCTGGTGGCCCTTTCCCACAGCCCGCGCTGGCTGGAAAAAGACGCTGCCACGCGGATGCTCTGGTCCATGATTCCCGAAACCCGCGCCTTCTGCCCGCGCGGCCTGGGCATCGTACCCTACCTGATGCCCTCGAGCCAGGCGCTGGCCGAAGCGACGATCCGCGCCCTCGACGAAGACTACGACGTGGTGATGTGGGAAAAGCACGGCGTCCTGGCCGTCGATACCGATATCCTGAACGCCTTCGACCAGGTGGACGTGCTCAACAAAGCCGCGCAGATCTATGTCTCGGCCCGCAACATGGGTTTCGAACCCGACGGTATGACCGACGCCCAGATGACGGAGCTCCGGGACGCGTTCGGCCTTCCGAAATAATCAGGAAAGAATCTGGCCGTCGCGGATTTCGACGGTACGGTCGCTCATCGCCGCGAGGTCCTTGTCGTGCGTGACGATGACGATGGTGATGCCGAAGCGGTCGCGCAGATCGAAGAAGAGCCGGTGGAGTTCGGCTTTGGTCTTGCTGTCGAGATTGCCGGAGGGTTCGTCGGCGAAGAGCACCTTGGGATTGTTGACCAGGGCGCGGGCGATGGCCACGCGCTGCTGTTCACCGCCGCTCAGCTGCGAGGGCTTGTGGGAAAAGCGTTCGCCCAGACCGAGCAGCGTCAGCAGTTCTTCGGCCTTTTTGCGGGCTTCGCCCCGCGGCGTCCGGGCGATCAGGGCCGGAATCATCACGTTCTCCACGGCCGTGAACTCGGGCAGCAGATGATGGAACTGGAACACGAAACCGATCTTCCGGTTGCGGAATGCGGCCAGGGCCTTGTCAGAAAGGGAGAAAATATCGGTCCCGTCGATCAGGACCTGCCCCTGGTCGGGGCGGGACAGCGAACCGAGGATCTGGAGCAAGGTGCTTTTTCCTGCGCCGGAAGCGCCCACGATGCTCACCACCTCGGCGGGAGCCGCCGTAAAACAAACATCCTTCAGGACCCGGAGGGTCCCGAAGGATTTGTCGATGTGATTGGCCTGAATCATCAGGAAGGAGATTAGTCCTCTTCCTGCTGCTCTGCCTCGTAAGCCTTGAGCAGCTTGTCCTGGACGTCGGCGGGCACCTGCTGGTATTCGATGAATTCCTGCGTGAAGGTGGCACGGCCGGAGGTCAGGGAGCTCAGGGTCGTGGAATACTTGTAGAGTTCTGCGAGGGGAACGCGGGCGCGGAGGATCTGGAAGCCCTTCTCGGAGTTCATACCCTCGATCATGCCGCGGCGGTTCTGGAGGTCGCTCATCACGTCGCCCATGCAGTCGGCGGGAACCATCACTTCCACCATGTAGATCGGCTCGAGGATCTTCGGCGCGGCATTCGTTGCGGCCGGCGATGATGAAGGCGATTTCCTTGGAGTCCACCGGGTGCATCTTGCCGTCATAGACGAAGACGCGGATGTCGCGGGCGTAGGAACCGGTAAGCGGGCCCTCTTCGAGGCGCTGCGTGATACCCTTCTTGATGGCGGGCATGAAGCTGGCGTCGATGGCGCCGCCGACCACGCAGTTGAGGAATTCCCATTTGCCGCCCCAAGGCAGCTCGAATTCTTCACGGCTCTTGATGTTGAGCTGGGTCTCCTTGCCGTCGATCTTGAACTTGGCGGTAGTTTCCACACCCTCGACGATCGGCTCGACCACCAGGTGCACCTCACCGAACTGGCCGGCGCCGCCGGACTGTTTCTTGTGACGGTACATGGCGTTGGCGACCTTGGTGATGGTCTCGCGGTACGGGATCTTCGGCGCGAGGAACTCGACGTCAATCTTATAGTTGTTGTTGAGGTTCCACTTGAGGATGTTGATCTGCTGTTCGCCCATGCCGTTGATGATGGTCTGCTTCAGTTCGCGGGAATACTCGACGCGGAGGGTCGGGTCTTCGGCGCTGGCACGGTTGAGGGCTTCACCCAGCTTCTCCTCGTCTTTCTCGTCCACGGCCTTGATGGCGCAACGGTACTTGAACGGCGGGAAGGTGATGGGATCGACGACTTTGTCGTAACCCGGGGCGTTGAGCGTCTGGTTCGTCTTGACGGATTTCAGCTTCACGGTGCAGCCCATGTCGCCGGCCACCAGTTCGGTGACGCGCTCTTTCTTCTTGCCGGCCACGGCGTAGAGCGTGGTGATGCGCTCCTTGGTCTCGCTGGCCATGTTGATCACATCCTGTCCTTCCGTGATCTTGCCGGACATCACCTTGAAGTAGGTGACATCGCCCAGATGCTGCTCGAGAGCGGTCTTGTAAACGAACAGCGAGGTCTGGCCGCCGACTTCCTGGGCGGGAGCCGGGCAGAACTCGGTGACGAATTCCATGAGGCGGCGGACACCGATGTCCTTCTTCGCGCAGACGCAGAACACGGGATAGGTCTCACCCTTGTCGAATCCGACGCGCAGGCCCTGGTGCATCTCCTCTTCGGTAAGCTCGCCTTCGTCGAAGAACTTCATCATCAGTTCCTCGTCGCCTTCGGCGGCTTTCTCCATCAGTTCGGCGTGGAGGTCTTCGGCTTTGCCTTTGAGGTCGGCCGGAATCTCGCACTCCTCGAAGTTGCCGTTCTCGTCCTTGAACTTGTACATCTTCATCTTGAACACGTCCACGATGCTGTCGAAGTTCACACCCGCGTTGACGGGGAATTGGATCACCACCGGCTTGCCGCCGAAGGCCTGGTGCAGGCTGTCGAGCGTGTTGTCCCAGTTGGACTTTTCGGTGTCGAGCTGGTTGACGGCGATGATCACCGGTTTCTTGTACTGCTCGGCATAACGGCCATGGATCTCGGTGCCGACTTCGACGCCCTGTCCGGCGTTGACCAGCATCACGGCCGATTCGCACACGTTGAGGCCCAGGATGACACCTTCGACGAAATCGTCGGCGCCCGGAGCATCGATCACATTGATTTTGTGGTCTTTGTACTCAGCGTAGAGCGGCGTGGAATAGATGGAACGCTGGAAGATCTGTTCGACTTCCGTGTTGTCGGAAACGGTGTTCTTGCCTTCAACGGTACCGCGGCGGTCAATCACCTTGCCTTCGAAAAGCATCGCTTCAGCCAGGGTGGTCTTGCCCGACCGCGTGCCGCCAAGCAGGACGACGTTGCGGATTTGTTCAGTGGTGTAGTTCTTCATGTGATATAAACGTTTATATTATTGTTCTTCGTACGAATAGCCTGCAAATTTATACATTCTTTTTCATTAAAACAACAAGTCGTTACCCTCTCCCAGCAGATTGTAGGATCTGCGATGGTACGGGGTGATGCCGTAGCGCCGGATGGCGGCGCGGTGCTCTTCGGTCGGATAGGCCATGTTCCGCTCCCAGCCATACTGGGGATACTCCTGCGCGATCTTGCGCATATACTCGTCGCGGTGGGTCTTGGCCAGGACGCTGGCGGCGGCGATGGCCTGCACCGTGGCGTCGCCCTTGACCACCGTATGGGCGGGGACGTCGCGCCAGGCAGAGAAGCGGTTGCCGTCCACCAGGACGAGGCCCGGTTTCACCGGCAAGGCGTCGAGCGAGCGTTTCATCCCTTCGATGGAGGCGTTGAGGATGTTGATCCGGTCGATCTCTGCGGCGTCCACGGCCTTGACGGCCCAGGCGAGGGCTTCGCGCTCGATGATGGGCCGCAGTTCGTCGCGCTGGGCTTCGGTCAGCTGCTTGGAGTCGTTCAGCAGCGGATGGCGGAAGTCTTCGGGCAGGATGACGGCGGCGGCGAAGACGGGGCCGGCCAGGCAGCCGCGGCCCGCCTCGTCGCAGCCGGCGACGAGGGTCCACCGGCCGGCGAGCAGGGCCTGCGTGTCGGTCATGCAGCGGCTGAAGTCTTTTTCGACTTGGGTCAGGGAATAGACATCGGCGATCCCGGCTTTCCGCCAGACGGAGACCGGCAACAAGCTCTGGCCACAGACCACGACGGGCTTTTTTCCGTACTTCCGGCAGAGGGTCAGGACGCCGGCGACCAGTTTTCCGTCGAGGCTCTGGCCGTCGAAGCGGCCTTCTCCGGTGATGACAAAGTCGGCTTGGGCAATCTTTTCTTCCAGGCCGGTCATCTCGCCGAAGAGTTTCCAGCCGGGCACAAGCTCGGCGCCGAGTTTGTGGAGGGCGGCGCCCACGCCGCCCGCCGCGCCGCCGCCCGGCAGGGCGGTGTCCAGCCCGGCCTCGGCCGCAAAGCGTTCCATCCGGCGCTCCAGCCGTTCCAGCATCGCCGCATCCGCCCCCTTCTGCGGGCCATAGACCATGGTCGCGCCATCGGGACCCAGCAAGGGATTGTCCACGTCGCAGGCGACGGTTATTACTGGGGCTCTGCCCCAAGCCCGCTCATTTTTATTGACTTCTTGAAGCGCTTTCAGCAAGCCCTCTCCCCCATCATTGGTAGCCGAACCTCCAATTCCAATCACAATTCTCTCACACCCATGCATCATTGCTTCAGCTATCATCACGCCGAGACCGTAGGTCGTCGTCTTCTCGGGATTCCGCTCGGTGGGGGCGAGCATCGTCAGGCCGCAGACTTTGGCCATCTCGATAAAGGCCTGCCGGTCGCGGTCGAACAGGAGTATCGGGGCCTGGATGGGACGCATCAGCGCATCGAAGGTATCGACGCTTACCCGGCGGCATCCGCTACCGAGCGCAGCCTCAACCACTTCCATCGAACCATCCCCGCCGTCGGCCATCGGGAGCTTGACGACGCAGGCCGCGTCTCCGCCGACCATTTGCCGCCTGACCGCCGTCTCGAGCGCTTCGGACACTTCCGCCGCTGAAAGAGATCCCTTGAATTTATCGGGAACAATCAGAATATTGCGTATCTTTGTCATCTACCAAGAACAAACACGACAAAATTACGAAATATTCCATGAATCCTTACGAAATCAAGGGTCCCTATAACCCGAATCCCCCGAAACCCCAGCCGAAGAAACGGCCGCTCGAGCTCGGTATGGAGCAGCTCGCCGATGTAGGGCACATCATCGCCATCGCTTCCGGAAAAGGCGGTGTGGGCAAATCCACCGTGGCTGTCAACCTGGCCGTCACCCTGGCCCGCATGGGCTACAAGGTAGGCCTGGCCGACGCCGACGTGTATGGTCCCTCCATCCCGACCATGACCGGAACCCAGGGCGGCATCCCGGAAGTGGAAGTCTATGACGAAATGGGCAATCCGCTCCCGATCGACGCCGAGATCGACGACTCCTGCAAGGAGATCATCGTCCCGATCGAGAAATACGGCGTCAAATGGATGAGCATCGGTTACTTCGCCCGTCCGGAACAGGCCCTCATCTGGCGCGGCCCGATGGCCTGCAACGCCCTCAAACAGATGCTCTTGCAGGTCAAGTGGGGCAAACTCGACTATCTCCTGATCGACCTGCCGCCGGGAACCGGTGACATCCACATCTCGCTGGTCCACGACATTCCGCTGAGCGGCGCCGTCATCGTCACCACGCCGCAGCAGGTCGCCGTGGCGGATGTCGAGAAGAGCATCAACATGTTCCGCAATCCCCAGGTGGAAAAACCCATCCTGGGCATCATCGAGAACATGTCGTGGTTCACGCCTGCCGAACTGCCCGACAACAAGTACTACATCTTCGGGCGTGACGGCGGCCAGGACATGGCCGATAAATACGGCATCCCGCTCCTGGGCCAGATCCCCCTCGTCCAAAGCGTCCGCGAAGGCGGCGACGAAGGCACGCCCGCCGCACTCTCCGACGGCCCCCTCTTCGACGCCCTGCGCGAAGCCGCCCAGGCCATCACCACCACGGTCCAGGATTAACTCCCGGCCGCAAACGCAAACCTCAACGGGGTAGGTCCCCTGCAACAACCGCAGGCGACCTACCCCGTTCGCTATGCCCCTTTTCTGCTGAACCCGAAATTCACGGAGCGCGTTCACCATTTAAACAGCACTGATAATAAAGTTGTTACAAGTGCCTCCCGCGCTCCCCGGGCCATTTTTGCCTCAGGGAGCGCGGCGCAACAATATAACACATTGATTATCAGTATCCTCAAATCCGACAGCGCACCCCGCGAATTTCGGGTTTTGTTCACCCACCCATTCCGCTGTTCCGTCACAAGAGGCTTGTACTCGGTTAACGATTCACATACTCCTCGCTGAAATGCCCTGCAGAGTGCTCTGTGAGGGATTTTCGTTTCTAATGTGCCCAAAACGGCTTTTCGTATCCCAAAAACAGGTGCATGGCGATTCCCGTCTGTTTATGCAGAGTGAAAAGGAAATTGCCACCTGGATTTCACCTCTTCCAAGAGGGATTGTTCCCTTTCCTTCTGAACTCATACCTTATCCAACGACCAAGGGTTGTTCAATTCTGATTGCTGGCAAACACTAAAATAGTTTTAATCCTTCCTCTCTCTCCTTTTTTTTTGTAATTTTGCAAATCAGAGAACGTAATACAATAGCATCATTGAACAATTTGTCTACTCGAAAACTTGTAGATGGGTACCACAAGGCATTCATCGATGCTACGCGCGAATCAGATCCGACATTTTCTCCGAGCCTAATATCAAATTCACACGGTAAGAAGGTATTAACTGTTATTGAGAAGGAGATGAAAGGTTGCGACGACTTGTTCATAAGTGTCGCATTCATTACCATGGGAGGAATAGCTCCGCTTCTTGGCACGCTAAAGGACTTGGAAAAACAGGGGACTCGGGGCCGCATTTTAACGACGGATTATCTAATGTTCAGCGACCCACGTGCATTAGATAAACTCGCTTCACTTAACAATCTTGATGTTCGCGTCTTCAAGACCGGTGAAAACAATGTCGGTTTCCACACCAAGGGATATATGTTCCATAATGGTGATAACCTTCGCATTATCATTGGCAGCTCAAATCTTACCCAAGATGCCATTACCAAAAACCACGAATGGAATACACGCTTGGTCTCATCTACGGAAGGCGCATATGCAAAGGATATCGAAACCGAGTTCAATGAGCTATGGGTGTCATCAGTGTGCTATGAGGAGTACCGGGACGAGTATGCCGATTTATACGAAAGCAGTCAGAAGGAGAGGGATGAGATTACAAGATTAACGAGAACTCTTGATTTAGGCTATTCCCAAGTACTTCAGCCGAATTCGATGCAGGAAGTGTTCACGTTAAACATCGAGGAGATAATACGCTCAGGAGGAAAACGGGCACTATTGATTTCTGCAACAGGAACAGGCAAAACATATGCATCTGCTTTTGCCATCCGTAAGCTTTTCTCGGAGAATATCCTACACGGAAAGAAGGCTCTGTTCCTTTCTCACCGTGAGCAGATTAACCGGCAAGCACTGGGCAGTTATAAGCGGATTTTCGGGAAGAATATCCCAATGGAGCTTCTTAGCGGAACACACAACGATATCAAGAAAGCACGCTCGGCTTCATTTCTCTTTTCCACCATGAACATGATGGCAAAAGAGAATGTTCGGGAACAGTTTGCCCCTCAGGAGTTTTCGGTCATAGTTTTAGATGAGTGCCATAGAAGCGGTGCTGAGAGCTACCAGAAGATTATCAAATACTTCCGCCCCGAACTTCTCTTGGGAATGTCTGCTTCTCCTGAACGAACAGACAGTTTTGACGTCTTTCAGCTGTTCGATCATAACATAGCATGTGAGGTTCGTCTACAGCAGGCTCTGGAGAATGAAATGCTATGTCCTTTCCATTACTTTGGCATTACTGACCTTGAGATTGAGGGGGAAGACAATGACGATCTTCGTCGATTCCGGCATTTAACATCCGACCGTAGGGTGAAGTATATTCTGGAACGTGCCGAGTATTATGGTTTCAGTGGGCAGCGCGTAAAGGGCTTGATTTTCTGTAGCAGAAAAGAGGAAGCACGGGAGTTGAGCGAAAAGTTCAATGCCACAGGACGTTATAACACGGTAATGTTGTCAGGTGATGACTCTCAGGAGGATCGTGAGGATGCCATCGAGAGACTGGTCTCAGATACAAGGATAGACAAACTTGATTACATTTTCACGGTAGATATTTTCAACGAAGGCGTGGATGTCCCTGAAATCAATCAGGTCATATTACTGCGTCCTACTGAATCGCCCATTATTTTCGTTCAACAGCTTGGACGTGGACTTCGCAAGGCTGAAGGGAAAGAATTCGTGATTGTCCTTGATTTCATTGGGAATTATCAGACTAACTACATGATTCCCATAGCTTTATCAGGAGACAGGACAGGAAATAAGGACAACATTCGTCGTTCTTTAATGGAGGGTAATAACGTCATCAAAGGCGCTTCGACCATCTATTTTGATGAAATATCTAGAGACCGGATTTACAAATCCATTGATGCCGCAGACCTTAACCAGATTCGACTACTTAAGAAGGAGTACCAATCGCTGAAATACAAGCTGGGCCGCATTCCGAATTTGAAGGACTTCGATGTTATGGGTGAGCTGGATCCTCTCCGTATTATTGACAAAATGGGGTCATATCAGGCATTTCTCAAGAAATATGATGATGATTTCACAGAGATGTGGTCCGATAAGCAGTATCAGATTCTGGAGTATATTTCCAGAAAGTTTGCGTCAGGTATGCGCATCCACGAGCTAGCTCTTCTTAGAATTCTGATTGATGAGCCTGAACTTTCGGATCTATGGGAATCCTTGCTGGCAAACCGTTATGGAGTTGTATTGGACGACCACCTAGTGCAGAATGTCGAGGATGTTTTAGCCGGAAAATTCTTCAGAGGAGATCGTTTTCAGATTGCTCTTGCATGCAGAACGCCAAGCGGCTTTCAACTGTCCGCCATTTTTGAGGATGCCTTGAAGAATGAGGCCTTCCATGCTGCGATCAGGGAACTCCTAGATTTTGGCATTTACAGATATCGTAGAGATTATTCCAAGCCTTACGCTGGGACTCAGTTCAATCTGTATAAGAAGTATACCTATTCCGAAGTGTGTTGGCTTCTCGGTTGGAGGAAAGAAGAGGTCTCATTGAATATTGGCGGATACAAATACGATTCATACTCAAAGACTTATCCTATCTTTATCAATTACGAGAAAGAGGAGGACATTACCGCCACGACACGTTATGAAGACCGCTTTACCGATCCTTCCTCGTTAACGGCTATCTCAAAGAGTCGTAGAACTATAGACTCCGATGATGTTCAGAATGCCGTACATAGCCAGGAGCGGGGTATTCTAATGCCTTTATTTGTACGGAAGAACAAAGACGATCAGTCCTCAAAAGAGTTTTATTTCTTGGGCACAATGCGTCATAATGGCCATCTTCATCAGTTTGTGATGAATGACACAGAAGACGTAACAGCAGTAGAAATTGGGTATCGTCTTGACACACCTATAGAGAGCAATCTATACGAATATATTACAGAACAATCATTATGAAGACAATAGAAGTAGTCGCCGCTATTATACGGAAAGAGGATAAGATTTTTGCCACCCAGCGTGGATATGGAGATTTCAAAGACTGGTGGGAATTCCCAGGCGGAAAGATGGAACCCGGCGAAACGCCGGAAAATGCGCTTATTCGCGAGATTCACGAAGAGCTTGATGCGGATATAAGCGTGGATAAATTCCTTTACACGGTTGACTGGGATTATCCCAAATTCCATCTTACCATGCATTGTTTCATATCTTCATTACGAAATGATGCTCTTCATCTGAACGAACATGAAGCTGCCAGATGGCTGGATAAGGATGAAATTCATTCCGTTAACTGGCTACCAGCTGATGAGGTTCTGCTCCCTATGATCGTGGAAGAATTAGAATCAACAGAGAATCAACAAGAGTCATGTGCGCGATCCCCTA
>CADAOB010000015.1 GCA_902789445.1 uncultured Bacteroidia bacterium | reverse complement strand
TCGGTCAACGCCTTTAAGTTGCCATAATAGTAGTGCCGTCCATCTTTTTCAAGGTGGACAACGGCGCGTTCTTGTTTTCTTCTGGTCTGCTATATGCACGGGTTATCGTAAAGGTAGTTAAAAGATGCTCATTTTCAAAGAAGGCAACGAGTATCTTATTTGAAACTCGCATAGATGCTGCTGTCCCGGATCTGTTGAACCCGAAATTCGCAGAGCGCACCACGGAAATAGTTTGTACTGATAATTAGCGTGTTATGTTACCGCACTGCGCCCTGTGCGGGAAAAACGGCCCGGAGAGCGCGGAGAATATTAATAACAATCTGATTATCAGCGCTATTTAAATAGCAATCGCGCTCTGCGAATTTCAGGTTCGTAGAAAACGCATCTCGAACCATACCGCTCTTTCGGATCAGTTGCAATTCCGGATGGGACAGAAAGAGGGAAAGACAAAAGGGATGAAACAGAAAAGTCTCCCGAAAAAACGGAAGACTTCGATTCAGTACCCGGAGCCGGGGTCGAACCGGCACAGCCTCGCGGCCACTGGTGTTTGAGACCAGCGCGTCTACCGATTCCGCCATCCGGGCCTTTGTCGGCTACGCCTGTACGGCTGTACGGGCGGTAGAACCGCGCAAAGGTATGTAATTTTGGGCAAGTTTACAAATTTGCCTTGGCCCAGGCATAAATCAGGAAATTCTTGTCGCTGTCCCACGCTTCGCGGTAGAGACGTCCCACTTCGGCCAGCCAGGCGCGGGAGCGCTGTCCGTCTTCGCTGTGGCCGACATCCGCCGTGCCGCCGGCGGCATAGTACATCTCGCGGGTGGTGGAGCAGATGCGGGCGTAGCGGCCCGTGTTGGGCCGGATCTGTTCGTCGGTCAGGGTGAGATAGTATTCCAGCATCTCGTCGGTCGGATGTTTCTCGACGGTCAGGTAGGTCGAATCGGCCACATAGACCGTCACGCCGTCCTTGAAGACATAGGGCTCGTAGAAACCGGGCGTGTACATGGCCTCATAGACCACGCCGCGGACGGGGAACTGCGCACCGCTCTGCCACAGGATGAACTTGCGGGTCTTTTCGATGTTTTCCGCATCGAGCGCCCCCGTGGCGTCGAAGACGGCATTGACGATCCAGCGCGCCAGTTTCTCTGCCGAAGGATTCAGCATATAGACGAGCCCGCGCTTGGGTTCGTTAATGTAGATGTCGGTGCCTGTGTGATATTCCCAGAGCTGGACAGGATAGCCTTCCCAGCCCGGGATCTCCGTATTTTCACCGAGCGGTTTCTCCGCCATGTAGGCGGCATCCAGTACGGTCTGGCAACGCGCGGTCAGCGCAGCGAGTGAATCACGATAATAGGTTTGGACGAGCGGGTCAACCTTCGGCCCTTTGCTGCAGCCCGCCAGCAGGGCGGCGGCTGCGAAGAATACGAGTATTTTTTTCATAGGATCAGATTTGCCAGGACACAGGCTGTCACGGCTTCGACAACGGGCGGGACGCGCAGGGCGAAACACACGTCGTGCCGGCCGGGGACAGCGTAATCGATGAGGCAGCCGCGGGCGAAATCGAAGGTCCGCTGCACTTTGCGGATGCTCGAGGTCGGCTTGACGGCCACGCGGAAAACGATGGGATTGCCGTTGCTCAGGCCGCCGTTGATGCCGCCGGCGCCGTTGCGGGCCGTATGGCCTTCGGTATCGATGAAGGGGTCGTTGTGAGCAGAGCCGGTCATCCGGGCGGCGGCGAATCCGTCGCCGAATTCGATGCCGCGGATGCCCGGAATCGAGAAGACGGCGTGGGCGAGCAGCGATTCGAGGGAATCGAAGAAGGGCTCGCCCAGGCCGACGGGAACGCCGGTGCAGCGGCATTCCACGATGCCGCCCAGCGAGTCGCCCTCGCGGGCAGCCGTTTCCAGCGCCTGGGCGACGGCTTCCGTTTCGGCTGCAGCGATGCCGCCGACTTCGGTCAGCCGGGCTTCGACAAGCGTCGGGGTGATGAGTTTCTTGGCCACCACGCCGGCCGCCACCAGCGGCAGTGTCATCCGGCCGGAGAACCAGCCGTCGCGCAGCGAGCCGTAGCGGGCCATCGCCACGAAGTCGGCGTGGCCGGGCCGGGGAATATCGGTGAAGTCCTTGTAGTCTTCGTCGCGGTAATTCCGGTTGGCGAAGGTGATGGTCAGCGTGCCGTCGGTGGCGCGCCGGTCATCGAGCTGGGGCAGGTCGTCTTCGATGCGCGGGGTCGTGCCGGGGGCTCCGCTCTTGCGGCGGCGCAGGTCGGCCGTAAAGTCGTCGGGCGAGAGCGGCAGCGCCGCGGGCACGTCGCGCAGCGTGACGCCCACGCAGGGCGCATGCGAAGCGCCGAAGATCTCCAGCCGGAAACGGGAACCGAAAACGTCCATATCAGGATTGCTTCAATTGTTCAAAAATCGCGAGGAATTCGGGAAAAGATTTGGCGATGCAGTCCGTATCGTCAATCGTCACGGGGCCATCGGCGAAGAGCGAGGCCACTGTCAGGGCCATCGCCAGCCGGTGGTCGCCGTGTGAAGAGCAGGCAGCGGCCTTCAGGCGGTGGTTTTCCCGGCCGTAAATCGTCATTTCATCCTGGGAGACGCTGCTCTGGACACCCAGTTTCCGGAATTCCCCGGCAAAAGTCCGGGCCCGGTCGCTTTCCTTGTTGCGCAGCCGGCTGATGCCGGCGATGACACTTTCTCCCTCGCAGAAACAGGCCATTACGAAGAGCGGCGCAAAGAGGTCCGGCGCGTCGGTGATGTCGTAGAAGAAGGGACAGAGAATCGAGCGGCGGACCGAGAGGCGCTTCTTTTCGCTGTCGAAGACGATGTCTGCGTGATTCTGGCAGAGCAGGTCGTAGATCTGCGCGTCGGACTGGCGGGAATGCAGGTTCAGGCCGCTGAGCGTGATTTCGCCCGCAACGGCACCCGCCACCAGCAGCATCGCGGCGGCACTCCAGTCGCGTTCCACCTCCAGGCCCAGGACGGGCGTAATCGGCTGGAGCGGGTCGATGTACCAGGTGCGCAGGCCGTCCGGCTCTTCTTCCTCCGGGTTGTATTGCGCCAGTTCCGGGCAGTCGTAGCCCGAAAGCCCGAAGAAGGAAGCGATATAGCGGGTCAGCTGGATATAGGGCTCGCTGGTCACGCCGTCAATGACGACGGTGCTTTCGCCGTCGCACTGCGAAAGCGCCAGCAGCATCCCCGAGATCATCTGGGAGCCCTTGGCGCCATCGACTTCTACGCTGCCCGCGCGGAGCCGGCCGCGGACCTGGACGGGGAGGTGGCTGCGGTTGGTGAAACTCAGCCGCAGGCCCAGTTTGCGCAGGGCGGCGCGGTGGTCATCGACCTTGCGCTTGAGCAGGGTTTTCTCGCCGGTGACCAGGACCGGTTCCCGCGAGAGTCCGGCAAGGGGAATGCACAGGCGCGCGAGCAGGCCGGATTCGCCGACGAAGAGGGTTCCTTCCCGGACGCGGAGTCCGTCGCGCAGGATGTTCTGATGCCCTTCTATGGTGAGGGTGGTGCCTTCCAGGCTCACGTCGGCGTACAGGGCGCGCGCGACGCCCAGGGCAGCCGCCACATCGTCGCACAGGGTCACGCCGTAGAGTTTCGTGGTCCCTTCCGCCAGGGCGGCCAGCAGGATGGCCCGCTGCGCGAAGCTCTTGGACGCGGGGAGGGTGGCTTCGCCTTTGAGCCGGAAATCCTTCTCGGGCAGCAAGTCCGCGTAGCTGGGCTGCCCGGATGCGGTGGCACCGTCCCGGGTCGGGGCGACAAAGAGCAGCGGCGCGCCTTTTTCGAGGGCCAGGAAGCGCGAATCCCGCCCCTTCGGACCCATGGCGAAGGCCAGCAGCCGTCCGGGTTCAAAGTGCTCGTAGAGAGCCAGTACCGTCGCGGCGTCCTCTTCCGTCCGGGCGGTGGTGACGATCTTGATGATGTCTGCGCCGGCGCTGTGCAGCTGGCGGGCTGTCTGCAGCAGTTGCGGCAGGGGCTCGGTCCGGGCGTAGTTGTGGTAAGAGAGAATGATGCGGGTACCCCGGTTCATGGCCAGGTTCATCAGCCACTGCCGGGAATTGTCGGGGAACTCGCTGGGGATGTCCACATAGTCGGCGCCGGCCAGGATGGCTGCCGTCAGGCGCTTGGAAGCCGTCTCCACCTGGGAGGGGAGCGAGATGTGGTAGGTGGCGATCAACTCCGCCTGCCGCTCGCAGGAAAAGATGGCGCGGATGTCATCCTCGTCGAAATCGCAGGCATCGAGCCGGATCTCGACCAGGGCACCCCGCCGGGTCGCTGCCATGAACAGGCAGTAATTGCGGCTGGCGTCTCTCAGGCTGTAACAGATTCTTCCCATATCCGGGCTTTGCCGATGGTTTCCGGGAGGACGAAGCGGAGCGTGTCTCCCGCACGTTTCTTGTCTTGCAGGATCGCCTTGTACAGTTCGGCGGCGGGGACGGGCGGGTCGGCCGGGAGGCCGACGGCCTGGATGTCGCTGCGGATGCGGGCGGCCTCGGCGGCCTCCATCAGCCCCTTCTCCACGGCCATTTCGGCGGCCATCACAAGGCCGATGGCCACGGCCTCACCGTGTTCATACGCAGTCGAACACTTTTCGATGGCGTGTCCGAAGGTATGGCCCAGGTTGAGCAGCTGGCGAATGCCACGGTCTTCCGGATCCTGTGCCACGAGGTCCAGCTTGATTTCACCGGCGCGCCGGACCAGCCACTGCGGGACTTCCGCTTTTTCGGTCCTGAACACCTCGACGGCGGCCTCGTATGCTTTCCGGTCGGACAGGAGGAAGGTCTTGAGCATCTCGGCCGCGCCGCAGCGCAGCTGGCGGGGCGGCAGGCTATGCAGGAAATCCGTATCGACGTACACGAATTCCGCCTGCCGGAAAGTGCCCAGCATGTTCTTGTACCGGTCGAAATTGACCCCGTTCTTGCCGCCCAGGGCCGCATCGACCTGTGCCAGCAGCGTCGTGGGCACCAGGCCGAAGCGCAGGCCGCGTTTGAAGATGGCTGCCACGAAGCCCGTGATGTCGGTGGTGATGCCGCCGCCGATGCCCACCAGCAGGGTGCTGCGGTCGGCCTGCAGGTCGAGCAGCTGCCGGGTGATCCGGGCGGCGGTTTCGAGCGTCTTTTCTTCTTCCCGGGCGTGGATCCAGATGACGGGACAGGCCCAGACGTCCAACAGGCCGCCGTCGCGGAAGCAGTCGTCCGCGATTACGACGGTTCCCTTTTTCAGGAACAGATCGGCGATTTTCCCGTATGTGACGTTACTCTTCAATGCTCCCGGCCACAATGTTCGCAATCCGGGCGCGGAGCTTGCCCGTGCCGCCCTTGTCGGTGGGATGGACGCGGTGGGCGAGCACGATGACTGCCGTTTTGCTGTCAAGGTCCATAATGATTGAGGTGCCGGTGTAACCCGTGTGGCAGATGGTCCGCGTACGGCTGAACAGGTCGCCGCGCAGGCCGGCCGCGCTGCTGCGGTTGTCCCAGCCCAGGGCGCGTCCGATCCATTCGTCGTTGTCGGACGGCACGGTGGCCATTGTCTCCACGGTCATCGGACTGAGGATGCGTTTGCCGTTCACGGCACCTCCGTTCATGATCGCTGCGCAGATGACCGACAGGTCCTCGCAATTCGAGAACACGCCGGCATTGCCGGAGTTTCCGCCGTTGGCCAGGCGGGCCAGCGGGTCATGCACCTCACCGAGCAGGCACTTGCCGTCGCTCTGCAGTTCCGTCGGGGCGACGAGCGGCATCCATTCCGGATGGCGCTCTTTCGGCATATAGCCCGTATGCTTGAGGCCGAGGGCGCCGAACACGTTTTTCTCGGCGTAGTCGCAGAGTTTCTCGCCGGTGATATTCTGGAGGATGTTTTGCACCGTCACGAAGTTGAGGCAGCTGTACATGTAGCCGGTCTTCGGCCGGAAATTGCGTTTGATCTCGTTGGCGATGTGCCAGATCAGGGAGTCGGGGCTGTTCACGCCGAAGCGCTCCAGATACGAATTGGTGGCGATGTAGGGTGCCAGGCCCGAAGTATGGGTCATTATGTCCTGGACGGTGATATCCACTTTCTCGCCGGTTTCGGGATCGACCCAGGGTTTGAAGTCGGGGATGTACATATCCACTTCATCGGTCAGCCGGACATAGCCGTTCTCAACCAATTGCATGAAAGAGAGCGTCGTACCGACACATTTGCTTACGGAAGCCAGGTCAAAGATGGTTTCGGTGGTCATCGGCACGGTGTCGGGTACCACCTGCTTGTTGCCGTATGCTTTCAGGAATACGATCTTGTCGCCCCGGACAACCGAAACCACGCAGCCGGGAATGTTCCCTTCTTCGATGGCGCGGGCCACCTCGCGGTCGATCTGATTGAGTTTCTGACTGTTCATCCCCATTGATTCGGGGGAGACATGCTTGAGGGTACCCGTCGGGGCCGGTGCAGCGCAGGCCACGACGAGCGCGGCTGCTGCAAGGAAAGAAAGTATCTTTTTCATAGGTTGAAGGTATTTGTCGGCGCAAAGTGAGGTCTGTCTTGCAAATATATAAAAAAACCGGCCTGGATGAGCCGGTTTTTCAAAGCATGTTCGGGGATTGTCAGTCGTGGAACTCGATGACGGTGCCGACAGCATAGGCCGTGAGTTTGACCCAGACGCCGAGGACGGTCTCCTCATGGAAGCTGACGGTGGTGTTGACGATCGCCTGCGAACCGGTCAGTTCTGCATTCTGGATCATCTGGTTCATGGCCGAAGCCTTGGCCTGGGCCTGCTTGCGGCCACCGATGCCGAAGACATACGAGGAAGAAGCTTCACCGGTCACGGTCTTGACCACGGTAAAGTTATTCTGCGAAAGGACGACGTTGGTCTGCAGCTGATTCTCATTGACAGTCAGGCTGCTCGAAGCGCCGCAGCTGCTCACCAGCAGAACGGCCAGGCAAATGGATGCCAATACAAACAATTTCTTCATAATCTTAGGATCTGATGTGTTGTTTTCTTCTAATGGGCCGCAAAGGTAACAAAATAATCAGAAAGAATATCCGAAACGAAGTCCGTAGGAGAAATAATGATCCAGTGACGGTGCGTAATCTGAATATGCGGAGACCCAGCAGGAATGGGCTTCATCCCTATGGATACGGGCCCCTGCCTGGAAACCGGAGTAAAGACTGATATTCTTTTCAAGGGCGGCTCCGCCTAAATCAAGACCGAAGAAAGGAGCGACTTTCTTGTCGGTAAAGGAGAAACGGGCATTGACAAAACCGGCGAACGGACCGAACACGGACCTGTCATAAGCCGCGCTGGCACCGCCGCCCAGAAACACGTGTCGGTTGAAATGATAGCCGGCGACAACCCGTGCGTGCACGATCGGATAAATACTCCCGCCGACTTCCATCATCAATCCTTGGCCTCTTCCCGAAGTCGGGTCTATCGTGACCAGTTGGTCTTTCAGGCCATGCCCTTCCGACCGGACGCAGTGCTCGTTTCCGGCAAACATCAGGATCGACCCGATCAACGCCGTCCCGGCTCCGATCCCGGCTCCGGTAAGCGCGACAAGCGGAGAGAGATCATCCACGCCTTGCGCATTCGGATTACGGAACAGGGAATGATCGAGTTGCGCGTACAGCAACAAAGCGCTGCCCGACAAGGCAATCCCGGCCCCTGTCCATACCATTGCTTTTCCCGTATTATAAAGGCCGGCCCCCGGCACCTGCTCGCGAAACATTTCCGATGGACTTTGTGCCTTGGCGTAAGGATTTATACCAAAAAATAACACCAGCCCCATGCAGACGAGTAATATGTAACCTCTTTTCATAATATTAATGCTAACTGAAACTTTACCCCATAGATGCAAAACAGCCCACAATTGTTGCGTCAACGCCATAACTTTTTTACGCACGGTTCATTTGGTTTGTTATTTCATCTCCGGATTCTGGTTCTGGCGGAGAAGTTCTTTGTACAATTTCAATCCAATCCTGTCTTTTCTGAAGGAGACTTCGTGAACCTTCGGGGCTGTTGTTATCTGGATAGATTGTATTCCGCTGCGGAAGAAATCGATCTGTCCGGGCAGAACCAGGAATTGCGCGGCCACGTATTGGGTCGTATTTGCCTGGTCGCTGATCAGGGGCGCGGTATGACCGATCGAAGTTCCCTGCAGGACAAGCTGCGTTCCCTCAAAATTCCGGAAGCGGATGGAAGGGTTGTCCGGCATGAAAATAGCCCCGTTCGAAGATAACGTGACGGTCATGAAAAGATCTTCTCCGTTCGAAAAAACACCATACTGCACCCGCCTGCACCGGCCCGCTTCGCCGCCTCGCTCCGCCCCCGAATGACTGTGGACACAGAATGCGTTTTTGCCCCGTTGGGCGCATCCTGTGTCCACGAATCAGCCGAACCCCCGCCTTTTCTGGACATAGAATGCATTTTTCCCTGCCTGCACGCATTCTGTGTCCGGCTGCTGTTTTCTGTGTCCGGCCGCCGCAATACAACCGGCCGTCCCAGCATGGCTGACTGTCTCAGCATGGCTGACTGTCTCAGCACGACTGACTGTCCCAGCGCGGTTGACCGTCACTTTGGTGGTCATGGTTCATATTTCATGCACAGGCAGCGGGCGAGCTGGGCTTCGGTGAAGGTCTTTCCTTCGAGCAGCGGGTCTTTCCGCTGGTAACGTGCCGTAAGGTTCCTTTGCCAGAGGCGATCGTACAGGATGGCTTTCTGGGCCGTCGACAGTCCGTAAACGGAGGCCTGGTCCGGGTTTTTGAACAGGGACGGCAGGATCTTTTCATCGATCAGCCGGCAGAGCTCGATGTCTGTCATCCGGCTATGGTTGACTCTGCCTTGCACGAAAGTCTTTGTCAGTCGCGAATCGAAGTCCGGGACTCCCGCTTCGATTCTTTCCAGCGTAACGGGTTCTGTGCCGTTTTCTTTTTGCTGGTCGAGGAAGTCCCGCTCGTCTTCCGTGGTCCGGTTCATCTGGTACATATAGTTGCGCGGTGAGATATACAATTCCTCAACGTAGGCCGTGTCCAGAATGTCTTCCGGCAGCAACAGCCCGGAGCTGTCCATTCTGTACTGTTCCGGAACAACTGCATTTGAGGGAAGGAAATGCCGACGCTTCGATTTGGGCAGCAGGAACTGCGGCGGCTCTTTTCCCAGTTCTTTGCGGAAAAATGCGTTTGCCGAGCCGTGCGGGTAGTCAAACGGGGTGGCGGCCAGCCCGTGGTGCAAGCCCTGCCGGTTGACATAATTGAGTGCCGCCAGCGTGTGGTACAACCCTTCGATTTCCAGCAGGAAGTAGAATTTTTCTCCCAGCCGTCCTTTCCGCTTGTATTTGGTATTGAAATAGCGTGAGTAGGCGTTCCGGTTGCGAAACATCACTTCTTGCGGGCAGTCGGTTTGTACCATGCTGTGGTGGTGCGTGGACAGGCGGCCTTCCGCCAGCGCCCGGGATTCCGTCGTCAAGGCAGCGACGGCAAAACAATTGAATCCGAAAATCAGGTCGGTTTCGTTTCGGAACAGAACTTCGTCGTGTGACGAAAGACAAAGATGAACGGTTTTTCTCATGGCATTCCAATTTCTACAACCACTTTCTTCAACACTTGACCTTCGCTGCGTCTCTCCGCTACGTAAGGAATGCTGCTGCAAGATGCAGTGAGATGCGCTGCAAAAATTATGCAAAGTTTGAGTCGAGATTCCCGGTCGCCGGGAGCTGGCGAAGCGAGAGTCACGGGCAAAGGACGTGAATGACGTGCGGTGACCGGCGTTGATATCTGGACACAGAATGCGTTTTTGGTCTGCTGGACGCATTCTGTGTCCACAAATCGGCCGGAATCCCGCCTTTCTTGGACACAGAATGTGTTTTTCCCCGGCTGCACGCATTCTGTGTCCGGCCGCCGAAAGTGTCCAGCCGCCGCCGGCGATGTCGAGCCGCCGCAAGCGATGTCCAGCGGCCGCGGGACGAGGGCGGGGATGCACAAAAAAGCCAGCTCCCTGAAGGGAACTGGCTTCTTTGCTTGTCGAGATTCCCGTCTACTCCTCGCGACGGCCACGGCGTTCGCCACGGTCACCGCCACGACGTTCGCCGCCGCGACGCTCACCGCGCTCACCGCGGTCACCACGACGTTCGCCACGCGGACGACGTTCGCCGCCACGGCGCTCGCCACCTGCACCCTGTGCAGCGGCGTTGACACCGGCGTTCGGCGACAGATCGCGTTTGCCGTAAACCTCACCGTTGCAGATCCAGACTTTGATGCCGAGCACGCCGACTTTGGTGTGAGCCTCTGCCAGGGCGTAGTCGATATCGGCACGGAAAGTATGGAGCGGCGTACGGCCTTCCTTGAACATCTCGCTGCGGGCCATTTCAGCACCACCGACGCGGCCGGCGATCTGAATCTTGATACCCTCGGCGCCCATACGCATGGTCGAAGCGACGGCCATCTTGATGGCGCGGCGATACGACACGCGGCCTTCGAGCTGACGGGCGATGTTGTTGGCCACGATGTTGGCATCCACTTCCGGACGCTTCACCTCGAAGATGTTGATCTGGACATCCTTGTTGCAGATGTTCTTGAGCTCTTCCTTCAGTTTGTCGACCTCCTGGCCGCCTTTGCCGATGATGATACCCGGACGGGCGGTGTGGATGGTGACGGTGATGAGCTTGAGCGTGCGCTCGATGACGATCTTCGACAGGGAAGCTTTCGCCAGGCGGGCGTTCAGGTATTCGCGGATCTTGGAATCCTCGAGGATGCGGGAAGGATACTCACCGTACCAGTTGGAGTCCCAGCCACGGATGATACCCAGACGGTTGCTGATCGGATTGGTCTTCTGTCCCATAATTATGCCTCAGCGGCCTCCTGTGCCGGTTCTTCTGCGGGTTTTTCATTGTTCTTGGCAGCGACGATCACCGTGACGTGGTTCGAACGCTTGCGGATACGGGCGGCGCGGCCCTGCGGGGCGGTGCGGATGCGTTTGAGCTGACGGCCGCCGTCGACCATGATGGTCTGGACATACACGTTGCCGTTTTCCAGCTCCTTGCGCGAATCTTCGTTCTTGGCTTCCCAGTTGGCGATGGCGCTGCGCACCAGTTTTTCCAGCCGGTAAGAAGCCTCTTTCTTTGAATAATGGAGAATATCCAAAGCGCGGTTGACTTCGACACCCCGGATCATATCGGCCACAAGGCGCATCTTGCGGGGGGAAGTAGGGACATCATTCAGCTTTGCAATCGCCGTGTGTCTCTTTATTTCTTTCAGCCTTTCGGCCATTTCTCTTTTACGAGCTCCCATTGTGTACTCTCTTTTTTAAATTTTAACGGTTGCCGGAATGGCCTTTGAAGGTACGGGTCGGTGCGAATTCACCGAGCTTGTGACCTACCATGTTCTCCGTGACATATACCGGAATAAACTTGGTGCCGTTGTGGACGGCGATCGTGTGGCCTACGAAGTCAGGGGAGATCATGCTGGCGCGGGACCAGGTCTTGATGACTTCTTTCTTCATCGTGCCCTCGTTCATGGCGAGCACTCTCTTCTCCAGGGCTTCCTGGATGTACGGACCTTTTCTAAGTGAACGACTCATAATCTTTGCAGTTTTATTCCGTTATTTCTTTCTTCTCTCGATGATGAACTTGTTGGAAGTCTTCTTCGGGTTGCGCGTCTTGTAGCCCTTTGCAGGGAGACCCTTGCGGGAACGCGGGTGTCCACCGGAGGCGCGGCCTTCGCCACCACCCATCGGGTGATCCACAGGGTTCATCACGACACCACGGTTGTGCGGCCGGCGGCCCAGCCAGCGACGACGGCCGGCTTTGCCGTGGCTTTCCAGGTTGTGGTCTGCGTTGGAGACGGTACCGACCGTGGCACGGCAGGTGACCAGCACCATGCGGGTCTCGCCCGAAGGGAGACGGAGGATGGCGTGGTTGCCTTCACGTGCGGTCAGCTGGGCGAAAGCGCCCGCGCTGCGTGCCATCGCCGCACCGTTGCCCGGGCGGAGTTCGATGTTGTGCACGAGGGTACCGAGCGGAATCTCTGCCAGCGGCAGCGCGTTTCCGATTTCCGGAGCGACGCCGGGGCCGGAAGCGATGGTCTGGCCCACTTTGAGTCCGTTGGGAGCAATGATATAACGCTTCTCACCGTCGCCATAGACGACCAGCGCAATGCGAGCAGTGCGGTTGGGGTCGTACTCGATGGTCTTGACGGTGGCGGTGTAGTTGTCTTTGTTGCGCAGGAAGTCGATGACGCGATACATCTTCTTGTGTCCGCCACCGAGGTAACGCATCGTCATCTTGCCCTGGTTGTTGCGGCCGCCGGTTCCGCGGAGCGGACGGAGGAGGCTCTTTTCAGGGGTCGTGCAGGTGATCTCGTCGAATGCGCTGATCGCCTTATTACGGGTACCGGGAGTTACCGGTTTGAACTTGCGAATTGCCATGGCTTACTTAAATGTTGCTATAGAAGTCAATCTTGTCATCTCCGGCCAGGGTAACGAACGCCTTCTTGTAGTGGTTCGTGCGGCCTGTCTGTAAACCGTCTTTCGTATAACGGCTCTTGCGTTTACCGTGGTAGTTCACCGTATTGACATCCTTGACTGAAACACCATACATCTGTTCTACCGCCTTCTTGATCTCGATCTTGTTGGCATCGCGGTCAACAAGAAAACCGTAACGGTTCAACTTATCGCCCAGAACCGTCAATTTCTCAGTTACGAGAGGCTTAATTAAAATTCCCATTGTCTGACAGGTTTTATTTGCGTCTTTCAGCAATGATGTCCTGCACGCCGTCCACCATCACGAGATGATTGGCATCCACGAGGGTGTAGGTGTTGATTTCGTCAATGGTGATGACCTTGACTTCAGGAAGGTTGCGAGACGACAGGTAAATATTCTTTGAATTTTCAGGAAGCACGACCAGGGTCTTGCGTCCGTAGGCCTTGAGGTTCTCCAGGATCTTGATGAATTCCTTGGTCTTGGGGGCGTCCATCGTAAAGGGTTCGACCATCGTGATGGCGTTCTCTTTGGCCTTGTAGGAAAGGGCGGAGAAACGGGCGAGCTGTTTCAGCTTCTTGTTGAGCTTGAAATGATAGTCGCGGGGTTTCGGTCCGAAGGTGTTGCCACCGCCCACGTAGATGTTGGACTTGATGCTGCCGTGGCGCGCACCGCCGCCGCCTTTCTGGCGACCCATCTTCTTGGTGGAGAAAGCAACTTCGCTGCGGTCCTTGGTCTTGTGGGTACCCTGGCGCTGGGCAGCCAGATACTGTTTCACGTCGAGATAGATGGCATTGTCGTTGGGCTCGATGCCGAAAATGGTCTCGTCGAGTTCGACCTGCTTGCCGGAAGCAGTGCCGTCGATTTTCAAAACATCCAGTTTCATAGCGCTTAGTCCTCCAGAATTAAGTAAGATCCCTTGGCTCCGGGTACGGAACCTTTCACGATGATAAGATTGTTCTCAGGGATGACCTTGATGACCTCGAGGTTGAAAACCTTCACGCGGTCGCCGCCCATGTGGCCGGCCATGCGCATTCCCGGGAAAACGCGGGAAGGCCACGAAGATGCACCCATGGAACCGGGGTGACGGAGACGGTCGTCCTGACCGTGGGTCTGTCCGCCGACGCCCTGGAAGTGGTGACGTTTCACAACGCCCTGGAAACCTTTACCCTTGGAGATGCCGGTCACGTCGATCCACTTGAGCTCACGCTTGGTGAGATCGGCCAACGTAATCGAATCACCCAGCTTGAGCTCCATCGGGAAATCGTTCTTGAACTCGACGAGCTTGCGCTTGGGGGTGGTCCCTGCCTTTTCAAAATGACCCTTCAAGGGTTTGCTGGCGTGCTTCTCGGAGATTTCGTCATAGGCAAGCTGTACAGCGGCGTAACCGTCTTTTTCAACTGTACGGATTTGCGTGACAACACACGGACCAGCCTCAATCACAGTGCATGGAAGATTTTTTCCCTCGGCACTGAACACGGAAGTCATACCGACTTTCTTTCCAATAATACCAGGCATTTGGTTCTTAATTTGGTGTTTATTAATAAGTTAAAAAGCCCTGCGCATTTTTCGCAGGGCTGCAAATGTACGGATTAAAATCCAAACCACCAAATAATTACGAAAATTATTTCCCCTGGATCCGCTTGACGGCCTTGGTCATCTCGCGGCGCAGGCGCGGGGAGAGGCTCTTGTCGCGGGCGAGGCAGTCGCTGAGCGTGGCGGCGATCTTCTCGCGCTCGATGGAGTTGCGGAACCAGCCGAGGGCTTCGGCCATGACGATGCGCAGGGACTCGTTGTCCGTGGGGTCGGTGACCATCTTCAGCAGGTCGTCCGTACGCCAGTGCATCGGGTAGTTGCGCAGGCTCCGGATGGCGAACTCGCGGTCCGTGGGGTCGGCGTCACGATCGAGGATCAGCTGCATCTGCTCTTCGTTGCGCTTGATCACGCGCTGCATCCGCTTCGAGGCGGCATAGTCGGCCGGCATGTCGGCGGGGTTGAACTGCGTCAGGGCGCTGTTAGCGGCATACTGGGCGCGGATGACTTCGTCGCTTGCGGTCTCGATCTTGATGAGCGGCGCGATGAAACGCGGGTCACCGATGCGGCCGGCGGCGTGGCAGCATTCGCGGCGGATGCCCTCGAAGGGATCGTTGAATCCGCGGAGGATCACCTGCACGGCGTTCTCGTCGGCGAACGGCTCGATGGCCTGGAGTGCCTGTCTGCGGACGATCCAGGAAGGATCGCTTTCGAACACGGTGCGGATCTCGGCCGAGGTCATCCTGCCGGCTTCGGCGCGGTGCTTGAGTGAAGCGGCACGCTGCACGGCTTCCAGTGCGGCGGCGTCTTCCGCCACGGCCGAGAAGCGGTAGGTCGGGTCGCCGATCAGGTGCGACTCCAGCCAGCAGAATTCCTTCTGCCAGGCGCCGAGGCGCTCACCGAGGGCGAGCAGGCCGAGCAGCTGGTCGGCCCATTTGTCCTGCAGCACGTTGACCGTGTTGCCCTGGGCTGCGATGCAGTCTCCTTCGCCGAAGATGTGGTAGCCGGCCACATAGCCCGGTTCGTGGAAGGAGCCGTTGTAGCAGGCGTTGAGGATGACGAGTCGGGCGTTGGTATGGACTTTTTCAAGGTCTTCGAGCGAGATGTTCACGTCGGCCTTGGCGATCGAATCGCCCTTGGCTTCGGCAGCGAAGGCTTCGGGCGAGAAGATGCTGCGGTCGAAATGATATTCCTTGCAGGCTTCCGCTGCGAATTCCTCGGCCTTCTCATGGCCGCGGCGGGCTTCCAGACGCTGGTAGTAGCTGCGCAGCGAACGCTTGAGTTCCACGACATTTTCCTGCAGGCCGCTGGCCGGGTAGCTGCCGTTGATGTACTGCGTATCGGGGGCGCCGTGCTCGCTGAACATGAACACGTCGGTCCCGGTCCGCTGCAGCTCGGTGAAGAGATTGAACTTCATATACGGATCCTGCCGGAAATTGTAGAAGTGGTTCCCGGACGACTGCTTGAAGGCCGCCGGGAAATATTCCCGGAACAGCAGCGGCTGCTGCCGCCAGACGGTCAGGCAGTCGGAGTTGTAGCCGTGGCCCGCGAAGAAGAAGAAGTGGTCGAGGGGATTGCCTTCTTCCTGCACCTGCTTGTGGGCGGCCACTACTTTTTGCAGATAGCGGCGCAGAATCTCCTGGTGGTCGCCGGGATAGTCTGCCGGCACGAGGATGCGGCCGGAATACCAGGACGGCTGCACATGCTGGGCACCCTTTTCCGTCAGGTTGTAGTAGAAATGCCGGGCATTGACCGAGTCGCGGCCGATGAATTCGAAATCCAGCGAAGGCGTGTCGTAGTAGCGGTCGGAGGTGACCGACGATTCCGCGCGCGGGAAGGTGTTCTCATTCATCTTGAAGGCCGTGGTCATGTGCTGGCCCTGGCGGACGCGCACCACGGGAATGTCCCCGATCAGGACCATGCCCTCCAGCGCGGGTTTCCTGCGTGCAAGCGACGCGATGCGGGCCTTCACCTGCTCGGGCGTGGCCCAGTCGCCCGGAAGGACGACGGCGTTCAGCCCTTCGGATACCAGCTGGTCGCGGTAGGCGTCCACTTCGGCGCGGCAGGCGTCATAAGAGGCGTTGTCGATGAAAATGGCAAAGGTCCCGGTGGCTTTCTGCGCTTTCGGGGCGGCGCCCAGCGTTCCTGCACCCAGCAGGACGGCGGCGATGGCAAATAAGAGGGAAAGTCGTTTCATCGCATGTATTCCTCCAGACGGTTGATGGTTTTGGTCAGTTCATCGGCCAGGGCCGGGTCGAGGTCCTTCTCCGTGGCGAGGATCTGCCGGCAGCCGGCGATGATGTCGGCGCGGTTCCAGGCGCGCACATACCAGCCGAGGGCTTCGGCCAGCAGGATGCGGTACTGCGTGTCTTCCGACGTGTCTGCGAGCTTGCGCAGGGCATCGGGCACGAGGGACGGATAGGGATTGTTGCGCAGCGACTGGGTGAACGATTTCTTGTAGCGCTTGTAATCGGGATCGCTCAGCGCACGCAGGCTCGACACATACATGCCCCGGGCTCCTTCTACGCTGGCCTGCACGCGCTTGCGGAAGGCTTCCTTGTCGTAGATGTCGGCCTTGTCGATGGCATCGTCGAAGAGTTCGGCGGCCAGCCCCGTGTCGAGGTGGCCCAGGCTCTGCCAGACGTTGAAGGCGATGCGTTCGCTCAGGTAGTCGTCCATGTAGAGCCGGACAATGCCGGGCACGAAATCGTTCCGTCCCACCTTACCCATATAATATACGGCCTTGCGGCGGATGAATTCATAGGGATCTTCCAGCGCCGCCTTGAGCACCGTGGCGTAGTTGCCGTCGTTGTAGTAGGGCAGCAGATGCAGGCACTGCAGCCGCTGCATGTAGGACGGGCTGTTGAAATAGGTGTCGCGCAGCAGGTCGGACAGGCCTTCGTACTTGAGGTCGAAGAGCTTGTAGAGGGCCAGGGACTGCAGGTCCGAAGGGAGCTTTTCGTCCCGCAGGACGGAGAGCCAGTAGGCCGGGTCGGTGCTGTGCAGGTCGGGCCGCCTGGCGGAACCGGACGCCGTGAAACGGAAGGTCGGGTCGCCGATGATGTGGCTTTCCAGGATGTTGGTCATCTGGGCCCATTCGCCCACGCGGTAGCCCTCCGCCAGCATGCCGAGCAGGTCGGAAGAGGACTTGTCCTGCAGCACATTGACCGAATTGCCCAGGCAGGCCACGGTCCGGCCGCTGCCCAGGATGTATTCGGCGGCGATGAAATCCTGTTCGCGGAAGTCGCCGTTGTAGCAGGCGTCGAAGATCACGAAGCGGGGATTGGGATTGTACTTGCGCACATCCTCCAGCACAATACCGGTTTTCAGGTCGTCGAGCGAATCCTGGGCGACGACAGCGGGATCGTCCCAACCGTCGAACCAGGTGGAGTCGATGCCCAGCTCGCGGATCATCCGCTCGCGGGTCTTCATCGGGTCGGTGCCATAGCGCACGTTGCGGCGGAGCAGCTGGCGGGCGGCCAGACGGCCGTTTGCGTACAGCTCATCATCCGTTTCGGCAGGTGCCAGATGGGTGAGCCACTGGCGGTCGGGCGTTCCGTGCTCGTGGTAGAACATCAGGTCCACGTCGGGCCGCGCCATTTCCCGTGCCAGCACCTCCTTGATGTCGGGATACATGTAGAACATGTAGAACTTCGCGCCGTCCGCTTCCGTGAAAGCGGCGGGCATCTGCTCGCGCAGGGTGATGCTCTCGTCTTTCCAGGCCGAGAGGCTGTTGGAGAAGGAACCTTCGCCCGTGTAGGAGACCAGGTGGTCGAGCGGGTTGTTTTCCTTGTGCGCGGCCGTGGCTTTCTTCAGATAGGCCCGGATCTGGGCAAAGCCCGCTTCACCCGGCTCGGTGGCGCGGATGCGGCCCGTGTAGATGTCGCAGTGGATACGCTGCGCGGAATCGCCTGTCAGCCAGTAGTAGAACAGGTCGTGGCGGGTGCTGTCCTGTGCAATGAAACGGAATTTCAGGCCGAAGTCGTCGTAGAAGCGGTCGGAAGGCACGCTTGCGTCGAACATCGGAAAGGTCTGCTGGTCCATCTTGAAAGCCGAGGTGAAATGCTGGGCTCCCTGGATCATGGCGACGGGGATGTCGCCGATGAAAACGGCGCCTTCCAGTCCCTTTTCGCGGTACAGCTGACGGATGCAGTCGCGCACCTGTTCGGGCGTGCGCCAGGCATCGGCGTAGATTTCAGCCGGCAGACCCTCCGCAGCGATGGCGCTGCGGTAGGCTTCCAGCTCGCTGCGGCAGGCCTCCGCCGTGGCTTTGTCCACGAAAATCGCGAAGCTCCTGTCAGCAATTTGCTGTGCCCCGAGACCGGAGCACAGCAAACAGGTAAGAATCAATAGGATGGTTTTTCGCATAGCGGATCCTTAGAAGGTGAAACCGATCGTCAGGGTTCCGAGCAGGCGCTTGCTGTCGAGGTTCAGCGGCTTGAGATAGTCGCCTTCCAGGGCGCAGAACATCGCGGTGCGGCCGCCCAGCGGGAACGCCACGTTGACACCGGCGCCGGCTTTCCAGCAGCCGGCCGTGTTGTATTCGAAATCCTTCTGGTAGAACTCCTTGACGACCACCGAATTGGGCTCGGCACCGCCATACTGGTAGTTGGCCTCCAGATTCTTGCGGAAGGCGCCGCGGATCTGGGCCAGCACCGAGACCTCGCCGATCAGCCAGTTCTTCTTGGCGTAGAGCTCACCCGTGAGGTTCTTGTAGTTCATCTCGGAAGCCGGGAGGATGTACTTGTCGTTGTGCTCGTCATAGGCAGCGCGCGCACCCGCCATCCAGTTGTAGCCGGCCTCACCCTTGCGGAAGAAATCGTAACCCAGGGCCAGGTGCCACAGGTCGTAGTTGCTGCGGATGTATTTGCCGATGGTCTGCCATTCGACACCCAGTTCCTGCAGGAATTCCACGCCTTCGGTCGTGCGGTGGAAACCTTCCACTGTGACTTTGCTCAGCACCGTCTCGCTCTCGGCCAGGATCTGGGCCTTGCCGAAGATCTTCTGCTGGATGGTGGAACCCATCCGCTGCGGCTTGGTCGGGGTCTGGAAGGCATCGACCAGCTGGTAGCTGTAGCCGCCTTCGGCCAGCAGCTTGAGGTCGCGGCCGCCGAAACCGTACTGCAGCGAACCGCCGTAGAGGTTGCGCTTATAGTAGAAGGTGCCGATGCCGCTCAGCGAGCCGACCACCGCGTCGGTGTAGTTGCCCAGACCGCGGAGGATGTAGGCCACCTGGTCCTGCTGGCTGTTGCTGTTGACGGGCACTTCGCGAACACCGCCGTTGCGGTAGATACCGGAAAGACCGATGGTATGGCCGCCGAAGTGGAAGGCCACCGACGGTTCGGCCGTGATGCCGTATTCATAGTCGGTGCAGCGCGGGTCCACCTGTTTGGCGCCGCTCTCGGTAAAGTAGTTGGCGCTGATACCGAAGGCCACCAGGTCGCCCACGAGCGGGGTGGAAGCCTTCATCGACATGTCATAGCGCTGCTTCTTCCACGGGCTGACATTGGCGTCGGAGACGACGAACGGGAGGTCGTCCTCCAGGTTGAGCGTCATGGTGTTGAAGCGGGTGTCCTTCGCCGAGATGTTGCGGTAGTTGAAGGCGCCCCACACCTGTCCGCGTCCGAGCGAGGTTGCGCCGGAGGTGAAGATGTCCAGGGTATTGGTATTGCCTTCGGGCTGCAGGCGGAAATCGCCGCGTCCGAGGCCGTAGCCGAACGAAAGGTCGTGATAGACGGCCAGCGGATCGATGGTCATGCCGGCCGCGTTGGCGGAATTGAACCAGGCGGACTGGGCTTTGACCAGTTCGACCCGGGCGGGATAGTCGGTGCCACTGCCCTGTGCCGCGGCGCTGAGCGCGACGCCCAGGGCCATCACTGAAATCAGGAAATATCTTTTCATATTCGTCTTCATTTTAGGGTCAGTCATTATTTGGCGGCCGGACTCCAGGACGGTACGCCCGCACCGTCGCGACGGACTACGGCCACGTCGGTGACCTGGAAGTCGTCGGAGGAGTTGTTGGTGTCCATATAGAGATTGCGGCCGTCCTTGGTCGAACGGATCTTCCGGCACACGCTCTTGCCGGTGTAGGTGGCGCCGGTGAAGGTCGCGCCGGCGTCGATGGTGGTCGGCATACGTTTCTGGTTGATCTTGGTGGCATTGTTCACCAGTTCCACACCGTCGATGATGCAGTCGATGGGGAATTCCTTGGCCTTGGTCGTGTAGCCGTCGGGCTGGACCCAGGTGCTGTTGTCGAATTCCCGGTCGGGGAAGAAGATCACGTAAGCGCAGCCGAACACGGACGACAGCCACTGGGTACCGAAGACGTTGAAGTCGATCTTCAGGGTCATGTTGACCGATTCGGGGTTGTCCGGGTTGACGGTCTGGTTGACGATGAAGGTTTCGAACTCGGCCTTGCTCAGGTCAACCGGGCTGGTGTCCTTGATGAGCTTGTGGTTCTGGGCTCCCTGGGCGATGATGATGCTTTCACCCGGCTTTACCGGATAGTCGCTGCCGCTGCCCGGGATCTGCCAGACGGCGCCAAGGTACACGTAGTTCTCCGGATGGCCGTCTTCCACGATCCAGTTGTAGATGGTGGTCGAGGCGGTGGCCGGCATCAGGGTGCCGATGCACAGGCCGTCCACGTACTGGACTTCGTCGCTGTTGTTGTAGATCTCGTAGAACTGGTCCTTGAAATAGTAGCCGGAGGCACCGTTGTAGTAGATTTCCTTGAACACGAGGGCGCCCGCCTTCGAGGCGGCGGCGTCGATGCTCAGCGAAGTGTCGCTGGTGATGACCTTGTTGGTCAGCGTGCCGCTGTAGTAGTAGGTGAAGCCGCCCTGGGCCACTTCGGCCGAGACGGTCACGTTGTAGCGGCCCGGGATCAGGTTGGGGACGGAGACCTTGCCGGTGGCGTCGGTCTTCGCGCTGATGTCGAGCTTCTCGTCGTAGTTGATGAAGCGGACCGTATAGCTGTCCGGACGGGGAACGCTCGCGTCCACGGTGTTGGTCGTGACCGTGATGCCCGTGGTCAGGGGTTTCACTTCGGAAACGCCCTTGAGTTCCTCGAACTGGGTGCAGCCCAGGACGGTCAGCATTGAAAGCGCCAGGATGATATATTTTTTCATAGTGGAATCCTCCTTATCTGATGGTGAGTTTCAGGTCGAAACCGAAGAACAGCGGCGTGTCGCTCAGCAGGGCCGTGTAGGTGCCGGGATAGGCTTTCGACTCGTAGAGCGGTCGGCTGTTGAAGATGTTGTTGGCGAAGAACGAAGCTGTCAGCCAGTTTCCAATCTCCTTGGAGATGTTGAGGTTGAAGAACACGGTAGGGAAGTAGCTCTCTGCCACGAAGCGTACGCCGCTGTAGGAATCGAACATATAGGCGTAGTCCGGGTCGGTCCGCATGGAGGCGTTGTAGGGATGCACCTGTCCGTCTTCGTAGGAAAGCCACTGCGAGAACACGGTGTCATCGGCCACGTTGCTTTCCATCCAGTTCTTGTCGATCCAGTTGACCTGGGTCAGGAGCGTGATGACGAAACCGAGTTCCGGAATGTTGTGCGTCACGCGCAGGGCCGTGTTCAGGCGGTCCGAGCAGCGGAGATAGCGGCCGGCTTCGTAGATGGCCACGTGACGTTCGATGTTGTTGCCGTTGCTGTTCTGGTCGAAGGTCGGGGACATCTGTTTGTAGCGCGACTGGATGTAGGCACCGTTGATGTAGAACGAGGTGCGGATGGCTTCGAAACGGCCCAGGTCGAGTTCATACTCGATACCCCTGTTGTGCGACCAGTTGCTGTTGAGCGGCGTGGTGAAGTGCAGGAAGATCTGGTAGGGATTGCCGTCGTTGGCCAGTTTCGGCAGGTATTCGCCCGCTTCATTCTGGGTGGCCACATAGCGGTAGTAGGGGACGCGCTGCCAGGCATTGAGGTTGTAGCCGAAGCCGTAACCGTTCTTCATCAGGTTGTCGAAGGCCGTCACCGACAGGCGGTAGCGGTCGGCGATCCGCAGGTCGAAGCCGACCTCGGCCGTGCGCTGCTTGGCGATTTCCAGGCTCTTGTTGGTCGGGTCGAAGGTACGGACCGTCGCAACGGTGGTGCGGTTGCCGTCGGCATCCTGGTAGTCGTAGTTGTTGATGTTGAAGTAGGCCTTTTCCGGGTAGAGCATCAGGGCGGTCGGCGCCTTGGCGCTGATACCCCAGCTGCCGCGCAGGGTCAGCACCCGCGGGAACAGGTCGAGGGAACCGTTGAAGCGCGGGCTGATGGCGCTCTTGCCATTGATGTTGTCGTAGCGGACACCGGCCTTGATGTTGAGGTTGCGGTCGGCGAAGGTCGTGGTGTAGGTGTCTTCCAGGAAGGCGCCCAGCTGGTTGACGAACGGAACCTCGTAGTACGGACGCTTGCGGTAGGACGAGTAGTCGGCCGAGTTGTTGCGCATCGGCGGGAAGGCTTCGTCATAGACTTTGCCTTCACCCAGGTTGCCGTCGGTCTTGAAATCGGCACCGATCAGGATGTGGTTGTTGCTGCGGCCCCAGGCCTTGTTGAAGTCGGCCTTGACCTGGGCATAGACGTTGAGTTCCTTGCCGAAGATCTCGTATTTCTCGGTATATTCATACGGAAGGACGCGGATCCAGTTGGCGGCGTCGGCGCTGCCGAAATTGGTAATCTTGTTGCCGTCGATGTCATAGACATCCTTGCCGGGCGTGTTGGAAAGGATCACACCGTCGGTCAGGGCGGCGGAATGGAGGCTTTCGGCATTGGAGAGCAGTTCGCTCACATAGTTGTACTTGTCGGCGTAGCTGGCCGTGACGTTGTACTTGATGGTCTTGAGCCAGCCCTGGTTGATGTTGAACGTAGTGTTGTTGGTGAAGCGGATGCTCTTCTCGTTGCCCTTGGTCACCAGCTGGGTACGCAGGTCGTCGGGGTTGCGGTCGCGCGTATCCTTCTGCAGGCCGAAGCTCAGCGAGGCGTTGGTGCTCATGATCTTGCCGATGTTCTTGCTCCAGAGGCCCTTCACGTTGAAGCGCTGGTAGTAGGAATAGGCTTCGTACAGGCGGGTGGTGTTGTAGGCGTAGTCGGCGCTCAGGTTGAGGATGCCGCCTTTCTCGCCGAGGCCGAAACCGCTCGAGGCGGCTGCCTGGTAGGTGTACGGGTTGGCCTTGACGCGGATGCTCAGCGGTTCGCGGCCGGCCTTCGAGTGCACGATCACGGCACCGGAGGTCAGGTCACCGTATTCCGCCGAGGCGACGCCGCGGATGACTTCCACGCTTTCGATGTTGTCGGTCGAGATGCTGCGGGAGTCAACGCCCTGCTGGGTGGCGCCAACGCCGCCCGAGATGGTCGGCGAAAGGGCCTGCATGTTGGCGTTGGCCGAGACCGGAGCGCCGTCCACGATGATCGACGTACCGAGACTGTTCATATCCATACCGTAGGTCGAGCCGCCGCCCGTGCCGTCAAAGGCCGTGCGGATGTTGAACTGCTGGGCCGACGACAGGCTCGGGTTGGCCAGCGAAGCGCCCGGCAGGAAAGCCATCAGGTCGGTCAGCGAACTGGCCTGCATGTGGTCCATCGCCTGGCGGGAAATGCTCGAGGCCGTCGAGTTGCCGGCCTTGCTCTGTTTGGCTACGACCGTCACTTCTTCCAGACGGAAGGTCGTTTCTTTCATTTCAAACCTGAATTCGTTGTTGCGTCCCGCGACGACGGTGACCTCTCTTTCGATGGTCTCCTTGCCGACGTACTGGACCGAGATGACGGCCTTTCCGGGATCGACGTTCTTGAATTCAAAGGCACCATTGCGGTCGGTCGTGGTATAGAGCTCCTGCGGAGCGAGCACGACGACGGCAAATTCCACGGGTACGCCGGTACCCTCTTCCAGCACACGGCCGCTCACGCGCGTCCCGGAGCCGCCCTGGGCGTACGCTCCGACGGAGGCGAGCAGAAGCAGGCAGAGTGCCAGCGCTTTTTGGATTCTTTGCATACGAGTTAGTTTTTAGGTTATTATTGATACTTTTTATCTGTCGGTAAGTCTTCGGAGGGTTTTTTCGAGTTCGGCGCGCACGGCCGCTTCCTTTTCGCTGCCGAGCAGCGAGCGGCAGGCATCCAGGATCTCCGATTTCCGATAGGAATAGCGATACCAGCCGAGCGTCTCGGCGATGTCGGTCCGCATCTGCACGTCGTCGCACTGGCGGAACCAGGCCAGCATGGGCTCGATGCAGAAGGGGTTGCAGTTGTTGCGCTGGGCTGAGATGGTGAAGCGCTTTTCGCGCAGCGACACATCCGCTTTGGTCAGGTCTGCAAACTCACCCAGCGTATAGTCGGACGGTTTGAACGCGGACAGGCCGGTCTTGAGCTGGAAAGCCACGCGCGGCGAGGTCGAAGGATCGGCGGCCATCGCCTGGACCGTTTCCGCGAGGGCCGGGTCGCCGCTGACGTCGGCCGTCAGGGCGGCGAGGCGCTGCAGCAGCTCGTAGCTGTCGGCCAGGCCGAGCCGGATGGCTTCGGTCAGGTGGCCGTCGGCGCGGCGCTTGAGCGCCATGAAGGCGGAGAGCCGCAGGACGGCCTTGTCGCTGTCGCGTTCGATGTCCAGGAGTTCTTCGGGGCTGATGGCATCGTTTTCATTGAGCAGCTTGACGGCCAGCGATTCGATGTCGGTCACGCCGCAGCCCAGCAGCTTGCGCCAGAAGCGCTTGTCGCCCCGGCGGGCGTTGATCGCCCGGTCCATGTCGTATTTGGGGAAATCGTTCGCAAAGCGCCAGCTGGCGTCGCCCAGCAGGTGGCTTTCGAGCGTCAGCTGTCCCTTGGCCCAGTTGCCCACGCACACGCCGGCTCCCAGCAGGCCCATCAGTTCGTTGGTCCAGGTGTCCTGCAAGGTGTTGACCGTATTGGCCTTGACCACGAGGCAACGGCCGGGGTTGAAGATGTGGTAGCCGGCAATGTAGTCGTCGTTGTTGAACGAGCCGTTGAAGCAGGCGTCGAGGATCAGCAGCCGGACGTTGGTCTGCTTCCCGTAGAGGTCGGGAATGTTGATGTCCATCTGCGCGTAGTGCGTGCTATCGGCGGCCATCAGTTCGGGGGAATCCTCGAAGAAGCTTTCGGGCAGGTCGAATTCCTTCATGAAACGGGCTTTCGTCGCCGCCGGATCCTTGGCGTCGCGGATTTTGCCGCGGAAATAGATCTTGGCCGTGGCCAGCAGGTCGCGCGGCATGGTGCCGGTCATCGTGCCGTTGAGCAGTTGCTGCTCGGGCGAGCCGTGATGGTGCAGGATGGCCAGGTCGTACTTTCCGGAGCCGAGCAGCTGCAGCAGGCGCGTGCGGATGACGGCTTCCTGGTCGAAGTTGAGGAAATCGAGCCGGCTGCCGGGTTCCCGGCCCAGGGCGGGGAACTGTTCCTGCAGAGACCATTTCTCGTCGATGCGGGCCTGCAGCGATTCGGAATTGTAGCCGTGTCCGGCGAAATGCAGCACATTGCGGACTGGCGTGCGGGCTTCGGCTTTGGCGGCCACGGCCTTGCGCAGGTACTGCGCGATGGCCTGCGTGGCGCTGACACCCGGTACCTGCGGCGGCTTGATGCGCGAAGTCCAGATGTCGCAGTGGATGACCTGGGGAGAATCGGCACGCAGCGAATAGTAGTGCAGCAGCGGTTTGGCGTCGTCCTGTTTCAGGTAGTCGAAGCGCAGGTCGAAGTCGTCGTAGAAGCGGTCGGAAGGCACGCTGGAGCGCTCCCACGCCATCTTCGGATTCATTTTGAAGGCGGTGGTCATGTGGTGGGCGTCGCGGACCATCGGGATGGGGATGTTTCCCACCAGGACGGCGCCTTCCAGCCCTTCTTTTTCGTAGAGGCGGCGGAGTTCCGCCCGGAGCGAATCGGGGTGGTTCCAGCGATCCACCAGGAGCAGGCCCCGTTTTCCGACTGCTTGCATCGAGGCCACGAAAGCATCGACGTCGGCGGCGATGGCTTCCCGCGTGGCCGGATCGACCACCACGGCCACGGCCGGTAGTTTCTCCCGGGCGGAGAGTGCGGAAACCAGGGTCAGCAGGGATAGCAGGGTCAGGAATAATCGCTTCATTCGGGACAGGAATTGAGTTTGCAAAAGTACGGTTTGGCAACTTGCGGGGCAATCCCCAAATGTTGGGATTTTTGGGAAAAACCCCAGCTAAATGCGAAGATAGGAATTTTTTCTGAAAAAAGCAGCCGTGGCTAAACGATTTGAAACGGCTTTTTTGTAAATTTGCAAACCTGCGGGAAACCGCTTGAAATTGCAAATAAAAATCAAATACTCAATCTTATGAAAAAATCGATTCTTCTGGCGGCAGCCCTGCTTGTTTCCTTAAGCAGTTTTGCCGCAAAACCGCCGCTTGACCACTCGGTCTATGACGGCTGGAAAAGTGTGAGCCGACTCCTGGTGGAGAACGACGGCGACTGGGCCCAGTGGACCGTCGCACCGCAGGAAGGCGACCTCGTGCTGCATCTTTACAACGTGAAGACCGGCAAAACCTACGACATCGAACGCGCCACGCTTGCGAAGATTTCGGCAGACGCCAGCAAGGTCGTCTTCCGCATCGTGCCCAAGTTCCAGGAGACGCGCCAGGCGAAGATCGACAAGAAGAAACCGGCCGAGATGCCCAAGGACAGCCTCGGCATCCTCGACCTGGCCACGGGCAAGATTGAGAAATATCCCCTGATGAAGAGTTTCAAGACCGGTGAGACCCTGGGCGACTATGTCGCTTTCCAGGAAGCCGAGAAACCCGCGCCGAAGCCTGATCCGAAAGACAAAAAGGTGAAAGAAGGTGAAAAGCAGGAGAAAGATGCGAAGAAAACGGCTCCCAAATCGACGAAGGATAATCTTTATGTACTCAATATCAAGACGCTGGCCGTCGATACGCTGGAATGTGTCGAGTCGTACATCGTCTCGAAGAAAGGCGACTGCATCGCCTATGTGACCAAACCTGACAAGAAGGACAGCGTGAACGTCCGCGGCGTCTTCCTCTACAATCCGGCCACCAAGGCGGTGAGCGAAGTCCTTACGGGTGAAAAGGAAGCGACCTTCAAGAGCCTCGTGTTCAACGACGAAGCCAACCGCCTGGCCTTCTTCGGCACGCTCGACACGGCCAAGGATGCCAAGAAGAGCCTCGACCTTTATCTCTATGAGGGCGGCGCGGCCCGCAAGATCCTCTCGCACGATTCCCCCAAGCTCCCGAAAGGCTGGAAGATCGGCGACCAGCTTGCCGTGGATTTCTACAAGGATTTCCTGACGCTGGGTACCTGCCCGATCCCGCGTGAGAAAGATACGACCCTCGTGGACTTCGAACAGCCGAAGCTCGACATCTGGGTCTGGAACGACGAGTACATCCAGCCCGTGCAGAAGAACAACCTGCGCCGGGAGCAGAACCGGACCTACCTGGCCAAGGTGAACTTCGACGGCAGCGGATTCGTCCAGCTGGCCGACGAGCAGATCCCCAATGTCTCCATCGACGAGAAGAACACGCAGGATTATGTCATCGTGACCACCGACAAACCCTACCGCGTCCAGCGCAGCTGGAGCTATGCGGCCCACAACGATGTGTACAAGATTTCGCTCAAAGACGGCAAGCGTGAACTCATCTGCAAGGATGCACCGTTCAGCAGCTGGTCCGTCTCTCCCGACGGCGCTTATGTCGTGGCCTTCCATCCGAAGGAAAACAACTGGTATCTCTACTCCCTGGCCACGGGCCAGTTCAAGGAACTGACCTCCCAGCTGGGCGTGACCTTCTGGAATGAAGAGGACGACCATCCGGCCGATCCGGGTGCCTGGGGCCGGGCGATGTGGTCGGATGATTCCCGATTCTTCTGGATCCCTGACCAGTACGATCTCTGGCAGTTCGACCCGACCGGAGCCGTTGCGCCGTTCCGCGTGACCGAGGGCGTCGGCCGCCAGACGAAGACGACCTACAACTATACCAGCCCGTACTACGATCCCGAGGCCCGCGGCCCGTTCGGCGGCGGTACCATCAAGACCGACAAGCCGGTGTATTTCACGACCTTCAATCACGTAACCAAGGAGCATGGCTTCGCCGTCAAGGACTTCAGCAAGAAGAAGGCGAAACTCCAGAAACTCTATGAAGGCCCGTATTCCTTCGGCAATTTGGCGGTTTCGGCCGGCAAGAAAGGCCGTACGCTGCTCTATACCCGCGGCTGCTTCGAAGACGGCAACAACGTCTGGAAGACGGCCGACAACTTCAAGACCCAGCAGCAGATGAGCGACATCAACCCGCAGCAGCGCGACTACAACTGGGGCACGGTCGAGCTCGTCAGCTGGACCAGCGCCGACGGCAAGCCGCTCGAAGGCCTGCTCTTCAAGCCGGAAGATTTCAATCCCCAGAAGAAATATCCGATGATGATCTACTTCTACGAGCGCAACTCCGAGACCCTCTACAACAGCCGCGTCCCGGCCCCGAGCGCTTCGACCATCAATATCCCGTATTTCGTGAGCAACGGCTATCTGGTCTTTGTCCCCGACCTGGTCTATACCGACGGACATCCGGGCCAGAGCTGCCTCAAGTGCCTGATGCCGGGTGTGGACATGCTCTGCCAGTACCCTTGGGTCGATGGGGACAACATGGCCATCCAGGGCCAGAGCTGGGGCGGTTACCAGGTGGCCTACCTGATCACCCAGACCAACCGCTTCAAGGCGGCCGGTGCCGGCGCTCCGGTGAGCAACATGACCAGCGCCTACGGCGGTATCCGCTGGGAGAGCGGCATCGCCCGTACCGGCCAGTATGAGGAAGGCCAGAGCCGTATCGGCAAGAACCTCTGGGAAGGCTTCGACCTCTATGTGGAGAACTCCCCGCTGTTCCACGTGCCCAACGTGACGACACCCGTGCTGATCATGCACAACGACGCCGACGGCGCCGTGCCGTGGTGGCAGGGCATCGAATTCTACAACGGTCTCCGCCGTCTGGGCAAACAGGCCTGGATGCTGCAGTACAACGACGAAGCGCACAACCTGCGCGAGCGCCGCAACCGCAAGGACCTGAGCATCCGTCTGTCGCAGTTCTTCGACCATTTCCTCAAGGGCGCCCCGATGCCCGTCTGGATGTCGAAGGGCGTCCCCGCCACCCTCAAAGGCATTGACTACGGCTACGGCTACGACGAAGAATAATAAGGATTGATCAGGCTTTCTGTTTCAAATATATATTTTCCACAGAAAGCCATAATATGATACATTATGAAGCGAATATCTTTTCTTTTCTTTCTTATGGCAATGATCAGTGCTTGCGGCGGTGGTGCGCCGGCGGAACCCGTGCTCGAGAAACACGATGTCGCGATCGTCGACGGACATTTCACGCCCGAAATCATGCACCAGCTGGGCAAGATCTCCGACCTGCAGGTCTCGCCCGACGGCCAGAAAATCCTCTATGGCGTGGCCTATACTTCGATTGAAGAAAACCGCAGCAACCGCAATCTCTTCGTGATGAACATCGACGGCAGCGGCAACAGGCAGCTGACCCACTCCCCGAAGAGCATTTCCAACGCCCGCTGGATCGACGGCGGCAAGCGCATCGCCTACCTCAAGGGCGGCCAGATCTACGTCATGAACGCCGACGGCACCGGTGCCCGCCAGGTGAGCGACGTGCCGGGTGGCATCTCGGAATTCAAGTTCCACCCCAGTGGGAAATACGTGATGTATGTCTCTGAATTCAAGGTCGCGAAAAAGCCCGTGGACATCTACCCCGATCTGGAAAAATCCACGGCCCGCACCATTGAAGGCCTGATGTACCGCCACTGGGACCATTTCGTGGAGAACATCCCGCACACCTGGTATGCCCCGTTCGACGGACAGAAACTGGGCGAGGGCGTCGATATCCTCGACGGTGCGCCTTATGAACTGCCCACCGAGCCCTTCGGCGGCCTCGAGCAGCTCGACTTCGCCCCCGACAGCTACCAGATCGCGTATTCCTGCCGCAAACTCACCGGTCGTGACTATGCCTTCTCCACCAATACCGACATCTATGTCTATAATATGGAAGAGCAGGCCGGCGTCGGCCATCCCCAGTACAATGCCTCTGCCGGCATGATGGGCTACGACACCGAACCCGTCTGGTCGCCCGACGGCAAGACGATCGCCTGGCTGAGCATGGAACGCGACGGCTACGAAGCCGACAAGGTGCGCCTGTTCATTTCGCCCATTGTCAGCGGCGAGCGCATCGAATTGTCGAAGAACTTCAAGTACAACGTCGGCTCGCCCGTGTGGTCGGCCGATTCGAAGGAAATCTATTTCAGCGCCGAGGTCGAAGGTGTCAAGGAGATCTGGAAGACCGACCTTCAGGGCAATTTCAGTCGCGTGACCAAAGAACACGAGTGGTACGACTACGGCACCCCGATCCTCGTGGGCGACCGCATCATCACCACCCAGACCTCCCTGCTGCGTCCGGCCGAGATTGTCTCGATCTCGCTGGCCAACGGCACCTGGAACGTCCTCTCGCACGAAAACGACGAGATCTTCGCCAAACTGGACCTCCCGACGGTGGAGGAGCGCTGGATTCCGACGACCGACGGCAAGAAGATGCTCACCTGGGTGGTCTATCCGCCCAAGTTCGACGCCTCGAAGCAATATCCCGCCATCCTGCTCTGCCTCGGCGGCCCCCAGGGCGCCCTCACGCAGGGCTGGTCTTACCGCTGGAACTACCGGCTGATGGCCTCGCAGGGCTATATCGTGGTGCTGCCCAACCGGCGCGGCACGACAGCTTTCGGCCAGGAATGGTGCGAACAGATTTCGGGCGACTACATCGGCCAGAATATGCGTGATTACTTCTCGGCGGCCGACGCGCTCAAGGCTGAACCCTATGTGGGCAAGATGGCTGCCGTCGGCGCCAGCTACGGCGGCTACTCGGTATATTATCTGGCGGGCATCCATCAGGGCCGTTTCTCGGCCTTCGTGGCCCACGCCGGCATCTTCAACGAAGAGTCGATGTACATGAGTACAGAGGAGATGTGGTTCCCCGACTGGGACAACGGCGGCTGCAAGACGCCCGGTGTCTATATGGCCGGCTCGCCGTGGAGCAAGACGCCCGCTTCCGTCCGCCACTATGCCAATTCGCCCCACAAACTGGTCCAGAACTGGGACACGCCGATTCTGGTCACGCACGGCGAGATGGACTACCGCGTGCCGGTAGAGCAGGGGATGTCGGCCTTCAACGCCGCCCAGATGATGGGCGTCCCCTCGAAGATGATCCTCTTCCCCGACGAGAACCACTGGATCCTCAAGCCGCAGAACTCCATCCACTGGAACCGCGAGTTCTTTGCCTGGCTCGACAAATACTGCAAACCTGAATAAAGATGAAACGCGAACATTTTACCCTTCCGTATGATGGCGGCCTCATCGAGAAAGACCTGCCGAAAGGAATCCTGCATTCCTATGAAAAAGTGTGGACCCATATCTACGAAGACGCCCACCCGGCTTCGAATGCCGTGGCGGACATCATCGTGGACGCCATCAAGAAAACTGAAGGGCGGCTGTTCCGCCTGGGCCTGACCACCGGTTCGACGCCCGGCCCGCTCTATAACGAACTGGCCCGCCGCTACCAGGCCGGCGAGGTGTCGTTCCGCAATGTCGAAGTCGTCTCGATCGACGAGTATTATCCTTCCACCCGGGAGGAACGCCAGAGCCGCAACTTCCAGCTGCACGAAGCCCTGCTCGACAAAGTGGACATCCTGGAAGAGAACATCCATATTCCCGACGGCAGCGTGCCGCAAAGCCGCGTGTCCGACTACAATGCCGAATTCGACCGCATCGCCCGCGACCTCGACCTGCTGGTGATCGGCATCGGCGAACAGGGACAGGTCGGCTTCAACGAGGCTGGCACCACGCCCAAGAGCCGCACCCGTGCCGTCCGTCTTTCCTATCCTTCCCGCAAGCGGCAAGCCCGTTTCTTCAACGGCGACCTGGCCGCCACGCCGACAATGGCCCTGACGCTCGGTATCAGCACGATGCTCTCGGCAAAACGCATCATCCTGATGGCCTGGGGCGAAGACAAAGCCGCCGCCGTGAAGGCCATTGCGGAAGACGCGCCGAACGCCGCCTGCCCGGCCTCGTTCCTGCAGGCGCACGAGCATATCAGCTTCTATGTGGACCAGAATGCCGCCGGACAGCTTACCCGCGTGGTGGCGCCCTGGCTCATCGGCCCTTGCGACTGGACGCGGAAATACGTGCGCGGTGCCGTGGTATGGCTTTGCCAGAAACTCCACAAGCCGATCCTCAAACTGACGGAGAAAGACTACCTCGACAATTCGCTGGGCGAACTGATCGAACAGTTCGGCCCCTACGACAAGATCAACATCGACGTGTTCAACGACCTGCAGCACACCATCACCGGCTGGCCCGGCGGCAAACCGAATGCCGACGATTCGACCCGTCCGGTGGCGGCCACGCCCTATCCCAAGACCGTGCTGATCTTCTCGCCGCACCCCGACGACGACGTGATCTCGATGGGCGGCACGTTCATCCGCCTGGTGAGCCAGGGACACAACGTCCACGTGGCTTACGAGACCTCCGGCAACGTCGCCGTGCACGACGACGTGGTGCTTCAGCACATGGATTGCGCCTACCAGCTGGGCTTCGCCGACAAGTTCGACGAGGTAAAGGCCCTGATCGACAGCAAGGTTCCCGGTGAGCCGGAACCGCGCAAACTGCTCGAGATCAAAGGGGCGATCCGCCGGAGCGAGGCCCGGGGCGCCGTCCGCTCCTTCGGCTTGAACGACAACACGAACGCCCATTTCCTGAACCTCCCGTTCTACGAATCGGGCGGCATCAAGAAGAATCCGCGGACCCAGGCCGACGTCGATATCATCAAACAGCTGATCTCGGAACTCAAGCCGCACATGATCTTCATGGCCGGCGACCTGGCCGACCCGCACGGCACGCACCGCGTGTGCACGGAGGCCGCACTGGAAGCCGTGGAACAGCTCCGCGAGGCAGGCTGCCCGTGGATTGCCGACACGCACATCTGGCTCTATCGCGGCGCCTGGATGGAGTGGGAACTCGGCCGTGTGGACATGGCCGTGCCGCTCAGTCCCAACGAGGTGATCCAGAAGCGTCACGCGATCTTCCGCCATCTGTCGCAGAAAGACATCGTTCCGTTCCCGGGCGAAGACCCGCGCGAATTCTGGCAGCGCGCCGAAGAGCGCACGCAGAACACCGCCCGCCTCTATGACGAACTCGGCATGGCCGAGTACCAGGCGATGGAAGTCTTCCTGAAGCTTTGCTAGATACCCGGTCAAGCCGGGTATGACGGTCGGTCCGGCCGGATAAACGGCGCCATCCTCAAATCGCCCGCGAAATGAGGATGGCGCTCGTTTTTCGGCGGCTCCATCCGCAAAGGAGGGTAAATTTGAGGATGGAAAACTTTTTTTTTGTAAATTTACCGATTGTACAAAAAACTATCGCGATATGTTTGACAAACAAGTCTATATTTCCCGCAGGAAAAAGCTGCTCGAACAGGTCCGCAGCGGCGTGATCCTGCTCTTGGGCAACAGCGAAGCCAGCTGCAACTATCCCGACAACCAGTACCAGTTCCGGCAGGACAGTTCGTTCCTCTATTTCTTCGGACTCGACAAGCCCGACCTGGCCGCCGTCATCGACGCCGAAACGGGCGAAGAATGCATCTTCGGCGATGACGTGGATATCGACGACATCATCTGGATGGGTCCTCAGCCCCTGATCGCCGACCAGGCCGCGACGGTGGGCGTGTCGAAGACCGCGCCGCTCGGCAAACTGGCCGACTGCCTGAAACAGGCGCGGCAGAAAGGCCGTACCATCCATTATCTGCCGCCCTACCGCAACCACAACAAGATTCTCCTGCACCAGATGCTGGGCATCGGTTTCGACGCCCTGAAAGCCGGTGCGAGCGAGGAACTGATCAAGGCCGTGGTAGCCCTGCGCCTGATCAAGGAGCCCTGCGAGATCGCCGAGATCGACAAGGCCTGCAACCTGGGCTATACGATGCACCTGACCGCAATGAAGATGATGCGTCTGGGCATGGTGGAACAGGAGCTGGTCGGCGTGATGGAAGGCGTGTGCAAGAGCGGCGGCGTGATGACTTCCTTCCCCACCATCCTCTCCCAGCACGGCGAGACGATGCACAACCACAACCACGACGGCATCCTGACCGAAGGCCGCCTCTGCGTCATCGACGCCGGTGTGGAAATCGCATCGCACTACTGCTCCGACAACACCCGCACCCTGCCGACGGGCGGCAAATTCACCCCGAAGCAGAAAGATGTCTATGAAATCGTGCTCACGGCCAACGATTATGCCCGCGAAGCCGCCCGTCCGGGCATAACGTACCGTGACGTCCATCTGGGCGCCGCCAAGATCATCGTGCAGGGGCTCAAGAACCTCGGCCTGGTCCATGGCGACGTGGACGAGATGGTGGCTGCCGGCGTGCAGGGCCTCTTCATGCCGCACGGCCTGGGCCACAACATGGGCCTCGACGTCCACGACATGGAAGACCTCGGCGAGAACTATGTGGGCTACGATCCCGACCAGACCCGCGCGAAACAGCTCGGACTGGGATCGCTCCGCATGGCCCGCAAGCTGCGTCCCGGCCATGTGATCACCGACGAGCCGGGCATCTACTTCATTCCCGCCCTCATCGAGAAATGGAAGAGCGAAGGCCACAATGCCCAGTACATCGACTTCGCCCGCCTGGAAAGCTACTACGACTTCGGCGGCATCCGTCTGGAAGATGACCTGCTCATCACGGAGAACGGGGCCCGCATCCTCGGCACGAAGCGGCTTCCCGTCACCGTAGAAGAAATTGAAAACACCATGTACACCGACTGATATGAAAAAGACCCTCTTTACCCTTACTTTTGTTTGGATCATCAGCGTCATGCCCGGCCTTACCGGGTATCTCGCCGGCGCACAGGCCGTCAGCCAGGCCCAGCTCAATGAGATCCGGGGCAGCTTTGTCAAAGACGCCGCCACCAAAGCCATCCAGAACGCCCTGGTCAAGGACAAGGACATCAAATCCTTTACCTACAACCACGATAAAGACGGCGCTATCGACCATTTCTTCAAATATCGCTGCGACGTGAGCGGCATCACCAACCAGCTGAGCTCCGGCCGCTGCTGGATGTTCACCTCGATGAACGTGCTGCGCCCGACCGTGATGAAGAAATTCAATCTGAAGGAATTCGATTTCTCCCACAACTATACCTTCTTCTGGGACCAGTTCGAAAAGGCCAATCTTTTCCTGGAGAACGTGATCGCCACCACCGATCGTCCGATCACCGACCGTGACGTCGAATTCTACTTCAAGTCGCCCGTGGCCGACGGTGGCGTCTGGAACCTCTTCTACGATGCCGCTGAGAAATACGGCGTCGTGCCGCAGGTTGTCATGCCTGAGACGGAGCACTCCAACAACACCTCCCAGCTGCGCGGCGTGCTGAACGAACTGCTGCGCACCGGCGGCTGGAACCTGCGCGAGATGGCCGCATCCGGCGCCAAGGCCAAGGCCCTCGAAGCCAAGAAGATTGAAATCCTCAAGGATGTCTATCGCGTGCTGGCCCTCTGCCTGGGTGAGCCGCCGACGGAATTCACCTGGCGCTACCGCGACGCCAAGGGCGAGGTCAAGACGCTCAAGACCACCCCGATGGAATTCTACAAGAGTATCGTTCCGGCCGACTACAACCCCGATCGCTTCATCATGATCATGAACGATCCGACCCGCGAATACTACAAGGTCTATGATATCGCCTCCTATCGCAATACCTACGAAGGCGTCAACTGGTGCTACCTGAACCTGCCTAACGAAGAGATCAAGCCGGCGGCCCTGGCCTCCATCAAGGACAATACGCCGCTCTACATCTCCTGCGACGTGGGCAAGCAGAGCGACCGCGCCAAAGGCATCATGGATGTAGGTTACTACGACTATGAATCGCTCTTCGGCATCAAGCTCGACATGGACAAGAAAGCCCGTATCCTGACCCGCCAGAGCGGTTCCTCCCACGCCATGCTGCTCATCGGCTGCGACACCGACGAGAACGACGTACCCGTGAAATGGGAACTGGAGAACAGTTGGGGCCCGGCTTCCGGCAACCACGGCTATGTGACCTTCACCGACCGCTGGTTCGATGAATACCTCTTCCGCATCGTCATCGACAAGAAGTACCTGAGCGAGAAAGCCAGGAAGGCCATCGGCTCCAAGCCGGTCCTGCTTCCTGCTTGGGACTATATGTTCTAACTGCGTCATGCCCGGCCTGACCGGGCATCTGACCTGCTATGATTGTCCTTAAGATCATCGCTGTCATCCTCGGCATCGTCGGCCTGGTGGGATGCATCCTTCCGGTGCTCCCCGGGCCGCCGTTGTCGTGGGTCGGCATGCTGTTGATTTTCCTGACCGGTTCGTCCGGCATGTCAACCGGCCTGCTCATCGCCTGGCTGGTTGTGACGATCGTCGTCTCGATTCTGGATTACGTGGTCCCCTCCTGGGTCACACGCAAGACGGGGGGCTCGAAGACGGCCGCCCGCGGGACGCTGGTCGGCCTGTTTATCGGCCTGATTTTCTTTCCCCCCTGGGGTATGATCGCCGGTTCGTTCCTGGGTGCCCTGCTTTCGGAAATCGTCTTTGAAGGCCGCGACGTAAGCGGCTCCCTCAAACCCGCCTTCGGCTCCTTCCTCGGCTTCCTGCTGGGTACAGGCCTCAAGCTCACCGCCTCCGGGGTGATGCTTTTCTATATCTTCAAATTTCTGTAAAAGACGCTTTATTCGGCCTTGAGAACGGCGTCGAAGAGCTGGCTTACTTCTTCGAAATTCTCAAAATCGACGGGGTGTTCCTTCAGATAGCCCTCGATGAACGCCTTCTTTTCGGGGAAGCACTTTATGAGATTCTTCTTGGTGGACATCAGCACCTTTTCATTCCGGTAGAAATAGGGGATGACCTTGTATTTGTAGGGTGTGTTCTGATTGACGCTGAGGGTGTACATGTTGCCGCCCTCCAGGTAGGTGTTCATCGTGGTGATGGACGTGGTCTGGGAGACCATGCCGAAAGCACCTTTCTTCTCGGACTCGAGGAATGACACGCGCCGCACCGCGCCGAGCGATGCCTTGTCCGACGTGGTCAGCAGTTCCACATAGCCGTAGGTACTCTTGATGAAGGTCCTTTTGTTGAAGGTGACATAACTGACCTGGTCTTCATTGGCCAGCACCTGGATTTCTCCTTCAGGGTTGATGAAATAGATGCGCTGTTCGATTGTCGAGATGTTGACGGGCCCCATGGCGTGGGAACCGTCGCGGAACTTGACGAATCCGGACGTGTAATCCTTGGAGACAAACTTGACACTGTCGAGCAGATACTGCTGCAGGTCTTCACCACGCTGGTGCTTGATGACATCCTGTGCAAAGGCGCCGTAGCAGCCGGTCAGGAGCAAGAGGGCGACGAGTATTCTTTTCATGGCAATCATTCTTTCATTCTTTTGCGTGCAAGTTATCAAAAAACACACCAATTTACAAATAAAGAGGGTGACTCGTTTGGGCCACCCTCCTTATAATTAAATTAGGATTCGATCACTGTTACCAACCGGGGTTCTGCTGGATCGGCTGGACGCTGCTGTCAACTTCAGCCTTCTGTGAATACTGGTTGACGACGCTGGTCGGGATCGGGAGGAGGTAGTCGTTCTCCTCGATCGGCTGGCGGTTCACGAAGTTCGTCGGGATGCAGAAACCTTCG
>CADAOB010000014.1:5755-43603 GCA_902789445.1 uncultured Bacteroidia bacterium | reverse complement strand
GGTCTTGGCAGAGACCAGTGCCCTGCACGAAACACTCCGGACAATATGAGAAAAGCAATGTTTTTGATGGCAGTAACCCTCATTTGCTTTACTGCCTGTAGCCAAAGAAAGGGCGGTGCACGTGTCCCTCGCCAGGGTAGTCACATGGAAATCGACAAGGATTCTGACAGTGTTTTCGTCGCATTGAAAAAAGAGACACTGGGAGGAAGCCATCGAACTGGCGCTTTCCAAGCTGGACATCGGCTATATAGACATCATGCTCCTGCATCATCCGGGCACAAACGTTGACTTCATTCTCAAGAATGATATCGTCGTGCAGGCGTGGTACCCGCTCGGAGGGCGCGGCTTTCAGGGAGAACTGCTCAAGGATCCAGTAATCCCGCCCATATCGCCGAGAACCACGACATCTTCGATTTTGAACTGACCGATGACGAGATGGACAGGATTGCTTCGCTCAACCGCAATGAAAAACACGACTGGTATTAGCCGTAGTTCTCAATCAGGTACTTCACAAACTGGGGATCCCCGAAGTTGACAAGGCCGCTGTCGTGTTCATTGAGAGCGGCAATTGCAGCCATTTCCTCGGCGGTGAGGGTAAAGTCCAGTACATTAAGGTTCTGCTCCATCCGCTCCTTGTGCGAGGACTTGGGGATGGCGACGATGCCGCGCTGGGTGAGGCAGCGAAGCGCCACCTGGGCGGCACTCTTGCCGTATTTTGCACCAATGGCGGCGAGCTTCTCGTTCTTGACGATACCATCACTGGCCCCTGTCGCCATGACGGCTCTTTTCCTCTTTGTCAGCATCCTTATGATGGAACATCGCCAGCTGGAGAACAAGCCCGCTTATGCGGAATGCCGGAAGAGTCCGTCTCCCGGGCGGGGGAGGCGTACTTGCTGACCTCATCCGTCCCGTAGAGATCCCCCAGGTAGTGCTTCCAGCCCCAGTGGTTCCGCCGGGTGTTCCAGACCTTCCCGTGATTATCAGCCGAGGAGGCTGTGTCCTCACTGTCCAGCATCGGGTAGAGGGGCAGCTGCAGGGTGACGGGAACCTCTCCCTTGTCGCGGGCGTACAGGCATACGGCCGCCGTGAGCCCGCCTCCGGCACTCTCGCCCCCGACGACGATCCGGCCCCGGTCAACGCCAAGCTCATCGGCATGCGCATACATCCACGCCAGCGCAGCGTAGCAGTCTTCCAAGGCGGCAGGGTAAGGAGCTGTTCCGGCCAGACGGTAATTGGGGCAAACGACGACGGCGCCGTACTCCTCGGCCAGCATCTTCCCGCAGGACATGTCCACCATATAGGCCCCGCCGAGCATATACCCGCCTCCATGGATCCAGAGGATGCCCGGGACGGGGATGTCCGCTTCCTTGGGCTGAAGGACCCGCATGCGCATCTTCCCCGCCTGCGTGTCAATGCGCACGACACGGGACGAGAGGTCCTTTCCCATTATTCTCCAGTATTTCTTCCAGGAACTCGGAAGCATCTGCGACGCAGTCCGGGCAGTCACGAAGGGGCTGACCGGTCCCGACGCCCTTCAGGAGCTTGCACCGGGTGGCGCCGTTCCGTTCCTGGAACTTCGTCATGATCTGCTTCATCCGGGAGCGGGCGAGGGTACTGTCCTTGCTCAGCAGGCCGACGATCATGCCGGCACCGACAAGGGCGCCACAGGTGCCTTCCATATTGCCCATCCCGATACCAAAGGCTCCGGCGATGTCCAGGGCGGTTTGCTCCGGAAGGCCTACAAGGTCACAATAGGTGCATACGACCGCCTGGGCGCAGTTATGTGAGTTGCAGCGTTTCTTCCCGGCTGCGAGGTGTTTGCGAGATTCCATAAGAAAGAGTCAGTATTCGGGAACCAAATATACGAATTCTTTGCGGGAAAGAAACATAGAATGTGCATCGGTTAGAAAGCACGGGAGCTTGTACCCAGACTTTTTCTTTGTGTCGTGGCGGGTGGGATCAAACAAGCGGGGCGGGATTGTCGCGCAGGGCGCGACATCCCTGGCTCCTCGCCGGAGGGGCCCTTGCAAAGGATTGAATGGCATCCCGGGCCTACGGCCCTCCTGTGCTTTTCCGATGTCCGTCCTTATGCAAGCAAGCTTGCAACGGCCGGACATCAAAAAAGCACCGCAGCTGCGCTGCGATGCCATTCTGCTTTGCGGTGAGTGAGGGATTCGAACCCCCGGTACGGTCACCCGCACACCTGTTTTCGAGGCAGGCTCCTTCAACCACTCGGACAACTCACCTTTCAAAAAAAGCATGTCGGCGAAGGGCCGCCATGCTTGATGGTCTGGATGACTGGACTTGAACCAGCGACCTCCTGGTCCCTAACCAGGTGCGCTACCAACTGCGCCACATCCAGAAGTGGACCGCAAATGTAGCGATTTTTCTCAATCCGACAAAATTTCCTGCGCTTATTTTTTCTTGGCGGCCTTTTTGGCGGCTTTTGCGGCGCGTGCTGCTTCTTTTTCGCGCTGCCGGGCCTCCCGTTCGGCCTTCTTGAGCTGGTAGGCGCTTTCCGAAGTGATCAGGATGACGCCGTTTGCGCCCCGCAGTCCGTAGGCAGCCGTTCCGCCGTCCTTGATCACGTCGATGGAGTGGATGTCGTAGGGGTTGATGGAATCGAGGTCCTGGATCTCGGTACCGTCCATCAGGACCAGCGGGTCGGAGGAGCCGTTGAAGGTTCCCATTCCGCGGATGACGATGCCGCCCGAAGCGGTGATGTCCACGCCGGAAACGTGGGATTGCAGATAGTCCTGGAAGTTGCGGTAAGACACTTTCTCCGTGTCTTTCATTTCGACGTGCTGGATGGCGTTGGTCTTCGAATCGGGGTGGATATCGATGTAACCGTCTGTCAGCAGCGGTTTTTCTTCGGCGGGGACGCTGATGTTCTTGTGGGAACCGCAGCTGCCGAGGGCCAGCATCAGGACGGGGATGAGCAGAAATCGTTTCATGGTTCGTCAGTGTTAAGGGTTAAACGGCGGAAGCCTTTCCTGCAAATTTAAAGAAAATTCCGGGAAACCATTTGTAGATGAAGCAGGAAATCATCTCCTTGCCGCCCACGCGGACCTGCCGCTTGCCCCGGAGGATGCCGCGGACGCATTTGCGCGCACAGGCGTCTGCGTCCATTCCGCCGGCCTGGCCGGGGTCCATTTTGCCGTGGGCGCTGCCGTCGGCTTCCAGGGCACTGAGGCTGATGGGCGTGTTGATGCGGCCCGGGAAGAGCAGCGTGACCTTCATGTCCATTTCGAGCTGAAGCGCTTCGAAGAAGCCCTTGAGGGCATGCTTGGCGGCGCAGTAGGCTGAGCGCTGGGGGAATCCGAACAGGCCGGAGATGGAGGATGTGGCGGCGATATGCGTGTGCCGGTCCCATTTTCCGGCGGCATAGAGTGCCTTGGTCAGGCGGACCGGCGCAAAAAAGTCAACTTCCATCACGCGGCGGTCCACCGCTTCGCCGGTCTCGACGGCCAGGGAGCGCTGGGAGATTCCCGCGTTGAGGACGAGGTAGTCCAGGCAGCCTTCCACCGTCGGGGCGAAGGCGTCGATGGCGGCATAGTCGGTGGTGTCTGCTTCCACCAGCCGGATGGCTCCGGCTCCGCATGCGGCGCAGCTGTCGCGGACGGCTTCCAGCCGCTGCCGGTTGCGCGCCAGCAGGATGAGCGAGGCGCCCCGCCGGGCGAATTCCCGGGCCAGGGCGGCGCCGATGCCGGAACTGGCACCGGTGATCAGGACGGTTTTTCCGTGCAGGTTTTCCATGGTGTATCAGGGCCGGTTTCCGGCGGCCGGAGCCTGCGGGTCGCAGCGGAGTACGAGCAGGGCGTCGGCCGTGTCGCCGGCTTCTTTGGCCTTGTAGGTGTAAGTGAACCGGCCGCTGCGGGGCTGGCTGACCGTGGCCTCATAGACCCAGCCGTGGATGCCGGGATCGGTCCAGCGGTCCGAATCCGGAACCCGGAGGTCGGACTGGCCTTCCGGTTCGATGCAGTCGCCCGCGACGTAACGGTAGATGTCGTAGCGTCCGGCCGGGAGCTGGTCCAGTGTATAATTGACGGCGGCGCCGCTGCGGGTCGCCTGCCAGGCGTTCTGGCCCAGGTAGGAGCGGCTTTCGTCCGGGAAGGCTTCCCAGCCGGCCGCCATCCGGGCGGGCGTCTCGACCACATACCGGCCCGGCAGGGAGAGTCCGAGGTACTCGGCCATGGCCTGCAGCGTCCGTTTCCCGAAGCTCCGGATGTTGTCGTTGTCGGCCCACAGGCCGTCGCGGTCGAAGGAATAGCAGTTATAGGTCGTCTCGATGGTCAGGGCGATGGTCCTGTCGCCGAAGCGCTCCCAGCTCCAGCCTTCCACATAGCGGGGCGCTATGTCGGAGAAATTCATGTCCAGGGGCCGGATGCAGGGGTTGAAGCTGCTGACAAGCCCGGTGAAGGCCCACTGTTTGCGGAAATAGGCCGGGGAGGAGCAGCTGCCCCGGTGCATCCAGAAGGTGGCCGATTCGGCATGCTGGGAATGGCTGTTGAGCAGGAAGTCGAAGGGCCGCTCCGCGGTCAGCCGGGTGAGGGTTTCCTTGATGGCTTTCACTTCCACGACCGTGCTGTCGTCGCTGCGTCCGAAGTTGATCTCCTGGTTCACGCCCAGGGCATTGGAGCGGGAGAGGCCGTCCGCCACGCCGTCCGGGTTGGCAAAGGGGAGCACATAGGTGTCGAGCTGCCGGCGGAGCGCCTTGCCTTCCGGCGTGTCGGATGTCAGGTATTCCACCAGTCCGTCCACCAGGTAGGAGGCCGGTGTCTCGGAGGGATGCTGCCGGCCGTGGATCCAGATGCGGGCTTTCTTTTCGGCCGGGACGGACGGGTCGGTGATGTGCATCAGCTGCAGCGGACGGCCTTCGTGACTCAGCCCGATGGTGTCGAGTGTCACGTCCGGCCGTGCCGTCCAGGTCTGGAGGCGTTCCTGCAGATAACTGTAGGTATAGGGCTCATACAGGGCGAGGAACACCGTGTCGCGGGTGAAGTATTTGTCGAGCAGGAGCCGGTCCGATTCCCCCAGCGGGAGATGGGCCCAGTGCTCGCCGTCGTAGGAATAGGAGGTGCGCGGGACGCTGTTGTGCACGCCGGTCAGGTAGATCTGTTTTCCCTTGACGCCGGTCATCCGGAAATAATACCAGTTGGCACTGGGATAAAGGGCTGTGTCCACGGGATTCTTCGGGTCGAAACTGCCGTGGACGGCGTAGGAGAGGCTGGTCAGGCTTTCTTCGTCCGTCAGTCGGATGCGGCTGCGGTCGATCCGTTCCACTTTGCCCAGGGCGCCGGATTCGAAATCCGCGTCGAAGCGGACTCCGTCTTTCGGCGTGCATCCCGCCGCCAGCAGTGCCAGGCCGCAGAGGATGCCGGACAGAAAGGTTTCTGCTCTTTTCATAATTTGATTTCGCTGCGAGAGATGAATGATTCGGGCAGGGGCATCTCATAGACGCTTTTGCGCAGGAACGCTCCCAGCGCATCGGTGTCCGGACAGGCGGCCTGTTGCTCCGGAGAGATGGTCTCTCCGATGCCCAGCCGGATGGTCTTTCCCCGTTTGTTGAAGACCTCGCCGCAGAGGCGCAGGATCCGCACCTTCCAGTCGATCAGGCCGAGGCTGTAGTAGTACAGGGAATTGCGGTCGAAGAAGCGGACCGGGACGATGGGGACGCGGGCCTTCTGGATGAGCCGCAGGATGGGCTGTTGCCACTCCCGGTCCCGGATGCAGCGGTCCTTGAGGCTGAGGTCGGATACGGCGCCCGCAGGGAAGAATCCCACCGGAAATCCGTCGCGCAGGTGGCCGAGCGTCTCGCGGACACCGCCCAGGCTGGCGGCTTTCGGCCCGGTATCCTCGGCGCCCTTGGGGACGACATTGATGAAACTGGGACTCATCGCCCGGATGTGCGCCAACATTTCATTGACCATCACTTTATATTCCTTCCGGATGTGGCCGAAGAGATCGACCAGCATGATGCCGTCGATGTGACCGTAGGGGTGGTTGCTTATGGTGATGAAAGCACCGTCTGGCAAGGTTTCAAGCCGGCCGGGATTGCCGATCTGGTAGTCCACGCCGATATCCTTGAGGATGGCTTCGGCGAAGTCCGTACCCTGCCACTGACAGTTGCGGTCGTACAGTTCGTTGACCCGGTCGAGCGAAGCGAGGTGCATCACCCGGCGGATCAGACGCTCATACCGGTCGCTGTCAAGTTTCGGAATCAGCTGCCGGATTTCCTGTACGGTCAAGACTGGCATCGGGGAAGATTTTTTTCTTTTTGAAAATGACCCGGTCGCTCATGGTGAAGTTGAACAGGCCGGAGAAGCACAGGGCGATGAGGTTGCACCACACCACGTCCAGGCCGGTGATCCAGAGGACGAGCTGAAGCAGTCCCATTTTGAGTAGGAAGGCACCGGTGCAGGATGCGTTGTATCCGGCGTAGTGCCGGAAGAAGGAGCGGGTGCCGCGCTGGGAAATCCGGTCCTTCCACACGAAAAAGTAGCAGGAGCAGAAATTCACGAAGACGGCGCACTCGAAGGAGATGGTGGGGGAGAGGATGTTCCGCCCGAAATAGCTGCCGCTGAAAAGCAGGTGGGAACATACCCACAGCACGGCCGTATCCACGGCCGTGCCGATCAGGCTTACGCTAACGTAACCGATGAAACGCTTGAAAAGGTCGATCAGCCGGCTACTCATCTTCTTTGCGCTTGGGCAGCGGATCGATCTTGGCGTAATAGCGCATGTCGTTCCACACGGTCACGAAATAGACCAGCAGCAGGATGGCCAGGATGGCCAGGCCGGGATAGTCCAGCGCGTGTACGTAAACCGTCTTGCCGAAGATGGTGAAGACCCGTTCGAACTGCTGCCAGGGCTTGATGAGGATCAGCAGGGTGTTGAGCAGGATGGCGGCCACGCGGAATTCGGTCGGGCCGAGGCCGGCGTAGGTCAGTTTGAATTCCGATTTCAGGTGCGCGTTCATACTGACGTTGAGGGTCAGCTGCAGGTAAACCACCAGCATGGCCAGGGCCGTGTAGAGGTTCAGGAAAGGGGACAGGCCGATACCGACGAACATGAAAGTCTCGTTGATGCCGTCCACCGTGTGGTCGAGGTAGTAGCCGTAGATGGGCCGCTGGGTCTTCCGCACGCGGGCAAGCGTCCCGTCGAGCGAGTCGCCGTACCAGTTTACAATCAGCCCGAATGAACTGAGCCACAGCCAGTTGACATTGATGTGGGAAAGGATGTATCCCAGCGCGATGAGCATAGACCCGAAAGTGCCGATCCACGTAAGCATATCGGAAGTGACCCATTTCGGTTGCCGCTGGGCAAGCCAGACCAACGCTTTTTTCTCGACGCCGTTGAGGAACGAGGTCTGGATCCGTTCAGCTTTTTTATCCATGTTTTTCAAATTTATAAAACCGTCTTTACTACAAAAAGCGGGGCAAATGTTTGACTTTTCGAAAAATTGTGCAAAAATAGCGATATTTTGCAAATATCCGAATCTGCTGGAAAATGATTATCTTTACCAGATGAAACGAATTTCGCTCCTTCTGCTGGTCCTGCTGCTTGCCGGGCCGCTTTCCTTCGCGCAGGAAGCGCGCAGGGTGATGACAATGGAAGAGGCCGTGCTGGGCCGCGGCCTGATGGTACAATCTCCTTCCTGGCACTGGACCGGCGACAAGGCGGTCGTGGCGCAGGATGAACCGGGCGCCGCACCGCGCCGCCAGCGTCCCGCGCCGCTGGCCTATACGCGAGGCAATAACTTGTATTACAAGGATAAACAGGGCGTTGAGCACGCCATCACGGCTTACGCCGATCCCGGCATCGTGTGCGGGCAGAGCGTCAGCCGCAACGAATTCGGCATCAGCGGCGGCATCTTCGTCTCGCCCGACAGCAGCAAGATCGCGTTTTACCGCAAGGACGAGCGGGCCGTGACCCTGTTCCCGCTGCTGGACATCACTACCCGTACCGGCACCCTGCGGGAAATCCGCTATCCGATGAACGGGATGACTTCCGAGCAGATTGCCGTGGGTGTCTATGACATCGCATCCGGGACGACCGTCTGGCTGGATGTCACCGATTTCGACGAGGAACGCTATCTGACCAACGTGACCTGGGGCCCCGGCAGTGACCGCCTCTACATCCAGGTGCTCGACCGGCCCCAGAAAAACGTTCACCTCAATGTCTATGACGCGGCGGACGGCAAATGCCTGGGAACCCTGCTGACCGAGCACAATGACCGCTGGGTGGAACCGCAGGAGCCGCTCGTGTTCCTCGAATCCGATCCCGACAGCTTCCTCTATTTTACCGACAACCGCGACGGCTACAAGAACTATTATCTCTGCTCGGCCAGCGGCAAGTCCGAACCCCGCCGCCTGACCGATGTGGACGCCGACTGCTCGTTCGTCGCGCAGCGCGGACGCTACATCTATTATTATTCCGCCGAGGTCTCGCCGGTGGAGAACCATCTTTTCCGGGTGGATCTCAAGACCGGGAAGAAACTGCGTCTGACGCGGGAGGAAGGCTGGCACATGTGCCAGATTTCGCCCGACGGCAAATACTTCCTGGACAGCTGGTCGTCGCTCGACGTGCCCCGCGTCACGGGGTGGGGGACCACCGACGGCAAGAAGTTCACGGAACTCTACCGGGCCCCGGAGCCGGCTCCGCAATTGACCAGTTGCCGCATCGAGACGGGAACCGTCAAGAGCGCCGACGGCAAGTACGACAACCATTACGGACTGGTCTATCCCATCGATTTCGACCCTTCGAAGAAATACCCGGTGATCCTCTATGTGTACGGCGGCCCGCATTCGCAGCTTATCCGCGACGTGTATCAGGGCGGCATGTCCCGCTGGGATATCTACATGGCCCAGCACGGCTACATCGTTTTCACGATGGACGGCCGCGGCACGCCCAACCGGGGTGCGGAATATGAGAAAGCCATCCACCGCCGGTGCGGCCAGGCCGAGATGGCCGACCAGATGGAAGGCATGAAATGGCTGATGTCGCATCCCTGGGTGGACCGCGACCGTATCGGTGTCCACGGCTGGAGCTATGGCGGCTTCATGACCATCTCCCTGGCCGTCAACTATCCCGACGTCTTCAAGGTTGCCGTCGCGGGCGGTCCGGTCATCGACTGGAAATGGTATGAGGTCATGTACGGTGAGCGCTACATGGAGACGGAAGCCACCAATCCGGAAGGTTTTGCGAAGACCTCGCTGATCCCGCGCGCCAAAGACCTGAAGGCCAAGCTGCTCATCTGCCAGGGCGCCATCGACGATACCGTCGTCTGGGAACACAGCCTGAGTTTCGTGGAAAGCTGCATCAAGAACAAGGTGCAGGTCGATTACTTCCCGTACCCGACCCATCCGCACAACGTCCGCGGTGTGGACCGCGTCCACCTCATGGACAAAGTCACGATGTATTTCAACGATTATCTGTAGACCTGTCCGCTCGAAGCGGAATGGAGGCCGTTAGAACAGACCGAACAGGCGGGCGTCGATCCTGTCCGTTATCTGTGCGAAATCTTCGGGATTGTTCTGGAAGTCCAGGCCGTCGGCATTGATGGTCAGGACTTCCCCCTTGTATTCCTGCGTGATGAATTCCTCGTAGCGCCGGTTCAGGCCGCCGAGGTATTCGAGGCTCATCGACTGTTCGTATTCCCGGCCGCGCTTCTGGATCTGGGCCACCAGGTGGGGGATCGAGCATTTGAGATAGATCAGCAGGTCGGGCAGCTTGACCATCTGCATCATCACCTGGAAGAGATCCATATAGGCATCGTAATCGCGCTGGGAGAGATTGCCCATGGCCACGTTGTTGGCCACGAAGACATAGACGCCTTCGAAGATGGTGCGGTCCTGGATGATGGTCTCGCGGCTGCGGGCGATCTCCATCACGTCCTTGAAACGCTGGGTCAGGAAATAAACCTCCAAGTTGAAAGACCAGCGCTGGATGTCCTTGTAGTAGTCTTCGAGGAAGGGATTGTGGGTCACGGCCTCGTATTTCGGGGTCCAGCCATAGTGCTGGGCGAGCATCCGCGTGAGCGTGGTCTTTCCGCTGCCGATGTTGCCGGCGATTCCGATGTGCATTTTTGTTACGATTTTACGGCTTGATTTGCGAAGTTACATAAAAAAATTCGTAAATTTGAAGATTCGTGAAACAATCAAACAAAGCATACTGAAATGAGAGACGCCATCTACGCATTCCCGGATCCGGCCAACGAGCCGGTCAAGACCTACCTGAAAGGTTCACCCGAAAGAGAAGCCCTCGAGAAAGAGCTCAAACGCCAAAGTTCCATTGAGATCGAGATTCCGCTGATCATCGGCGGAAAGGAAGTCCGCACCGGCAATACCGGCAAGGTGGTGATGCCCCACGACCACCAGCACGTGCTGGCCACCTACCACAAGGCCGGTCCCGCTGAAGTCCGGATGGCCATCGATGCGGCCATGGCAGCCCACAAGCAGTGGTCCGAGACCGACTGGACCGTGCGCGCCGCCATCCTGCTGAAAGCCGCCGAGTTGATTTCCACGAAATACCGCGCCCTGATGAACGCCGCCACGATGCTCGGCCAGAGCAAGAACTTCTACCAGGCCGAGATCGACTCCACCTGCGAGCTCATCGACTTCCTGCGCTACAACGCCCATTTCGCTTCGGAAATCTACGGATTCCAGCCCAAGAGCGCCAAGGGCCAGATCAACACCGTGGAATACCGCGCCCTCGAAGGCTTCGTCTTCGCCCTGACGCCGTTCAACTTCACCTCCATCGCCTCGAACCTCAACATGTCGCCGGTCCTGATGGGCAACGTGACGGTCTGGAAACCTTCGACCACGGCCATCCTCTCCAACTACTACCTGATGCAGATCTACAAGGAAGCCGGCCTGCCCGACGGCGTGGTGAACTTCATCCCCGGCCAGGGCTCGGTCATCGGCAAGGAGATCTTCGCATCCAAGTATCTGGCAGGCGTCCATTTCACCGGCTCCTCCGCCACCTTCAACACCCTGTGGCGCCAGGTGGGCGAGAACATCGACAACTATCTGAACTACCCGCGCCTGGTGGGCGAGACCGGCGGCAAGGACTTCATCTTCGTCACGCCCTCGGCCGTGGCCGAAGACGTCTCGACGGCCGCTTTCTGCGGCGCCTTCGAGTTCCAGGGCCAGAAGTGTTCGGCCGCTTCGCGCATGTACGCGCCCAAATCGCTCTGGCCGAAGATTCTGGAAGGGATGAAGGCTTTCGCTGCCGAAGCGAAGATGGGCGACGTCTGCGATCCCGACAACTTCATCAATGCCGTGATCGACGAGGCTTCGTTCGACAATATCGCCCGCAACATCGACTATGCGAAGAAGTCCCCGGACGCCGAGATCGTCATCGGCGGCGGCTGCGACAAGAGCAAGGGCTACTTCGTGGAGCCGACGGTCATCGTGACCACCGACCCGCACTTCAAGACGATGGAAGAAGAGATCTTCGGTCCGGTGCTGACGGTATATGTCTATGACGATGCCGATATGGACAAGGCCGTCGAACTCTGCGACACCACCTCGCCGTATGGCCTTACCGGCGCCGTCTTCGGACAGGACCGCCTGATGGTCCAGCGCGTCGCCGACAGCCTGCGCTACGCAGCCGGCAACTTCTACGTGAACGACAAGCCCACCGGCGCCGTGGTCGGCATGCAGCCCTTCGGCGGTGCGCGCAAGTCGGGCACCAACGACAAGGCCGGCGGCGAATTCAACCTCATCCGCTGGGCGATCCCGCGTGCCATCAAGGAAACACTGGTTCCGGCCCGCGGCTTCAAGTATCCTTACATGAAGTAGCAGGCTGTGGCTGCCAGGACGTGGAGAAACTCACTGCTGCTGACGCTCACGGCCCTCATCTGGGGCGTGGCGTTCGTGGCGCAGAGCGAAGGGAGCGCCTATATGGGCTCCTCCACCTTTACAGGGTTGCGGTTCCTCATGGCGGCCGCAGCCCTGTATCCTTTTATATACATTGCCGACCGCCGGCGCAAAGCCGCCGGGACTCCCGGTCAAGCCGGGGGTGACGCAGTGCCCGGCGCCGACCGGGCATCACTTTGGCGCGCCGGCATCATCCTCGGTGCGCTGCTCTGCGTGGCCAGCCTGCTGCAGCAGGAAGGCATCGCCCAGGGCGCAAGCGCCGGCAAGGCAGGCTTTGTCACGGCCACCTACATCGTACTGGTTCCGATTCTGAACCTTTTGATCTTCAGAAAGAAAACGAATCCACTCATCTGGATCGGCGTGGCTGTCGCCCTGGCCGGACTCTATCTGCTGTGCATCGACAAGGAATCCCTTTCCCTGCAACTGAGCGACTTGCTGCTGATCCTCTGTGCCCTGGGCTATTCGTTCCAGATCCTGGCCATCGATCGCTTCTCCCCGCGCTTTGACGCGCTCAAGCTCTCGGCCATCCAGTTCCTCAGTTGCGGTGTCCTGGCATCCGTCGTCATGGTTTTCACGGACATCCGGCCGGTCGGCCTGGCCGCGTGGGGTGCCGCGTTCACTTCCTGGAACGCCTGGATTCCGCTGCTTTACGCCGCCATCCTCTCAAGCGCCGTAGGCTACACGCTCCAGATCATCGCCCAGAAAGGGCTCAATCCGACGGTCGCCTCGCTGCTGATGAGCCTCGAGTCGGTTTTTGCGGCCCTCGCCGGCTGGTTCATCCTCCGGCAAAGCCTGACGTCCCGCGAGCTGCTGGGCTGCGCACTGGTCTTCGCGGCCGTCCTGCTCGCCCAGCTGGCCCCTACGCAAGATAGGCGGCAAAATCCATCTTTTCGTGAAGTATCTGGATCGATTACTACTTGAACGCGTTCTCGCTCAGGCCGCTGCCGCCGAGGGCCAGGTCCTTGAAATAGTCGGGGACCGGCCGGCCCAACAGGGCGTCCACATACAGCTTGGCAATATACTGCGAAAGCATGAAGCCGTGGCCGCGCATGCCGACGAACAGGCCGAGCGACGGGTCGATGATGTAACGCGGTTCCGTGTAGTAGCCGCACCAGGTGGCCTGGAAACTCATTCCCTTGAGCTGCGGGATCCATTCGGTGAAGACTTCCGAGGCAATCTCCAGGAATTCCTGCGTGTTGACCTTCAGGTTCTTGGCGGCGTCGGTCGCATCCTGGGCCGGGGAGGCGCAGCCGATGATCTGGCCGGTCTCGGCCAGCTGCTGGCCATAGACGGCCGAGAAGCCCTTGTAATGGCGACGGTCGATGAGCATGTCGAGCGAGTCGCCGTCCTTGCCGATGAGCGGCAGGCGCTTGGTGATGAAAGCCTGGTGCCGCACCGGATACAGGCCGGTTTCGATGCCCAGCTGCCGGGCGAACTTCTCGGCGCCGGCACCCATCGCATTGACGAACACCTCGGTCTCATAGCGCACGTAGCGTCCCGCGCGGGTCCGCACGGTGATGCGGTAGAGGCCGCCGTTCTTCTCGACGTGGATGACTTCGGTGTCTTCGAAGACCTGGCCGCCGGCCTGGATGCCCAGCTGGCGGACCGTGTCGATGGTCTTGCCCGGCGTAGCCTGCCAGCAGTCGAGCGAGATCAGGGCGTGGCTGTAGAGGTTGAGGTCCGGATTGATGTACGGCGAGATCTCTTTGGCGAAATCCTTTTTGTCCACCATATAGGCATTCGACCAGGCCCGGGAGGCGTCCAGCGAACGGTAGGTCTCTTCGTCGTGGACGAAGTTCACATAGCGCGTCATCTTCAGGTCGATGTTGCGCAGGGCCTGGACGCTGCGGAAAATCTCCAGGTTGTGGGTCGCGATGTCGGCCAGGGCCGGCAGCGAGAAGGCGGGACGACCGCCGGCGATGCAGCGCCAGGAACTGCCGTGCTCGTTGTTGACCAGCACGGGTTTGAACCCGGCTTCGGCCAGGTAGCGGAACAGGGCCGTGCCGGCCATGCCGCCGCCCGCCACGAAGGCGCCCACGCGGTGGATCTCCACATCGGTGCACTTGGGATTGGTGATCAGCTCGACCTGGCGCGAAGGATTGGTCACGTTGCCGATCTCCACGAGGTTGGCCATCGGGCCGCGGGGCGTGAAGTCGCCGGTGATCTGGATGCCGTAGGCGCTCAGGGCCTGCTTGGCGCGCGGCAGGCAGCGCGTGCCGCGGCAAGGGCCCATGCCCAGGCGGGAGATATGCTTGAGTTCCTGCGCCGTGATGCTGGTGCGGCCCTTGAGCAGGGCGAGCAGGTCCCGCAGGCGCACGTCTTCGCAGTGGCAGATGTAGGTGAAGTCGTCGTTGAGTTCGGTGGGATTCATCTCGAGCGGCTCGGGATACTGGTCCTTGACGATGAAGCCGTGCGCTTCGAGCAGGGCCTCGTCGCTGTCGCCGGCGTAGATCTTTCCGGCCTTGACCACGGCCACGTTGGTCTTGTTGGGCTTGCGGATGAGGCGTTCGATGACGCCTTCGCCCACTTTCCGGCCATTGTCGTCCACCAGGAACACTTCGGCGCCGGCCTCCACCGCGAATTCGACGGGGAGGAAGATCTGCCGCTTCTCGGGCCGGTAGCCGAAAATGGCCAGGCCGGGGCAGTGGGCCACGCATTCCATGCAGCCGATGCACTTGTCGAAGTCGATGGTCGGCGTGACGGAGGTGGAACTCTTGGTGATGGCGCCCTGCTTGCAGGCGAACGAGCAGGGGTTGCAGGCGAATCCGTAGAGGCAGTCGGCGATCACGAAGCCGCCTTTGCGCATGCGTTCGGCCGAAGGCTTGCGGGGCTCGTCGAGCAAGCGCTGCGGCCGCTGCTGGGAGTCGATGTATTCTTTCGAAACGGCCAGATAGGCATTGTAGTCGATCCGGCGGCCGAGCGCCTGCTGGATCTCGAAGGCGCACTGGCGGCCGCGCAGCACGGCGGAGGTGCCTTCGCCGATGCGCACGGCATCGCCGACGCCGTGGCAGGCGGTGCCGAAGATTTCGCTGCCTTTGCGCAGGAGCTGGCTGTCGGGCAGCAGGCCGGTGCAGATATTGATGCAGTCGATCCCGTCGATGCGGACTTCCGTTCCCGGAACCGGCTTGAAGTTTTCACATTTGGCGATGATGGCGCCGGTTACGCCGGTCCAGTCTTCATTGGGGATGGCTTCCACCAGCGTATAGGAGGTCATGATCGGTACGCCGAGCCGGCGGAGCCGGTTGGCCTGGACGGGGAAGCCGCCTTCGTGGGGCATGGCCTCGATGATGGCCTTGACCCTGGCGCCGGCCTGCATGGCCTGGTAGGAGGTCAGGTAGCCGATGTTGCCGGCACCCACCGTGAGGATGTTCCTGCCCAGCAGGGTGAATTCCTTGTTCATCATCCGCTGCACCACGGCGGCGGTGAACACGCCCGGCAGGTCGTCGTTCTTGAAGGCCGGCATGAAGGGCAGGGCACCGGCGGCCACCACCAGCTGCTCGGCATCGACATAGAAGATTTCCTGCGAGACGACATTCTTGACGGCCAGCCGCTTGCCTTCCAGAATATCCCAGACCACACAGTTGAGCATGATGCCTTCCAGCGAATCGCCGGCCAGGGTCTTGGCGATGTCGAAACCGCGCATCCCACCGAATTTCTGCTCTTTTTCGAAGAAGAAGAACTGGTGCGTCTGCATCTGGAACTGGCCGCCGATGGCGTCGTTGTTGTCGAGCACCAGGTTGTCGATGCCCGCTTTGTTGAGTTCCTCGCGGACGGCGAGACCCGCCGGACCCGCGCCGATGATGGCTACGGCCGTACGATAGACCTTTTTCTTGTCCTGCTGCCGGGTGGTGCTGCTGTCCACCAGCGAGAAACTCTCCTTGCCGACGCGCCGGACTTCCCGGATGCCGTCGATCTTGGTGATGCAGATGCGCCGGATATGCCCGTCCACGAGCATTTCGCAGGCGCCGCACTTGCCGATGCCGCACTCCATGGTGCGCTTGCGGTCTTTCAGGCTGTGGTGGTGGACCGGGAAACCGGCCTGGTGCAGGGCCGCTGCGATGGTCTGGCCCTTCTGGCCGCGGACCGTCTTACCTTCAAAGAGAAATTCGTGGAGATCCTCTTCGGGGATATCCAGGATCGGGTGGGATGTTATTTTGTACATAGAAGTGTTTTGTTGGCAAATCCCTACAAAGTTAGGAAAATAAGCGTATCTTTGTACAGTTGTTAAGTAAAAACGATGAATTACCTGAAAACTGATATAGAAGGTCCGCTGATCCTCGAACCGCGGGTATTCGGAGACCATCGCGGGTATTTTTTCGAATCATTCTCCCTGCGGGATTTCGTGGCCCACGCCGGCCCGGTGGATTTCGTGCAGGACAATGAATCTTACTCCGCCCGGCGGGGCGTGCTGCGCGGCCTGCATTTCCAGAAAGGGGAGGCGGCGCAAGCCAAGCTGCTGCGCGTGGTGCGCGGCAAGGTGCTCGACGTGGCCGTGGATATCCGGCCCGGATCGCCGACCTTCGGCCGTCACGTGGCCGTGGAACTGAGCGGAGAGAACAAGCGCCAGTTCTTCATTCCGCGCGGCTTCGCCCACGGATTCCTGGTGCTGGAAGACGACACGCTGTTTGTCTATAAATGCGATAATTATTACGCGCCCCAGGCGGAGGGATCGTACCGCTGGAACGACCCTTTCTTCGCCATCGACTGGGGCATTTCGCCCGACGAGGTGATTCTTTCCGAGAAAGACGCCCGCGCGCCTTTTATCAAAGACGCTTCAGACAGTCTCTGAGCGCGTCTTCCCAGGCTTTGAGCCGGATGCCGAAATCGCGGCAGGTGCGCTCCTTCGAGAGAATGGAGCAGGCCGGCCGTACGGCAGGGGAAGGGTATTCCGCCGTGGAGATGGGCCGCACGCGGCAGGGCAGGCCGGCTTCCCGCATGACGGCCGCGGCCAGACCGGCCCAGGAGCAGACACCGTCGTTGGTGAAGTGGTAGTATTCTCCGCGCCGCGTCCCGATCTTGGGGCAGATGGCCAGGATGGCTTCCGCCAGGTCGCGGGCATAGGTCGGACTGCCCACCTGGTCGTCCACGACACTGACTTCGGATTTCTCGGCGCCCAGCCGGAGCATCGTCTTGACGAAATTCCTGCCGAAAGGCGAATAGAGCCACGAGGTGCGCAGGATGATGCCGCGGCAGCCGCTGCGGCGCACGCGGTCCTCACCGTCGCGCTTGCTGCTGCCATAGACCGAAAGGGGATGGCGGCGTGCGTTTTCGGTGTAGCCCTTCGGATTGCGGCCGTCGAAGACGTATTCGGTCGAAATCTGGACCAGGGCCGCATCCCGCCTGGCGGCGGCGCGGGCCAGGACGCCAGGCCCGTCGGCGTTGATGGCCTGGCAGAGCGCCCGGTCGCTTTCAGCGCGGTTGACATCGGTGTAGGCGGCGCAGTTGACGATCGTGCCGACCGATGCTTCGTCGAGCAGCGCGGCGACGGCGGCGGGATCGCAGATGTCTAGCCGGCGGATCCCGTCTTCCTCGCGGATATCAGTGAAAATGAATTCCGGACGTCCGGCCGTCAGCAGCCGGAGCTCCGTGCCGAGTTGCCCGAGGGCGCCTGTGACCAATACTTTCTCCATTGCAAAAATTTTATGCAAAGATACAAAATAAAAGAAGTATCTTTGTAAGTTAATTTGAGACAAAAGCGCGAATATGGATTACAACACGCAGAGAGAGAAACTTGTGCTGCCCGAATACGGCCGGCACGTGCAGAAAATGATCGAGCAGGTGAAAGCCATCGAAGACAAGGAAAAACGCAGCGAGCAGATGCGCGCCGTAGTGCAGGTGATGGGCCTTCTCAACCCGCAGATCCGGGAATTCAACGACTACAAGCATAAACTCTGGGATCACGCCCAGGTGATCGGTGGCTTCGACCTGGATATCGACGCCCCGTATCCCGCGCCCACGCCCCAGCAGTTCGAGGCGCGTCCCGACGTGATCAAACTGCCGGAAAAACCGGTCAAGGCCGCCTGCTACGGCCGCAATATCGAGAATATGATCGGCCTGATCGCCGACCGCGAGGATGACGACATCAAGAAAGAGATGATCCGGACGCTGGCCCTGTACATGCGCCAGCAGTACCTCATCTGGAACAAGGACAACGTGGCCGAAGAGACCATCTTCGCCGACATCGAGCGCCTGTCCGACGGCAAGCTCAAAGTCCCGGAAGACGTGCACCTGGGCGCCATTGCGCAGAACGCCAATTTCTCCCGCCCGGGCATCAGCGTAGGTACGCAGAATGCCGGCGGCAACTTCGGCGGCGGAGGCAAGAAGAACCGCAACTGGAAACGGAAGAAATAACGGATGGCTAAAAAAGAGAAGAAAAGCAAGGAAAAGGCGCCGGCGGGGAAGGCCCGTCCCAAGGCCGCCAAGAAAGCGGCGGCCGCACCGAAACGCGCGCCCGTGGAGCGCAAGCCCCTTCTGTCGGAGGAGAACCGCCGGATTGTGCGGATCGTCCTCGGCGTGCTGTGCGGCATCCTGACCATCTATACCCTGGTGGCGCTCCTGTCGTATGTATTCACCTGGACGTCCGACCAGAGCCTGAAGTTCGACCCGCAGATGTTCTCTATGGACAGTGCGGCGGAAAATGCCGGTGGCAAGATCGGCTATCTTTGGGCGAACCTCTTGATATCGAAATGGTTCGGCCTCGGCGCATTCGCCATTCCCGCTTTTCTGGCCTTCCTGACGGTCTACTGTTTCCGCATCAAGAAAGTCAACCTGCTCAGGATCTTCCTGCTCTGTGCCTTCGGGGCGGTGGTCTTTTCCGTCCTGCTGGCCTATATCTTCAGCTTCACCTCCTTCGATGCGATGTTCGGCAGCGGAGCCGGCGGGTCCTACGGCCACTATGCCAACCGCTGGCTGTGCGACAAGATCGGCAAGACCGGGACCGCAGGCGTGCTGCTGGCAGTCCTGTTCCTCTATGCCTGCCTGCTGACGCCGAAAGTCGCTTTCTGGCTGGACGACCTGCTCTACGGGATCTCCCACCGGGAGACTGCCGGCGAAGACGAGCCGGATGACGAGCTGGAAGAACTGGAACCGGATGGGGAAGTCCAGCCTTACGGCGGCCTGGTCGTGGAAGGCGCAAAAGAGGCCGACACCGACCCGACGGACGACTGGCTCGATTTCGCCGATACGGACTCGGACGGCAAGTCCGAAACGCAGTCTGAACTTCCGCCGGAACCCGATGACGTCGAACCTGCCGATGTGCCCGAAGACGAGCCGGAAGAGAATCCGGACGGGAACGACGGGGTGACCCTGACCGTCGAGGGCAAGAGCGAAAAAGACATCATCGCCGGCCTCTCCGACGAGGAATGGCGCGAACGCTACGATCCGCGCCTGGACCTGCCCAAGTTCAAACTCCCGCCGATGTCGATCCTCAACGACTACAAGGATCTGTGGTACGAAGTCTCCCGGCAGGAACTCGAAAACAACAAGCAGCGCATCGTCAACGCGCTCAACAGCTATAAGATCCGCGTCAAGGGCATCACGGCCAAGATGGGTCCGACCGTCACCCTCTACAAGATCCAGCTCGACGACGGCATCAAGGTCGCGCAGGTGCGAAACCTCGAAGAGGATATCGCTATCTCGCTGGGCGCCAAGGGTGTCCGCGTTGTGACCCTGCTCGATTCCGTGGGCATCGAAGTGGCGAACGTCAAGCCGAGCGTCGTGGCGCTCAAGTCGGTGCTGGGCTGCCAGCAGTTCCAGGAAGCCTCCAAGAAGATGGAGCTGCCGATGGCCATGGGCATCACCGTGACCAACGAGCCCTTCTTCCTCGACCTGGCCAAGATGCCGCACCTGCTGGTGGCCGGTGCGACCGGACAGGGCAAATCGGTGGGCCTCAATGTGATGATCACCTCGCTCCTGTATGCCAAGCATCCCGCCGAGATGAAAATGGTGCTGGTCGATCCCAAGAAGGTGGAGTTCTCCCTCTACGAAAAGCTCGAGAAGCACTATCTGGCCATGCTGCCCGACGGCGACGAGGCCATCATCACCGACACCAAGAAAGTCGCCAATACGCTGAACTCCCTCTGCATCGAGATGGACGCCCGCTACGACCTGCTCAAGAAAGCCGACGTGCGCCAGCTCAAGGAGTACAACGCCAAATTCCTGAACCGTCAGCTCAACCCCAACAACGGGCACAAGTTCCTTCCGTATATCGTGGTGATCATCGACGAGTTCGGCGACCTGCTGATGACCGCCGGCCGCGAGATCGAAAACCCGATCGCCCGCCTGGCCCAGAAAGCCCGCGCCGTGGGTATCCACCTGATCATCGCCACGCAGCGTCCGACCGTCAACATCATCACGGGTTCCATCAAGGCCAACTTCAACTCCCGCATCGCCTTCAAGGTCAACACCGGAACCGACTCCAAGGTCATCATCGACGCGCCGGGCGCCAACCGGCTCATCGGCCGCGGCGATATGCTGGTGGTCTATCCGGGCCACGACCTGACCCGCGTGCAGTGCGCCCTGGTCGATACGCCGGAGATCATCAACCTGGTGAAATTCATCAGCGAGCAGCGCGGCTACGCCGGGCCGTTCGAACTGCCTGAATATGTCGATCCGAACGACGAGGAAGCCGGTGTCGGCGACGTGGACCTCCACAAGCGCGACCAGCTCTTCGAGGAATGTGCGAAGATGGTGGTCCAGTACCAGCAGGGATCCACTTCGATGCTCCAGCGCAAACTCAATGTGGGCTATGCCCGCGCCGGCCGCATCATGGACCAGCTGGAGGCCGCCGGTATCGTCGGGCCGCAGGAAGGGAGCAAGGCCCGGACGGTTTTGGTGACCGATCTGGATACTTTGGACCGAATTTTGGAATCACTCAATCATATCTAAAAAGACTGCGTGATGAAAAGAATGATTCTCCTTGTGACTGCCGTCCTGCTGTGTATCGCAGCCGGTGCCCAGCAGCGCTTTTCCTGCTCGTTCAAGATGGTGGACAATGTCTCCGGAAAAACCGTGGCCGAGGGGAAGGGCTTTGTCCAGGACGAATGTTACCGGCTGGAAACCGACTGGATGAAAGTCTATTGCAACGGCAAGGACCGCTGGATCTATTCGCCGGGCAGCGACGAACTGGTCATCGAGAAGAACGACGTGTCCTTCCTCAAGGACATTTCCGTCAGCAAGGCGGCCGACGGGTCCGCCGTGGTGATGTACGACACCTACACGATCACCCTTACAGGCATCAAGGAAGCCGCCGAACCCTGGTCCGCGACCTTCTTCATCATCGACCCCGAGAGTTTCGGGGACGATACCATCATAACAGACCTGCGCTGACGAAAACCTCGACAATCGACGGATACGTGCCTTCCAGATAGTCTGGGAGGCTTTCTTTTTTTACCCATTCGGCCCGGGAGATGTCTTCTTCCGCCTGGGGCAGGAGCGGTTCCTCGCGCTCGTCTGACATCTGGTACCACCAGGTGTGCTTGAGGCATTTGACGCCGTTGAGGTGGTAGGTGTGGTGGGTGACGCAGATAAGCTCGCCCAGTTTGAGGCTGTGCAGGCCGGTTTCCTCCTCGACTTCGCGCAGGGCGCAGGTCTCGATGCCCTCACCGGGTTCCTGTTTCCCTTTGGGCAGGTCCCAGAGCCCGTGCCGGTAGATCAGCAGGAAGTGGCCGTCGCGGTTGCGGACCAGGCCGCCGCCAGCGGGGATTTCTTGAAAATGAGAACAGAATTCCGGGAAATCGGCATCTTCCACACGGATGGACTCGCGTTCGAAGTAAACGGTCTGCATTTTTTTCTTATCTTTGTTTCTTGTCTTAGCGGCTGCAAAAGTAATGTTTCCTGCGGAATTTATCAACGCTTTGCGCGAAAGTATCGGCCCGTCGCGGGCGGAGCGGGTACTGGCAGCCCTGGCTTCGGAGCCCGAAGTCTCCGTGCGCACCAATCCGTTCAAGCTGACGCCTGCGCAGTTGCGGCGGCACTTCGGCCCGCTTGCCGGCGAGGCGGTGCCCTGGGCTGCGGGCGAAGGCTTCTACCTGACGGACCGTCCGTCGTTCACGCTCGATCCGCTGTTCCACGCGGGTGCCTATTATGTGCAGGAGGCTTCTTCCATGTATGTCGGCGCGCTGTTTGAGCAGGCGCTCTCGTTGCTGGGCCGGCGCGGTGGACTGCGCGTCCTCGACCTGTGCGCGGCCCCGGGCGGGAAGACGACGCAGCTGCTTTCCCATCTGGATGACACTTCGCTGCTGGTGGCCAATGAGGTGGTGCCGGCCCGCGCTACGGTGCTGGCCGAGAATGTGGCCCGCTGGGGCTGCGCCAACGCGGTGGTCACTTCGTCGGACCCGTCTGCCTTCACGCCGCTGCGCGGCCTGTTCGACATCGCCGTGGTGGACGCTCCCTGTTCCGGTGAGGGCATGTTCCGCAAGGATGAACGGGCCGTGGCCGAATGGTCGCTTGACACGGTGCGGCTCTGTGCGGCGCGGCAGCGCCGGATCCTGGCCGACGTCTGGCCGTCGCTCGCCCCGGGCGCCTTCCTGATCTATTCGACCTGTACCTTCAACCGCCTTGAGAACGAGGACAATGTGGCATGGATCCAGTCCGAACTGGGTGCGGAGTGCCTCCAGCTGCGGCATTTCTATCCGGGAGAGGACCGGGGCGAGGGTTTCTTCGCCGCGCTGCTCCGGAAAGCGGGAGGCGTTGCGAATCCCGCCGCCAGTGCTCCGGCTTCCGCATCGGCTGTACAGGCTGCGCTGACGCTTGTGGCCCGCCGCGATTTGCTGAAACAGTTCCCCGCCGCCTTTCTCCGCGATCTGGAACGCCTCGAAAAGAGTCTGAAAGTGATCGCCTCCGGCACGGCCGTCGCGCTCCGCAAGGGCCGCGACCTCATACCCGAAGCTGATTATGCCCTGGCTGTCAGGCGGGAAGGTGTGGACGGCCTGTCGTATGCCTGTGTCGATCTTTCCCGGGAAGATGCCCTGCGTTTCCTTTCGCGGGAAGCCTTGCCGCTGCCCGATGCCCCGCGCGGTTATCTGCTGCTGACCTTCGAAGGGCTCGGCCTGGGCTTTGTCAAGAACCTGGGAAACCGGACCAATTCGTTGCTTCCCGCAGGCCGCCGAATCCGAAAATCTTATTCCCTATGAAATATCTCCGTTCCATGTTTCTTGCTGTTTCCGTGGCTGCAGCGCTGCTGGCGGCCGCCGGAATCGCGTATGCCCAGCCGGGCAAGGCAGCCGGGACCCCTTCGCCGGCTTCGTCAGTCATGTATTATCTTGCCGTACAGGATGCACAGTATGCGCAGGATATCCTGTCGCCGCAAGCCTTCCTCGGTTTTGAACTGGACGAGCGCCTGGCCGACTGGGGCGACATTACCCGCTATGTCGATTATCTGGCCGGCGTGTCGCCGCGCGTCTCGGTCAAGCGCTTCGGCTATACCTTCGAGCGCCGGCAGTTCCTGCAGGTATGCATCACATCGCCGCGCAACCAGCAGCACCTTGAGGAGATCCGGCAGGCGCATCTGCAGGTGACCGACGCCTCCGTGTCCGGACGGCTCGATCTGGATGCACTTCCGCTGGTGGTCGATCTCCGTGCCACGATCCACGGCAACGAGATCTCCGGGGCGCAGGCCCTGCTGGCCGTCATGTTCCATTATGCGGCCGTGCAGGATCCGGCGGTGGAGCAGATGCTGGACAGTACGGTGCTGCTCGTGGTCCCTGCCCAGAACCCGGACGGCATGAGCCGTTTCGCGACCTGGGTCAATTCCAACGCGAGCGTCCATCATTTCCTTGACAACCAGGCCCGTGAATACCATGAGGCTTCGCCTTCCTCCCGGGCCAACCACTACTGGATGGACACCAACCGCGACTGGCTCACGGCCCAGTATCCGGAGGGCCGCAACCTGGTGACAATGTATGAATACTGGATGCCCAACGTGCTGCTCGACCTGCACGAGATGGGCAGCGCCCGCGACGGCCTGTACTACTTCAGTCCGGGCGATCCGAACCGTACCTATTCGTACATTCCCCAGGAAAACCAGGACCTGACGCTTGCCATCAGCCAGACGACGAGCCATTATCTGGATTCCATCGCCGTGCCGTATTTCACGGGACGGGGCTACGACGACTTCTTCATCGGCAAGGGTGCCTGCTACGGCGATATCCAGGGTTCCGTCTGCATCCTGCATGAACTGTCCTCACCGCGCGGTCATTTGCGCGATTTCGGCAAATTCGGCATCCACACGTTCGGCGAGACGGTCCGCTGGCAAGGCGTTGCGACGATCGGCGTGGTTGACGGCGCGCTGGCGAACGCGGCCGGGCTCAAGGACTACCAGCGCCGCTTCTTCCAGGATGCGGCCCGCGCCGCGGAGGCTGATCCGGATGCGGGCTATGTGTTCGAGGCCCGGGGCGGCCGGGGTTTCGCCTTCAATTTCCTGCAGAATCTGCTGCTGCACCAGATCGAGGTCTATCCCATAGCCGGGGAGGAGGGCCGTTTCTTTGTCCCTTTCCGCCAGAAGCATTACTACAAGGTCAAGGGGATTTTCGAAGATATCACCTCGTTCCAGGACGACCGTTTCTACGATATCTCCACCTGGTCGCCCGCCCGGGCCTATAACCTGGATTACAAGGCGGTCGCCCAGGCGCCGGTTGTCGGCGGACGGATTGTCGAAGCGCATTTGCCGGAAGGCCATGTGCAAGGCGGGCTCAGTTCGCTGGGCTACACCTTCCGGGCCGGGGATTTTTATGTTCCCTATCTGATCACGGCGCTGCAGCGTGCGGGGGTCCGCGTGGAGGTTTCGCCGGAGGGGCTGCTGGTCGTTCCCGTGGCGGACCAGCCGCTCGAACAGGAACCGTTGCTCGGCCTGCTGTCGGACCTGGCTGCGGAATGCTCGGTCGATATTACCTCGCTTGCGGGCGGCCGCCGCAGGACGCTCGACAAGTATGTGCCGCTGCGGTCGGCGGTGCGCCAGCCGCGGACGGCCCTGATCAGCAATACCGGTGCATCCATCCAGATGGGCGCGCTGTGGCATCTGCTCGACTGCCACTATGCGATGAACCATTCGCTGGTGGACTTTGATACCTTCGCCGGAGAACGCTTTGACATCGGACGGTACGACGTGATGGTTTTTGCCGGGGGTGTTCCGCTTGAGAAGGCGGGGGAGGCTGCCTGGAAGAAGCTGGCCGACTGGGTTGAAGCCGGCGGCACGCTGATCCTGCTGGGAGAGGCCCATAAGGTGTCGGGGGCCATCGGTGAAGACGCCGTCACCGCTGAGACCGGACGGGGCGTAAGCGGCCTGGTACTCAGCGCTGAGATGTGCGGCAAGAGTCCGCTTTTCTGGGGCTACAAGCAGGACACGATCGATATTTTCAAAGGCAATGCGACGGTCTGGACGGTTTCGCCGGAGGCCGAAGTGCTGCTCCGCTACACGGCCGAACCCTATCGCTCCGGCTATGTGACCCCCGAGAATCTCGCCCGTTTTGCCGGCGCCCCCGTCATCGCCCGCAAACCCCAGGGCAAGGGCAGCGTCCTCTGCATCCAGGAAGACCTGGCCTACCGCGCCTACTGGCTCGGCACCAACCCCATCCTGGCCAACGCCATCCTCTTCGGCGACAAACTCTAGGTGCTCTGCGTTTTTCAGGGCCGGGATTCGCGTGCCGCTCTCTTCCATTCGGCGGGGCTCAGGCCGGTTATGTCCTTGAAGTTGCGGTAGAAGGCGCTGCGGGAGGAGAATCCGCTTTCTTCGGCGATTTCCGTGACGCTCATTTTCGGGTGCTCCTGCATCAGCTTCTGCGCATAGCGGACGCGGTAGCCGTTTACGAGGGTGGAGAAACTATCGCCGGACAGACTCTTGATGATGGCACTGACGTAGGTCCGGTTGGTGGCCAGGCGGGCGGCGATGTCGGTGACGCGGAGGTCAGGTTGCTTGAAAAGTTCTTCTTCCTCAATGATTTTCGACAGCTGTTCTTTCAGGAGGGGAGCAGCGGGAATGACATCGGTTTCTTCCGGCTGGACAAGCGCGGCCTTTTTCCGGCGGAAAAGCAGAGCGCCTGCCGTCAGAAGCAGCAGGCCGATGACAAGGAACCAGGGCCACGGCAAAGTGGCCTTGGCGGGCGCATCCTCGGTGGGGAAGGCCCAGACCTCCCGGCTGTTTTTGAAGTTGTTCCCAGCCGGGAAGTCATCCACGGGAGAAACGCCGGAGCCGCCGGCCATGACCAGTGTTCCGTCCGGGAGCAGGGCGGAAGCGGCGGTAAGCGGAAAAGGGCCGCGAACCTCCGTCAGGGTAACTTCGGCCTTACCGCCATCGAAAACGGGATCGTAGCAGATTCGGGCCACGCAGATGTTCCCTTCCGTATCGATTCCCAGCGTATAGGCGCTCCGACGGCTGCGGTCCACAGCCAGTTGCCCCCAGATGTACCCTCCGTCGTCGGAACGCAGGGGCAGGGGATGGTCAGTTTCCAGCAGGGAAAACTGTTCTCCCACAATCCGGAGGATGCCCCATTCCCGGCTTTTCCGGTGCCGGGCAAGCAGCAGATAGGCATACTCGCCGATGGAAAGATCGGCCTGAGGGGTGCCCCAGGGTTCCCACTCGTCCAGCAGGGGTTCATGGAAAGTGTCTCCTTGCAGCCGGTCCACCGTGCCGTCAGAGGGCTTGCCGTAGTTGTCCAGCCCGGAAAAGACGACGGCGTTGTCCGGGGCCGATGCCAGGATAAACGGGGTGCCGCGCTCTGCGGCCACCTCTCTCAGGAAGGAGAATCCCTTCCCCGGCTCATAAACCTCCATTGCGTCGGGCGCGTACCAGTTGCCGCTCACCAGCACTTTGCCGTCCGGCAGGGCCAGGGCCGATGCCCCGGCGCGCTTGCGGTCCAGGATGCCCTCGGCCGAGAAAGTGTGCGTGGCCGGGTCATAGATCTCAACGCCCCAGCTCTGGCCGATGCCGAAGGCCTCCGCACTGCCGCCGCCCAGCATCACCCGGCCGTCCGGAAGGAGGGTGCAGAAAGCATGGTCGTGCGCATATATCATCGGCACCTCGTGCCAGGCTCCGCCTTTGAGGTACCAGGCAGACTGCGACAACAGAAAGCCGTCCGTATGCCCGCCAAAAAGGGTCAGCTCCCCATTGAGGACCATTGCATACGGGGTGGACAGCGGCTCCGGCAGGTCCGGCCACCGCTCCGCCCCGCCGCCGCTGCTGCGCGAGCACGCGACGGCGAGAAGGGTGAGCAGTATGAGGGGCAAGCGCTTCACGCTTACAAAGATAGCGAATTATTCGTAGTCGCAGACCAGGCGCATGGGGGCAAAGTTGTCGAAAGAGTGCACGTAAGTCCCTAAATTTGCGGAACCGAAGCCCAGCGATGCCCCGGAACTGCTTATATTTGCCCACAACTGCGCATAAGAACCGTTACTGGGCGTAGTTTCATTGATATAGAATATTACATTTCCTTTTTGATAACAGTCATCTGTGTAGCTATCATCTCGCGTTCTCCAATATCCTCCAGCTCCCATAGCCACATAGCTGCCGTTGCAATTGAACCTTACGCCGTTGTTGGACCCGGTAACCCACTGGCGTTCGCTGGCATAGAAGAGCTCCTGCACCTCGGCGCGGGTCGGAATACGCCATCCGATCCACCCCGCTGCAACGGCGATACCGGCAGAATTCCCAGCAACGTTACTGATATTATAATCATATGAATACTCACTGGACGACCCAACATTGAACTCGGCCCATTTCACGCTCAGTCCCAGGTTTTTCCAGGGATGTTCGCTCAGGGAGCCGCTTGCGGCCGCCGTTACCATATCGGCGGTTAGGGTGATTGTCTTTCCATAGACCGTCCCGGCCGTATAGTTGGCTGTTTTCGTGGATACAAGTCGGGTGTATTTGCCCCCGTCCTCATCCTCGGCATGTGCCATCAGGCTGGTGGAGGTGCTGCCCAGAACGGCAAAGTAGCCGGCGTAGGTCCCGGCACCGTCGTCCGACGCCGTGACATTGACCACATCAGTTGAGGGATTATTTCCGCTAACTGTACCATTAGCGGCAATGTTCACCGTCCTGTACACGCCGCCGGCCGAATCCATTCCGATCGTCGAGATGGCTTTGGTCGTACTCGTGAAACGGAAACGCAGATAGCTCAAAATGTGCGTGGTAAGGTCCCCGATCGTCGCTGTTGTCTGATCGGCGGTCAGGACCACGGGCGAGCCTTTGAGGATATCATGCTCCAGGGCTTCGGCCAGTGAGCCGCCGCCCGGGGTGCTCAGGTTCAGGGTGATGACACCTGACGATACGCTTACAAAGCCTTTGTCCAGAGAGGATTTGCTGACGGCGTACGGGATATAAGTGCCCGCTACTACCGGGTCCGTCGATGAAAAACTACCTGTAGCGGTCCCCGCTCCGCCGATGAGGGTGAGCGTGATGGTCGTTCCGTCGTTTTTGATCAGGTAAATCCGGTCCCCCGTTTCCCAGGTGGCGTCGATGGCGCCATAAGAAACCTTGGTCCCGGCTTCCTCGCTGACATTCTGGCTCTTGGTGACGGCAGAAACGGTGAGTGTCGTCTTATTCCCGGATTCCGGCGTGTCCCGTAATTCCTGCATGCATCCGGCCGTCAAAACGGCAAAGAGGGCGAGAGATGCGATTAAAAAAGACTTCTTCATAACGCTACCAAATGTTTCCGTTATTATCCGCATTACTTTCATCCACACCGGCTCCATACAGGCCGGCGGCATTACCGCTGATCGTAAGGACTTCCTTTCGCATCTGGAGTCTCAACACCTGGATTTCAGGTGTGACATACATTTTTTTCAGATTTGTTTTGGCCATAGTCGTTTGTGTTGGTTTGCCGACAAAGATATGGCGCACGCACCTTCTCCTTGTCCCGCCTTCACAAAACATGTGTCCCGAATCGTTAAAAGATTCGGGATGCGACCCGGCGGCCTTTTTTCCGTGCCACGGCGGCATGTCTGGACGTATCTTTCTGCCGCAACGCGCTCTTTCCGCCGCAACGCGCTCTTTCCGCTGCAACGGACGCAATTGATAGTCAGCTATTTACACGATGTGACCCCCTCGAAATCAGAGGGGGTCAGTTTACACAAGTGACTGATTGTCAGATGTGTCCGTTGCAGCGGAAGGATGCCTGGGTGGCGGGAGGATGTGCGATGGAGCGGAAGACGGCGGGGAGCGGCCGGGGAGCGGCCGGGGTATAATTTCAGAAGGGCCAAGTGCTACCGGCGCTTGACCCTTCCTACTAACCTAAACTTAAACTTAAACTATGAAAAACTTCGGTTGTTTTCATTGCAAAACCTATGCCAAGTCGATCGCCTGGCATCGGTTAAACGATGCGAAGTTTAGCAAATTTTAGCAGAAGTGTCTTTTCTCCACTGTTTTCGAAGCTGACGACGGCTTTCCGGTTGAGACCGTCGCCTTCCATCGAGAGGATGGTCCCGTAACCGAAGCGGTCGTGCTCGACGCGCTGGCCGACCTGCAGGTCGGCGACGGGGGAGGGAGCGAAGCCCGGGCTGGGCGTATGCGCAGCCGCCGGGCGAGAGGTGGGGCGGCTTCCCGTCGCTGGACTGCCGGCAGTGGGGCGGCTGGCAGCCGCCGAACCTGACGTCGGTCGGCCAGCGGCGGGGCGGCCTCCGGCCGGATTCCCGCCGGAATAGCTTCCACCGGCGTATCCCCGTCCGGAAGACGGCGACTGCCGTCCGGAGGCCCCAGACTGCCAGCCGGAAGACGCAGACTGCCAGCCGGCGGACGAGGTTCCGCGTCCGGCCGACGGCCGGCGGAAGGTCTCGAAATCCGAGCGGCCGAAGCGGGTCTGCGGGAACGGGTCGTAGCGGTTCTCGTCGCTGTCGGGTTCGATGGCGTAGTATTGCCGGTCGATTTCCCTGAGGAAGCGCGAAGGCCGGTTCGATTCTTCGCTGCCCCATTTCCGCCGGTTCTGGGAATACGATACGGTGACGGCTTTTTCCGCCCGGGTGAGGGCTACGTAGAAGAGCCGCCGCTCTTCCTCGATCTTGTCGGGCGTGTCGTTCATGCTTTCCGAGGGGAAGAGGTTCTCCTCCATGCCGGCGATAAAGACATAGGGGAACTCCAGGCCTTTGGCCGCGTGGACCGTCATCAGGACGATCTTGTTGGTCTGGTCGCGGTCGGGATCCTGGGTGTCGTCTTTTTCCGCCTCGCTCAGCAGGTAGATGTTCTCGAGGTAATCGCCCAGGGTGACGGTCGTATCGACCGCTTCCTCGCCGTCTTCGGCGAGCACCTGGCGCATCTCGGCCTCTTCTTCGCTGTACTCCTTGATGCTGTTGAACAGTTCCTCCACGTTTTCGAAGCGGCCGAGGCCTTCCGGGGAGTTGTCGTTCTTGAGCGAGAGCAGGTAGCCGGTGGCGTCGCCGATCCGGGCGGCCAGTTCGTAGCAGTCGCTCGTCTCCGTCATTTCGGCCAGCGGTTCCATCATCGCGACGAAATCCCGCAGCTTCTTGATGGCGGTGTCTTTCAAGCCTACGGCATAGAGCTTTTCGTTTTCCAGCAGCGGTGCGTTGTAGAGCGGACAGCCGGCAGTCGAAGCTGCGGCGGACAGGCGCTCGATGGTGGTATCGCCGATGCCGCGGGCCGGCACGTTGATCACCCGGCGGAAGGACTCGTTGTCCTGCGGATTGACGGCCAGCTTGAAGTAGGCGAGCATGTCCTTGATCTCGGCCCGCTCGTAGAAGGAATGTCCGCCGTAGATACGGTAGGGGAGATTCCGTTTGCGCAGCGCTTCCTCGAAGGCGCGCGACTGGGCGTTGGTCCGATAGAGGATGGCGAAGCTGTCGTACGAGGCTTTCGTGCTGTAGATGCGCTCGACGATGGCGGATGCGATCAGGTGGGCCTCCTCGCTTTCGGTGTAGGCCTTGATCACGCCGATCGGCTCGCCTTTGCCCGCCTGCGAGAAGCATTTCTTCTGCAGGCGCCTTTCGTTGTGCGCGATCAGGCTGTTGGCGGCCTCGACGATGGTCTGCGTGGAGCGGTAATTCTGCTCCAGACGGAATTCCTTCGCCTCGGGATAGTCCTGCTTGAAACGCAGGATGTTTTCGATCCGGGCGCCGCGGAAGCCGTAGATGCTCTGGGAGTCGTCGCCCACCACGCAGAGGTTGTGATGCGGCTCGGCCAGGCGGCGCAGGATGAGATACTGGGCCCGGTTGGTGTCCTGGTACTCGTCCACGAGGATGTAGCGGAAACGGCCCGCGATGGATTGGCAGGCATCGGGGAAGCGTTTGAGCAGGATGTTCATCTGCAGGAGGATGTCGTCGAAATCCATGGCGCCGGCCGCCAGGCATTTCTGCTGGTAGAGCGCATAGACGTCGGCCAGGCGGGGGCGCCGGGCGGCCTGGTCGCGCTCCATCGACTCGACGTCGGCCCGGTAGCCGTTAACGGTCAGCAGATCGTTCTTGGCCCGCGAGATGGCGCTCTGCACCACCGCGGGCTTGTAGTTCTTGTCATCCAGTTCCAGCTCCTTGATGCATTGTTTGATGACGCTCCGGGAGTCGGTCTGGTCGTAGATGGTGAAGTGTTCGGGATAGCCGAGCCGGTCGGCATATTCCCGCAGGAAACGGATAAAGATCGAATGAAAGGTGCCCATCTGGATCCACCGCGCCTTCCGCTCGCCGACGAGCCGTGCCACGCGCTCCTTCATTTCTCCTGCCGCCTTCTTGGTGAATGTCAGGGCCATCACCTCACCAGGCCTGCAGTCTCCCTCCAAAATATGTGCGACCCGGCAGGTCAGCACCCTTGTCTTTCCGGAACCGGCTCCCGCGATGATCAGCGAGGGGCCTTCCGTACACTGGACAGCGGCTTTCTGCGCGCTGTTCAACCCTTCGAACAGGTCTGTTTGCGAATTGTTCATAATGCTGCAAAATTATACTTTTTTTAGTGACTTTTTATAGGTATCTTTGCCCCACTTTTGTAAAACATTTACTATTAACACAATAATTTCAATGTCAGATCAGATCAGATTGAAAAAGGGCCTGGATCTTCCCATTGCGGGAGCGGCCCTTTGCGAGGTGACCCGTCGGGTTGCTCCGGGTCTGGTGGCTGTCAAACCGACTGATTTCCGCGGCATGGTGCCCCGCCTCCTGGTCAAGGAGGGTGACGCCGTCAAGGCGGGAACGCCGCTTTTCGCCGACAAGAAGTGCCCCGAGATGGTGTTCTGCTCGCCGGTCAGCGGTACGGTTGACGCGGTCGTCCGCGGTGACAAGCGCAAGCTTCTCGAAGTGCGCGTGAAAGCCGACGGAAAGAATGACGCTGTCAAGTTTGACGTGCCCAAGGCTGCCTCGCTCGACAAGAAAGGGATGACAGACCTCCTGCTCCAGGCCGGCCTCTGGCCCTGCCTCAAGCAGCGCCCGTTCGGTACCGTGGCCGATCCCGCGGCCGAACCCAAGGCCATCTTCATTTCGGCGATGAATACGGCGCCCCTCGGCGCCGACTGGGATTTCACCCTGAAAGAGGATCTTGCCGCCGTGCAGGCAGGCATCGACGCCCTCGGCCGTTTGACCAAAGGCGGCGTCCACCTCTCCCTTTCGTCGAAGAACTACGCCGGCAGCGAGTTCCACAAGCTCAGCGGCGTGATATTCCATCAGTTCGAAGGGCCGCATCCGGCCGGCAACGTGGGCGTCCAGATCAACCACATCAGCCCCATCAACAAAGGGGAAGTGGTGTGGACGGTCAGCCTCCCGCTCGTGGCCGTCATCGGACGCTTCTTCCTCAAAGGCGTGTATGACGCCCACCGCACGATTGCGGTCGCGGGCCCTGCCGCCAAGAATCCTTCCTATGCGGAAGTTCCCGCCGGCGTCTGCATGAAAGACCTGGCCGCTTTCTTCGGGGAGGACGAAGTGCGCATCATTAGCGGTGACGTCCTTTCGGGTGAGGCTGTCGGTCCCGACGGCTTCCTGGGATTCTATCACGACCAGGTGAGCGTGCTCAAGGAAGGCAACTACTACGAGATGTTCGGCTGGATCAATCCGCTGCGCAGCAAGAAATTCTCCGTTTCGCATGCCTATCCGGCCTTCCTGCGCCGCAAGAAATATGAGATGGACACCAACGAGAACGGCGGTGAACGCCCGTTCCTGATGAACGATGTTTACAACAAGGTGCTCCCGATGGACATCTACCCGCTCTACCTCTTCAAGGCCTGCCTCGCCGGCGACCTCGACAAGATGGAGCAGCTCGGCATCTACGAGGTCATCGAGGAAGATGTCGCGCTCTGCGAATATGTCTGCCCTTCGAAGGTCGAGATCCAGAAGATCGTCCGCGAAGGCATTGAACTGATGATGAAAGAAATGTAAGGAGGAACCCGCAATGGCAAAGAATTTTTTCGATAAAGTGCGGCCGACCTTTTCCGAAGGCGGAAAACTGAGTTGGCTCCATTCCTCGTTCGATGCGTTCGAGACCTTCTTCTTCGTTCCCAAGCGTACGACGCCCCGCCGGGGCGGCACGCACGTGAAGGACTGCGTCGATCTGAAACGCCTGCTGATCATCGTGGTGATCGCCCTGGTGCCGGCCCTGCTCTTCGGTATCTGGAACCTCGGTTTCCAGCACAGCAAGGTCTTCGGCCTGGGCTGGGGCTTCTGGCAGATGGTCTGGTACGGTTTCGTGAAGATCATCCCGCTCTACCTGATTTCCTACATCGTCGGCCTGGGCATCGAATTCGCTTCCGCCCAGATGAAAGGCCACGAAGTGAGCGAAGGCTATCTGGTGAGCGGTTTCATCATTCCGCTCATCGTGCCGGTCGACGTTCCCTGGTGGATGCTGACCATTGCCGTCGCCTTTGCCGTGATCATCGGCAAGGAAGTCTTCGGCGGAACCGGCATGAATATCTGGAATCCCGCGCTGCTGGCGCGTGCCTTCCTGTTCTTCTCCTACCCGAGCAAGATGTCTGGCGACTCGATCTGGGTCGGCGGCCTGAGCAAGGCCCTCGCCGGCGGAACGCCCTGGAAGGGCGGCCAGGTCGTGGATGCCCTCTCGGGTGCCACCCCGCTTTCGCACGCCTCCCTCGACGGCCTGTCCGCCGCTGGCACCAGCGCCTGGAACCTTTTCCTGGGCGACATCCCCGGTGCGGTCGGTGAGACGAGCGTCATCGCCATCCTCATCGGTGCGTGCATCCTGCTTTGCACCGGCGTGGCCAGCTGGAAGATCATGTGCTCCTCCGTGCTGGGCGCCCTCTTCGTGGGCTGGCTCGGCACTTCGTTCGGCGTAACCGACATCCCTTGCTGGGAACAGCTCCTGATGGGCGGCTTCGCCTTCGGTACCGTCTTCATGGCCACCGACCCGGTCACCTCGGCCCAGACCGAGACCGGCAAGTGGATCTACGGTTTCCTGATCGGTGCGCTCTGCATCACGGTCCGTCTCTTCAACCCGGGCTATCCGGAGGGTATGATGCTGGCCATCCTGCTGATGAACACCTTTGCACCGCTGATCGACCACTATGTGGTCAGCGCCAATGTCAACCGCCGCCTGAAGCGGGCTAAAACCGTCTAGCCATGAATACCAACAGCAACGTATATACGATTGTCTACACGACGCTCATCGTCGTCGTAGCGGCCGCCATCCTGTCCATCGCGGCGATGGCGCTCAAGCCCAAGCAGCAGGCTAACATCAAAGCGGAGACCATCAGCCAGATGCTTACGGCCGCGGGCTTCTCGAGCAAGGAAGACCTTGCCAAACTTGGCAACGACAAGGTTCTGGCCATGTACAGCCAGAACATCAAGACCGCCTTCCTGATCGACGCCGAAGGCAACAAGACCGGCGAACTCGAGACCGAGGTCTCCGGCATCGAACTCCAGGACAACCTGAAGCTTGAGAACAAGAATATCCAGAACGGAAACCCTTCGCTTCCGGTCTATGTGTTCGAAAAAGACGGACAGGACATCAATGTGATCCCCTGCTACGGCGCAGGCCTCTGGGGCCCGATCTGGGGCTATCTGGCCTTCAATGCCGACTGCACGGAAATCCTTGGCGCCTATTTCGACCACGACAGCGAGACGCCGGGCCTTGGCGCCAAGATCAAGGACGAGCCCTCGTTCCGCGAACAGTTCAAGGGGAAGAAGCTCAATTTCGACAACCCCGACAATCCGTTCGACATCGTCAAGGGTGGTGCGCCCGCCGACAACCTCAGTGCCATCGACGCCATCACGGGCGCCACGATGACCTGCAACGGCCTGGATGCCGCCATCGATACCTGGGCCAAGGCTTATATGCCTTTCCTCCAGAAGAAGGCCGCTGCCGCCACTGGTGACGACTGCTGCGAAGACGGCTGCTGCGAAGACGGCTGCTGCGAAGGCCATGACCACGATCACGACCATGGTCACGACCACGCGCACCATCACCACGATCACGAACATAATCATCAGGAGGGTTAAGCCATGAATGAAGATCTCAAGAAAACCTTGTTGAACCCGATTTTCAAGGGTAACCCGATCACGGTCCTCGTGCTCGGCATCTGCTCCTCGCTGGCCGTCACGGTCCAGCTCAAGGGTGCTTTCGTGATGGCCCTTTCGGTTATCATCGTCACGGGCCTCTCCAGTTTCGTGGTCTCGCTGCTCCGCAACTCGATTCCGAACCGCGTGCGCATCATCGTGCAGCTGGTGGTGGTCGCCCTGATGGTGATCCTCGTCGACCAGGTGCTCAAGGCTTACGCCTACGCCATCGACAAGCAGCTTTCGGTGTACATCGGCCTGATCATCACCAACTGTATCGTGATGGGCCGCATCGAGGCGTTCGCCCTGGGCAACAAACCCATCCCCTCGCTGCTCGACGGCCTGGCCAACGGCGCCGGCTACGGCATGATCCTGATCATCGTGGCCTTCTTCCGTGAACTGCTCGGCAGCGGCACCCTCTTCGGCTTGCGCGTGCTGCCCGCCAGCTATGTCCCCAACAACCTCGTGATCCTTCCGCCGATGGCGCTGATCATCCTGGGCTGCATTGTCTGGGTCCAGCGCTCCATCCAGAAGGACCTGCAGGAGAAATAACACTTAACTCAAATCAGATATGGAATACATCAGCTTGTTCGTAAAGTCAATTTTCGTTGACAATATGATTTTTGCATACTTCCTGGGTATGTGCTCATACCTGGCGGTATCCAAAAATGTCAAGACAGCAAATGGTTTGGGTGTTGCTGTTATCTTCGTGCTCCTTTTCACGCTTCCGCTCAACTACCTGCTCGACAAATATGTCCTGCAGCCCGGCGCGCTTTCCTGGCTGGGACCGAAGTTCGCGGACGTGGACCTGAGTTTCCTGAGCTTCATCCTCTTCATCGCGGTGATCGCCGCCTTCGTGCAGATCGTCGAGATGGTGGTGGAGAAATTCCTGCCGGCCCTGTATTCGTCACTGGGTATCTTCCTGCCGCTGATCGCCGTCAACTGCGCCATCCTGGGCGGCTCGCTCTTCATGCAGCAGCGCGAGTTCCTCAATGTGGGCGAGGCTGCCTCCTACGCGCTCGGTTCGGGCATCGGCTGGTGGCTGGCCATCGTGGCCCTGGCCGCCATCCGCGAGAAGATGGCCTACTCGAAGGTACCGGCTCCGCTCAAGGGCCTGGGCATCACCTTCATGGTGGTGGGCCTGATGGGTATGGCCTTCATGACGTTCATGGGTATTTCACTGTAAGGAGGGAGGAATAAGCTATGACAAATACGATTCTTGCAGCAATCCTCGTGATTGTCGTGGTCACGCTCATTCTCGTGGCCCTGCTCCTGTTCATCAAGATCAAACTCACCCCTTCGGGAACCGTCAAGATCGATATCAACGGCGGCAAGAAAGTGCTCGACGTGCCGCAGGGCGGCTCGCTGCTCAACACGCTGGCCGAGCAGAAGATCTTCCTGCCGTCCGCCTGCGGCGGCAAGGGCAACTGCGGTCAGTGCAAGTGCCAGGTGCTCGAGGGCGGCGGATCGATCCTCCCCACTGAGACGGGCTTCTTCACCCGCAAGCAGATCGCCGACAACTGGCGTCTCGGCTGCCAGGTGAAAGTCAAGGACAACCTCAAGATCCAGGTGCCCGACTCCGCGCTCAGCGTCAAGAAGCTCGAGTGCGAGGTCATCTCCAACAAGAACGTGGCTACCTTCATCAAGGAATTCACCGTCAAACTGCCGGAAGGCGAGGATATTGAGTTCAAGAGCGGTGAATACATCCAGATCGACATCCCGGCCTATGACGTGGATTTCGCCGACATGGATGTGGATCCCATCTACCGGGCCGACTGGGAGAAATACGGTTTCTTCGGCATCAAGTACAAGAACACCGTTCCGACCATCCGTGCCTACTCGATGGCTTCGTATCCGGCCGAGAAGAACGTCATCAAACTCAACGTGCGTATCGCCACGCCGCCGTTCGACCGCAGCCAGCCGAAGGGCGTGTTCAAGATGCTGCCCGTGCCTCCGGGCATCGCTTCCACCTACGTGTTCTCCCGCAAGCCGGGCGACAAGGTGTGGATCAGCGGTCCTTACGGCGAGTTCCTGCTCCCGAAGGACGATCCGGACAGCCAGGAGTACATCTTCGTGGGCGGCGGCGCCGGCATGGCTCCGCTCCGCAGCCACATCATGCACCTGTTCAAGACGCTCAAGACCAAGCGGGAAGTTCACTTCTTCTACGGTGCCCGCGCCCTCGTCGAGGCCTTCTACCTCGAGGATTTCGCGGAGATCGAGAATGAATTCCCGAACTTCCATTTCCACCTGGCCCTCGACCGTCCCGACCCGGCCGCCGATGCCGCCGGCGTGAAATACACCGCCGGTTTCGTCCACAACGTGATGAACGAGACCTATCTCAAGAACCACGAAGCGCCGGAGGACATCAAGTACTTCATGTGCGGTCCGCCGATGATGGTCGCTTCCGTCAACGCGCTCCTCGATTCCCTCGGTGTCGCGCCCGAAAGCATCCTCTACGACAACTTCGGTGGTTAACCCCCGCCGGTACAATACGAAAGGAGACGTTCTTCGGAGCGTCTCTTTTTTTCGCGCCAAGTGGCGC
>CADAOB010000014.1:0-5704 GCA_902789445.1 uncultured Bacteroidia bacterium | reverse complement strand
TTTGCCGCCGACTGGTCACAAAAAAAGAGATGCTTTGAAGCATCTCTTTTTTTGTGACCCGCTTGGGGCTCGAACCCAAGACCCCAGCATTAAAAGTGCTGTGCTCTACCAACTGAGCTAGCGAGTCAACCCTTTAAGGGACTGCAAAAGTAGATAATTATTTGCAATCCCCCAAAAAAATTATTCCAATTTGTAGGAACAAAGGTTCGACAAGGCCGGATAACCCTTGTGCTTGCCGACTTTTCCCTGCACATAGAGCAGGTGGTGAAGGAGTTTTTCCCGATTGGCCGGCGTGTCGGGGCCGATGGCTTCCCGATGCGCTTTCTTGGTCAGCTGCAGGGCCAGACATTCGTCTTCGTCCGTACAGTCGTCCGTGTCGGCCAGGATCAGGACCGTACCCAGGACGTCGTTTTCGAAGCCGAAGTCGATGGATCCGTCAGATGACAGGCCGCCTACGACGTAGCCCCGTACCCAGACGGTGTCGCCGGCAAAGTCGCCGGCGAGCAGTTCGCCGATGTTGTGAACCTCGTCCATCGGAATGACCGGCTCGTCGCTCTTGCCGGTCCCTGACCCCGTTTCCAGGAAATCCTCCATCCATGTGCAGGATGAAACCATTGCGGCGGATGCCGCGAGAAGCATGGCGGAGATTACAACCGCCATCACAGATCTTTTCATATAACCTCCTTTTATAATTATGTCGTGGACGGAGACCATCCCCGTCCACTGCAAAGAAACGCCTTTTTTTCGGATCAGGCTTGACAAAAAAGCAATTTTTCAAATAAAAGCGCTAAATTTGAAGATTGATAACTAAAATCGCGAAATTATGGCAGTGAAATTTTACAAATGCCCCCATTGTGGGAATGTGATCGTCAAATGTGTCGACGGCGGCGTGACGCCCGTCTGCTGCGGCCAGGAAATGAAGGAACTTAATCCCCGCGCCATGGACGGTGCCGCCGAGAAGCACGTCCCGCAGGTTACGAAGATCGACGAGTGCACCCTCAAGGTGGAAGTCGGCAGCGTTCCACATCCGATGACCCCCGAGCACCACATCGCTTTCATCTTTGCCGAGACGGCGGACGGCGGCCAGCTGGTCTGCCTCGATCCCGCCAAACCCGCCGTGGCCGAGATCTGCACCTGCAAGCATCCTGTCGTGGCCGTTTACGAATATTGCAACCTCCACGGCCTCTGGGTGAAGGAGCTGTAGCGTGGTCCCGCGGTTCCGATAGCTGAAGATGGCTGAATCGACGCTGAAGGAAAAAACCTCGAAGGGCTTGTTCTGGGGCGGCTTGAGCAGTTTCCTCCAACAACTGCTCAATGCCGTCTTCGGTATCTATCTGGCCCGGACGCTCTCGCCGGACGACTACGGTCTGGTCGGGATGCTGGCCGTTTTCAGCCTGCTCGCCTTGATTCTCCAGGAAGGCGGTTTCATCTCCGCCCTGGTCAACCGGAAAGAGATCCGGCATGAAGACTACAATGCCGTCTTCTGGTTCAATCTCCTGGTCGCCCTGGCCTGCTATGTCCTGCTTTTCTTCTGTGCGCCGCTGATTGCGGCTTATTTCCGCCAGCCTGCCCTGGTAAAAATCGCCCGCTGGTCTTTTCTGGGCTTTGTCCTGGCCGGACTGGGGACTTCTCACCGCGCATACCTGACCAAAAAACTGATGGTCAAGGAAATGGCTATTGTAACCATGGTGGCGGTCACTGTTTCCGGGCTCGTGGGTATCTTCTTCGCCTGGAAGGGATACGGCTACTGGGCACTGGTCATCCAGTCGCTCGTGCTGGCCTTCCTGACCAATGCGGGATTCTGGCTGGCCTCGGACTGGCGCCCGTCTTTCCGTGTTGACTTCCAGCCGGTGAAAGAGATGTTCCGTTTCAGTGCGAAACTGATGCTGACCAGCGCGCTGGGTATTCTCAACGCAAATCTGGTGACCGTCATCCTCGGACGCTATTATTCGGCGGAACGGGTCGGCTACTATACGCAGGCGAGCAAATGGAGTTCCATGGGCAGCACGGTCCTTTCGGGCATGGTCAACAGCGTGTCGCATCCTGTGCTGGCGGAAGTGGTTGATGAAAAGGAGCGGCAGGTCCGTGTCTTCCGCAAAATCATCCGTTTCGCCGCTTTCATCTCCTTTCCGGCCATGCTGGGCCTGGCCTTCATAGCGCCCGAATTCATCCTGCTGGCCCTGAAGGACAAATGGGCCGACAGCATCCTGCTCCTGCAGATCCTCTGTGTCGGCGGGGCGGTCCTTCCGCTCTGCAATACCTGTGTGAACCTGCTGCTGAGCCACGGCCGTTCCACACAGTACATGTGGGCCAACATCGTCCTTTTCGTCCTGATCCTGGCAGCCATGTACCTGTCCTATCCGCTGGGCGTCACGGGCATGGTCGCTGCCGTGACGGCGCTCAACCTGCTCTGGCTCTTTGTCTGGGCCTTCCTGGTGCGCCGCCAGATCGGTTATACGCTGCGCCAGCTGCTCGCGGACCTGGTCCCTTTCCTGGGGGCGACCCTTGCTGCCATCGGCGTCGCATACCTGCTGACTTCCGGCATCGAAAACCGCTGGTGGCTGCTCACCGCCAAGATCCTGATCACCGCATCCCTCTATTTTCTGACACTCTACCTGGCGAAATCCGTCACGCTCAAGGAGTCGCTTGCCTTCCTGCTTAAATAATCCCGGTCATGAAGTTTCCCAACAAATACCTGCGCAACCTCAAACCCTATAAACTCGCTTCCCACAAGATCTGGGCGGTCGCACCCGGACAACGTGCGGAGGTCCTGAAACTGGACTGGAACGAGGCGACCGTCCCGCCGTCGCCGAAGGTGTTCGAACGCATCTCCCGGCTGCTGGCGGAGCCGTGCTTTTTCAACTTGTATCCCAAGACGCATAACGAGGAACTGATCGCCTTGCTGGCGGCCTATACGGGGCTCGATGAGAGCCAGGTCCAGTATTTCGCAAGTTCCGATGCGCTGCACGAATACGTGTGCAAGGTTTTCATCAGCGTCGGAGACCCGGTGATGATCCTGGGCCCGTCCTACGATAATTTCCGCCTGACCTGCGAGGCAAACGGGGCCAAGGTGTTCTTTTCGAATTATCGCGACGACTTCACCTTCGATCCGGAGACCTTTGAATCCGACATCAGCGCGAAAGAACCGGCGGTCGTGTATATCTGCAATCCGAACAACCCGACCGGCAATCTCCTTCCGGAATGTTACATCGAGGCGCTGCTCAACCAGTTCCCCGATACGTTCTTCCTGATTGACGAGGCCTACTATGAATTCGCCGGCGTTTCGTGCAAGGATTTGGTGACGAGATACGACAACATATTGATCTCCCGTACGATGTCGAAAGCTTTCGCCCTGGCGAACTTCCGCATCGGCTACCTGATGGGTTCGACCGACAATGTCCAGTTCGTCAACCGGATCCGCAATCCGAAGAATGTGAGCACGATCGCGCAGGAGGCCGCCATCGCCGCGCTTTCCGACCTGCCCTACATGCGCGACTATGTGGACCAGGTCCATCAGGGCATGGCCTTCTTCGAAGAGGCGATGCGTCGCTACGTCGACCGGCTGGTCACGTTCCCCAGCCACGGGAATTTCCTGCTGCTGCGTTTTGTGTCCAGGGACGAGCGGAATGCCCTGATCCGCTACCTGGCACAGCATGATATCTTTGTACGGGAGACCAGCCAGAGTCCCTCCGTGCAGGACTGTTTCCGGATTACCTGCGGCACGGTGCCCCAGATGCGGCGCGTTGCTGCCGTGATTGATGAATACTATGCAGGGAAGTAAGGAAAAGATCGCACTCTTCGACTTCTGCGAAACGCTGGTTTCTTTCCAGACAGCCGACGCCTTTGTCCGTTTTGTGGGCGAGGCGACCGGGTCTGCGCGGGTGTCGCGGATGCTGCGTATCCATCACTTCCTGGACCGGAAGGGAATCATCGGCCGGCTCTACAAACTTTTCCCGGAATCTTCGCCCGGCAAGCGGCTCGTTGCCCGTGGGCTGAAGGGGTTTCGGGAAGATGCATTGGATGAACTTGCCGGCCGTTATTATGCGCAGCGACTGCGGCCTGCGCTGATTCCGGAAGTGGTCGGGCGCTTGCGCAGCCTGCAGCGTGATGGCTGGCGCATCGTCCTGGTCAGCGGCGCTTACGACAGCTATCTGCGTTTTTTTGCCCGGGAATACGGCATCGCGCAGGACGATATCCTGGCCACCTGCGGCGAGGGTGCGGACGAGGAGGCCTTCAACGCCTATCTTGCCGAAAACCACGTCAGCCGCCAGATGTATGACCGCATGAGCCGCGCCGACTATCTCTTCAACGGCATCTACACCAAGCTCTACGGCGAGAACGGCGCTTCCGTATCCGAGGCCGACGCGCTCGCTTACCTTGCCGAGAACGCCTATCTCAGCGCCGGACATATTCTCTTCAGCACGGTGGACGACACCTATGCGCCGCTTGACGAGGAGACGGTTGCGAAAAAGCTGGAGCAGGCCGAGACCGTTTCGGCCGAGCTGCGCGCCATCGAGGACGACGCCGCGCGTGCCGCCCGCTTTGCCGAGCTCAAGGCCCAGTACTGTGAGGACCCCGGCCGCGAGGTCTATCCCGAGGGCTACGTCTTTACGCCCGGCACGATGGTGGAGGAATTTGAGGACGCGGTGAACGCCCTTGCGGATTACGAGGTGTCCGAGCCGGTGCTGTCCGCCTTCGGCTATCACGTGATCATGCGCCTGCCGCTGAGCGCGGACGCGACCGTATCGGTCTCCAACGACGGCACGGCCCTGACGGCGCGCAGCCTGTACGCCAACGAAAAGTTCAACGAGGAGATGACCGCGCGCATCGAAAGCAGCGATCTGACGCTGCGGGACGACGTGGCCGCCATCCGTCTGACGGATTATCTCGAATAAGGAAACGGACAAGTCTTAAAAAGGGCTGTTGCAAAAGCTGCAACAGCCCTTTCTTATTATATAGTTATATGGTGCCCCTTCTTTTGCCCAGGCCCAGCAGCAGAGGAAAGAACACCAGCGCAAAGAAAAGACTCACGCCGGGGATGACGGTATCGGAGAGCAGCTGCAGGCTCTTTGCGTCCGGCGCCGAGAGCAGCGCAAAGGCCGCCGAAGCCGCGGCGCAGAGACCCGGCAGCGCCCTTGACGCTCCGGCGCGGGGGAAGCGGGCCGAGAGGGAGAGCGTCAGCGCCCGCCGGGCGGCGCGCAGAAACAGCGACACGATCAGAAAATCCGGGAAGACCCACAGCACCACGACCAGCGCCTCGACACGCTCAATGCTGCGGAAGAAGACCAGGTTACGCACCAGCGAGAAGAAAGGCCAGCTCAGCTCCGCGGCCAGCGGCGCGCCGAAGCTGCCGACGATCTCGGCGCTCATCAGCGAGAGCAGCGCGCATCCCGCGCCAAGCCCCGGCAGCAGCCGGCGGTAGCTGATCGAGCCTTTCCTGATCCCGGGCAGCAGCATGGCCGCGGCGTAAAAGCTCCACAGCAGCACGTCCAGCGCGGCAAGGCTGCCGGCCAGCACGCCCGGCGCGTCGTCGAGGGAGAGCGGCAGCAGGTTTTCCGCCCGCAGGCGGCCCAGAGACGAGAACAGCACCAGCGCCAGGATCAGCCCCACTGCGGGGAAGAGGAGCTTGACCGTCCGGGCGGCCTGATGCAGCGGGGCATAGGCGGCCCAAAGCGCCGCGCCCGCCATCGTGAGGATGAAAAAG
>CADAOB010000013.1 GCA_902789445.1 uncultured Bacteroidia bacterium | reverse complement strand
CGTGGCCGTCTCGCCCCAGGCGTAGTAGTCGCCGTAGTCCCACGGATTCTCCGCGCCGATGTTGCAGGTGGCCCATTTGAGGCCATCGCCCATCTCCACATAGGCGTGGCCGTTGATTTCCTTGGGGGCCAAGACTTCGAGGACTTCCAGGATGGTTGTGAGGATGTCACTATAGTCAGTTTGGCCCGTGATGGCATCGAGGATGTTCGACAGTGCCGTGGCGACAGCGCCGGTGGTGAGCGTGGTGTTGACGGCGCCGATGGCCGTCAACACTTCGGCGATCTTGGCGCTCAGGTCCGTGTCGAGCGATGTCAGGGAGCCAGGGATGGCTTCCACCGCCGTCTTGACCAGGGCCAGCGCGTCGGTGACGTCGGCGACGCCACCTGTCACGGCTTGCTGAATCGCCACAAGCTTCGTCGTCAAGTCGGTCGTCTGGCCGCCAATTGCCTGTTCGAGGGCCGTGAGTTTCTCCGCCGTGGTGGTGCCCGACGTCTCAATCGCCGTCTTAATGGCTTCCAGTGCCGTGGCTTCGTCGCTCGCACCGTTCTTGACAGCCGCCTCGATGGTGGCCAGCTTCGACGACAGCGTGGTCGTCTGGCTCGTAATGGCCTGCTCGATCTTCGCAAGTTTCTCGGCCTCCGTGCCTGCCAGCGATTCGACCGCCTTTTGAATCAGCGCACGCTGCTCCTTGGCGTCGGCAACGCCGTTCTCCACCGCCGTCTCGATGGCATCCAGTTTCGTTTCCAGGCTGGAGGTCTGGCTCTTCATCGCTTCTTCGAGGGCAGCGAGTTTCTCTTCAACAGTACCCTGCAGCGACTCGATGGCTTCTTTCAGCAAGTCTTCCTGGGCTTTCTGGTCGGCAAAGCCTTCCTTCACCGCCGTCTCGACCAGGGCGAATTTGGCGCCCAGGTCGGTCGTCTGGCTTTGGAGAGCCGTTTCGATGGCGGCAAGTTTCTCCTCCATTGTGCCGCCCAGGGCTTCGATTGCTTCCTTAACCAGCTCCTGGGCCGTCTTGACGTCGGCCAGGCCGTTGGTCACGGCGGCTTCGACCAGGCTGAGCTTCGTCTCCAGGCTCGTCGCCTGTTCCTTGACGGCCGTCTCGATGGCCGCCAGTTTCTCGGCCATCGTGCCGCCCAGCGATTCAATGGCCTGCTGCAGCAGCTCCTGCTGCGTCTTCGCATCGGCGAAGCCTTCCTTCACGGCGGCCTCAACCAAGGCGATCTTCGTTTCCAGACTCGTGGTCTGCGACTGGATGGCCGTTTCGATGGCCGCCAGTTTCTCGGCCATCGTGCCGTTCATCGACTCCACGACCTTGCGGACCATTTCGAGCGCTTCCTGACTGTCTGCCAGGCCGTCGGACATCGCCTTTTCAATCGAAGAAAGCTTGTCGCTCAACGACGTATTCGCGTTGTTTAGCGCCGCAAGCACACCGCTGAAATCGGTCTCCATCGAAATGTTGAGTTCCGGAGCAGGGTTGCCGCACGCGGTAAACGTTACCGACGCAAGCGGCACCAGCAACAGGAAAGAAACCAGCCAGCCGCAATGTATGATTCTATTCGTAAAACGTTTCATAAAGACGGCTATTCCTATTTAATTATTGGTGATCTCCACCGTCAAGTCGAAGCGGAACTTCATTTGAACAGGGCTGAAAGCGAAAGACCACTCGTCGGGTTCGACACAGACGCTAATTGTCCCGATCAAACCGAATTTGTCGCCTACCAGATAATCGTCAGCAAACTCCAATTCCAGCGCAGTTTCCTCCGGCTTGAACTTGCCAGTTATAAATTTATAATTCCCGTACTTTTCGAACGCTGTATTGATCATATACCAGGATTTCTTCAACTTATCATAGTCGAACCCGAGGACCCTGGAAAATTCATCCAACACGAGGGTCACTTTATTGTCGTTGATCATGCTCATGGACACTTTCTTTCTCCAGGAGAAACCCGAGGCATTGAACCAACTGATCTTGAACAGTTTTTCACCACGCGGAGTCACCATATTGAAAATCGTGTCCTTCTGCTTCCAACGGTCAGTCAGGATCAGCTTGCCTGTCACACCTTCATTCTTAAACCCGGAGGAATCCTGAAAATTACGCCAGACCCGGCTTCCGGTCGTATCGGGATGGAAACGAAGGAAATGCCTGTCCTTGTCAAATGTAACCTGAACCGGTGCGATTGAGTCATTCAAAGGCAGGAACTCAACGGTCTCGATGTTATCGGCCGTATAGGAACCGTCCTTCGACGCATGGAGCGCGCAAAAGATATCGCTGACCTCCACGGCCTTTGACAGATCGAGGTCAAAGGTCGCATTGGGATAACACCAGACGGTAAGGTCTTTGGGAGAGCCGTGCGCAGGTTCGATCGTCGCTACAGCTTCCTGAATGGCGGTAAGGATTTCGCTGTAGTCGGTCTGGCCCGTGATGGCATCGAGGATGTCCGACAGGACAGTTGCGACTTCACCCGTGGTAAGTGTCGTCTGGACAGCGTCGATGGCCGTGACCACGTCGGCGATCTTGGCGCTCAGGTCCGTATCGAGCGAAGTCAGGGCTGCGGGGATGGCTTCCACCGCCGTCTTGACCAGGGCCAGCGCGTCGGTGACGTCGGCGACGCCACCGGTCACGGCCGCCTCAATAGCTTCCAGCTTCGTCGTCAGGCCGGTCGTCTGGCCGCTGATCGCCTGTTCGAGGGCCTCGAGTTTCTCGGCCGTAGTACTGCCCGACGTCTCGATCGCCGTCTTGATGGCTTCCAGTGTAGCGGCATCTTCGCTCGCACCGTTCTTGAAGGCCGTCTCGATGGCGGCCAGTTTCGACGACAGCGTGGTCGTCTGGCTTGTGATGGCCTGTTCGATCTTCGCGAGTTTCTCGGTTTCCGTGCCTGCCAGCGATTCGACCGCCTTCTGGATCAGCGCACGCTGCTCCTTGGCGTCGGCCAGGCCGTTCTCGACCGCCGTCTCGATGGCATCGAGTTTTGTTTCGAGGCTGGAGGTCTGGCTCTTCATCGCCTCTTCGAGGGCGGCGAGTTTCTCTTCCATCGTGCCGCCCAGCGACTCGACGGCCTGCTGCAGCAGCTCCTGTCGCGCATTGGCATCGGCAAAGCCTTCCTTCACCGCTGTCTCGACCAGAGCGAGTTTGGCGCCCAGGTCGGTCGTCTGGCTCTGAAGGGCGGTTTCGATGGCAGTGAGTTTCTCTTCAAGCGTGCTGCCAGTGGCCTCGATCGCTTCCTTGACCAGATCCTGGGCCGTCTTGACATCGGCCAGGCCGGTCGTCACGGCGGCTTCAACCAGGCCGAGCTTCGTCTCCAGACCCGTCGTCTCGGATTGAACGGCCGTCTCGACGGCAGCAAGTTTCTCGGCCATCGTGCCGCCCAGCGACTCGATGGCCTGCTGGAGCAGTTCCTGCTGGGTCTTCGCGTCGACGAAGCCTTCCTTCACGGCCGCTTCGACCAGCGCGAGCTTCATCTCCAGACTCGAGGTCTGCGACTGGATGGCCGTTTCGATGGCCGAGAGCTTCTCGGCAGCCGTGCCACTCATCGACGCCACGGCTTGCCGGACCAGTTTCAGGGCCGACTCGTTGCCGGAGAAACCCTCGGTGAGTGACGACTCGATCAGTGACAGCTTGCTCGTCAACGACGCGTTTGCATCGTTGATGGCCGCAATGACGGCACTATAATCCGGCCGCAACGTGATGTCGACCGGCTCCTGCTCTTTCTCGCACGCCATAAACGCCAGCAGGAAAACGACCAGCAAGCCGCAACGTATGATTCTGTCAGTAAAACGTTTCATGACGACTGGTTTTCTGAATTAGTCGGAAACGGCCCGGACAGAATACCCAACATAGCGAAGAGCTGCCCGTGTTTCCCATTCGGTGGGGCCCACAAACAAGATATATGAGTGGTTATAGGTTGCGGTAAACATCTCAGAAGACCAATAGTAACCATATTCTCCGACTCCGGGACCGCCGAACCAGGAACCTGCCGGAATGAAAATACTGTTACCCTCATATCCTGAGACTTTGCTTGTTACCGTATATCCCCCCTTTTCGGAATCATACGTCCAAGTATAGTTGGTCGTATTACACAGGGCGGCCCATTCCGCCCTTTTCGGCATTCGCCAGGTACCTTTCCAATTGGCACTTGCGGCGTCATCGGAAAGATCCAAGGTCACCTTGCCGTCGGATGCGTTGTATTTGGTCAGGTTATCCTCCGTCCCATACTTGTAATTGTCCCAGCTGAAGCTGTTTTTCGGTTCCGTTTCACCCCAGGCGAAGTAGTCGCCGAATTCTTCCGGAGTCGTAGCGCCCACGTTCATCGTAGCCCATTTCAGGCCGTCGCCCATCTCCACGAATCTGTGGCCGTGGATCGTCGTGCCGCCCAGCGCCTCGACGTTTTCCAGAATGGATTCGAGAATGTCGGTGTAGTCGGTCTGATTCGTGATGGCGTCGAGGATGTTCGACAGGGCCGTAGCGACATCGCCGGTGGTGAGCGTCGTATTGACGGCGCCGATGGCCGTGACCACTTCGGCGATCTTGGTGCTCAGGTCCGTGTCGAGCGAAGTCAGGGCTGCGGGAATGGCTTCTACCGCCGTCTTGATCAGGGCCAGCGCGCCGGTCACGTCGGTGACGCCGCCGGTCACGGCCGTCTCGATGGCGGCCAGTTTCGTCGTCAGACTGGTCGTCTGGCCGCTGATGGCCTGTTCAAGGGCCGCGAGTTTTTCGGCCGTGGTGGTACCCGACGTCTCGATCGCCGTCTTGATGGCTTCCAGCGCCGTGGCGTCATCGCTCGAACTGTTCTTGAACGCAGTCTCGATGGCGGCCAGCTTCGAGGACAGCGTGGTCGTCTGGCTCGAGATGGCCTGCTCAATCTTCGCCATTCTTTCGGCGGCCGTACCTTCCAGCGATTCAACCGCCTTCTGGATCAGTTCACGCTGCTCCTTGGCGTCGGCAACGCCGTTCTCCACCGCCGTCTCGATGGCATCAAGTTTCGTTTCGAGGCTGGAGGTCTGGCTCTTCATTGCCTCTTCGAGAGCCGCGAGTTTTTCTTCCATCGTTCCGCCCAGCGATTCGATGGCTTCTTTCAGCAGGTCTTCCTGGGCTTTCTGGTCGGCGAAGCCTTCCTTCACCGCCGTCTCGACCAGGGCGAGTTTGGCACCCAGGTCGGTCGTCTGGTCGCCGACCGCCTTTTCAATGGCGGCGAGCTTCTCTCCCATCGTGCCGCCCAGGGTCTCGATCGCCTCTTTCATCAAATCCTGCGCATCCTTGACGTCGGCCAGGCCGGTCGTCACGGCGGCCTCGATCAGGCCGAGTTTCGTCACCAGGCCCGTGGTCTGTTCCTTGACGGCCGTCTCGATGGCGGCGAGCTTCTCGGCCCTCGTGCCGCCCATCGATTCGATGGCCTGCTGCAGGAGTTCCTGCTGCGTCTTCGCGTCGGCGAAGCCGTTCTTCACGGCCGCCTCGACCAGGGCAATCTTCGTTTCCAGGCTCGTGGTCTGCGACTTGATGGCCGTTTCGATGGCCGCCAGTTTCTCGGCCATCGTACCGTTCATCGACTCTACGGCCTGCTGGATCAGCTTGATGGCGGCCTGGCTGTCGGCCAGACCGTCGGACATGGCCTTTTCGATGGTCGCCAGTTTGTCGGAGAGCGCGGTATTGGCATTGTTGATGGCCGCAATGATGGAACTCATGTCGGTTTCAAGCGTGACATTGATCTCAGCGGGATCCTGCTCACAGGAAGTCAGGAGGAGCGGCGTGAAGCCGAAGAGGGCGACGGCGCAAAGAAGGCCGCACCAAAACGTTTTATTCTTGAAAGTTTTCATGATGATACTCCTTTTTTATTTCGAAAGATTGAAACGAAGACCGAGGGTCGCGAACGGCTGGCTCTTGGCCGAAAACTCTTTCTTCCCGGCCAGGATGAGGCGGTAACCGCCGCCAACGCTCACAGCCACTTGCGGAAGGAACGCATATTCCAGCGAAAGCGTCACCGGTATATACGGCGCTGCATACTTGTGTCCCACATTGTGTCCCGTGACATGGATCGAATTGCCCAGGCCGCCGGGTTTGACTTCATTCTTCACGGCGATGGTATAGGTGTTACCGACCACGAACTGGCAGCCGGCACCTGCACCCAGGTAGAAGGACAAGGGTCCTTCACCCAGCAGATTGAATTCACCCGTGAGTTCCGCGGCGTGGAAGTGATTCTTCAGATTGCGATAGACCTCACCTTCGACACCGCCGCCCGGAAGCGCATTCATCGTACCATTTGTCTGTTCGCGGATCATCCGCGTGTAACCGTAGTCAAGTCCCAAGCGGAAACGGGAACTGAAGTTATAGAACAATCCGGCGACACCCTGTGGCTGAGTCGCGGTCGGAGCATTCTTGACCGAGTTGGCAAAATCGCCGCCCAGTGACCAGGAAAGGCCACCGTCGAGACGAATACCCAACGTCCCCTCACGCGCATCCTGCGCCTGAAGGGAAGCCGGCAGCAGCAACAGCAGCAGCGCCGGCATGATGGCTAAAAAGAATTGCTTCATACTTGTATATTATTTAAAAAATATTCAGAGATTCGTCCGCCCTGCTAATTTACTAATTATTATGCAATTTCCGAAATTTATTTTCAATAAATGACTGATTCCGAGAGCGACAGCCCCTGCCCTATCCGCCATAATACACGACAGAGAGCCCCCGCAAGCCAATCGTGGCGAACTGCCCGCCGGAATACACCCGATTTGTATATACGACCGGACCAGACAAACGCCGTCATATCCATTCGCGTCCGTGCGAGCCCGCTAGATCCCGGGCAGAAGGCCGTAGAAACCATTGTCTGCGGGCTCGACGGGGCTTTTGACGGGGGTGAGCCCGAGTAGGTATCGACAGAAAGGTGTCAGAATAAGGGTAAGCGGGCTCACGCCGACTAGCGTCGGCGGAGGGAAACCGACGGCCTTTGCGCTGCAACGGACGCACCTGACTATCAGCCGTTTACGCAAGTTGACCCCCTCCAAAAACGAAGGGGTCAACTTACGTAAGTCGCTGATTTACTGATGTGTACATTGCAGCGCAAAAGCAGGGCGCTCGCAGAATGAGGGCGGAACGCCCGTTGCGTCCTAGAAGTACTTCGTGATATCTGCGCCGGAGAAGGTGTCCATCTGGTTGATCATGCGGACGGCGGAATCGACGATCGGGTAGGCGCAGATGGCGCCGGTGCCTTCGCCGAGGCGCAGGCCGAGGTTGAGCAGCGGCTTGGCCCCGAGGGCGTCGAGCACCTTCCGGTGGCCGGATTCGTCGCCGCAGTGGCCGAAAACCGCATAGTCCAGCACCTCGGGATAGAGCTTCGAGGCGGCCAGGATACAATTGGTCATGATGAAACCATCGACGAGGATCACCATCCGGAGCGCAGCCGCCTGCAGCATGGCACCGACGGCCATCACCATCTCGAAGCCGCCGAACCAGCGGATCAGGTCGCGCGGGGAACCGTCACCCCGGTAGTTGTCCATAGCCCGGGTCAGCACGTCGAGCTTGTGCCGGATCCCGGCGCTGTCGAGGCCGCTTCCCGCCCCCACACATTCCGCGAGGGGAATCCCCGTGAAATAAGACATCCAGACGGAGGATGGCGAGGTGTTTCCGATCCCCATCTCTCCGAAACTCAGGACGTTGCTCCCTTCTTCGAAGCACTGGCGGACAACCGAGGCGCCGCCGGCGAGGCATTGCTCCATCTCGGCTTCGGTCATCGCCGGGCCGTGCAGGAAGTTGCGGGTGCCGCGCGCGACTTTCAGGTCGATGATGCCGCGGTCACGGGGCAGGTCGTAATCGACGCCGGCATCGACCACCTTGAGGGTGAAGCCGTGCTGGCGGCAGAGAAAGTTGACGCCGCCGGTCCCTTGCGGATGGGTGAAATGACAGACCTGCTGCCAGGTCACTTCCTTCGGGGCGATGCTCACGCCTTCTTCCACAATGCCGTGGTCGGCGGCAAAGACGATGTTCTGCGGATGGCGGAGCGCGGGCGAAAGGGTCTGCTGGATCAGGCCGATCTGGAGCGCCAGTTCTTCCAGCCTGCCGAGCGAGCCTTTGGGCTTGGTGAGATTGTCGATTTTTTCCTGCAGCGCAGGACGGATGGCCGCATCGGGCCTTTCGATATGGAATTCCATGGATTAACCTTTGATTTTAACGGGGATGCCGCTCACCATCAGAATGACCTCATCGGCCCGGGCGGCGGCATATTGGTTCATCCAGCCCTGCAGGTCGGTAAAGCGGCGCTGGATGGCATTGTCGGAAGTACCGCCCATCCCGATCTCGTTGGTCACGAAGATGAACGTGGCTTCCTGGGCGGTGAAGCGGTCGAATTCTTCCTGCAGGGCGGCCAGGGCACGGTCCACGTCGCTCTCCAGGTCGAAGAAGAAGTTGGTCGCCCAGAGCGTCAGGCAGTCCACCAGGACAACGCGGCCCGAAAGATCGTGCCGGCTCAGCTGCTTCTCTTCCTCGATATTGGTCCACTGCGGACCGCGGCGCGCCTGATGCCGCCGGACCCGTTCCCGGAACTCCTCGTCCCAGATCCGGGCCGTCGCCAGATAGACCGGCGCGTCGGAGAGCGACAACGCCAGTTTCTCCGCGTAACCGCTCTTGCCGCTGCGGGCCCCGCCGGTAATCAGAATGATGCGTTTCATCGGATTGCAAAGGTAGCGATTATTCATTAAATTTGCAGCACTTATGAGACTGCTGGCAGCTTTGACTTTCTTTACCCGGCTCCCGCTGTGGCGGATCCGGGAGATTCCGGCCGCGTATTTCAAGCGGGTGGTGCCGCTGTGGCCGGTCGCGGGCTGGCTGACGGGCGGGGTGACCGCCGGCGTGCTCTGGCTCTGCGGCCAGGTGATGCCGCTGACGCTGGCCTGGGTGCTGGCGCTGGCCGCCCGCCTGTTGCTCACCGGCTGCCTGCACGAAGACGGGCTGGCTGATTTCCTGGACGGATTCGGCGGCGGCACGACGCGCGATCGCGTGCTGGCCATCATGAAAGACTCGCACATCGGTACCTACGGAGTCATCGGGCTGATTGTCTATTTCGCCCTGATGCTGCAACTTCCGTCGGCCCTGCCGCTTGAAACGCTTTGCCTGACGGTGCTGTGCGGCGACTGCTGGGCCAAATGCTGCGCGGCCCAGCTCATCAATTTCCTCCCCTACGCCCGTACGGAAGAGACGGCCAAGAACAAGACGGTCTATAGCCGGATGACGCTGCCGGAACTGCTTGTCTGCTTCTTTTTCGGCCTGGCGCCTGCGCTGACCTTCAGCTTCGGCCTGGGCTGGCTGCCCCGCACGTTCTGCTGCCTGCTCCCGGTCCCGCTCGTCCTGATGCTGCTGCTGACGCTGCTGATGAAACGGCGGATCCAGGGCTACACCGGCGACTGCTGCGGCGCCACCTTCCTCCTCTGCGAACTCGCATTCTACCTCTCGTCCGTTCTGTTGTTCTGATTTATCCCATCACCACATCCAGGACCATCATCAGGGCGAAGCCCAGGGCGAAACCCACGGTTCCGATGTTGGAGTGGGCGCCTTCGGCGGTTTCGGGAATGAGTTCCTCGACCACGACATAGAGCATGGCGCCGGCGGCGAAGGCCAGCAGATAGGGCATCCATGGCGTCATGGCGGAAGCCAGAAAGAGCACCAGGAAAGGAATCAGCAGGGCCACGATGACAGCTTGCAGGTCGACAGATTGCATGGCACAAAGATAATGATTCCATCGCTTTTTCGTATCTTTGTCGATTATGGAAGTCATTTTAATCCGCCATACCGCCGTCGATGTGCCGACCGGCACCTGCTACGGACAGACCGATGTACCCTTGAAGTCCTCGTTCGAGGCCGAAGCGACCCGCACCCGGGCCGAGCTGGACGCCTGCGGCCCGATCGACCATGCCTACACCAGTCCCCTCTCCCGCTGCACACGGCTGGCCGCCTTCTGCGGCTATGCCGACGCCGAACGGGACCCGCGGATCCTCGAACTCAATTTCGGAGAATGGGAAATGATGCTCTTCGACGACATCACCGACCCGCATCTGGAAGCCTGGTACAAGGACCACATCCATACGCCGGTCACCGGCGGAGAGTCGTTCATTCAGCAGTACCAGCGCGTAAGCAATTTCCTGGACGAACTCAAGACGAAACCCTGGAATCGCGTGGCCGTATTCGCCCACGGCGGCGTCCTGGTCAGCGCCCAGGTTTACGCGGGACTGGTCACAGCCGAAGAAGCCTTCAGCAGCCTGCCGCCCTTCGGCGGCCTGGTCCGCATCCGGATCTAGCGGGGCGATTCTTTTTATATCAAAGTGACTTGATGGATTTTGCGATATTGATCATGTGGTCGGCGATTCGTTCGGCATTGGAGGAGAGTTCCAAATACTGTGCACCCACGGAAGGGGTGCAGATGCCTTTCTCCATCCGGGCGATATGCCCTTCTTCCATCAGCTTGGTATAGTCGTCAATCTCCTCCTCGATCTCATTGGCCCGATCCAGGGAAGCGCGGTCCTCTTCGCGATAGGCCGTCATCGCATGGTCGAACAATCGGTGCAGCAGATCTTCCAGATGGCTGATCTCGTGCTTGGCATCCTCCGAGAACTGCTGGTTGGAACCGGCCAGGGCGAGCGCATATTCCATGATGTTCTCGGCATAGTCGCCGATGCGCTCCACGTCACGGACGCTCCGGTAGGTCCCGGACAGATACGCCCGGTCTTTCTCTCCCAACCCGCTTTTCCCGCTCAGGCGGACGACGAATGCGATCAACTCGCGGTTGATGTAATTCAGCTCCTGCTCGTCGCGTTCAAACAAAGGCTTCGCGGCAAAATCGAGCTGCGTAGCCATTTCGAGGCTGCGGTCCACATTGCCGAGGGCGATGTCCGCCATCCGCAGGATTTCACGCTTGACCTGGGAAACGGCCACAGGCGGGGTACGGAGCATGTTCTCATCCACATAACGCAGCGTGAACTCGGTACGCTGCGCGGGGGCTTTTTCCGGAATGAGCTTCTTGACAAGTGCCACCAGTGCGCCCGTCAGGGGCAGCATCAGGATGACCGTCACCACGTTGAAGAAAGTATGGAACATGGCCAGCTGTACCTGGGGCGCCGACGGGAAGAGCTTCTCGAAGAGGCTGCCGTAGGAGACGTCGAAACCGCCGAGCGCCAACGCGGCAAGCATAAAAAGAATGACACCCGAGCAGTTGAACAGCAGGTGGATAAGTGCCGTCCGCCGGGCGTTGGTACCACTGGTCAGACCGGCAATGATCGCAACGACGCACGATCCGATATTGGAACCCATCGTCAGGTAGATGCCCTGGTCGATGCCGATGAGTCCGGTGACGACCATCGTAAGCGCGATGGAGGTCATCACGGAAGAACTCTGGATGATGGCCGTGAAAACGGCACCGACCAGCACGAGCAACAGGGGATTGCGGATGCCGGCCAGGAAGGTCTTGACCCCGTCGAGCGCGGCAAAAGATTCCATGGACCCGCTCATCAGTTCGAGACCCACGAACAGCAGGCCGAAACCGGCCAGGATACCGCCGAGCGTTTTCAGGTTGCTTTTCTTGGCAAACAAGCCCATGAAAGCGCCCAGTCCAGCGAAGGCGGCAAAGATGACGCTGGTGGAAATGGCATTTCCGCTGAACATACCCAGCGCGACGATCTGTGCCGTGATGGTGGTACCGATATTGGCGCCATAGATGATGGTGGCGGCCTGGGCGAGCGAGATGATTCCGGCATTGACAAAGCCGATGGTCATGACGGTCGTCGCACCGGAACTCTGGATGGCAGCCGTTCCAAGCGCGCCGATTCCGACGCCCAGCAATTTACTGCCGGAAGCTTTGGAGAAAAGTTTTTTCAGTTTGTCAGAACTCGCCGCCTCCAGATTCGAACTCATCATCTGGCACGCAATCAGGAAAACGCCGATTCCGGCGAGGAGATTGAGTAAAGCGACAATGACAGTTTGCGTACCCATGTGCTACTAGATTTGGCTGTAAAGATATTGTCCGGATGTTACAAAGCCGTGAAACAGGTGTTAAGAATCGATGAAGATGTTTCCGTCCTCGTCCAGGAGGAGGATGGTGAGGTTTGTCGGACCGGGCCTGGGACAGACAGTTGCGCATGCTGCGGCACAGCGGTCGAGGAGGGCGGAAAAGAAACGGGCGGCATCATCTCCGGAGAGTCCGTGCCAAAGTTCACGGGCAAGCGTCAGGCTGTCGATGGCAGCTGCCGCCGCCGGCGAGCAGCCGGCTCCGGCAGCGACTTCCCTGAGAAAAACCTTGTTCATCACGACGCTTTTGCTATGGGTGTCGAGGTGGCCTTCGGCCAGTTTGACGGCCTTGCCGAGCATGATGCCCATGGTCACCTGCGGAACGCCCAGGGCGACGGCAATGCGCAGGGTCTCGCCAATAAAATTTCCATAGTGGACAAAAGCCTGCGGAGGCAGGTCGGGGAAGCGTTTCTTGAGGAAGGCTTCGCTCTTGGCGCCGGAGTTGATGACCAGGTGCCGGACCCCGACGGCTTTGGCCACTTCGATTTCTTTGCGGATGGCATCCACGAATGCCTCGTTCGAGAAGGGTCGCACGATGCCGGAGGTGCCGATGATGGAGATGCCGTCCACGACGCCCAACTTGGGGTTGAAGGTCCGCCCGGCCAGTTCCCGGCCGCCCGGCACGGATATCGTCACATCGAGGCCGCTGTCGCAGAGGGCCGTGAGTTCCCGCTCCATCATCTGGCGCGGCACGCGGTTGATGGCCGGGCCGCCGACTGGCAGGCCCAGGCCGGGCAGGGTGACGCGGCCGACGCCCTCGCCCTGCAGGAAATGGATGCCGGGCTCCTGGCTGAAGGCCACCGTCGCTACGATCGGATAGCCATTGGTCACATCGGGATCGTCGCCCGCATCCTTGATGACCGTCGCCGTCGCCGCCTCCGCCGCGGGGCGAGGCTCGGGCTGGCCTGGTGGAGCGGCAGGTTCTTTTTGACCCAAGCGCCCTCGCTGGGTCAAAAAAGGTTCTGCCGCGCGTGGATTCGCCTCGTCCCGCGGCGGAGGCGGCAGCAGGTGGACATCGGCTACGGGCAGCGCGAGAATTTCGCCGTCGGGGAAGGTGATTTCGACACGGTCGCCGGCCGGATGGCCCAGCAGGGCCAGCAAGGCGGCCTTGGCGGCAGCTGTCGCGCAAGCCCCTGTGGTAAAGCCGCTGCGCAGCGGAAAGAAATCCGGGACCAGCCGTTCGATGGCCTTGCGCAGGCCGTGTTCGCCGGTCACGACTTCGAAACCGGCAGGCAGCGCCGGCCGCCGTACGGCATAGACGGGAATGCCGGCGGCCCGGGCGGCTGCAAGCTTCTGGCCGAAGCCGCCCGATTCGCCGCTTTCCTTGGTCAGGATCGCCTCCGGGCGAAGCCGGGCGATCAGCGCGGCGTCATCATCTTCTTCATAATAGGCCAGCCGTTCTTCCGGAAAACCCTGCTGACGCGCCTTTTCCAGAGATTCTTCCCGCCGCAGGATCCGGAACCAGCAGGTGTGCCGGCTCCAGAACGGCCGCAATTTTCCGATGGTCTGCACGCCCGTAAGGGCCAGCAGGCGATCGATTCCGTCGGCTTCCAGCTGCCGGATGGCATCGGCATAATCGTCACACCAGCGGAGGGAGGCCCGGTCGGAGCCGGACATGCCGGCGGGGTCTGCATAGACCCGCTCCACGCGGACCACCGGCAGGTCGAGCGACTCGGCCACGGCGGCGACGGTCCGGTGCAATTCCACGGCGAACGGATGGGCCGCATCGACCAGCAGACGGATGCCGTGCGCCGTGCAGAAAGCTGCCATCGCAGCCTCGTCGAGCGCGCCGCTGATGTGCGTGCCGTGCTTGCATTCTATCTGCTGCTGGTCCCCGCGCGTGGAGTACCAATACGGCGACCCCGCCGCATCGGCGACCCGCACGGCCAGCCGGCCTTCCGTCGTTCCGCCGAGAATCAGGATCATGGCCGGAACAGATGTTTGAATTCGTGGGCATACAGCCGCGAGAGACCCTCCCGGTTGCCGATGGCCTCGCCGACCACCAGCAAAGTCGTGAGGGTGAGCTTGTTGTCGCGGACGATCTTCGCCAGGTCGCGGAGTTCGCCGCGGTAGATGCGTTCTTCCTTCCAGGTGAGTTTGTAGCAGGCCGCCACCGGCGTTTCCGGCGGATAGGCCTGCAGGAGCTCGGCCTGGACTTCCTCCACGATGGCGGCGCTCAGATAGATGCACATGGTGCTCTGGGACTGGGCCAGCTTGTGGAGCTGTTCTTTTTCAGGCATCGGGGTCCGTCCCTCCCCGCGGGTGAGAATGATGGTCTGTACCTTCTCGGGAATGGTGAACTGCGAGCGGAGCGCCGCCGCGGCCGCCTGGAAGGCCGAGATGCCCGGCGTAATGTGGTAATGCATCCCGTAGCGGTCGAAGAAAGCCATCTGTTCCTGGATAGCCCCGTAGATACAGGGGTCGCCGGTATGAAGCCGGACCACCCGCAGGCCGCGGTCATAGAATTCCTTCATCAGGGCGAACTGCTCCTCCAGGTCCATCGAAGCCGAACTCCGCACGACGCAGCCAGGTTTCGCATAATACGTCAGTTCGACCGGGACCAGGCTGCCCGCATAGAGAATCAGGTCGGCCTGCTGGAGGAAGCGCTTGCCGCGTACCGACACCAGCTCCGGGTCGCCGGGACCGGCGCCGACGATTTCGATATGGCCTTCCCGGCAGGACGCGGCTTCCTGGGCCAGGGCGAACGTAAAGTCGTTGCCTTCGCTCAGCCGGCCCTTCTGCTTCTCGATCCGGAGCGGTCCCCCGTGCGCACCTTCCAGCGCCGCCGCTTCGGCCACGCCGGCACTTCCGGTGGCCGCAAGCGCCTTCTCCGACGGATTGGGCACGTCAATGGCAGCCAGCGTCTCCGCAGGATAGATGACGGGGCGGGCCTGCGGCCAGCGTTCCGACAACGCCTGCAGCAGCGGCTCGTCTTTTTTCAGTTCGATGGTCCCGATCGTGGCGATGGATTTCGGGCTGAGGCCCGTTTCCCGCAGCTTGGTTTCAATGGCTTCGGGAATTCCGTCCGGACGGCATTGCTTACGGCAGCCGAAACCCAGGTGCAGCACCGGCGGCCGGAAGATCAGTACGGGGAGATGCCCGTTCAAGCCGGGCAGGGCGTCCCGGCCGGCGTCGGGCAACAGGAAGGGCGTGACGGCGATCAGGAGGGCGAAGCCGTTCAGGTCCAGGTCCTCGCGGCGGTAGAAAACCTTGACGTGCGGCGGACAGGTGCGTTCCAGATAGTCGGTGCCCGGATCACGCACTTCCAGCAGCAGGGCGGTGGGTTTCTTCTCGACGAATGCAAAGACCGCGCGGTTCATCCCGGCCGGGGTGGTCTCGACCTGCCAGCCCATGCAGCGGTCCAGGATGTCGAGGGCCCAGAGCCCTTCGTTGTCGCTCTGGGTGGTCACCACGGCCGTTCCGCCGGTCAGGGCGGCGAGGCGGCGCGCCAGGTCATTGGCGCCGCCGACGTGGCCGGAAACCACCGGCACGACAAACTTGCCGGTACTGTCGATGCAGACTACGGGCGGATCCTGGTATTTGTTTTTCAACGCGGGAGCGATGCTGCGGACGCAGATGCCCATGGCACCGATGAAAACCACGGCCTCGAAATCCTGCCAGTGTTCTTTCAAAAACGGGGCATACGGCCCGATGGCGGTGCAGCCGGGGACTTCGTTCTTCGTATAGATGATGGCGCTCCGCTGCTCTGGTTTATCGTTCCGGTTCATATCGCTAGCGATGCGCTGTGCAAGATTCAGCGCGGATTCGGAGACGAGGATGATGGCGGTATGTTTCATGGTGGACTTATTCGGCTTTGAGGATCGTGATGGGGTTGAACTGGTTGATGGTGACGTTCATTTCGCCGGTAATCCGGCGGCCTGTGGCGGCGATGCCTTCGCGGAAGAGCTGTTGGCTCTGCGCGCTGACGGCATTGAAGACGATAATGCCGCCGGGCAGGAGGACGCGGTCGATGCGGCGGAGCATTTCGACGAGCCGGCCGCCGTGCCCGCCGATGAATACGGCGTCGGGCGCCGGCAGTTCGCTCAGGTCGGCCTCCAGGAAGTCGCCGATCAGGGCGTTGATGCCGGGTGCGCCGAACTTGCGGGCATTCTGCTCCATCAGGGCCCGTCCGGCTTCCCGGATTTCAAAAGCGGTGATTTTCAGGTGCGGGAACTGCAGCCGGGCTTCAATCGAAACGGATCCCGTGCAGAATCCCACGTCCCAGAACGACGTGCGCCGGGGCAGGTCCAGCTGGCTGAGCGTCAGCAGGCGGATGGGCATCTTGGTAATCATGTTCACCCGGCCGTCGAGCAGGGCGAAATCCTGTTCCGGCAATCCGAAAGGATGCGGGCGAAGCCGGGTCTGCTCGAGGATCAGGCAGTTGGGAAAAGTGCATTCCGCCGTGGCCGCTTCTTCCAGCGAAGCGAAGCTCCGGACCCGCTCGGCCTCCCGATTTCCCAGACACTCCCCTACCGTCATCCGGTAATTGTCATAACCGTATTCCAGCATCCGGGCCGCAATCATCGCGGGCGTCTTGTGCCGGTCGGTCAGTGCCCCGATGAGCCGTTCTCCCCGGATCACGGCCCTGTCGAAGGCATCCCAGGGGCGTCCGGTAAGCGAGACCGTACACATGTCGGCATAGGCCAGTTCCATCCGGTGAGCAAGCAGCTGCAACGAATTGAAAGACGGGAAAACCGTCAGTTCCGCAGCCGGAAACTCGCGGCGGAGGGTGTTAGCGATGCCGAAGAACAGCGGGTCGCCCGAAGCGAAGACGACCACTTCGGGATGGCTTTCATACTGGTCAAACACCGCTTCGAGCGGCACGGTAATATCGATCCAACGGGCGTCTGCGGGCAGCAGCGGCGCCACGATTTCGTGGTGGCGCTTTCCGCCGCTGAACACACGGCCTGCCGCAATGGCATCGCGAACCTGCGGCGGGAACCAGACCTCCCGCTCGTCGGTCATGCCGATGACCGTGAAATGCCGGCCGCTGCCGCGGCTGTCTCCCTTACACATCGCGGCCCGGTTTGAGTTGTTCGGCATCATTGAAGCAGAGAATCGCATTGACCAGCGTGGCGGCCAGGTTGCTGCCGCCCTTGCGGCCTTCGACGATCAGCTTGGGAATCTGCCTGAAGGGCTTGACCATGTGTTTGCTTTCCCGTACATGGACGAAGCCGACGGGGGCGGCGACAATGCCGGCCGGCACCGCCTGCTGGAGACGGATCTGATGGCAGAGTTCCATCAGGGCTGTCGGGGCATTGCCAAACACATAGAGTGCATCGGGATGTTCCGCAACGGCCAGCCGGATGCCGGCCTGGGTGCGGGTAATTCCTTTTTCCGCGGCCATTTCCGCCACACGGGGGTCGGACAGATAGCATTTGACTTCCACGCCGAGCCGCTGCAAGGCCCCTTTCCGGATGCCCGATGCAGCCATGGTGACGTCGGTCACGATGGTCTTGATGCGGCCTCCGGCGAATCCGGCATAGAGCGTCTCAACGGCGCCGTCGTCCACCTGCAGGATGTTTTCCATGTCGAAATCGGCCGTGGTGTGGATGGCGTGGAGCAGCGCCCATTTCCTGCCCAGCGGAATATCGGGATTGCGGAGCTCCTTTTCGATGGTGCGGAAACTCTCGATCATGATCTCCTGGCCGATGCCTTTGGCACCCCTGTTATCCTGCTCGCGGTAATAGCCGCGCGGCGTGATGAATTTTCCTTCGTGGATGTATGACTGGGAATTGCCGATGAGCACCACGGTGAACATATCCACCTGCTCCGGATCGAATTCGCCCAGCGTCGTGACCGTCACCTGCTGCTCATCGCGGCCGGCCTGGCGGACGAAGCCCAGCGGCGTCGCCGGATCGCGGTGCTGGAGGAAGATTTCCTGCAGGCGGTAGAGTTGCCAGTAGCGGCCGTTGCTCTTGGGATTATAGACCGCCGTGATGAAATCGGCGACGGCGGCGGCGCGGATCCGCCGCTCGATGGTTTCCCAGGGCGTCATCAGGTCGGACAGGGAGATGATGCAGAGGTCGTGTCCGATGGGGGCGCCCAGCAGCGAGGCCGCCTTCTGGAAAGCGCTGATGCCGGGCAGGACCTCGATCTCGACGTCGCTGCCGCGCTCGCGTTTCATCTCCCAGATGAGCGGCGCCATGCCGTAAATACCGGCATCGCCGGAACTGATCACGCAGACGGTCTTGCCTTGTTCGGCCTGTTCGAAAGCATGGCGTGCCCGCTCTTTCTCCTTCAGCATGCCGGTATCGACACATTCCGTCCCGGCTTGCACATAGGGTTCGATAAACTGGAAATAGTATTTGTATCCGATGATGACATCGGCCTGCCGGACCGCCTCGAGGACGGCGGGCGTCACGTCGCCCGCGCTGCCCGGCCCGATTCCGGCCACAATGATCCGTTTCTTCATCTCGCGTTGCCTCTGTTTGTCCATTTTACGCAATTACGCAATTACGCAAAGGTAAGCATTTTTTCACAGATTTTCCGCTGCAATGTACACATATGGATTTCAGCCGATTACGCAATGTGATCCCCCTCATTTCGAGGGGGATCACATTGCGTAAACCACTGACAGTCAAATGCGTCCGTTGCAGCGCAAGAAGGGAGGAAGCGGCTGCGAAACGGCGCAATGGCGGCATCAGAATTCAAGCTTGAAGCCGGCGGCCTTCATCTCACGGTATCGGTCGCGCTTGAAACGATAGCTAACGGGGATGGAGCGGGGCGTACCCGCCGGGCGTTCGCCCGTAGCCTCGAGGATGCCCAGCTTCAGCATTTTACCGGCGAAATTCCGACGGTCGAAATGCACCTCCAGAATGGACTCGTAGAGATTCTGCAGCTGCGGCATCGTGAAAGTCGCCGGCAGCAGGTCAAAGCCCACCGGCTTGAAATGGATGTCCTCCTTCAGGCGTTTGAGGGCCGTGCGCAGGATCAGCTCATGGTCGAAAGCCAGCTGGGGAACAGCCTGGATCGGGAACCAGCGGGCCGCGCGGGCGTCGTCGCCGCCTCGGACCTCCGCCTTGCGCACCAACGCATAGTAAGCGATGGTGATCACGCGCCCGCGCGGATCGCGGTCCACTCCCGAGAAGCAGCCCAGCTGCGCGAGCAGATTGCTCTCTTCGCCGAGCGAAAGGCTGGTTTCTTCTTCCAACTCCCGCCGGGCACAGGCATCGGCCGTCTCGTCCATCTTCAGGAAACCGCCGGGAAAGGCCCAGCATCCCTTGTACGGCTCCAGCCCCCGTTCCACCAGCAGCACCGAAAGCCCATCCTTGATATCATATCCGAAAATCACGCAATCCGTCGTCACCGCCGGCCGCGGGTAGGCATATGTATAGACTCCTTTTTCGTCAGACATAGGATATCTCTTTATGGTTGAACGGATTTCAGTTTCCCGTAGGCAGTTTCTGCGCGCATGCCGTCGAGGATCTGGTAGAAGACATTGGGGAGATTGTGGGTGACGCGGGAGGCGATGGATTCCGGGACGCCGCCATAGAAAGCTTCGGCGACGCCGCCGGTGATGCAGGCCAGCGTGTCGCTGTCGCCGCCCATCGAGACTGCCTTGCGGATGGCATCCTCGAAATCCGCTGAGTCAAGGAAGGCGATCAGGGCCTGCGGGACCGTGCCCTGGCAACTGTCCTGCCAGTTGTATGCGTAATGCCAGTCCTCCCAGGTCTTGTGCAGGTCATAGCCGTAGCTTGTCTCAATATAGTTCCGGATCTCTTCTTTGGATTTCCCGTTACGGGCCAGCCAGATGGCAGCAGCTGTCGCTTGCGCGCCCTTGATGCCCTCGGGATGATTGTGGGTGATGGCGGCCGAAATTTCCGCCACGCGCTCCGTCTCTTCCAACGTGTCGAAGAACCAGCCCACGGCGCTTACGCGCATTGCGCTGCCGTTGCCCCAGGAGCCGTAGGGATGGCGGCCGGTGGCGGACTGGTACGGCGCTTCGCCGTACTGTTCATCAAAATTGGCCAGCTCTTTCGGAAAGAAGAGCCAGCGGCGGAAACCGCCGCCGTAGCCGCCCATCGGACAGGGGCAATTTTTGCCGAAGGCGACCATCGCGTCTTCGAGCTTCTGGTAGCTGTGCGACGGATCGGTGAGCAGCCACCAGGCCACCGCCATCGTCATCACACTGTCATCGGTGTAGTTGCTGCTCTCGTGGAACAGCGGGAAATGGTAATCTTTCGTGTTGCGGAACTCATAGACCGAGCCTATGGTATCCCCTGCAAGTGCGCCTATCATCGGTTTGTTGCGTTTGAATTATATTTGTTGCGTAATTTTAACGCAAAGATAAGGCGTTCTTTTGAAAACGCCAAATTTTTTGTGTATTTTTTACGCATATCCGGCGCGTCGGCTGCCAGCAGGTGCCAGGGGCCCCCGCCCGCCCTTGACACGCAACATCCTATCCGCCAAGCCGAAAAGTGTGCGGGCAGAATTCATTAGCGCTGGAGGCTAATACGCTGACACACAGCGATTAGCAGTTTCCTGCCCACCACTCAGCCCAGCGGGCAACATCACGCTATCGTCTGAAAATCATACACTTACATTCCAGCTTATACCGATAATAAATATGGATTATCATCTGACTGGCCGCTCGAGAAAGCGTGTCCGGTAACGCCAGCGGCAATTCCAGAGCCGCTCGTTTGTAAGACTGCCGTAACAAAGACGCTGCCTGCTGGGAAGACTTTTTGAGAATTCATTCCTCGCTTCCATCCACTTGCCGAGCAGCTGCAAATCCCGCTCCATGACCCCAGCCATCCGCGGCTTGACCGCAAGACCGCAGGAAAAGTAATCCGGGACAACGATTTCTCCGGTGCCGGCCTCACGCCAAGCATCGAACCGATTGTCAACATCGACCAGGATGGCGCGCGTCTCCGCTTCTATCTCGTCCATTGAAACCGCTGCAAATTCACGCATCTCAATCTTTCCGCCTGAAACGATCAACGACAATCTCCGCAGTTCCTCCCGTTCCTGATCCATAAGATCCTTCAGATAGGCTTCTTGCCACGACCTTAACGCGGTTCCTCCGTACCACAAATCCCAAATGTCACCTATCAACTGCAGGCACACCGTGTCCTGCCAGGCCCGCCAGTCGTGATAAGCCTGCCGCTCAGCGACGAACAAAGACAGCTGCTCACCAGGTTTCCCGCACGAAACCGTCAAGAACAACAGGCCTATCAGACCTATTTCCGATAACCGTCTCATCCTAACTGTCTTTGCTGAAAATCGCAGAAATAAGCCCTCCGACAAGGATACAAATCCCACCGATTACATTGATGGCGGCGGCAACACCAAGAGGAAGAAGCACAAACAGCGCAATAATTCCAACCAAAATCTTCATAATTCACGTTCTACCGGTTCAACTTATGCTGGACTTCTACCAAGATCTCACCTAACATCAGGTTCTGGTCCATATTATCCCTGAAGCGTTTTTCCACCAGAAAAGATCTGACAGTCGGATTATTCTTGACGACATACACCAGGCGAACCATATTACCGGTCTCTTGTTGGATATGAAGCGCCGTATAGCCGCCGTAATTATCTACACCCACTACTATTTCAGTCCCAGTTTCTTTCATTATCCGCGCCTCCCGATGTCCGGACAACATATGCTCCACCAAAGTAGAGTATTTCTTCCGCATATCACAGTCAGCGGGTTTCTGGACATCGGATGTGCTGATACGGAAATAGAGAAACAAAGCAAAAAAAACGATTGCAAGAATCAATAATACTGTTGTCATAGTTTTTAAAATGATGTTTTTCAATTATATTTTACATTCAAAAGTCACCAGTTTGCGGTCGAGTGAGATGCCTTTGTACCAGAGGCGGTTGTAGATTTCGTTGGGGACCACGTCGGTGGTGTAGGCGTCCTGGTTGGTGATATAGTAGTTTTCGGCGATCTCGTCGGCAAAGCGGGCCAGGAAAGCGGCCTTGATGCGGGAGCATTTCTCATTGATGGAGTTGTTGGTGGAATCGAGCAGGCGGTCGATGCTGGCGACGACGGCGTCGGGATTCTCGCGGCGCGTGATGGCGCTGTATATCCGGAGCAGTTCCCGCCGGCAGACCGACATATGCTTGAACACCAGGCCTTCGGGATGCCGCAGAAACAGGACGTAGAGCGCCTTGGGAAGCGGTTCCATCTCGATTTCCATATTGTTATAGTCGGGCAGCAGGATCCGGAAATCTTCCGTAATGACCAGGCGGCTCAACTTGATATCCTGCCAGAACAGGGAGCGGATAACCACTTCGTCCACCCCGACACTCCGAAGATGGGCAATCCGCTCGCGGACCTCGGCCATCACTTTCTCCGCATCGCTGTCGTACTGACTCCCGAAGCGCCGGTCGGCTGTGTCTTCGGGAGACTCGGCCCGCGATGCCCAAATCGACTCGAACATTGAATTGCGGATGGAAGAAAGGATATCGTCTATCTCTTCTCCCAGCAATTCAAATCCTTTCACCAAGGCTTCCCAGGAGGACTGGACGGGAAAGAAACCCAGCGTGGGATCCTCGCCGAACCACAGGAAAGCGCCGTGAAGCGGCAGATTCCCTTTCAAATCCAGCCTGTCCCACAAGCGCGCTGACAGTTCCTCATACGATCCCAAAGGGGTGTCCTGCGGCAGGAAAGGGAACTGATACAGCACCTTCTCCATAAAGTCACCCCGCTTCACCAACTCGCGCAAGGTAATGATTTTCATTGGCCGCTGCGCGTATTTCGACAGCACGGCATCTGCCTTGTCGCGCAAAGCGTCAACCAGCAGGGCAACCGATTTACGTTTTCCCTCCAGGTACAGCACTTCGTCATCGCCACAGCAAAATGGCGTATCAAACTCCAAAAGCGTCCCTGCCGCTGATACAAAAAATCCCATAGCTTCAAATTGTGTTCAAAGGTAAGATGAATCTGATTTCACGACGGACTTCCGCAAGGCTTGCGGAAGTCATTCTTTCCGCTTGATGATGAGCCGGGAGGATTCGTTGTCGATGGTGATGCGGCCGAGGCGTTCGAGGGCAGACTGGCCGAGGAGGAGCGGCGCCTGCTGGTTCCGGACCACGGAAGCCTCAACGTTCTTGAGTGTTACGTCCCCTACCCGCACTTCCTTGAGGCAGACCAACGCGCCGTCGCAGATGCTGCCCGAGGCCGTGAGGTACTTGCGCGAGCCGCGGAAATCCTTCTCGGAGAGATAATCGTTCTTCAGCATGAAATCCGCTTCAACCGAGGAGAGCGTCACATCGCTCGCCCCTGTGTCGAAAATAAATTTGAGCGGCAGGCCGTTGATGGTGCAGGGCACTTCGTAGGTTCCGCTTTTTTTGCGGCGCATGGGGACCTCGCTGAGCAGCGCGTCTGTCCGCAGCGTATCCGACAGACGGCTTTCGGATTCCTGTCCCACGGCCAGTTCCCGGGCCGGATCGGGTTCGGTCCCATCTTCGGGGTGCTGGGCCAGTGCCCGGTATTTCTCCACCAGCGCCTGATAGGCACGCAGGTCACGGATCGGATCCATATCGTCGTCGTGTTCCAGATGCGCGAAGCGGCGGAACCCTTTCTGAAAGGCTGTATCCAGCGCCGATATCGCCTCTCCTACCCGCTCCATCCGGCCATAGAGGCAGGCCTTGTCGTACCAGCTGCCAGCGTTCGTCGTATCGCTGGCGACGATCCGGTCCATCCACGCGACTGCCTCCTCTTCCCAGCCCAGCCCCAGCAAAGCATATTGCCGGCAGCTGCCATTTTCCGGAACCGTATCCAGCGCGAGCACCTGCTCATAGTCCTCCCAAGCCTCTTCGGTCCGTCCGTTCAGCTTGCGCAGGTCTCCGCGCTGCAGGAACAGATACGCATAACTTTTGTCGATATCGATGCCTCTGTCGTAATAGCGCATGGCCTGTTCCGGATCGCCGGACAGTTCATAGCTCCAGCCGATTGCGTAATAGAGATAGCCGCTGGAAGGATCCCGCTCAAGGCAGGTCTTGTAGTTGCGGACGGCCTCGTCATACAAACCGGCACTGCGGCAGACATCGCCCAGGCGCCGCAGCGCCGCATCATCGCCTGTCGTATCGTAAAGCCGCTGCAGGTCAGCCATGGCAGCCCGGAAATCACCCAGTTCTTCATAAGCTTTCGCCCGGTAATGATAAACCGTCGCGTCTTCATCGTATTCTTGTTCCAGCCGGTCATAGGTCTTCACGGCAGATGCCCATTCCCCGGCCAATTCATAAAGATCCGTCAACAGATACAACCAGCCCTGCGGATCATCAGACTGATTGGCCTGCGAAAGGATCCGGGCCTCCGCATAAGAGAGATGCTTCAACCCATACTGTGCCACAGCCTGGAAAGGAGGATTTTCATCATATTCGAAAAATTTGAGCGCCGCATCGATACTCTCGTCCGTGCGGCCCAGGCTGTCGAGCACCTGCATCTTGAATTTGTACACCGAGGAATAGGTCTCATCCGCGGCCTGCGCCTTATCCAGATAGTCCAGCGCCGCCTCGAACTGCCCGTCATCCTTGCGGTTGCGGGCCAGGCCGACCAGTGCAGCCTGGTCCTGCGGATCGTCTTTCAGCATACGGAGGTAAACCTTTTCCGCAGCCGCAGGATCCCCATTCTTATAAAAGGACTGCGCCTGCAGGAAAAAGATGCTCGGCACATGCTCCGGGTCGTCCTTTCGCGCCCACTTCGCAGCCCGGCCAAATGCCCTCGCGGCCTCGGCGAAACGCTCCTCCGACTGGTAAAGCAGCCCTTTTAATCCCATGATTCCCGAGCGGAAAGCCTCCGATCCGCCGCGATAGTATTTCAAGGCCCGGTCCAGGTCGGCCTGCGCCGCAGCATACGCTTCGTTCTCTCCGTGGATCAAGGCACGCAGGTACAGCGCATCAACGTGCTTCGGGGTCGCCCTCAACTGCTTATCGAGCAACGACATCGCCTCGTCGTAATCCTCGGCTTCATACGCCTCCCGCGCTTTGCGGTAGTCATAGTCAGACACATATTTCGGCTGGCTGCAGGAAACCAGCGTCAGGGTCAAGGTCAAGGTTAAGGCCAGGGCCAGGGGCGACACCGCCAGCAGCGGGGCGGCCAGAATGGAAGAAAAGTTTCGGTTCATAGGATATGTTTTATCAGTCAGTATATAATCGTGTTTCACTTGCAAAGTTCAGCAGAAAACCCTCATTTCCAAAGCATTTCACAGGCCCCTGTACGAACCCGCCAGCCGATTGTACGAGTACTCCCATCACAGCGGAATTCGTACAGTATGCGTGTATTTCGTACAGATGGAGTTCCGCAAGGTTTGCGGAGTTAGAAATCAGCAGATGAAGTGCCCGCGGCCGGACCGAATACTTCAGCCTGGACCGGCACCGCCAATCGTTCCGCGACGAGCGTTCCATCGTCTGGGAAGCCCGGAACTGACGGGCTGACGGACTGACGCCGATGTCCCCAAATGAGGGACATCGGACGCAAAAAAGCCCCAAAACGCTCCCGATCCCCCCTCCGGATGGGACATCAGGAGCAGGAAGCAGAAACTGGAAGCCGGAAGCGTCAGAAGCGCGGCTGCGCCGCCTCCACAGCCGGATTGACCGGGATGCGGCCGGGGTCGTTGGCGGCGCAGGCGGCCAGCCAGGCGACGATGGTTGCATCGACCTTCAGGTCACTGAGCGAAAGGCGCTCATAGGTATCCATGACCGTATGGTAGGTCCGGCCGTATTCGAGCTTGTCCTGAATGAACTGATAGGCCGGAAGACCGTAGCGGGTGAAGGTCTGGTGATCGGTTCCGCCTGTCGTCCGGGGTGACAGATACTGGAATCCCAGCGGTTCGATATATTTCATCCAAGCCTCGAAGAAAGCGGTTGCCGCATCGTTCTGTTCCAGATAGATGCCCCGGAAACGGCCCGACCCGTTATCCATATTCAGATAGAGGGCGAACTTGTCGAAACCGGGGAGTTTCTTCTGATCCTTGTAGAGGAATTGTTCCAGGTAGCCCCGCGAACCGTAGAGTCCCTGTTCCTCGCCGCCCCACAAGGCCAGGCGGATGGTCCGCTTGGGCTTGAATCCCAATTCTTTGAGGATGCGCATCGCCTCGATCATCACGATGCAGCCGGAGGCGTTGTCTGCCGCACCGGTTCCACCGTGCCAGGAATCGAAGTGGCCGCCCAGCAGGACGATCTCATCCTTGAGTTTGGGATCGGTGCCGGGGATCTCCGCATAGATATTGTGGACTTCCCGTTCATCGCTGAAGCGGTTGATGAGTTCCAGTTCCATTTCGACTTTCCGGCCTTTCTCGAGCAGACGGACCATCCGGCCGTGATCCTCAATCGGCATAGCGATCTCGGGGACCGGTTCCGGGTCGCCCGCCTTGTAGCTGACACCCGAACTGCCCGGGACATTGAAGGAGCCGCTTGCATTGACGACGCAAAGCGGTTTCTCAGCCGCGTAGAATTCGTTTATCAGCTGGCGGAGTTCCATATAGGCCCGGTAATCCATGCTCATCCGGCCGTAACGGCTGCGCGCAGTGCCACGGTTATCCTGCAGCAAAACCTCCAACTCTTCCTCGGTGTAACGGGAGGCCAGGGGCTCGAAATTGATGTCGTAGGTCCGGGTGGAAGGAATCAGCAGGATCTTGCCCGCGACCTTGCCCCGGTATTTCTCCAGGTCTTCTTTCGTATTGACATCGAAGAGCATGCACTCCCCTTTCACCAGACCGTCCGTACTGCCCGACCAAGCCCGGGGATTGACAGAGAAAGCGCAATAATAGGGTGTGACCATCGCCGCATACGTCTTGACCACATCCCAGCCGCCACGGGGAAAATCCATGGCAAAGGCGGCCCGGGGGTTAGAAAACCCGAACTCCTGCAGCTTGGCCACGACCAACGAATCAGCGCGGCGTTTCTGGCGGGACGCCGTAAGTCGGGAGCCGGCATAGTCGGTCAAAAATTGGGCGATCTCTTCAACCTGGGAACGGTTCAGGCCTTCCGCCTTGATCCGGCTTGCCCACTCCGGAGACTCAGACACCTGTGCCTGAGCCGCATTGCCGCCGAAAAGAAAGACGGCCACGCATACAAAGACAAACAGCTTTTTCATATCAGCAGTAGTTTAAGGTTTCTATTTACAAATATAACAATTATTCCCTGCCGTTTCCCGACCCAGCCCAAAGAAGGCGGATTCCGCCCATTCCGTGATTCTTTTTTCCGAATTTTCCACGCCGAACCATCATCCGGGCACGCATGAAGGATTCCGGGAGAAAAAGCGTATCTTTGCGGTGGAACGAAATGCTTCCGGCGGCCGGCGGAAGCGGGGGGGCACAAAGCGTATGAATATCACTGTTACTCTCATCATTATCGGCATAACCTGCCTGGTCAGCATGCTGGGGTTCACCGGGATGTTGAACGTCAGTCCATTGATTTTCAATTCCTATGAGGTATGGCACCGCAGGAAGTGGTACCAGCTATTTTCCTACGGCCTGGTCCATGGCGGATGGGGACACCTGCTTTTCAACATGCTCACCCTGTACTTCTTCGGGCCGGTCGTGGAGCAGTATTTCGGGGCGGTTTTCGGGGCGCAGCACGGCATGATCCTCTACATTGTACTGTATGTAAGCGCCCTTGCCGTATCCTCACTCGGCGATCTGTTCAAGCACAAGGATGACATCTCCTACAACGCCGTCGGCGCGTCCGGCGCGATTTCCGCCATCCTCTTCGCCGCCATCCTGTTCAATCCGAAGATGGGAATCTACATCTACCTGATTCCCATTCCCGTACCTGCCTATATCTTTGCGCCGCTGTATCTGGTCTATTGCTGGTACATGGCGCGGCGCAATGCCGACAACATCGGCCACACGGCGCACTTCTGGGGTGCCGTGTACGGCTTCCTCTTTCCCCTCGCCTGCAAGCCAGAAATCTTCCGATACTTCCTGAGCCAGTTCTGAGAAAACGGAATTCATACGATATCCGTTCATTTCGTACAAGTTCCGGAAAGTGCGTGCCGCGTATCCGCAGAAAAGTGTAACTTTGTCATCGATCAAGCTGAAGCATTGAACACGCACGTCGTCATATCAGCCGGAACGGAGTTGCTGCGGGTACCCGCGGCACGACTGGTCTATATCGAGGCGGACGGAAATTATTCCCATGTGGTCACGCAGGACGGCCACAGGAAGATGGTGTCGTTCCAGCTCGGGCAGTTGGAGGACTTGATTGCAGACCAGCTGGGAGAAGCGGGCGAGCATTTCGTACGGCTGGGACGGAAGCTGATCATCAACACCGATTATTTGTATTCCATCGATATATCCCGGCAGAGCGTCGTGCTGTCCGACTGCCGCCAGTTCCGCAAGGAACTGTCCGCTTCGCGGGAAGTCCTCACACGCCTGAAAGCCTATGTCGATGCCAGCATTTTGAACTATGACGGATAACAAGAACAACATACAGGACGATGAGTTCCGGGTGATCGGCCGTCGGCCGGCCAATCCGGCATCCACCCCGTCACAAGCGCCGAAACCGGATGGAAAGACGGGGCGGCGCGGGGTTGTCGGTGTGGTTTCGCTGCTCATCATCCTGGCCATCGGGCTACTTATCTATTTCAACTGGCCCGGCGGCAAGAAGCCGCAGCCGGACCCGGGGGTTTTCGACCCGGTTCCCACCCAGAAAGATCCGGCACCCGAAAAAGTCGCACTCGGCAGCCCGGCCGACTCGCTCCGCGCACCTTACGCCGAACGGATTGATACCACCATCAACGATGTACGGCTCGCGATCTACATTCCCCACAACGCCGCGCCGCGCCTGAGCGTCGGAGCCCCGGACGCCCAGACCCGCAAGGCATTCCTCGCCTTTCAGGCCGCCGACATCCGCGCCGACAACCGCAAGATTCTCGGCGCCTTCGTGCTGAAAGGCAAGCCGCTGGCCTGGGGCCTGTCGAAGAAAGGTTACTGCGCCATCATCGACGGGAAAGTCACCATCGGCACCGCCGAAAACTCTCCGCTTTTCGAAGAGGCCACCGAAAAGGAAGGCTATTTCTTCCGCCAGTACCCGCTGGTGGACCGCGGCACCCTGGTCGAAAGTGAGCTCAAGAACAAGACCATGCGCAAGGCACTGTGCGACCGCGATGGCCAGGTTTTCGTGGCCGTCAGCCAAACCGACGAATCAATGCACGACTTCGCCCAGGCGTTGGTGGACCTCGGAGTGGACAATGCCATCTACCTGGTAGGAAGCCATTCGGCTTTCGGCTGGTGGAGAAATGAAGCCGGAGAGATTGAATACTTCAGTCAGGATAAACACCGGGCTTCGTTTAGGAATGAGAGTTATATTATTTGGGAATAATAGTCAACAATAACTGATAATGGGATCTTTAGATAATCGTCTTGCATTTGAAAATCACAGATGTTTTAGACGTCATTTGATTAGGGCTATAACTATAATTGTCATTTTTGTTGTGGTAGCCATTATAATTCACTCAATTATTCTGTTTTTTGATAAGCGAGACTTAGTTAAGCGAGTAGAGAGATACATACTGAACGAGCCAAGCAATGGGACATATATTGATGTTTATAATTTTTTTGAATATAGGGGGATGGGGCTAACAGGAAAAATAGATGTAATCCCTTATAGATTTAACACAACGCCAAGTAAGATCAACATAACACCTACGATACAAGTAATTGATCCAAAGTCAATCTCATTATTTGAAAGAATCCCTTACGGAAAACATTATGACTATCACTTTGAAGATAAAATACGCGAGTGGCGCTCATCTAGTTCAAGGAAGATCGTAGCTTCTACTCCATATGAACAACAATGTTTTTCAGTAAGCAAACTTAGAGGATCCAAAGGAGATTATTGGCTCACAATTTATATATCCAGGGGTGCTATCTACCGTACTGAAGAATTGATTATTTATCCTAGAAGCATTTATCAAACGGCACTATCTGAATTAATCGATAATTCTGGTATACGGAAACAGTTTCACGCGTTTCCGCCACACAAGTCTTTTTCTTCATGTTATTTCTACTTGAGTGTAGGCGAACCGACTGAAAAAGAAGTCTTTGCCATGGGAGGGCCAAATAAGATATATACAGCTTTTGAAGAGGAAGATGATTGGGCGGTTTTTATAGAAAAACAAGAAGGGTGTGCGAATATCCTCGAAAAAACTGATGAACAGAAAAAACTTCTAATTATTTGCTTGCTCTTCGGAGGGATAGCCGGATTATTGATTGTCATAGCCATTCATATTTTTGAACATGGATGGATGTATTCTTTACGTAACAAGATATGGATCAATGAAGATAACACAGTAGCCTTATTGTTTAATTTGCCGTTATTTGGAAAGCGAAGAATAAAAATACTAAGAGATAATCAAGAAGAAGAACATCAAATTATCTTTTCTCCTGATAGGAGTCTCATAAAAACAGATGAAGGAGTTATTTATGATTTCGTTCATAATGATTCTGACTTTATCATTTTTGATAATACACGCTTTCACGTAAAGCAATAATAAAAGAAATTCAATAATTGGATATGGGATTAAATGAGGAAAAATATAGACATGATGCCCAAAGAATGCTGCTGCAAATAGAATGCGCAAGGAAGGAAATGAACTTCCATAAACCATCTATTGGATATGTGGGCGAGCATATTCTTCTAAATGCATTAAGAAAAGTGCTTCCTAATGGTTTTGGAATATGCCAAGGTTTTTTGATGAGATTTGATGACAGCGGCCAGATGTTATTTTCCAATCAGTGCGATATTATTATTTAAGAAAGGGAAAAAAAGGAAACGCTGTATATAAATCATTTGGCGATATTAAAATCGTAAATGTCTTATCAGCAGTCATTGTGATTGAAGTAAAATCCTCGATAAGTGAACACTCCTTTCATACTTCCTTGAAAGCATTCGAGAAGATGAGCAAAATGGGGAAAATCGAAACATTTCTCTTTGTTTTTAACTCCTTTTCAAGGAGATGCCTAGATAAATGGCTATCCTCGTATAGGCTATCTTCTAATACTGTAGAATCGGTTGTAGATTATATTTATGATTGGCCAGATTTAGAGTGGCTTCCTAAGTCAATTATAGCACTTAAAAGCGAATCGATCTATTCTTTAGATTATGCCCCTTTAGATAATGGAGATGCGATCGCGTATTTGTCCTTTTCAACCACAGATGGTTGTAACAAGAAAATTAGCTGTCTTCAAGAGTTGTTCAGTATTATACTTAATGCACTTGATTCCAAGCCAATTGAGATAGACTCACAACGTTATTCTTTCGATAAAGGTATTTTTCTATTTCGATAGTCATTAGTGTCCACTAAAACGATAATGTCCCAAAAAGTGTGTCCAGATAGGTAGAAAGAAGAAAGTCTGTAAATTTAAAGTGACTAAAAAGAACAATCATGTTCAACTTTAAAAATACAGACTTATGATTACTTTTACAAAGGAACAACTTTCTGCGGTAATGTGCAAGCATGCCGAGAAAGAAAATGGTCTTCACGACCTTTTGGAGATTATGTTGGAGAGCCTGATGGTGGCGGAGCGTAGCGAGTTTTTGAGCAAACAGGTGGACCGCAACAAGGGGAACGGCTTTCGTTTCGGCCACACATACGGCCACGGCCGAAGGTTGGAGTTCAAGATCCCCCGGGATCGTTTCGGGAACTTCCATCCGAAGATCCTGGCGATTCTCCGGGATCAGGAGGAGGAATGCGAGAAGCTTGCCGGCAGCCTCTATACCAAGGGTCTGACCCAGCGTCAAGTCGGTCAGGTGTTCGATGAGATATACGGGGAGCATTACAGCAAGTCAAGCATCACGAGTCCCTGTTTCTGCCAAAGTGTGTTCAGAGAACCGCGGCAGGAGCACCTATAGCGGCACTCCACTGAATACACCCGGCGGATTTGGGGCAGTGTATTCACCGAAGCGGCGTTCTGTTGCCCTCAAACGGCTATTAGCTGAATACACTTTGGCGGAACTTCCAATTACCCAATTAATTTTGCCGCTGATCCTCAAAACAGAGCAGGAAGCCGATTGACTTCCTGCCCGACTTTTCCCAAGACTATGTGGGGGAACTACTTCAAGGGCGGGGGTTCGTCGGCGGCGGCGGGGGGGGCAAGGAACTATGAGATTCCCGGTCAAGCCGGGACCCGAGCGAAGCGAGAGCCACGACTGGAGGGAGTGAATGACGGCTGACGGGTCCCGGAAAGGTCGGGAGGTTTTCTTTTTCAACTATTTCCAGAATCTTTGGAAAACGGTTAATCTTTCATCGGAGTTTTTATTTGCTGGTCACTTCATTTAGATTTGCGGGGTGGAAATGCAAAAGGATCCTTTATCCGGAAAGACTTTTGTTTTACATTTAAGTAAAGATTTGTATATTTGCCATGAAAAAGAAGACGACGTTGGAACTGGTTGAACAATCGGAGAAAGTGAGTTTGTACTCGATTAGTTTTGCGATGGACCGTAAAACAGAATTTGAATGCTTTCTCAACAAGTTTGAGAAAGAGGCATCGCTTAACAGGGACTATCAAAGAATCATTTATGCACTGTCCATCATATTAGAGAACGGCGCTTTGGAACGTTATTTCAGACCTGAAGGAAAACGGGATGATTCTTTGAATGCATTGCCGATTGAGAATAGCAGAATACGGCTGTTCTGCCTCCGGATTTCTGATGAAATTCTCATCCTGGGCAATGGGGATTTCAAACATACAGCAACTTACGAGCAAGACACGAAATTATATGGGTATGCGCTCGACTTGCAAAGATTTGAAAAGCTTCTTCGAAAGGACATCGATGACGGAGTCGTATCCATCGAAGAAAGAGAACTGACCAACATAGAAGACAAAGATTACTGGATATGAAGCAAAATCCAATGTTTCACAAACAACTTGAGCAAGTGTCACCGGCTGTCCGGCTGGAGATGGAATGGTCGCGTGCCCTCATTGACAGCATTGCCGAAATCTTGAAGCGCAAAGGAATGACGCAGAGAGAATTGGCAGAGAAGATCGGATGCAATGAAACCCAAATTACACGCTGGACACGAGGCTTTCCCAACTTCACGATTTCCTCGCTTGCGAAGCTTTCGGAAGCTCTGGGCGAGCCATTGATCCGAATAAATGAACCGCAAGGAACAGCCACAACGGAATTAGAGATTCCCGGTCAAGCCGGGACCCGAGCGAAGCGAGAGCCACGACCGGAGGGAGTGAATGACGGCTGACGAACCCCGGAAAGCCGATGCGGGGTCACTTTTTTTCGCGACTCCCAGTAAGCTCTTTCAACTTTTTCGTTTAATTTTGTGGAAGATTATGTATGGCAACACGACTGGAGGTACGATGAAGAGTCCGGTTACCGGAAAAGAAATGTCTGTCTGTCAGGAGACGAGGACTGCGAACTACCGTGGTGAGTGCTACTCGTACACGGCTTCTTACTATTTGTGCAAAGACAGCGGGGAGCACTTTACCACGACAGCACTTGATACGGAGGCCATGGAACAGGTCTTTCGCCAGTATCGCGAGAGGCACGGCATCCCATTCCCTGCGGAAATCAAGGCAATCCGGATGAAATATCGGGTTTCCGCAGCCAAGATGTCGCGGATCCTCGGGTTTGGCGCTAACCAATACCGCCTTTACGAAAACGGTGAAATGCCCTCGCTCTCGAACGCCCGCCTAATCACCTTGATCTCAGAAAAAGACAATTTTGCTCGATTGAAGGCCCTCGAAGAAGATTCCCGGCCGGCCTGACGGAAAATGGGCCGGCGGATGGGCGCTACTGCAGCTTGAAGACGTAGGTGATGGTGCCTTCCTGGGAGAGGGGGGCGTTGGGGTTGGCGTTGAAGTGGACGGTGAGGGCGGCTTTCTTGGCGGCGGCCCAGAGGGAGCGGTCCTGCACGGTCGTGCCTTCAATGCCGGGGATGGCGTCGGTGACGTTGCCTTCGCGGTCCACCTGGATCCGGACCACGACGCGGCCGGCCTTCTGGACGCCATAGGAAGGGAGCTGGAGCGAGCCCACGACACTGCGACCGGCAAGCCGGGCGGAGGGTTCGCCGTCGGAGGAGCCGGTCATGGTGTTGCCGCTGGCGTGCCCTTCGTCGAAGCGGGGCGACGGCTGCGACGAGGTCTGCTGCGCAAGGGTGTCTTTCTTGTTGTTGGCGGCCGAAGGGAAAAGCGCCCGGCGGTCGATTTCCCGCTTGGGCTCGGGAACTTCCACGTCCCCGTCTTCCCCGACGGTGGATTCCGGCGCCTCATTGGCCTTGGTGCCCTGGACGGGCGACTCCGAGCGTTTGACCAACTGGACCTCGCGGTCCGGGTCGGGCGTCTCGCTGCGGGGCTCGTTTCCGACCTCCATCTGCTGCGGAAGCGGCTCGTCGTCCGGGAATTCCATCAGGAAAGCCTGTTCCTGCGGCGGCGGATAGAGATACTTCAGCCCGGACGAAAAGCAGAGCGTCAGCAGCAGTGCGTGAAACACCACCGTCAAGCCGATTCCCACCCAGTTGGACCGATTCATTGCGTAAGTTCCCCAGTGATTATTCCGGCGATGTCGCCATGATGACTTTGTAGTGGTTGCGCTTGGCAATGTTCATCAGCGCAACGACCTCCTTGACCGGAACGGTCTCGTCGGCATAGATCGAGAAGGTCGGGTCGTCCTCGAACTGGAGCAGGTCGCGGATGGCCGGTTCAATCTCGCTGAAGGCTACCGGTTTCTGATTTCCGTTGATATGATAGGTGACGCGGTTCTCGGCCGGGTAATGCTTGATCGACACGCTGACCGTGGCCTTGGCGGCCACCTGGCCGGTGCTCTTGGGAAGCAGGAGCTTCAGGGCGTTGGGGTTGACCAGGGTCGAAGTGACGAGGAAGAAGATCAGCAGCAGGAACACGATGTCGGTCATCGACGACATCGAGAAAGACGAGTCAACCTTCGTGGTCCGTTTGATCGCCATGGCTACGCCTCGTTTTTGGATTCTTTGCGGGCCTGGGCCGCGTCGAGGAATTCAATGGAAGAGGCTTCCATCTTGGCGACCAGGCTCGAGACCTGGGCCGTGAGGAAGTTGTAGCCGAAGTAGGCGAGAATACCCACGATCAGACCGCCGACGGTGGTGATCATCGCCGTGTAGATACCGCCGGAGAGCAGGGTGATGTCGATGTTGTTGCCGGCCTGGGCCATATTGAAGAAAGCCTGGACCATACCCATCACCGTGCCGAGGAAACCGATCATCGGGGCGCCGCCGGCGATGGTCGCCAGGACGGGCAGGCCCTTCTCAAGTTTGGCCACCTCGACATTGGCCACGTTTTCCACTGCGATCCGGATGTCGGCCAGGGGTTTGTCGATACGCTCGACACCCTTCTCGATCATGCGGGCGATCGGGGTGTCGCTGCGGCGGCACAGGGCGCGGGCCGAGCGGACCTTGCCTTCCGCCAGGTAATTGTCCACATCCTTGATGAAATTCTTGTCAATCTTGCCCGCCTGGCGGATGGCCCACCATTTCTTGCCGAAAATGTAGATAGCCACGATGGAGAGCGCCAGCAGGACCAGCATCAGCCAGCCGCCTTTGGCAGCCATGCTGATCAGTGAGAAAGAGAGTTCTTCCTGGACGGGGACCGCCTCGACGGCGTCAACGGCGGTTTGAAGGAAAGGGAAAAGCATAGTATTGATCATTTTAAATTGTTTGCAACGGATACGGGTAGCGGATCTCTTCCAGGAAAAGCGCTTCCCCGATGACGGACTGGCCCGCCTCCGAACGGTTGCGCGCCGCCAGGACCTCGCCTACCCACTCGGGCGCGCGCCGCCCCCTTCCCACTTCCAAAAGCGTGCCGACCGTGGCGCGGACCATGTTGCGCAGGAAGCGGTCGGCGGTAATGGTGAAGACGAAGTGCTCGGAATCAAGGGCTTCCCAGCGGGCTTCGGTGACGGTGCAAAGGGAGGTCTTGTTGGCCCCGCCGGTCTTTTCGAAACTCGAAAAGTCGTGCCGTCCCAGCATCGGTTCGGCAGCGCGGTTCATCGCCGCAACGTCGGGCGTGAACCACAGGCGGCAGGAATGGCGGGCGAAAGGATCCTTGACGGTATGGATAAAATAGCGGTAGGTGCGGCTCACGGCGTCGAAACGCGCATGCGCCTCGTCGGCCACCCGGTAAAAGGCTTCTGCCACAATGGCGGGCGGCAGAATGGCATTTATTTTGCGAAGTATGCGGGCGGACTCTTCAAGCGGCCAGGCGGTAACGTCGAAATGGGCAATGTAATGCCGCGCATTGACGCCCGTATCGGTCCGCCCTGCCCCCACTACGGTGACAGGCTCCCCGAATGCAATCGAAAGCGCCCGCTCCACCTCTTGCTGGACGGAGGGCACGTTCGGCTGGAACTGCCATCCGCAGAAAGGGGAACCGTCATAGGAAAGCTGGACGAAGAGCCGCATATTTTTATTACATTTGCAAGATTGTTACAGGCAACAAAAATACAAAAAACATATTAAAAATGGATAGTGTCAACATTAAAGCGTTAAACGAACGGATCGAGCGCGAAAGTGCCTTCGTCGATATCATCCAGATGGAGATGGGCAAGGTGATCGTCGGACAGAAACAGCTCGTGGACAATCTGCTGATCGGCCTGCTCGCCAATGGGCACATTCTCCTCGAAGGTATGCCGGGCCTGGCCAAGACGCTGGCCATCAACACGCTCGCCCAGATCGTAGACGCCCGTTTCAACCGCATTCAGTTTACGCCGGACCTGCTGCCGGCCGACTTGATCGGCACGATGATCTACAGCCAGAAGAGCGAGCAGTTCCAGATCAAGAAAGGCCCGGTCTTCGCCAATTTCGTCCTGGCCGATGAAATCAACCGCAGCCCGGCCAAAGTGCAGTCCGCCCTGCTCGAAGCGATGCAGGAGCGTCAGGTGACCATCGGCGAGACCACCTTCAAGCTTCCGGAACCTTTCCTGGTGATGGCGACGCAGAACCCCATCGAGCAGGAAGGCACCTATCCCCTGCCCGAGGCGCAGGTGGACCGTTTCATGCTGAAGGTCAAGGTCACCTATCCCAAGAAAGAGGAAGAAAAGCTGATCATCCGGATGAACAACCAGGGTGAATTCCCGCGCCCGAACACGCAGCTCAAGCCGGAGGACATCCTCCGGGCCCGCGAAGTGGTGCGCGACGTCTATATGGACGAGAAAATCGAGTGCTACATCGTGGACATCGTCTTCGCGACGCGCCAGCCGGAAGAATACGGCCTGGGCAAGCTGAAGGATATGATTTCGTTCGGCGGATCGCCGCGTGCCAGCATCTCGCTGGCGATGGCCGCCAAGGCCTATGCGTTCATCAAACGCCGCGGCTACGTGATTCCCGAAGACGTACGCGCCGTCTGCTACGACGTGCTGCGCCACCGCATCGGCCTGACCTACGAGGCCGAAGCCGAGAACATCACCTCCGAAGAAATCATCACCGACGTCCTCAACGCCGTAGAAGTACCTTAATGGAAAACGATTTACTAAAGAAGGTCCGCAAGATCGAGATCAAGACCAAGGCGCTCTCGCACCAGGTCTTCGCCGGCGAGTACCATTCCGCGTTCAAGGGACGGGGCATGGCCTTCAGCGAGGTCCGCGAGTACCAGTACGGCGACGACGTCCGCAACATGGACTGGAACGTCACCGCCCGTCTGCGCGCGCCCTACGTCAAGATCTTCGAGGAGGAACGCGAACTGACCGTGATGCTGCTGGTCGATGTGAGCGGCTCGCGGCTGTTCGGCACCACCAGCCAGACGAAGAAAGACCTGGTGACGGAAATCGCCGCCGTGCTCTCCTTCTCCGCCTCGATCAACAACGACAAGGTGGGGGCCCTCTTCTTCAGCAGCAAGGTCGAGAAATTCATTCCGCCCAAGAAAGGCCGCAGCCATCTGCTGCGCATCATCCGCGAACTGGTGGAATTTGAGCCGGAAGACCGCGGGACCGACATCGGCGCCGCGCTCCGGTTCCTGACGGAACGCGGCATCCCCGCTACGAGGACGCCCTGAAGATCGCGGCGGGCCGCCACGACATCTCGGTCATCAACGTGTATGACCCGCGCGAGCGGACGCTGCCCAACGTAGGCCTGGTCCACATCCGCGACGCCGAGACCGGCCGCGGCCGCTGGATCAACACCTCGGCCGCCACGGTCCGCCGCAACTACGAGACCTGGAGCCGCGAAGCCTTCGACAATACCCTCGCCACCCTGCGGCGCTACCGCATCGACACGGTCAGCATCGGAACGGGCGAGGACTACGTAAAGAAAATGATCGCATTCTTCAAAAACAGAGCCTGATATGAAGAAGTACCTTCTGCCCGTGCTGCTGCTTGCCCTCGCCGCCCCGCTATGCCGGGCACAAGACGACGGGGCGCTGCGAAGCCGCATCAGCCGCGATTCCATCCTGATCGGCGACCAGGTCGAGTGGACCCTCGATTTCCAACTCGCCCCGGGCGAAGCGGTCAGCATCAGCAAGCCGGGCGCAGAACCCGTCCCCGGCGTGGAGGCGCTCGGCGAAATGGCGCTCGACACGCTCTCGGACAAAAAAGGCACCCTCAGCCTGCGCGGTCGCATCATCCTGACGAGCTTCGACAGCGGCAGCTACGTCCTGCCGCCGCTCTACGTGCTGATGGCCCGCGCCGACGGCAGCATCGACACCCTGGAATACACCGGACCGCGGCTGGCCGTCAATACGATTCCCATCGATACCGCAACGTTCCAGCCCCACGACATCAAGGGACAGATCCGCTACCCGGTCACTTTCCGGGAGGTGATCCCCTGGGTCGGGCTCGCGCTGCTGGTGGTGGCCCTGATCTGGCTGCTGGTACGCTGGATCCGCCTGCGCCGCCAGAACCGCGATTTCTTCGGGAAACCCGTCGTCAAGGACCCGCCGCACATCGTGGCGCTCCGCAGCCTCGAAAAGACCCGTGCGCAGAAACTCTGGCAGGCCGGCAAGCAGAAACAGTTCTACACCCAGGTGACCGACGCACTGCGCCAGTACATCGCCGACCGCTTCGACGTGGCTGCGCTCGAACAGACCTCCGCCGAGATGTTCCGCGACCTGCAGGACAAGGATATCGAACCGGAACTGAAGGAGAAACTCAAAGATCTGTTCACCACGGCCGATTTCGTGAAATTCGCCAAGCATACGGCTTCGGACCAGGAAAACGAGAACGCCATCCCGACGGCCATCCGTTTCGTGAACGAGACCTATATGAAAGAGATCGAAAAGGAGGAGGACCAGTAGCCTATGTTTTTTGAATACCCGCATCTGCTCTGGCTGGAGCTCCTGCTCATTCCGCTGACCGCCCTCTATCTGTGGCGGTGCCTGCGCGGCAAGGAAGCGTCACTGACGGTTCCCGACGCCGAACAGTGGGACGGCGGCAGCGGCCGGCTGGCCACCGCGGCCCGGCACCTGCCCTTCATCCTGCGCATGGTCGCCCTGGCAGCCATCATCGTGGCCATCGCCCGGCCCCGCTCGTCGCAGAATTTCGAAAAAGTGGATACCGAAGGCATCGACATCGTCCTGACGATGGACGTCTCCACCTCGATGCTGGCCCGCGACTTCAAGCCCGACCGCATCGGCGCCGCCAAGGACATCGCCATGGAATTCATTGCCAGCCGTCCGGCCGACCGGATGGGCATCGTGGTCTTCGCCGGGGAAAGCTACACGCAGGCCCCGCTGACCACTGACCGCGCCACCCTGATCAACCTGATGAAAGAGATCGAAACCGGCCTGATCGACGACGGGACGGCCATCGGCAACGGCCTGGCGACCGCCGTGGCCCGGCTCAAGGATTCCGACGCCAAGAGCAAGGTGGTGATCCTGCTGACCGACGGTATGAACAACAGCGGCGAGGTCGCGCCCCTGATGGCGGCTGAAATCGCCAAGACCTATGACATCCGCGTCTATACCATCGGCGTGGGCGCCATGGGCGAAGCCCCCTACCCGTTCATGACCCCCTGGGGCGTCCAGATCCAGAACGTGAAGGTTGAAATCGACGAAGACCTGCTCAAGCAGATCGCCACCGAGACCGGCGGCAAGTACTTCCGGGCAACCAACAACACCAAACTGATGGAAATCTATTCCGAAATCAACCAGATGGAGAAGACCCGCACCACGGTGGACAGCTTCCCCGTCTATTCGGAACTGTTCATGCGCTTTGCGCTGATCGCGCTGCTGGCCCTGCTCGCAGAGCTGCTGCTGCGCTTCGTAATCTTGAGGAGGATTCCCTAATGGTCTATCTGGCACAAAGTCAATATCTGCTGCTCCTGCTGATCGTACCGCTGCTGTTCGTGGCTTACGCGCTCTACCTGCGCGCCCGCCGCAAACGCCTGGCGCGATTCGGCAGTCCGGAGCTCGTGTCCCAACTGATGCCCGACGCCTCCACGGGCAAGGGCTGGCTCAAGATCAGCCTGCTGGCCGCCGCCTGGTTCTTCTTCGTGATCGGCCTGGCCCGTCCGCAGCTCGGGGCCCGGCTCAAGGAACACCAGAGCCAGGGCGTGGAGGTGATGGTCGCCCTGGACGTCTCCAATTCCATGCTGGCCGAAGATTACTCGCCCAACCGGCTCGAACGCTCCAAGCTGGCCATCTCCCGTCTGGTGGACAAACTGCAGGGCGACCGCATCGGCCTGGTGGTCTTCGCCGGCGAAGCCTTCGTCCAATTGCCCATCACCGCCGACTATGTTTCGGCCAAAGTCTTCCTGAAAAGCATCGACACGGAGAGTGTTCCCATTCAGGGAACAGCCCTTTCGGAGGCCCTGATGGCCTCGGCCCGCAGTTTCAGCACGCAGAGCGAACGCTCGCGCGCCATCATCCTGATCAGCGACGGTGAAGACCATGAGGGTGAAGCCATCGAGGCGGCCCGGGCCATTGCCGAACAGGGCATCCGCATCTACTGCATCGGCGTAGGTTCCCCGCAGGGCAAACCGATTCCCAAAAACGGCAGCCTGTTGAAAGACGCCTCCGGCGAAATCGTGGTCACCCGCCTCAACGAAGAGATCCTTCAGGAAATCGCCGGGGCCGGGAACGGCAAATATGTCCGGGCCGGCGCAGCCGAATTCGGGCTGAATCCCATCATCGACGACATCCGGACCCTCGATAAGGAGCAGTTCAACTCCGTGGTTTTCGAGGATTTCGACGAACAATTCATGTATTTCTTTGCCATCGCGCTCTTCTTCCTGATCCTGGAACTGCTGGTTTCCGACACGAAGGCACGGCGGCACCTGTTCAAGCGATGAATATGAAACGATATCTTTGCACCGGACTGTTGCTGCTGCTGGCCGCTTCCGCCTGCTTCGCGCAGGGAGAGCGGAAAAGCGTCCGCCGCGGCAACCGCGACTTCCGCAAGGAGGCGTGGCAGCAGGCCGAGATCAATTACAAGAAAGCCCTGGTGGCCGACTCAACTTCCGTGGCGGCCGACTACAATCTGGGAAACACCTATTTCCGGCAGGAAAACTTCGGCGAAGCCGACCGTTATTACAAAGCCGCCATCGATTCGCTCGCGAAGGGGAAATACGGGGCGGACGCCTTCCACAACATGGGCAATTCCCTCTTGAAACAGCGCAACTGGCAAGGCGCCATCGATGCCTACAAGAACGCCCTGCGGCGCAATCCCGGTGACATGGAAACCAAGGAAAACCTGGCCTACGCCCAGAAGATGCTCGAAAACGAACAGCAGAACGGCGGCGGGAACAACGCCCAGAACCAGGATCAGAACCAGAACCAGGATCAAAACCAGGACCAGAATAAAGATCAGAACCAGGATCAGAACAAAGACCAGAATCAGACCGACGACCAGAACAAAGATCAGAATCAGGACCAGAACCAGGATCAGCAGCAGCAGGACCAGAATCAGGATCAGCAGCAGAACCAGCAGCAGGGGCAGCAGCCCCGGATAACGCCGCAGGCCGCCCAGCAGATGCTGCAGGCCATCCAGGCCCAGGAAAAAGATACCCAGGACAAGGTCAAGAAAGAGAAGGCCGCCCGTCTGAAATCGAAACAGAAGGAGAAAAATTGGTAGTACGCTATGAAACGCATCCTCACTTTGCTGCTCATGCTCAGCGCCCTGACGGGTGCTGCTCAAACCCTCAAACTGGAAGGTCCCCGCGTGGTTTCGCTTGATGAGACCTTCCGCATCGTCTTTACGGCCGATGCCCGGATGAGCGATTTCGCATGGCCCGGCACCGACGATTTCGAGGTGGTCTGGGGCCCGCAACGCGGTTCGATGTCCAGCACGAACATCGTCAACGGCAAGCGCACTTCCTCGCATCAGGAGACCGTCACCTATCTGCTGCAGCCCAAGCAGACCGGCACGTTCACCATCGCGGCCGCGACGGCGACGGTGGACAAGCAGAGCGTCTCCTCGTCCACGCTGCAGATCGAAGTCGTCGCCAGCCAGCCGCAGAGCCAACAGCAAAGCGGCGCAACGCAGCAGCAGGATGCCCAGGGACAGCAGCAGGGCCAGACGCAGCCACGCAGCAGCGACCCTTCCGTCACCGGCACCGTTTCGGGCCAGGATCTCTTCCTCCGCCTGACGCTCAACAAGACGAATGTCGTCAAGGGCGAACCCATCACGGCCACACTCAAGATCTACACCCGCGCCGACATCGCCGGTTTCGAAGATATCAAATTCCCTACCTTCAACGGATTCTGGAGCAAGGAGACCGTCTCGGTCAGCAATCTGGAGTTCAACCGGGAAAACGTGAACGGGGTCATCTACAATTCCGCACTCCTGAGGCAGTACGTCCTGATTCCCCAGCAGAGCGGGACGCTGACCATCGACCCGGCTGAAATGGTCTGCCAGGTCCGGGTCCGTACCTCCTCCGGCAGCCCGCTGTCGATCTTCGACGACTTCTTCGACCAGTACCAGACCCTCCGCAAACGGATCAGCACGCCGACGATCCAGGTCAAGGTCCGCGACCTGCCCGCCGGCGCTCCGGCCTCCTTCGCCGGGGGCGTTGGCGATTTCAAGATCAGCGCCAAGCTGAGCAAGGACGGCATCAAGTCGAACGAGGCCGCCTCGCTGATTGTCACCATCTCGGGCAACGGAAACCTTTCCATGCTCGAAGCCCCGAAGGTGAACTTCCCGCCGGATTTCGAGGTCTATGACCTCAAGAGCACCGACAAGACGTCGGCCAGCGGAACCAGCGGTTCGAAGACCTTCGAATTCCCCTTCATCCCGCGCAGCCACGGGGACTTCACAATTCCGTCGATCGAATACACCTATTACGACAACGCCCACGGCAAATATGTCACCACCTCAACCGGCGACATCCCCGTGACTGTCGAGAAAGGTGAAGAGATCGCGGGCGGCGGTGTCGTGATGCCGGGGACGAACCGGCAGGGTGTCCGCAGCCTGAGCGAAGACATCCGCTACATTGCCCTGGGCGACGGCCAACTCAAGAAAAAAGGAGCTTTCTTCGCGGGCTCTCCCCTCTTTTATCTGCTTATGATCACGCTTGCCATCATCCTCTTCATCGTCAATCGTCTGCTGAAGTTCTCGCAGGCCCGGCGCGCCGACGTGGCAGGGTCCAAGAACCGCCGTGCAAACAAGATGGCACGGGCAAGGCTCCGGCAGGCCGAAGATTATCTCCACAAGAACCTGGGCGGCGCCTATTACGAGGAACTTCACAAGGCCCTCACCGGCTACGTGTCCGACAAGCTGCTGATTCCCGCGGCCGACCTGTCGAAGGAAACCATCGGTGAAAAACTCCGGGAGCGGGGTGTGCGCGATGAGAGCATCGACCGGCTGACAGCCCTGATCGACAAATGCGAATACGCCCGCTATGCGCCGGACAGCGGCCAGACGCAGATGGAGAACGAATACAACGAAGCCATCGAAGCCATCTCCGAGATTGAAAGCCAGCTCAACAAGGCCAAAGCCGGCCGGCGGCCGGCCGCCGGCGCAGCGCTCGTCGCGCTGCTGCTCGGCCTGGGCCTGAGCACCCTGCCGGTCCAGGCGCAGGACGACGTGGCCGGCCTCTGGCAGAAAGCGGGAGAAGCCTTCGCCGCCGGCCAGTGGCAGAACGCCCTCAATTTCTACCAGATGATCGAAGGCGAAAACCTGCAGAGCGCCGACCTGTACTACAACATCGGCAATACCTACTTCAAACTGGACGACAAGGCACACGCCATCCTCTACTATGAGCGGGCGCTCAAACTCGACCCGTCACACGATGATGCGGCGCACAACCTGGAAATCGTACGGCAGCTGACGCTCGACAAGATCGACAGCGTGCCCGACTTCATCCTGGTCTCCTGGTTCCGGCATCTGCGGCAGTCTTTCAGCGCCGACAGCTGGGCCTGGATCACGCTGGGCCTGCTGCTGGTGGTCGGCATCCTGCTGACGCTTTTCCGCAACAGCGCCTCGCTGGCCCTGCGACGGGTATCGTTCATCGTAGCCTGCGTGGTTTTCCTGCTGGCCGTCTTCACCTTCATCTTCTCCCTGCAGCAGAAACGGGCGGTGACCCGGCAGGACAGCGCCATCGTCACCGCTCCGGTCTGCTCGGTCAAGAGTTCGCCGGCCGACGGTGGCAACACGGTCTTCGTGCTCCACGAAGGCACGAAAGTCCGCCTGCTCGACAACGTGGGCGACTGGGCGAAGATCTCCATCGCCGACGGCCGCCAGGGCTGGGCTCCGTCCGGCACTTTCGAAGTCATTTAAACCCGATATTAACCTATGAAAAGAATTCTTTTACTGAGTGCAGCCGTTTTGTCTGCCCTCCTCGTGTCCTCCTGTGGAAAGAAGGAGGCTGCGGCGCCGTCCGCCGGCGTGGACAACGAGACCATCCGCACCATCATGAGCCGTAAAAGCGTGCGCAGTTTCACCGACCAGCCGATCCCGACCGAGTATATGGAAACGATGCTCAAGGCTGCGATGGCTGCGCCCACGGGTTCGAACATCCAGCCCTGGCACTTCGTCGTGCTGACCGACAAATCGCAGTACGAAAAGGTGTTCGAGAACAATTTCAATATGCGCATTTTCAACTCGGCCGCGGCCGTGGTTGTCTTCTGCGCCGACACGACCGTCACCCGTCCGCCCCGCAACAATCCCGATGGCGAACCGGTCACCCGTCCCAGCGGAACCTGGCGTGACGACCTGGGTGCCTGCACGGAGAATTTCCTGCTGGCGGCCGAATCGCTCGGTCTGGGCGCCGTCTGGACGGCCGGTTATCCGTACAGCGACCGATATGCGTCGATGAAGCGCGAACTCGGGATCCCCGACCCGATCCTTCCCTACTGCGCCGTAGCCGTCGGCTATCCCGCCGGTGACGAGCAGCCGAAGGACAAATGGAAACCCGAACGCATCCACTACGAGAAGTGGTAGGTAATTAGAGGCTGCGCAGGGCCTCGACGGGATTGAGGCGGGCGGCGCGGCGGGCCGGGAGGACCCCGGCGGCCAGGCTGACAGCCAGCGACAGGAGTGTGGCGGCGCCGAGCCAGGGCCAGGGAACGGAAAAACGGCCCCCGAGCGCCAGTGCCGTCAGGCCGCCGAAGAGCAGGCCGAGCAGCACGCCGGATGCGTTGCCCATCTGGCCGATCACGACCGACTCCAGCAAGAATTGCCGGGAAATGGAACGCGCCCGGGCCCCCAGGGCCCGGCGCGTTCCGATTTCCTGGGTACGCTGCTTGACCGAGACCAGCAGACTGTTCATCAGGCCGACGGAAGCCCCCAGCATCGTTACCAGACCGATGGCCAGCGCCAGCAGCGACAGTTTCGAGCGCAGCGAAGCGAGCGTCGCCTCAGCGCCTTCGGCTTTTGCGATTTCGAAATCAGGCTCGCTGCCCGGCGGCAACCGCCTTACGGCAGCCAGCTGTGCGCCAGCCTCCGCTACGGCAGCGGAAAGAGAGCCCGTTTCCGGTACGCGCACGCTTATCCGACAATCGGCTGCTGAGGCATCGATGGGGACCAGCATGGAAGCATCCAGACTGGACCCATACAGGGCCCCCTCACGGGCCAGCACACCGACCACACGGTAACGGCCGTTTCCACAGGAGACCATTTCTCCCAGTCCGTTTTCATTTTCGAAAAGCTTCTTGCGGACATTGTCCCCCAGCAGCGCCACCGGCAGGCGCTCTTCTACCTCCTGCTGTGTAAAGCCCCTTCCTGCCGCCAGTCGCAAGTCCTGACATGCCAGGTAGTTTTCGTCACAGGCCAGCACGCGGACAACGGGGTCCGTCGTCACGCCGCCGCTGCGAAGCTGGGCCTGCTTNNNNCATCTCGCAGAATGACTTGGCCTGGCGGTAGCTGATGGGCGGAGCCTCTTTTTGGGCCTGCAGCGTGAAAAGGCCGGCGCCGGCCCGGCCCAGGCTGCCGGCCACCTCGTCGGCCAGAATGGAAACGGCCGTCTGGATGCCGACCAGCGAGGCCACACCAACGGCAATGATCGCCACCGTCAACACCATCCGGCGACGGTTGACAAGCAAAGAATCAAGGGCGAAACGGATTTCATCTCTCATCACAGATCCTCCAGTTAAAGATTTGACTTTCAAATATAGCAAAAAAATGCTAACTTGCAGCAACTTGTTCGATGAGATGATTAATCTATCCAATCTTTTTGATTGCTACTAAATTATGAACGTTTTGTTTCTATATATAAACCTTTTCGCAAAACTGTCCATTTGTTTATTACCTCCAGCCGAGAAGGTGGATCCGTTCCCCACGGAAGTTTGTGTCGATCAGCAAGTTTTCATTGTTGACACCATCCACAATCCGTTCCAGAAGGAAAAAACCGGAATCCGCTTCAGGAACCGGGAAGATACATTGATGTGGAACCGTGCGTTGAAATGGGAACCCGACCGAAAGGAGGATGGACCGGAGCAAGCCTTGTTTTCAATTTGGGACCCAGAAGAAACGCTGTTCCTTGTAAACAATGACGATGAAATACGGAGGCAAGTGGAAACACTTTTACCAGCAGCTGTATTGAACACTCTGATTCAAAAAAAAGCATACAATGAAATATATATCCTGGTTGACAGTACCGGGCGGACGATTGAATGCGAACAATTTCTGACAATGGACCATTTTGTCTGGGACGATGAGTTGCTGCCATTTCTGGCAGCCATCGACAGTTTTGTCAAGAAAACTGTCTTGTATGAAGACAATGGGAGACTACAACAAGCAGGTGTACCCTATGGAAGAACCCGGATTCATCTTTATTTCAAAGCAGATGGCATTGAAATAAAAAGTAGGAAATTTTCGCAGTTTAAACTAAATTTGCGGGATAATATGCACTTATTGTACACAGACAATTACTATGGAAAACAAACCCCGCAGACCATACGGCCGCCGATCAACCGATGAGAATCGTCCGGACCGGCCGAAAACCCGCCGCAGCTACGGCAAGAGCGAAGACAGCCCCAAACCCCGCCGGACCTATAACAAGCAGGAAGACAGTCCCAAACCCCGCCGGACCTACGACAAGCAGGACGAGAGCCCGAGGCCGCGCCGCAGCTACGGCAGGCCGGAGAGCGAAGACCGTCCGGCGCCCCGCCGCCGTTACGGGAAAGACGAGCAAAGCGAAAAACGCCCCTACCGGACGAAAAGCTACGGCGAACGGCCGCAGAAAGACTATGGCGGCCGTCCGAAAAAAGATTTCAGCGAGCGGCCCCGGAAGCAGGCGACCAAGAAGCAGGCGGCGGCCGAAGAAAACGGCCTGGTCCGTCTCAATAAATTCATCGCCAATTCCGGCATCTGCTCCCGCCGGGAGGCCGACACCTACATCGAGACCGGCGTCGTGACAGTCAACGGCGTGAAAGTCACCGAACTGGGCGCCAAGATCGACCCGGCCAAAGACGACGTCCGCTTCAACGGAACCCGCATCAAAGGCGAAAAGAAAGTCTATCTGGTGATGAACAAGCCCAAGGATTTCGTCACCACGATGGCCGATCCCCATGCCGAGCGCACGGTGATGGACCTCATTTCCAAGAGCCTCTGCCCGGAGCGCGTGTTCCCCGTCGGACGGCTTGACAAAGCCACCACGGGCGTCCTGCTGTTCACCAACGACGGCGAGCTGACCGAGAAACTCACCCACCCCAAACACGAGATCCGCAAGATCTACCAGGCCACCCTCGACAAGAACCTCAAGAAAGAAGATTTCGACCAGATCCTTTCGGGCATCGAACTGGAAGACGGCCCGATTGCCGCCGACGCCCTCTCCTATGTTGACGGCGACAAGGCCACGATTGGCCTGGAGATCCACTCCGGCCGCAACCGCATCGTACGCCGCATCTTCGAGCACCTGGGCTACAAGGTCAAGAAACTGGACCGTGTGTACTTCGCCGGCCTGACCAAGAAGAACCTGCGCCGCGGCGCCTGGCGTTTCCTCGACGAAAAAGAGATCGGACTGCTGAAAATGGGGGCTTTCGAATAATGGAAGAGCAAAAAGCCACGCCCAAGCAGCACCGTTCGGGATTCGTCAACATCATCGGCAACCCGAACGTGGGCAAATCCACGCTGATGAACGCCCTTGTAGGCGAGAACCTTTCGATCGTGACGGCCAAGGCCCAGACCACCCGCCACCGCATCATGGGCATCCTCAATGGCGACGACTGGCAGATCGTCTTCTCCGACACACCCGGCATCCTCAAGCCCAGCTACGCCCTTCAGCAGAGCATGCTCGATTTCGTGGACGTGGCCATCGGCGACGCCGACGTGATCCTCTACGTCACCGACGTGGTGGAGAAGAAAGACAAGAACGAAGAGTATATCGAGAAACTGCAGCGGCTGGAATGCCCGGTGCTCATCGTCCTCAACAAGATCGACCTGAGCGACCAGCCCACCGTGCTGAAACTCATCGAGGAATGGCAGCAGCTCGTGCCGAAAGCCGAGATCTTCCCCGTCTCCGCCAAGGAACGCTTCAACCTGGAAGGCATTCTCCAGACCATCATCGGCAAACTGCCGGTCTGTCCGCCCTGGTTCGACAAGGAGCAGTTCACCGACAAGAGCATGCGCTTTTTCGCCTCGGAAATCATCCGGGAGAAGATCCTCGAGAATTACGACAAGGAAATCCCCTACTGCACCGAAGTGGTCATCGAACGCTTCAAGGAGGGGGATGAGCGATATGACATCGGAGCCGTGATCAACGTGATGCGCGACTCCCAGAAAGGCATCATCATCGGACGCGGCGGCAGCGCCCTCAAGCGGGTGGCCACCCAGGCGCGCCTGGAGATGGAAGACTTCTTCCAGAAGAAAGTCTTCCTGCAGGTTTTCGTGAAAGTGGAACCCGACTGGCGCGAGAACAAGAAGATGCTGCGCAAATTCGGTTATATTCAAGACTAAAAGACTTCCAAGACGATGAAAGACGACGACGAGCTGGACGAACTGGACGAAAGAAGCGAAGACCTCCCCGAAGAAGAGGAAGAGGTGGACCAGACTGTGGACGAGGATGCCGTCGACCCGGCCCAGGGCAAATTCGACCGCCTGGTGGCCGAGGGCGAGAACAAATACAAACTGTCCGGCATGTACCGGGACTGGTTCCTCGACTACGCCTCCTATGTGATCCTGGACCGCGCCGTCCCGCACATCGAGGACGGTCTCAAGCCGGTGCAGCGCCGCATCCTCCACGCAATGCAGAAAGTGGAGGACGGCCACTACCACAAGGTAGCCGGCATCGTGGGCGACACGATGAAATACCATCCGCACGGCGACGCCTCGATCAAGGACGCCCTGGTGGGCCTGGGCCAGAAAGAGTACCTGATCGACACGCAGGGTAACTGGGGCAACATCTTCACCGGTGATGCAGCTGCCGCTTCCCGTTACATCGAGGCCCGGCTGAGCAAATTCGCCCTCGAAGTCGCTTTCAACAAGAAGATTACGGAATGGGTTCCGTCGTACGACGGAACGAACCAGGAGCCCGTGGTCCTGCCGATGAAATTCCCGCTCCTGCTGGCGCAGGGCACGGAAGGCATCGCCGTGGGCCTGGCGGTCAAGATCCTGCCGCACAATTTCAACGAACTCCTCGACGCCTGCATCGACGCCCTGCGCGGGAAACCGTTCGAACTGTATCCCGATTTCCCGACCGGCGGCCTGATCGACTGCTCGCGCTACAACAACGGCCTGCGCGGGGGCAAAGTCAAGATCCGCGCCCGCATCGTCAAGACCGACAAACGCACGCTCTCCATCACCGAGATACCCTACGGACAGACCACCGAGAGCCTGATCGACTCGATCATCAAGGCCAACGACAAGGGCAAGATCAAGATCAAGAAAGTCGATGACATGTCCAGCAGCGGCGTGGAGATCAACATCACGCTGCAGAACGACGTATCGCCCGACAAGACCATCGACGCCCTGTACGCCTTCACCAACTGCGAAGTGGCGCTCTCCCCCAACGCCTGCGTGATCATGGACCGCAAGCCCCATTTCATGGGCGTGGACGAGATCCTGCGCTACAATGCCTTCCACACGAAAGACCTTTTCCAGCAGGAACTGCAGATCCTCCTCGACGAGCTGGAGGGCGACTGGCACTGGTCCAGCCTCGAGAAGATCTTCTTCGAGCAGAAGGTGTACCGCATCCTCGAGAACGACGCAGCCTCGTGGGAAGAGCAGCTGCAGGATGTGAAGCGGGAAATGGACAAATACCAGCATCTGCTGCGCCGCCCCATCACGCCTGAAGACATCGCCAAGCTGGTGGAGAAACCCGTGCGCAAGATCTCGCGCTTCGACATCAAGGCGGCCGAAGAGAAGATCCGCGGCATCGAGGCCGACATCGAGGAAGTGAAGAACAATCTCGAGCATCTAACCGAATTCACCATCCGCTACTTCCAGCAGCTCAAGCGCAAGTACGGGGCCCGCTTCCCGCGCAAGACCGAAGTGACCACCTTCGAAAACATCCAGGCCGAGAAAGTCATCACCCTCAACGCCAAGCTCTACGCCAACAAGGCCGACGGCTTCGTGGGCACTGATCCCAAGAAGATCGACGGTGCGGAGTACATCTGCGACTGCTCGGACATCGCCGAGATCGTGGTCTTCATGAAGAACGGCAAATACCTGGTGACCAAAGTCAAGGACAAGGCCTTCATCGGGAAAGACATCATCCACGCCGCCGTCTTCAACCGCAAGGACGAGCGGACGGTTTACAACGTGGTTTACCGCGACGGAAAAGCGGGCGGCGTCTATTACGCCAAGCGCTTCGCCATCACCGGCATCACGCGTGACAAGGAATACGACCTGACCCTGGGCACGCCCGGCGCGACGGTCCTCTGGTTCACGGCCAACAGCAACGGGGAGGCGGAAGTGCTCCGGATCCAGTACCGGCCGCGGCCGAAACTCAAGAAACTGGTGGACGAATACAATTTCGCCGACCTGGCCATCAAGGGGCGGGCTTCGCGGGGCAACGTAGTCACCAGCAAGAACCAGATCCACCGCATCACGCTCAAGTCGAAGGGCGTATCCACCCTGGCCGGCAAGCAGATCTGGCTCGACGAGGACATCTACCGCCTCAACGACGCGGGGCGCGGCCTCTATCTGGGAGAATTCACCGACGGCGACCTGATCCTGGTCCTGTGCAAGGACGGAACCTACTACACCACCGGCTTCGACCTGAGCACGCATTTCCAGGGCGACATCATGCGGGTGGAAAAATTCGATCCCGAGAAGACCTTCTCGGCACTCTACTACGACGGTCCCGCCAAGGCCTTCTACATCAAGCGCTTCAGTTTCGAGCCCAACAGCGGCATCGCCGTGAGTTTCATCGCGGAAGGCAAGGGTTCTCGGTTGCTGGAACTGAGCGAGGACCGCTGGCCCCAGCTGGAAGTCAGCTTCAAGGGAAAGAATGCCGGAAAAGAGCCGGAGCGGATCGACGTGGAGGAATACATCGGCAAGAAGAGCTTCCGGGCCAAGGGCAAGAAGGTCTCGTGGATGGATGTCAAGGACGTCCGCTTCGTCGAACCGCTGGTCAAGTCAGCGGCCGAGCAAGACACGCAAGCCGCAACGCCGAGCCTGGGCGTCGATGAACCCGACGAGCCCAACTGGTCCAACCCCGACGAGCCCACGCTGTTCTGATGATCGTTGCGCTGACAGGATTCATGGCGAGCGGGAAGACGACGTTCGGGCGGGCGGCGGCAGCGCAGCTCGGCCGGGATTTCATTGACCTGGACGAAGCCATTGCCAGCCGCTACGGTTCACCCGCCCGGCTCTTCGACAGCCGGGGTGAGGCGGCCTTCCGCCAGATCGAATCCGACCTGCTTGAAGAAGTCCTGCAGACGCAGCGCGACACGGTGCTCGCCCTGGGCGGCGGCACGATTCTCCGGGAGGAGAATCTGCGCCGGATCCGCAGCGCGGGCGCCCGGATCCTCTGGCTCGATACCGCCTTCGACATCATTCTTTCGGAGATCGACAACAGCGACCGGCCGCTGGTCCGCGACAAATCCGCCAACCAGATCCGTGCACTCTACGACGCACGACGGCCGCTCTACGAGGCAGCCGCCGACCTGATATTTCCCATTCACTCGACCGATTATGTCCAGGTCATCGCAGACCTGGCCAAAACCATCCAATCTTTATGAAAGCGTTTCACTGCCTGATCTTTGCAGCGATCCTTCTGCTGGGCGCCTGTAGCCCGAAGGCCCCGCAGCTGCCCGCCGACGCCCTTGTGCTCCGCAGCCCGGACACGCAAGTCGAACTCCGTTTCGCCGTGGTTGACGGCGTACCGCAATACAGCCTTTCGCGGGCCGGTGAAGCGGTCGTGCTCCCCTCCCGCCTGGGCTACACACTGCTGGGACGGGACGGCCTGGAAGACGGATTCACCCTGACCGATTCGGCGTTCAACTCGCTCGACGAGACCTGGGAGCCCGTCTGGGGCGAAGAGCGCAGTATCCGTAACCACTACAACGAGATGCTCGTCAAGCTCCGTCAGGAGAACGGCGCGGTGATGCACCTGCGTTTCCGCCTCTACGACGACGGCCTGGGCTTCCGCTACGAGTTCCCGATGGAAAACGCCCTGACCTATTTCAAGGTAGAAGAAGAACTGACGGAATTCGCCCTGGCCGGCGACCATACCGCCTGGTGGATCAGCGGCGACTACGACACGCAGGAATACAATTACACCCGTTCCCGCCTGTCGGAAATCCCCCGCATCAACGCGGCGCCCCGGCCCTACAACGCCTCGCAGACCGCCATTTCGCCCCGCGCAGTCCAGACCGCCCTGCAGCTGAAGACCGACAGCGGACTGTACCTGAATATCCACGAAGCCCGCGTACTCGATTATCCGACGGCCAACCTGGTGCTGGGAGAAGACAACCGCACGCTGCGCATTCACCTGACGCCCGATGCGGAAGGCGTCAAGGGACGGCTGCAGGCCCCCTGCGTAAGCCCCTGGCGCACGGTGCAGGTCTGCCCGAGCGCTACCGCCGTGCTGGCTTCGCGCCTGATCCTCAACCTCAACGACCCCTGCGTACTGGAGGATACAAGCTGGATCCATCCGGTCAAGTATATGGGCGTGTGGTGGGAGATGATCACCGGCAAGACGCACTGGTCCTATACCGCCGACTTCCCGTCGGTCCAGCTCGGCGTGACCGATTATGCGAAGGCCAAGCCGCACGGACACCACGGTGCCAACAACGAGAATGTACGCCGATACATCGATTTTGCGGCGGAAAATGGATTCGACGCCCTGCTGATCGAGGGCTGGAATGAAGGCTGGGAAGACTGGTTCGGCGCCCAGAAAGATTTTGTCTTCGATTTCCTGACGCCCTACCCTGATTTCGACCTGCCCGGCCTGAACGCCTATGCCCACCAGAAGGGCATCCGGCTGATCATGCACCATGAGACTTCCTCTTCCACGGTCAATTATGAGCGCTGGATGGAACAGGCTTATACGCTGATGAACCAGTACGGCTACGACGCCGTCAAGAGCGGCTACGTGGGCAACATCATCCCCTACGGCGAGCATCACTACAGCCAGCCGCTGATCAACCACTATCACCGCGCCGTCGTGGAAGCGGCCCGGCACCACATCATGGTCAACGGCCACGAAGCCGTACGGCCGACCGGCCTGTGCCGCACCTGGCCCAACATGATCGGCAACGAGAGTGCGATGGGCAACGAATTCATGGCCGACATCAATCCGGGTCACACGGCCATCCTCCCCTTCACCCGCCTGCAGGGCGGCCCGATGGATTTCACGCCCGGCATCTTCGAGCAGGACATGTCCGTCACGGCACCCGGCAAAACCGGCAGGATGCGCCACACAATCTGCAACCAGCTGGGCCTCTACGTGACCTTCTACAGTCCGTTGCAGATGGCGGCCGACCTGCCGGAGAACTATGCCCGCTTCATGGATGCCTTCCAGTTCATCAAAGACGTGGCCGTGGACTGGGACAAGAGCCTCTACCTGGAAGCCGAACCGGGCGAATACATCGTCACGGCGCGTCATCCGAAATATGCGACCCTCAATTCCGGCCGGCTCAGCGGCCATTCCAGCGTATATGACTTCGTCTATAAGGACGGCAAGCCGCATGACGTGTGGTATGTCGGCGGCATCTGCGGCGAGCAGGCCCGCGACGTGTCCGTCAAACTCGACTTCCTGCAGCCGGGCCTGAAATACGAGGCGACCCTCTACGCCGACGCCCCCGACGCCGACTATGAGACAAATCCGCAGGCCTACACCATCACGAAAAGGACCGTGGATGCCGATACGGTCATCGACGTCCACATGGCCCGCTCCGGCGGCTTCGCCGTCTCGCTGCGGGAGCTTTAGCGGAAGAGCCCGTCGAGATAGTTGTAGAGTTGCTGGCCCTCGCCAACGAAGAGCTTGAGAATCCGGCCTTCGGGGTCGATGAGGATTTTCGTGGGATACCCGCCGACGCCATAGAGCGCAGAGACATCCACCGCGCCGTCATTGATGACGTGCTTCCAGGGCATGTCGTAGCGGACCAGTGCGGATCGCCACTGTGACCCGCTTTCATCACAATCGATGCCGAGGATTTCGAGGCGGTCGCGATGGCGGGCATAGAGCTGTTGCATCCGGGGCAGGCCCTCGATGCAGTTGTGGCACCAGCTGCCCCAGAAATCAAGCAGAAGATATTTTCCGTCTTGAAGCGAAGAGCGGGACAGGGATCCGCCTTCCGGCGTCGGCAATGCGAAGTCCGGGGCTTCCGCACCGGGATAGATGCGGGCGCTGGCCGTTTCACGGTTCTGATTGGCTTCCAAGACTTTCAGCTGGCGGGCAATCAGGGGCCGCATGACGCCGTCCTTCACGTTTGCATCGAGCAGTTCCAGCGCCGTCCCGGCCTGGCTGCCGCAATCCCCGATCAGGGTTGCCGAAAAAAGGGAGGCGGGATGCTCGCGCACGAACGAAAGCGCCGCTTCCGCTCTCCGGTTCCGGTCATTGCCAAGGGATTCCGTCATTTGCTCGTACGCCGCCTGGTCTTGATAGAACTGCGAACCCGTAATCGTGTAGTTGTCGAACGAGCCCGATACAACGGCGTGTTCTCCCGGAACGGTCATCAGGCGAACGCATTTCCCGGTCTGGAGGCCCTGCCGGGCCAGGTCCGTCAGGATGATCGAAACCGGCTCGTCATAATCGACGTCAAAAGCAAAGGCGCCCGCCAGGCAGTCGAGCGTATCGATACGCTCAAAGCCGCCGCTTCCGAGATGGACTACGGCCAACTGTTCCGCCCCGCCCTCCAGAATACCGGAGACCTGATACTTGGTGCAGGCCGTCACTGCGAGCACGGCAGCAACGAAAAGGAAGAATCTGATCCGAGTCATATCCTTTGCTTTATTTGAACATTTCCGTCATCGGACGGCCGCGCCATTCCTTCGGAATCTGCAGGCCGAGCGCATACGCAAGGGTGGCCGGCAAGTCATATTGCATCATCGGATAGTCCAGGACGTGGCCTTTGCGGATGTTCTTTCCATACAGGATGAAAGGTGTTTCGAGGTGAAGCATCTGAAGTTGCCCGTGTCCTTTATCCGATCCGCCGTGATCGGACGAATAGACAAAGATCGTATCGTCGAAAATACCGGCATCCCGGGCCGCCTGCATGATGATGCCGACCATCCGGTCTGTTTCCTCGAGGCAGTCGTAATATTCCGGCGTATCCCAACCGGCCCGATGGCCGACTTCGTCAACATCTCCGATATAAAAGGTGAAGAAGGCCGGTTTCTTTTCGAGGATATACTTCACGGCCCGCTCCTGCGTGTATTTTTCCATCGTATAGTTGTCCGGATTGTGATAGCCCGGATCGTACAGGTGGTAATCGAGCAGCGCCGTATCGAGCAGCGGGCCGATGCCGTCCCAGTTATAGACGCAACCGGATTCCGCCTCAGGACGCTGCTCGCGAAGCAGCGTATAGAGGGTCGGCGGCATCCCGCGGCCGTTGTCAAGTACGGCCGGAATTTCCGGTTTTGAAGAATTCCAGTGTCCGTAGCCGTGTTGCTCGGTCGGCAGTCCGTTGAAAATCGTCGCCCAGTTGATGGCCGACGACGACGGCATCACGGAGCGTTTTCCCAGGGTATAGCTCCCCTGCTCCATCATCATTTTGACATTCGGCATCCGCGCAAGCAGCGTGGGATCCTTGAACGCGGGCGTCGACACGCCGTCCACACCGATAAAGATGACGTGCCCGGCCTTCGGCCGTACACGTTCGGAACAAGAACAACAAACGGCCATGACCGTCAGGGTAATCAGAAGAAGTCTTTTCATAGTCATATCATTTCTTTTCCTCAAATATAGCAAATTCCTGCTCAAAAACCGAGACAGGAAAGCCACTGGGATGAGAAATGGTTGACAATTTCTGAAGGAGAATTTGATATTTATGATTATATTTGCATATTATTAGATGAAAATAATCGCAATTGCCGATGGTTTTTATATGATATTATGGAATATAGACTAGATAACTACACACGAGACCCGCAACTGCTTGCGATGCGTCTGGCCGGAAACTGCAAAGCCAGACGACTGGAAAAAGGGTATAGCAGGCGGAGGCTTTCCGAGCTGACAGGCATTCCCGCGCCCACCATCGAGCGATTTGAACGGACAGGAAAGTTGTCGCTGGAGTCTTTTTGCCGGCTGGCTGTCGAATTCGATTACTTCGACGAACTGGGTGCCGTCATGGAAAGGACCAAATACACGACGGCCACCGAATTGGAAACCATCATTCGTAACCAAAACAGAAAGAACGGACGATGATCAAAGAAATACAAAAGATTCAAGTCCTGTTCCGAAAACAGAAGGTCGGACAGTTGCAGTTCGACCCGGCCAAGCGCGTTTGCGTGTTCGAATACGACAAGGATTGGCTCGCCAGCGGCTTCTCCATTTCGCCGACAGAATTACCGTTGCAAAGCGACCTTCTGTTTGCCGACAAGGACAGGCTCGATGGCTGTTTTGCTGTTTTTGAAGACAGCCTCCCGGATGGTTACGGCTTGTTCCTTCTGGAACGTATCCTTCGGAACCAGAACGCAACGCTTAAAGACCTCAATCCACTGCAGCGGCTGTCCATCATCGGCAAGTCCGGTATGGGCGCATTGTCTTATCTGCCGGTCATGCCCGGAATTCAAAAGCAACGCGAGATTGAGGATACCAAGCAGTTGGAGATGTTTCAGGAAGAGGCACTGAAGGTCTTGTCTGAAAAGGAAGAAGGCGATGTCAGTCTTCTCTACTACAACAGCGCCAACTCCGGCAGGTGCGGCAACTGAAAGGAGAATGCCGGTGGGGATTGTGCCTTTGCGAGTGTTAGTGAAGGCAGCATCAACATCATCTTCGATCTTTGTATCTGTGATAGTAGCTGTAGCAGTGTCAGAGGTGATATTGCCTTCAACATTAGCTAAAGCCAATGCGACCGCATTATTGGCTGTTGCTGCACCGTTCATGTCATCGAATCCATCAGTAGCACCCTTCAATGTTACGGTTGGCTGATAATCGTCCTGAT